>CACYTP010000015.1:0-85798 GCA_902777385.1 uncultured bacterium
CAAGTAGCCTTGCGACCGTGGCAATCCAGCCGTTTGTTCTGCTGTTGATACTAAAGATTTTACACTATCTGAAAGGTCTGACCCCTCACCCGAAAATCTAACTTTCGCTTTGCTCAAGTTGATTTTCTGCCCTCTCCCGTTGGTAGAGGGTAAAGCAGTCCCTTCCAAGCTGCATAGCTGCTTAGATGCAAAACTTCCTAAATCATTAGAACCCTTACTATGAGAGGATTTACCCCTCGCCCTTATGCATAAACTCAAATATACTCATAATTTTAACCCTCCTGTCTTGTATTATTTTAACATATTATTTATAATTATTCAAGAGGTATATGGTATAACCCCTTGCAAATTGGGAATAAAATGCTATAATAAATTCGTCGATAGAAAAAGCATGCGGATAAAATGGGTTTAGTGTTCCGTTTGCAAAGGAAGAAGGAGGTTCGTAATGAACAAAGAAGAATTGGTAAAAGAAGTATCTAAAAAAGCTAAAGTTTCTCAAAAAGCTGCTGCTGACGTAATTGCTGCTACATTGGAAACTATTGAAAAAACTGTTTCTAAAGGTAAAAAAGTAACTTTAGTTGGTTTTGGTACATTTGAATCAAGAAAAAGAGCTGCTAGAACAGGCAGAAACCCTCAAACAGGTGCTGCTTTGAAAATTGCTGCTAAGACTGTACCTGCATTCTCTGCCGGTAAAAAATTCAAAGAACTTGTTAAGTAATTTTCTTGTTCAAAAGAATTTAAAAAGGTCGTCATTTTTTTTAAATGACGACCTTTTTTTATATAAATCAATTTATTTCTAACCATTACTTCCATAAAGTCGAGCATAATTCCAGTAAGTTCTAAACACCTTTTTCACATAAGTCTGAGTTTCCGGATAAGGAATCTGCTCAATAAAAGAATCCCAATCCGTATAGTTTATAGATTTTTTCCACTGATTAACAGCACCTGCACCACTATTATATGCTGCTACAGCAAAAATATTATCTCCGTTCAGTTGTGCCTTAACAGAACCGTAATGATAATTCCCAAGCATTATATTATCCTGAGGGCTAAACAAATCATAAGCTGAAACACCATGCTGTTTTGCCGTGCTTTCAGCAGTTGCCGGCATTAATTGCATAAGCCCTTTTGCCCCAACAGAACTTTGAGCCGCCGGATTAAAGTAACTTTCTTCTCTGGTTAAAGCCATCATTAACGGGAATACGGTTCCTGCTCTGTCAGAATAATCTCTTAGTTCACTATAATAAAATTCCGGATACACAAGACGCCACCTTAAATCGTTTCTGTCCGGTTTTTCTTCCAACTTATCCATTGCATCTCTGGCAACAAGCATAGCTTTACTGATTTCACCACGTCTGTACAGTGCCCAACTTTTTACAAAATCATCGTAAGAAGTATATTCATCCAATATTTCATAATCCTGCAATTTTAACAATTTATCAAGGAAGGCATGGCGTCTGTCATAAGGGAAATCTATTGGCTTCTGATGAATTGTCGTTGAAATAACAGGAGATTTTGAATGATTTAATCTCATATATGAACGAAAGGCGTAATAATTATCAGGATACTTAGAAATCACACCTCTGTAATAACTGACATAATCTCTGTATGATCTTGCACTTTCTGAAACTCTGCCCATATAATACATAACTTGTGGAGCATAGGATGATGTATCTTTATATTTATTAAGGAAATCTATCCCTATACGTTGTGCATCATGCATATTATTATTTCTGAATAAGTGTAAGAACATCTGGGACTGAGCCTCATCAGCATAATCGCTTGTAGGATACCACAGGTACAAGTTTTTATAGCAGTCAAATTTTGTATCGTTTGAACCATAACGGCATCTTATTGCCTGCAAATAGTCTTTACCCCTTGATTTTGCAATTCCAAACAAATCATTTGCTGCTTGATATTTTGAAGGAACAATCGTCATATAAGAATCAATTGCTGAATATATATCATCCTTCTCCGCATAATCGGCATTTTCTTTTAATCCCCATTCCATAAGGAATTTTGCATTAGAATTATTTTTCATAGCAATTGAATTTTGAACTCCAAGTGCCCAAGAATTTTTTAAATCTGATTTTTTTATAAATTCATCCGCTTTATTGTAATCTCCGACTTTGTAAAGAGATTTTGCCATCAAAAAATAATCATCATTAGAAATCTGAACATCCATGCCTGTCCAGTCGTTTATTACAGATGCTGCGAGCCTGCCTGACGGAGCTTTCTTCAAATAATGTCTAAAGTGACTTTGAATTTCGCTCTTAGCAGAAAGAGGAAAAATCTTTTCTTTTTCGTACTTTTTTAAATCAAGCGAACCTGAATAATATTCAGAAGCAATAGCATAATCAGAGTTCGGAAATTTTGATATTATACGCTGAAATTCCTTTTTGGCAGCATTAGGATTTGTTTTAATTAAATCCTGAGCTAAATTATATCTTGCCCTGATTGACATAACATGCTTTGGGTAAAGCAGAAGAAAAAATCTATATTGCTTAATTGCTGAAGTAGTATCTTCAATTTTATCAGCTGCCATAGCCTGTCTATATATTGCCAGCGGTTTCAAATTAGAAGAAAAAACTATTTTTGAAAACAGATAGTATGATTTTGAATAATCTTTGTTGTTATAAGCTTTTAATGCAGCGGTATAAATTTCATCTGTTTTTTCAGAAGGCTGATAAATATTTGCTCCCGCCCAAACCGCAGCCAAAAATAATACGGCTCCGACACCAAAGATAAAAATGCCCTTTTTAAACTTATCCCAACTAATCATAATATACCATTATGATAGCATAAACTTTAATTCAGGAAAATTTTTCCTTAAAAAGTTTACAAACAAATAACAATAACATATAATATTAAATTATAAGAAAGAGTTTGAAGTATGGGAAAAATTCAGGACAATAATCAGAAATTTGAACGTCCTTGGGGATATTACATAAATATCGCAGACGGAGAAAATTATCTTGTTAAGATTATACATGTCAATACCGGAGGGAAACTATCCGTTCAATCTCACAATCACCGCAGTGAACACTGGGTTGTAACAATAGGGATTGCAAAAGTTATACTTAACAATAATGAATATGTTTTGCATGAAGGGGAAAGCATAGATATTCCTCTACAAGCAATACATTCACTCCAAAATCCATACAACAAAGAATTAGAAATTATTGAAGTACAAAAAGGAGAAATCCTTTCAGAAGATGATATTATCCGATATGAGGATATATACGGCAGAGTATAAAAACCTAAATACATTTAGCTTATTTTTTCAGCATCAGTTTCAATATTCACAGGCAAAATAAATCCAAAAGTTGAGCCTTTGCCGACTTCAGAATTTACATAAATTTTTCCGCCATGATATTTTTCAATAGTAGTTTTTACCAGATGCAAACCCAGACCGGTACCCTTTACTGAATGAACATTATTCTCAACCCTGTAGAAACGGTCAAAAATTTTCTTCAGATGTTCGGGAGCTATCCCACACCCCCTGTCAGTAACAGAAACTTCAACTTCATTTGTATTACTTAGGTTTTTAACCTTTACATCTATTACAGATTCATCCGGAGAATACTTTATTGCATTTGAAAGGAAATTTGTTAACGCTCTTTGAATACCGTTATAGTTAAACATAAAATCAGGGATATTTTCTTCTTTGCTGACAGAAATAGTCAGTTTGTGTTCTTTTGCAAGTACCGATACCTGATTTACGCAATCCTCTACAACTTCTAAAATATTATTCAACGATTTTTCCATAGGTGCATTTGATTCCATTCTTGAAAAATCAAGAATATCATTAACCATGCTCTGCAATCTTATTATTTCCTGATTAATTGTTCCTATGAATTCCTTTTGAGTATCATAATCAAATTCATTGCCATAATTATACAGCGTATCAATATAACTTCTCAAAACCGTAACAGGAGTTCTCAATTCATGAGAAACATTTGAAATAAAGTCAGAACGCATCTTGTCCATTTCCGCTTCTTTTGTCATATCTATAAGTACAATAATATAACCTACATAATCCCTGTTACCTGTAAACATTGGTGACATGACGGATTTTATAACCCTGTTGTCAACGTTTATGTTAAATTCTATAGGTTTCTTTTCTATAATATCCAAAGGTGTATCTTTGAACTCTTCAATTTTTTCTTTAAAACAGTAATTTTCTGAGGTGTCAATGTAGTTTTGAATTTTAGTATTCAAAAACTGTTCTTCCGTAACCTCTAACAAATCCTGAGCATGATTATTAACTAAAACGACATTGTCATTATCATCACAAACAACAACACCGTTTGCAATACTCATAAGCACGGATTCAAATTTATTTCTCTCCAGCATTATGCGGTCAATATTTTGTTCCTCGTACAGATGAAGTTTATTTGACATATCATTAAATGCTTTAAATAATTCCTGAACCTCCTGACTTACTTCACGGCTTTCAAGTTTATACCCAAACTGACCTGTAGTAATCTTCTTTACCCCGTTTTGAAGCATTTTTAGTTCTCTTGTTATTAAATAAGTGTTAATTAAAACAACAAGAGCAAAAACAAACCAAACAACGGTAAATACAAAAAGTAGTGAAATTCTGGTCGTAGAAGTAATTTTTGACACTACATTTCCTGATAATCCAACCGTAACTGAGCCGTACACATCATTGTTATCGGAAATAATGAGCGGCGAACTTACTGTTATAGCAGGTTTTTTATTTTTTTTATCCGTATCACTTTTGGTTGAATAAAGCACATTACCGTCATTATCCCTGTACTCAATTAACACAATATCGTTATGCCCCGCTAAGAGCATTTCAGCATGAGATTTCAATGATTTTTCAGCCTCATTCAGAGGCAAATCTTTAATCTGCTCAACACTTTCAATTGCCAGAGTTTTGGAAATACCTTCTCCAAAGCTCTGATAACCCTGCTTCAATATTTTTTGGATATTAAAAACGGCAAAAATTGCAATGAACACAATCAGAGCCGTACTTAATAATAACCCTGATATAATCAGCCTATTTTGTGCCGTTAAACTAAACCTTTCGCTCATACAAAAATTATTACACTTATTTGCATGAGCGTCAAGCATTTCAGTTAATATAAATTTTCAAAATTTTATCTTCCTTTTTCAACTTTAGCAAGCTGCATAAACTTTTTAGCTTCATTTATAGGAATAGCAAAACCTATACCGATATTTGAAATATTATTATCTGGATTATAAATTGACTGATTTATCCCGATAACTTCACCTGAAGAGTTCAACAAAGGACCACCGGAGCAACCTGGATTAATAGCAGCATCTGTTTGAATTTTGCCTTTTTTATAATCTATTCGTGATATAATGCCCTGCGTCAAAGTTCCGTTAAATCCGAACGGATTACCAATCGCAAGTACCTTTTGCCCCACTTTTAGAGAAGCAGAATCCCCAAGTTTTATTGTTTGCAAAGGCTTTTTAGGCGAAATCTTTAGTAATGCCAAATCCTTATTCTTTCCCAAAGCGGAAATAACCTGAGCTTTATATGTCTGTCCCGAACTCATAGTAACCGTAACTGATTTGCCACCTTCTATAACATGAGAACCTGTCAAAATATATCCGTCACTAGTTACAACGCATCCCGTACCTGAAGACACGCCGTCATCTATATCAGCATCTATAGAGACAATAGCCGGATTTATGGCTTCGTAAACTGATATATTTATTTCCTCATCAGGAACAAGTGTTCCGCCAAATACAACATAATCTGATGATAAAGTCAGATTTACGGCTAAAAAAACACTCAATATTAACACTTTTATCGGCATAATATTCTCCTTTTAAGACTATTATAAAAAAATTATTGAACCTTTTTAATTATTCAACTATATTTTTTAAGGCTAATTCTTGAAATTATTAGAATTTTAATGTATAATAAGTTTCAAATGTAATATTAGTACTGCATCAAGCAGAGAACAGAAAAAGGAGAATTTGAAAATGAGCAGAATCGACTTATTTAAAGACCACTTATCAGCTCACAGAGCTGTAAAAATCATTGCAGGTATTGATAATTTTGATATTGATAACGTAAAAAAAGTTGTAACCGCAGCTGAAGCAGCAGGTGCAAGTGCTATTGACATTTGTGCTGACGAATGTATTATCGGTGAAATCAGAGAAATGACTGATATGCCGTTATTTGTATCTTCAATTGTACCTTCAGAATTAGCTCGTGCCGTAGAATTGGGTGCTGATGCTATTGAACTTGGGAACTTTGATGTTTTATACAAAAAAGGAATGTCTTTCTCTAAAGAAGATGTTATCCGCCTTGTTGACGAAACTATTTCATTACTCGGCGATAACAGAGTATTTTTCTCTGTAACAATTCCGGGAGAAATCTCAATTGCCGATCAAATTGAATTAGCAAGAGAATTGGAAATCAGAGGTATTGATTTAATCCAGACAGAAGGTCATTTCACATCAGAAACTCAAGCTGACGGAGCAAGAGGATTAATGGAAAGAGCAGAATTAACAATTTCAAATACTCTTGAATTATCAAGAAATATTGAAATACCTATAATGACTGCAACCGGTATCAATCCTACTACCGCTCCATTTGCATTTGCAGCAGGTGCAAGTGCTATAGGCTGCGGTTCTTGCATAAATAAAATGAACTCAGAACTTTCTATGATTGCAACTGCAAAACAGCTTGTTGAAATTGCAGAAAGAAATGCAACAAAAATTGCAGAATTAGTTTAATTTTAGGAATTTCAAAATACTATAAAAGCCTCATCTGGCAGACAGATGAGGCTTTTTACTATCCTAGGACACTATAAACAACAATTTTATCAACACTTATATTTAACCAGTCGTATCTGAAGCACACATAATCATCACAACTGCAATCATCATCCTCACAAGTACAATAGTCATTTAATCTGCAAACGGTTGCATCAGTAAGTGTTAATATATCTTCATGACATTCTTCGCATTTTCCGTCTTCAATATAAAAATTCCCGTCAATTTTCAAATTGTTTGTAACAATCATAATTTTATTTGAACCGACTTTTTCACAAATTTTTTTGATTGTTTTTGATATTGCTTTACCCATATTCTCCTCCTTTACACACAGAAAGTTTATCGGATTTTACAAAAATTTAAATTCTACAATCAATTATTATATATATATCGTTATAAACAATTGATAAATTATAAAAAAAATGTTAAGATAATATAAAATACGGAGGATATATGAAAAGAAAAGCATTCACATTGGCTGAAGTTCTTATTACATTAGGTATTATAGGTGTTCTAGCTGCAATTTTGATACCGAATATCGTTGAAAATTACAGAGAAAAACAATTTACATCTCAGTTAAAAAAAGTATATGCAGCATTAGCAAACGCTTACGAAAAGACGCTTGTAGAATATGGTGAAACGTACAACTGGAATCTTGGTACCGCAAACAGCAGCGATGGTGCAAACAGGCTTAACGAATTGTTGTTACCTAATTTCAGAATACTTAATAACTGTAAAACAGACGGTGGATGCTGGAGAAACACAGAAATCAAATATTTGAACAATACATCATCCGGATTAAACATAAGTAATAACAGTGCATACTCTACAGCATTTGTAGAAGGTGGAATGTTGCTTGCTTTCCGAGTTCTGGATGCTAACTGTAACCTTGCAATAGGAACAGGAGATGAGTACGGTCATGTATGTGCAGAAGTTGTTGTAGATGTCAATGGAGAAAAAAATCCTAATGCGTACGGGTATGATGTTCATATCTTTTATGTAACAAGGCATGGATTTGTACCCGCAGGGCATTTTGAAGATCAAACAACTACATTTGCAAATCATTGTGAGAACGGGAATATGGGTACAGGATGTACCGCATGGGTATTACAATGGAGTAATATGGACTATCTGCACTGCTCAGGACTAAGCTGGGGCGGCAAGAACAAATGTAAAAATATATTCAATTATAATTACAGCTTGTAGTAATTAGGATATACAAATTTCTTTTACTGTGGTATTATTTATGCAGACTTATCCAAAATATCTGTCAGCTCGGGAACTTTTTTATTTAGATTACATCTGTATTAATAAAGCTTGAGCTTATAGCTAAGAGGATAATCTGGAGGAAAAATAAAGAATGAGAAACATTATGAAAAAAAGTATATTGGCTATAGGTGTATTTGCACTAACTTACGGTTGGTTTGTACACAACTCTGTGATGGCAGTTAACGGTCCGGCAAGATTATATGATCAGGTCTGGAAAATCATTGACGCAAGATACGTTGACAAGACCGACAATCACCAAAACTGGGAAGCAAAATGGCGTCATAAGTACGATAATTATATCCAAACAGAGGAAGATGCTTATGTAGCTATCAACACCATGCTTGCGAGTTTAAATGATCCATACACTAGATTTTTGGAACCAAAAGAATTCCGAGATGAAAAAGCATCAATGGATGGAGCTTTAAAGGGTATTGGTATTCAAATAGGGATGAAAGACGGTAAATTAACGGTTATTGCACCTATTGAAGACACACCTGCAGAAAGAGCAGGACTGCTTGCAGGAGATATAATACTTGAAATTAACGGTCAAAGTACAAAAAGTATTACTGTAGATAAAGCTGCAGAACAAATACGAGGTCCTGAAAATACGACTGTTAATCTTTTAATTAAGAGAGACGGACTGGAGCAGCCAAAGCTATACACAGTTACCCGTGCAACAATTAAATTAAAAGCTGTATCACAAAAATTACCGGAATCCATAAAACTTCCACCTGATATGTGCTATATCAGATTAAGTTCATTTATGAGTCAGAATGCAGCAAGTGAATTCAGAACAATAATAGAAAATAATTACAATAAAAAAGGTTTCATAATCGACTTGAGATCAAATCCGGGCGGCAGATTAGTGCATGCAATATCTATTTCTGATATGTTCCTTTCAAAAGGTGAAAACATCGTATCAACTGTTGACAGAAACAATTACATAATGACAGATCATGCAACTACCGGAGTCCTTACGAAAAAACCTGTAGTTATACTGATTAACAAAGGTTCCGCATCTGCAAGTGAAATCTTCTCAGGTGCGATGAAAGATAACGGAAAGGCCGTTTTAGTCGGAGAAACTACGTTTGGTAAGGGTTTAGTACAGGAAGTGATACCTCTTGGAAGAGAAATTAGTGCCCACGTTACTATTCAGAGATACTTAACTCCAAACGGCACAGATATTCACAAAAGGGGAATAGCACCTGATGTAGAAGTAAAACTTACTGAAGAAAATATCAAAAATAAAGACGATGTTCAACTAAAAACAGGTATTGAAGTTTTACAGAAAATGATTAGAGGTGCATCAGTTGCCTCATTCTCCAAAAGATATTACTAAAAACAAATTCAAAAAATAACTAAAGGACTTCTCTTTATGAGAAGTCCTTTATGCTAAAATATAATTATGACAGACAAACTAAAAGCAAATATACTGAAAATAAAAATAATACAAAAGCAGAAAGCATTATCCATTACAAACCTAAATGAATACAATTGCAACGAAATGCTGGATAAAATTGCTGCCAAACTTTATTCAGGATTTGATATTATAATTTTTGATACCAAATATTCGGCAACGGACGCAGAAATTATAGATACAGCAAAAAAGATAAACAGTTTATGTGCAGAATTCAACGCAACATTCCTAATAAAAGGAAGAGCAGATATTGCATATACCACAGAAGCAGACGGTCTTATCCTTGATAAAAATGATATTCCGATTTCTGCAGCACATGAAATAACAGGTCATAATTCTCTTACAGGCTTTATTACAGAAAAAGAATATGACGCTGATATTATTGACTTTATAATCAAAAACAATTCTTTAATATGCAAAACAGATAATAAAGTGATAAAAATAACAGAATTAGAATAAAATGAATACCAAAAAAGAATTAATAGAGTATATAACTAATTTGGGATTAACAGTAAACACGAGAACAAAAGCTCGCGGACATCAGGGTTTTTTTATTAAAAACAGAATTGACATCTCAAAAAATATATCCGAAGAAAGAGCAATTCCGACACTTCTACACGAATTTGCCCATTTCGTACATTATCAGATTGAACCCAAAATGAACATAACAGGCGGAAGTTACACAGCCTTATTCGGAGAAGAAAATCCTATTATTGAAAAAGAATTAACCAAAGTTACGAATTTTGTTGACGAAAATTCATTATGCGTAAAATTGTACGAACATAAAGACAGAATAAAGAGTAAAATTAAAGAATACGAAAATATTATAAAAAAAGAATACCCTGATTTTATGCGATCAAAACCGTTTAAAGTTTTCAATAAATACATAAAAAAATCAGAAGCAAGATACCTGCTAAAATACGACCGAGTAAGAATTGTAAGCGGTTTTTGGAAAAAGAATTATAAGCTGATAACAGTATCAACAATCGAACAAGATTTTCCCGACATGCCGGAGAGTTTTGCAGCATACATAAGACTAAAGTCTGCACAAAAAAAACAGACCAGAGTATCGGCACGAATTAATAAACTACATAAATACTACCAAAAACCAAATGAGATGTTTGCAAGACTAATAGAAGGATTATATTTGGATAAGGAGTGGGTAAAAGCACTTGCCCCATATACTACAAAGCTTTTTTATGAAAAACTGAAAAACGGCTACTATCCATATTTAGATAAAGTAGTATATAAATACATTTAAGCGTAACATTTTTTAAAAAACTATTTACAGATACGCAATTTATTTTATGTTTTGACTTTATCTAAATAATTTCCGGAGTAAAATAAGTGCATTTATCCATTCAAAACATACAATATAAAATTTGCAATCAACTCAATTCACCTGTTCCGAATAAAACCCCGCAAAACAGTTCAAATAATTCGGCAAACAATATAAAGGAGCTGTCTAATATTTGTTACAAACCGAATTTTACATCAAACTCAGAGGAACAATCTTTTGAATGCAGAAAAGAAGCATTAATCAACAAAATGAGAGCTAATTATGTTTCTGAAGATATTATAAATAATATTTCAGATTTGCTCACTGACGGGAATATTTCACTTGCTGAAATTTTATTGTTTGACAAAAAAATAAATAAAAGAGAGATTGATATTCCGGAGATTTTAAAAAACACCACAGCAGATAATGCTGATATTGCAAAAGATGTCTGCTATAATCCAAATATTCGTGGAAATCTGAAACCAATTATCATAAGTGTAACTACACACAAGACAAAGGAGCTTGCAAAAAATCTTATTGACGAAATTAACCCTATTTATATAGATAATATTCTGGAAGTTGCTCAATACGGAGATAATCTTCAAACGGCAGGGACATTATGCTCGGCATTCAGATATGATAATAAACCTTTTCCTGTCAGACAAATCAAATTATTACCTGAAATAAATCAGGATGATATAGATTTACTCAAAATAATATATATAAATCAAAGTCTATCAGAGAATACTCAGCGGGAATATCTTGAAAATATAACAGATTTTAATATGCCGCTAATAAGAAAAATGTACGGTAAAGACATGCCTGATGAACTGCTGATACACGCTTTATCAGAATTAAACAGCAAAAAAGATTATCTTGATGAGAATGATATTGAAGAACTTATCGGCAGAGTAGAATACCAAAGAGGGCTTATTCAAAGTAACCCTCAGCATTATATAAGAAGCATCCAACCGGAAGCGGCAAACGGTTATCGAAAAATCACACCTGAACTTTTTGGTGAAATAATTAATTCACGTTATACTCCTTTGATACTCGTTGTATCAATTTTTGATAAAGAAACAACAGACGTAATTTTCAGCAAAAGAGAAAACTTTTCCATAAAATATATCGACAAAATAAACAAGCTTAAATACTCTGACTATATAATGCTGAAAAAGCTTGCACAATGCTCTGATCGAAATGGTAACAGCTATAACCCTACACAAAAAATTGAGTTTATAGATATGGTATCTGCCCTCAACTCCGCACCTAACGTTAAAGAAATTGCAAACAAAATGATTGATGACGGCAGAGTAGATATAGAAGCTCTTAACAGACGAATTTTAAAAATAATATATGACAATATGGGATTAAGTGAAGAGCAAATTAATAGTATTCCGTATAAAAAGAACCAATTATGGGATATAAAACTCGTACACATGCTTGCAGCTGAATTAAACAGGACAAACTACACAAAACCCCTCCATGATATGATAAAAGCAGCGAGCTTCGGGGAGTTTACCACTTATATAAATTCTTCTGACAACATCTATGGTCAAACAAATTTACAAACAAAAAAGATGTTTAATGAAAATAAACTAAACTACTCTAAATGGCTAAATCCCGATACAAATTTGGAAATTAATTTTATTACCGCTGATGACAAAATTGATATCATAAATATTATGTCTGAACAAACAGAAGAGGACATAGAATTTTTACGACAATCTAATCCCAAGTTAAAAAAACTGATTGATAAACTTGTTCAGCCATATATTCAAAATGATAAATTTGTTATTCCGGATAACTACAGAGGCAATAAATTAAAGCTTGAAAATCTTGTAAAAAACATTATTGTACAATTTGACAAAATATGGAAACAAGCTGAAGCCAATAAATCAATAGCTCATACAAAAATGGACAGCGAATTGCTAAAAAAAGCAACCGATACCCTGATGATACAATATCACCTTATAGAACGTTATAATGCTCTTGAAATTTTAGATGATAAAGAACAAAATCAAAACTACAACCTGACTATTAAGAACTGGGACAGAATTCCACAAAAGGATTTGTTTCAGGGAAATTACTCTACTTGCTGTCTGGCACTTGGCAAGGGTTCAAATTCAAATGCAATGCCGCAATACCTTTTAAATACCGCATTCAATATGATTGAAATCAAAGATAATGATTCAGGTGAGATTATAGGTAATGCACTATGCTATTGGATAAAAACGGATAAGTTTGAAACGCCGATACTGGCTGTTGATAATATTGAAATAAATAATTTATATAAACCATCAGAAAAAATAGGATATGAACTTCGTAATGCAATAATAAAATATGCAAAAAACTTGGCATCTTACACAAGTAACGGCAGATATAATAAGGTAATACTTGGCAAATCATTTAATGATATTCCGACCAATGACCTAAAACCAATAACCGCTAATATCAGCCTTATCGGTAATATATCCGCAAATGATATATATTTGGATTTATACGGGGGCAGAAAACTGAAAACTCAGCTTGAAAATTCTGATGTAGAACTATATCTAATATAGGCACAAAAACATATCTTACAGTATTAATGAGCATTTTTATTCGTTAAATTGATAATATATTAACAATTATTTAGATTTTGAGCTGAAATATTAATTTTTTGTTTATTTTTTTAAGAATTTACAAAATCAATGTTATAACAATAATGTAAGGTGAATTGGCATGTAAGTCAAAACTAAACGCACTGAAAAAACTTATTTACTCATTCACTTATTTACTCAAAAACAAAAAATGTAAAAGGAGATAAAAACTATGGCAAAAACAATTGGTATTGACCTCGGAACAACAAACTCCGTAGTCGCAGTTATGGAAGGCGGTAAACCTACCGTTATTGCCAACGCAGAAGGTTCAAGAACAACTCCTTCTATAGTTGGTTTTTCAAAAACAGGTGAAAGATTGGTTGGTCAGTTGGCTAAACGTCAGGCAATTTTGAACCCTGAAAAAACAATCGCTTCAATAAAAAGACACATGGGCGATGATTACAAAGTAAATATTGATGGTAAAGATTATACACCTCAGGAAATTTCTTCAATGATATTGAGAAAATTAGCAGATGACGCTTCCGCATATCTTGGGGAAAAGGTTACATCAGCAGTTATCACAGTTCCTGCATATTTTAATGATGCACAAAGACAGGCAACAAAAGATGCCGGAAAAATTGCAGGTCTTGACGTACTTCGTATCGTAAACGAACCTACGGCAGCAGCTTTGGCTTACGGTCTTGAAAAAGAAAAAGCAGAAAAGGTACTTGTATTCGACTTAGGTGGTGGTACATTCGATGTGTCAATACTTGAAATCGGTGATGGCGTTCACGAAGTTCTTTCAACATCAGGTGATACACACTTAGGTGGTGATGACTTTGACCAGAAGATTATGGACTGGATGTGTGAAGAATTCAAGAAACAGGAAGGAATTGACCTTCACAACGATAAACAGGCTATGCAGCGTGTCAAAGAAGCCGCAGAAAAAGCAAAAATCGAATTATCATCTGTTATTGAAACAAGCATAAGCTTACCATTCATCACAGCTGATGCAAATGGTGCAAAACACTTGGAATTGTCATTAACAAGAGCTAAATTTGAAGATTTAAGCCGTGACTTACTTAACAGATGTAAAGTTCCTGTAGAAACAGCATTAAAAGATGCCGGAGTTTCAAAAGACGATATAAATGAAGTTGTATTGGTTGGTGGTTCTTCAAGAATTCCTGCCGTTCAGCAATTGGTAAAAGAATACACAGGAAAAGAACCTAACCAATCAGTTAACCCTGATGAAGTTGTAGCAGTTGGTGCTGCAGTTCAGGCAGGTGTACTTGCCGGTGAAGTTAAAGATATCGTATTGTTAGATGTAACTCCATTAACATTAGGTATTGAAACATTGGGTGGTGTTATGACTCCGTTAGTTCCAAGAAACACTACAATCCCGACTTCAAAATCTCAAGTGTTCTCTACTGCCGAAAATAATCAGACCGCCGTTGATATTCACGTTTTGCAGGGTGAAAGACCTATGGCAAAAGATAATAAATCACTCGGTATGTTCCGTTTAGACGGTATCCCGCCTGCAATGAGAGGATTGCCTCAAATCGAAGTTACATTCGATATTGACGCTAACGGTATCGTAAATGTTTCAGCTAAAGATAAAGCAACTAACAAAGAACAGAAGATTACAATCACAAATTCTTCTAACCTGAGCGAAGCTGATATTGACAAAATGGTTAAAGAGGCTGAAGCTAATGCCGCTGAAGATAAGAAGAAAAAAGAAGAAGCTGAAATCAAAAATAATGCTACAAGCTTAATCGGTTCAGCAGACAGAATTGTAAAAGACTTTGAAGGCAAAATCGACGAAGCTGATAAGACAAAACTTGAAGAACAAAAGGCAGCTTTACAAAAGGCAATTGATGAAAACAAATCATCTGATGAATTGAAAAAATTATCCGATGAACTTCAACAGACAATGTTTGGCATTTCTCAAAAGGCTTATGAAGCTGTACAGAAAGAAGAACAGGCTAATCAAGGTTCAGCAAGCACAGACAGTGCATCATCTTCATCATCTGACAACAAAGACGATGACGTTATTGATGCTGAATATACTAAAGAATAGTCGAAAAATTCAAATTACAGGAAAGCAGGTTGAAATTTCAACCTGCTTTTTTGTTAAGATTTTAAAACCTAATTAAAGTTTATAGCATAATTTCCGTATTAAATACAAGTAGAGCAAAGTGTATTTCGGAGAAATTTTCAATAAATGGTTGATAAAATTAACCTTAACAAATTACTATCTATGTTAACGGTAGGGTATTCAAGCACAAACAAACCGTTTGAGGACTTGAGTTTATTCCCGTCAGATTTTAGCGTAAAAAAATCCGAAATACTTTCAATTTTTTCATCGGAGGAAGAAAAAAAGGCTGCTGAACAAATTTTCAATTATTTTAATCTTAATGAAAACAAAATTGATGGAGAAGATATTTTTGATTTATCCGAAATTACGAATATTGCAGAAGAGCTTGCTTATTCTGCTGACTTAGATGGGGATATTTATAACATTTCAGAAGAAGAAATCACAAAATACTTTGCTCAAAAAGGAATTACCGTAACTCCTAAAACGGTAATGCGACTGCTGAATAAAATAGGAACGATGAGAGATTATTCTAAAAATATTCGCAACGGAGTGTTTAAAATTGGTTCAGAAAAACATGACTGCACGGTAACAACCGACACAACAGATTCTACAGGCAGAACTTACATACTCACAGATAAGGAAACCAATCAAAAATACAAAGCGGTAATGGGCGGACAAGACGCTGCATTACAAATACTAACAGATGATTTTTACTCGAGATTTTTATCAGGGACTAAAACCCAAATCAAGAGAGTAATTTCCCCAAACGAAGTAATCGGAATAGTCCTGCCTGATAATCCTGTTCAATATTCTGATACAACAGAAAAAAAAGCACTTGATGTATTTTTAGGAAACACCGGTTCCCCTGCTAAAGGTGCATTTGGCACAGATTTACGCAATAATAAAAAATCATTTACATCTGTTCTGACTGAACTGAAAGAACAGGCAAAAAACACAACCATAGATGATATTGTAAAAATTCTTGAAACTATATCTGACTACAATGAAACAGAAATAAAAAACCTATTAAAAAAATATAATTATGATAAACAATATGCCGATATTTTAACCGAGAGAATACATTTTGCCAAAGAAATGTTGTCCCACGTTTCTGAAATAAAACAAACAAATAAAATGACCGCTTCGGATTTTACGGAAAAACTTGAAGCCATTACTTTAAAACATTTAATATCAGAAGCAACTGAAGAAAAAGTATTACTAGATTACCAGAAAGCAATTGATGAACTTTCAAATCTGAAAACAAAAGAAGCTCTACAAAAATTACTTAATGATAAAAGAGAAACATTTGATTATAATCAGCATTTGGTAGATTCCAAAGCCATTTCAGAAGACGATATAGAAACGGCACTAACAAAATACGGCTATGTAAAGACAAATGTTTTGAAAGATTTTGGTCCTTTGTATGCAAAACGTTTTACGGACGATGAACTTAATATTTTAAAGAAAAAATACGGAGATAATGCAGATGCGGTCAAGGAAATATTAGAAATGCCAATACTTGTTTCTGATATTATAAAAACTATCCGCCAACGTGCCTCTATAGGCTACGACGTACTTGCAAATCGTGAGAATTTTGACACATTCATTTTGACATCAATTATGATGAATGATTTGCAGGGAAATTATGAATATGAAAGCGGACAATATGATTTACTGCAAGAATCTGCCAAAAACTGGCCGAATAAATCTGAAACCGGAGCTATAGACTTCTATAAGAGTGAAGAATATTGGAAAATTAACAATGCACTGACAGAACTAAAGCTTGAGGATACAGAACCATCTCCAAAAATTTCTAAAATGATAACCCAACTCACAAAGCTTATAGATAAAACAAAAGCACCAAAATCTTTTTCCGCATACAGAGGAGAAGGGTATGAGATATTTAACTCAATAAAATTATCCTCGGGTATAACTCTTGGGAATGCGATGGAAGAAATTGCACTTAACATCCAAAAAGAGGGTGCTACAGATTTAAACAAAAGTAAAATTAATAAACTGATTGAAGAAGTCCAAAACAGTAACTTTACAGCGACGCAGGAAAGATTTATGTCAACATCTATGACTGAGGAAACAGCACTTGGATTTGGCAAAACAGAACTCATAATAGAAGCACCTGCCGGCAGCAAAGCTATAAGTATTGATGCAGTTAATGTTCTTGGAAACTTTACTGTAGAAGAAGAAATTTTATTCCAGCGTGGTTCAAAGCTTACAATTACCGATTTGGAATATAACTATGACACAAACAAATGGGTTATATACGCCATTGTGGAAACGAATTAAGGAGCAATTTATGTATGATAATAAAGTAAATAACAATTTAATATTCAAGAAAAAAGATATAAAATTCTTTGCGGAAGACATAGAGAAAATGAAGCTTATGAATGAAGATGAACGTATAAAATACAAGAGTATGCTAAAACGTAAACATCGCTACATAGTTAAATAAAAGTATAGAAAAACGGGTAATTGTTACAAAGAAACATGTATGGTCTAATACACCTGATTAAAGGAGCAGATGTATGAAAAAAATATTAACTATCGTATTTTTATTAACTATATGTATCGGAGGTGCAGCATTTGCCGCAATAGTATCCGGTTCGGATGCAAGCTTCAGACGTGGTTGCTGTTCTCATCATGGCGGAGTTTCATACTGCGGTAAAAGCGGATATTATGTATGTGTTGACGGTGCAGTCAGCCCGACTTGCAGATGCAGATAAATTAACAACTTAATGAATTGTAATATATTACCGTATTTTATCAAAATTTTCCCGAAAAAATTTTTTAAATAAATGTAGGGAAAATTTATGAAGTACGGTTTTATATTTATATTAGTGTTAGTAATTTCGTTTGGCAGCACTTGTTTTGGTGCCATAAGAATGAGCTACAATTATCTGGGAATCAGCACACCTGTTTCTTGTTGTGCTAATCATGGCGGTGTTGCATACAGAAAGTATCCATCAGGATACTATGTTTGTGAAGACAGCGTTGTAACAATGTCATGCAAATAATAATCCAACCGGTTACTAAATTAAATTCAGGCACTCAGCATAACTGTCAACGATACAAACATTATCGGCAATACCGAGCTTATCTGCCGTAACATCCAGTGCTGTAGTATTTTCTTTAACTGCATATATTTTTATACCATGTTCTATTGCCCCAAATACTGCAGGGCTGCCCAATGAATTATACGGAATTACAATAAAATCAGCATCATTAACCTTTATTCCCTGTTCTTTTGATATTTGCGGAGCATGTGACAAACCTAACAATATACAAGGCAAAAAAGTAGGCGTAATATATTCTGATGCAGATTTTGGATTAACAATATCCGGATAAATCTGATAATCCGCAAAAGCAGGAGAATGGGCACAAGGTATTTTAAATTCTTTTGATATGTAATGTGATAATATAGCCTCAACACCGCCTACAGGATCTGTACCTACACCATTTGCATAGTCTTCATTCAAGTCTTCGGGATCTTTGAACATCCCGACAATTGCAATCGCATTACATCCTTTTTTAATCAAAGTTTCAACTGATGTTTTCATTGTCTTCGGATTTTTAACCGTACCATCTGACACCCCGTTTTTATTTAATACAAAATCAATTCCCATAGGTTCATCTGTTATAACGTATTCTGAAACATGAGTACCATAAACAACTCTGACAGCATTCATTGTATTTATGTGAACATTCAGAACATCTGACGGTATAGATTTATCAAAAACTATACCGATTTTATTTTGTTTATCAACAGGGAGTAAACTTATATTCCCTTTCATAAAATCATCTAAAGTATAACCCTCTACATACAACATATTTTCATTTATACCTGAAAAACCTCCGGCATTAACTACATTAGGATTAACAATTAAGGTACATTTTTCAGAAAATTTACGGGCATACGAAGCTGCATCCCCTGCATATCCGCCTATTGCAGCACCAATGCCGGTTGGAACAATAAATACACCCAAAGATTTTCCTTTATAAGTCATACAACAATATTACAACAAAAAAGCGGTAAAATACCGCTTTTTGTTATTTCCTTATTTTAATTTAAGCTATTAACCTTGACTTGCTCCGCCATAAGTAAAGTCTGTTTTTAAATTAGTCTTTAACATCGTCTGCACAGCTTTTTCATTTGCGGAAATTTCTGCAAGACGTGCTTCTAAACTTAACTTATCCATATCTAACTGATCCTGCCAGGATTGGATATTTTTCATCTCAAATTCCATCTCATTTTCTAACTGAGCTTTTATTGCAATATATTCAGTATAATCTTCACGCATTTCGTCCGGCTCAAATTTCTCGTCCAAAGCCTGAATTTGTCTGTTATATTTCAACTGTGTGTCTGTAACTTTTTTAGTAGCAGACAAAGTATTCATTTGAATAGCAGCCAATTGCTTATTCATTCTGGATTTGTATCTTGTGTACATTAGTAAAGTTTCTTGCAAATTAGAAATAGCCATAACTCTCGCCTCTCTTTTTATTACTCTTCTTACTTATATAAAAAATTCTTAAATAATCGGATTTCACATGTTAATATTATCGTTACAATTGTTAACATATCAGGCAAAGTAAGCAGTATCGTTGCAATGCACAAACTAAGCATGACTAAATTATTATTTTTCCCGACTACTCGGATTGCTTTTTGGCAAATTTTATATCCTTTTTTTACGTCATCCCGAATTTATTTCGGACTCTAGCCACCTTTACATCATTACGACTTTCACTATATGTATTACCTAAAGAATCACATTGGCTAGATGCTGAAACAAGTTCAGCATGACATTTAATGGGTGTAGCACCCTCTGCGAGAGTAAATGCGGCTTTCATACCGCTCCCGCATCGGGGATACAAAGGGAACCAACGAAACGAAGTTGAGTTGCGTGAGTATGCATAGCTACGGATACAGATGCCGACAAACTTGTTTGTCGTGCAGATGTTGGTGAGGGGGATTGCACTGCATTATTCGCAGATTTAATGGACAATATTTTAATATTACAAGGGTCTAAAAAATTCCATGTGCAAAGCTTCTTTAAAAGTGGTCTTAGATACCCCCCCTCATCAGAATTTGTATAGCTCACTCCGTTCGCTAACAAATTCTGTCTTCTCCCAGTGGGAGAAGTAGGAGTTTTGTCATTGCATTTCACGAGCGAAGCTTCCATAAGAGCAGACTTAGTCTGCAAACTCTGTAAACCCTCACTAAGAGAGGATTTTACCCCCCCCCCCTATACTTAATTCCAATCATGATAATATCCTCCGCAGTTTTTGTACATTATCATTATAACATTTTTTTTATTTCTGCAACCCTGCTTATCTCTCCTTGGAGAGAGAAAAATTACTTGGCGAAACAGAGTTGAGCTTAGCAATTTGAGAGAGGGTTAGGATTTCCTTGCTCATCGTATTTTTACCCTCTCTTGAATTTCTAATTTTCGGCTAACGCCTTAAATTGAAATTCTTTTCTCCCCGTAGGGGAGATGTTGTTTCAAATATCTCGTCCAAACGGCAGATCAGTCTGATTTTTTACAAGTGTATTGACTTATATATTGAACGGACACAACAGCTTGCAAGAGTGCAATTACCGTGCTACAATAAAGGCGGAAAGGGCTTTAATATGAGTTGTAAAATCATTAAATTGAATAATAATATAGAAGTTTTTTGCAGGCAAAACAAAAACACGCCAAGAATAGCATTATGTTTCAATTTCAGACCGGAGAAAGGGACAAATGAACCCGGTTTAGACACGATTATGTCAAGACTGTTTATGCAGGGGACAAAAAGCCGAAACGCAGAACAATTGGCAAACGAGTTGGACGCTTATGCTATTGAAATGTCAGTTGACTCAAGACCTGATTATATCAGATTTAAATTTGTCTGCCTGAATGAAGATTTTGACAAAGCAATAGAAATAATGGCAGACATTATTAAAAACTCTACCTTTGAAGATTTTGACAAAGAATTGAGCAAAATGGAAGGCGAAATTATTGCAGAGCTTGATTCACCAAGAGCAAAAGCCTCTGACAACTACTATTTGAATATATTTGAAGAGCATTACTACGGAAACACAAGTACTAAAGTTCTCGGGAATATAAAAAATTTAACAAAGAAAAAAGTCCTGGATAACTATAACAAACTCATTAATGAAAGTAAAAAAATTATAACGGTAGTTGGCGATATAGATACCGAAGCGGTAGAAAACAAGTTAAACAACTATTTTGGGGATATAACTCCATCAAAAGACATAAAAATCATTTCAACAGTAAAAGCACTGACGTCAGATAAATTCGCTGAAATAATCAAACCAGACGCCAATCAGGCTCATATCATAAAGGGATGGATAACAGACAGTTCAAAAAGTGAAGATTATCCGGCATTACTTTTGCTTAATGTAATACTTGGTTCTTCCGGCTTATCTTCAAGATTATTTCTTGAATTGAGAGATAAAAAGGGATTAGCTTATGTAGTCAGAAGTTCTTATGAAACGTTTGGGGAATGTGCAGACTTCTTTATTTATATTGCAACAGAACCTAAAAACATAGAGGTTTCTCTGGCAGGGTTCAAGGAAGAAATAGACAAAATATGCACATATCCTGTATCGGACGAAGAACTTAAAAATGCAAAGAATAATATGCTCGGGAAATGGGCATTTACACAGGAAACAAACGAAAATCAGGCAGTTTTATACGGAAACTACGGAATACTTGATTTAGGATTTGATTTTAATGACAGAGCAAAAGAAAGAATTAAAGAGGTTACAGCACAACAAGTTCTTGAATGTGCAAAAAAATATTTCGGGAAACCTTCAGTTCTTTCTATACTGAAACCTTAATCTGTCGGGGAATAAGACAAAATTAAAAAACACTTATAATACGATATGAGGTATAGTAAGTGTTTTTTTTGCTGTTTGTAATAATTTTGGAAAGTTTTATCTGCCAAAGCTATGCAATTGATAATAAAAATATTCCTGCAGATTTTGAGGCAAAAAAACCGTACATAGAAGCCGAAATAGAAACTAATATTCCGCTTGGGCAAACAATAACATACACAGAAGTTCCAAGAGGAATTATCCTTAGCGTAGCACAATGCGAGATATTTGATGAACTTGGAGAAATTACTCCTGACGGAAAAAAAATCCTTTATCACATAAGTAATCTTTTAAATAATTTTGATAACAACTGCACTATTGAAGTACACACCGAAATAAATACACCAAAAAACAGCTTAGGAGAAGAAGACTGGGAAATAAGCATTATTCGAGCAAACAAGATAGCGGAATATTTATCAATGACTATAAATAATGCTGCCGAAAGGCTGTTTCCAATAGGTTTTGGGGCAATAATGCCCTTTAAAGGAAATGTATCAACAAAAGATTTTCCTAATAACAGAATAGATTTTGTAATTTTCGACTACACTGTAACCAGATAACCGATAAACAGGAAGGCAATGTTTTTTATAAACATTTTTTCTATCATAACTACAGAAAGGAAATTGCTATGACAGAAAAACTTGAAATTTATCAGTGTAAAATTTGCGGCAACATCGTGCAGGTTTTACTCTGCGGAGAAGGGGAATTGGTATGCTGCGGGCAGAATATGCAAAAAATGACCCCTAATTCGACAGAAAATGTAACAACCGAATATCACATTCCGATATACAAAACAGATGAAGACGGAAACCGATTCATTCAGGTAGGAAAAGAAAAACACCCTATGACAGAAGAACATCATATTGATTTTATTGAAAGAATTTCAAACGATAAAACCTGTTTGAGTCTTAAATTTCTGTCAAAAGACGAAGAACCGATAATGAAACTCACAAATAAAGATTTAAAATCAGAAAAGGCATTGGAGTATTGTAATTTACATGGTCTCTGGGAGGGTTGCAATAATGTTGAATAATAAAGTAGAGGAAATTTTAAATGCACAAATTAATAAAGAATTCTATTCCGCTTATTTATACATTGCAATGTCTGCTTATTTTGATGAGCATGGTCTTAAAGGTTTTGCTAATTGGACAAAAGTACAGGCTAAAGAAGAAATGGAACACGGATTAACTCTGTTTGACTACATAATTGAACGTGACGGGAATATCAACCTCAAACCTATAGAAGCACCTGCAAGAGATTTTCATAATCCGCTTCAGGTATTTGAAATGATACTTTCACATGAAGAATATGTAACAGAAAGCATAGAATGCGTCGCAAATATGAGTGAAAATGAATGCGACAGAGCCACCCGAGAATTCATTAATAAATACATAAGCGAACAGGTAGAAGAAGAATCTCAGGTGCGGGATATAATTAAAATGATAAAAATGTTCGGAGAAGATACCTCTGTCCTGTATCACATAGACAAAGAACTTGGTAAACGCAAATAAATACAAAAGGGTGAGCATATCCGGCTCATCCTTTATTTTGTTGAATTGTAACAATTTATTAATACGATAGCAAATTAATTTATTTAGAGGATTTAATATATTGTTAAATTTTCTATACTGGACACATAGGTAGGATATTTAAAATGGGAGAAAGAGTAGAGTAATTAATTTATAAAAATAAATTAATACTATTATTATTTTTCCCGAAAACTAACAGAGGTTAACGAATATGGTCGATAACAGAGCAGCAGGATATTTCGGTATAGGCGGTGCTTTTAATTTCAAAAGCGGCGATATATCAGGAACAGCTGCCCGAACTCAGGATGATAAAATGGGACAGGGTGGCGAATATTTTGCACAGCAGCAAGAAGAAGAGTTTGAGCAGGAGCAAAATAATGAAAAATATATGGACAGAAGTGCTGTTCTCCGTGCTACACTAAATTCACTTGCTATGATGAATGTTGCTAACGTTATCAACTCCAGAAAAATTGAAGCTAAAAAACAAAAGGATTTACTTGCTACTCAACAACTTTTAAAGAAAAAACACGAGGAATCTCTACATAATGGAAGTATTAATAGTAGTGAGGATGTATTAGCGTCTAATAACTTTGATGAAGAAATCGAAGATATAGTTGATTAGACAAATATACTTGATGTAATTACTCTTTGTTCATCAACTGTTTCTTCTTTTGATGTATTTTTCATCATCAAAAGTTCTCCGTGATAAAAAGGATTAGATCCGTTTTTATCTTTTGCTGACTCGTTTGTAACAATCCTGTTGTTTGAAGTTACAGAATTTTTTTGCTCTTTTAATGTAATTTCATTTACAGCTATTGTCATCTTTCCGTCAACATTATGCTGAACTCCTTGAGCTGCCTGAGTATTAAGGAAATAAATCTTTGACATTGTTTCCTGACTTAACTGAATTTGCAGACCGGAGTTATTTAATGCTATTTGATTTGCAACTTTGATATCAACCTTGTTATTATACATATCAACGCCGATATCTCTTTTTTGGAAATAATTTTGGGCAGTATCAACATTATACTGGCTGTTCTTCTGTTCAGCACGCTTCAATATAGATTGAGAAACCTGCTGCAAAGTAGGACGGTCAATGTTTAATCCCATATTATTCAATTGTTCATAAACACTAATTGCCATTGCTGTATCCCTTTTTAATTTCCTTACAAAGTTTTTATCGGCATAATCACGCAAAACTTTAGCGTTTTAAAAAATTACTTTACATTTCTTCACACATATCGAAAATAAAGCAATATTTTTGGGCATATAAACTTTATATACATGTTACACAACATGAGAGATATATTATGAGTTGGGCATCATTTAATCAAACAGTCGGATATCTTAATGACAGCATGAGATGTGCTAATGACGCACTAAACAAGAAAAACGGTGCGACAATTGGCAGCAGATTACAAGCTGCCGGACAGAACCTTATGTTCAATTCTATGGCAACAACAGAGGCTGCAAGAACGCAGGATTGCACAGGCAGCTATCTGGGTTATGCCGCAAAATATAATGCAAACGGAAACGGGCAACAGGCATTCCAAAATACTATGGAAGCCAGTGTATTTGCACACCAGATAATGAATCCGTTTGGTTACGGTTACGGACATTGTTGGGATGGCGGAATGGGTATGGGCAACCCTGTAGTTCCATTCTCTACCGGTTCACAACACAGAGCATTCAGCAGCCCGTTTTTCAATGGCGGATGGTGCTAATAATAAAATAAATATAACTGTTTCTGATATTGTATAACATTTATTTGTTATACAATATTTTTATGATTACATTTGATGCACTTACGTTAAAAGCTTTTGTAAAAGAGAATGGAAACTTCTTTGTCGACTCAAGAATACAAAAAATTCAACAACCGACCAGAAGAGATTTTATAATATATATCAGAAAATCAGGAGAAAGCAGAAAATTATATATAAATATAAATCCGCAGCTTCATCATATTTGTTTTATGTCAAAAGAAAATGAGGGAAAAAGGCGTATAGAAATTCCGCAAAAGCCTCCTATGTTCTGCATGCTGTTAAGAAAGCATCTGGAAAATGCAAGGATTTGTAAGATTAATCAACCGGAAAATGAACGTATTTTTGAAATTTATGCTGAATCATACAATGAATTAAATGAAAAAATATATTTATGTCTTGCAATTGAACTTATGGGTAAGCATTCAAATATAATTCTTTATAATTACGACACAAACATAATCCTGGGATGTGCTCATAACGTAGGTTCCGAAAAAAGCAGAGAACGGGAATTGGCAGGGACACTTCCGTATATATATCCGCCCAAACAAATAAAAAATAATATTCTGGAATACAATGGCGGAATTGACTATGAAAATTTACAAAATGATTTTCACCTTTTTTCAAAAGCTTTTGCTGAACAATGTAAAGGAAAAAATATTAATGAACTTAAAAGTTATGTAAATCTTATAAATATTACGCCTGCAATTTCAGCTGATAATAAATTCTACTCTCTGTATGGCAATCTGATAAGCAGTCCTATACCGCAAAAAGACGTCAATACAATGATAGATAGCTATTTTGCGTATTATCAGGAAAAAGATAAGCTCAATTCACTTAAAACACATTTTCTCACAACCGTAAGACAAAGAATAAATAAAACGCAAAATTCTCTACAAAAAATGACTTCCCAAATAAAACGGGAAGAAAATTGTGATAAATACAGATTGTACGGCGACCTCATAATGGCAAATCTGTACAGCAATAAAGATTACACCGACAAAATAACAGTATATGACTATGAGAACAACAAAAATATAATAATTGACTTAAATCCGGTTCTAACACTTAAAGAGAATGCCAATAAATTTTATAAACAGTACAACAAAGGAAAAATCTCCAAACAAAAATTATCTGAACTAAAAGAAGAATTAGCACAAAATTTTGAGTATCTTAAACAACTGGAATATTCAATAAATAATGCCGAAACTTATGAAGATTTAATTGAAATCAGTCCTGAAATAGAACCTTCGGAAAAAAGCACCGACAGAAAGAAACAAAGAGCAACAGAACCTGAACAGGTAATCATTAACGGCTATACAATATTTATTGGCAAAAACAACAGACAAAATGATTACATTGTATCAAAATTATCAAAAGACGAGGATTTATGGTTTCATACAAAAGATTGTGCAGGCTCACATGTACTTTTGCGAGGCGAAAACCCCGATAACAATACAATATTTGAGTGTGCAAAAATCGCAAAAAAATATTCTTCAGGTTCTATGTCCTCTAAAGTAGGGGTAATTTATACAAAAAGAAAATATCTGAAAAAGCCGCCTAAAGCTAATTTAGGTTATGTAACTTATAAAAATGAAAAAGAAATCGTGATTGATTAAATATAAATTACTCATGATTTTCTAATTTTGAAACGCTTATTTTGCCGAATTTTGCGGACAAATTGTCAATCAAATGAATAAAGTATAATTCAGGCTCTAAATCTTTTTCATTCAAATCAATAATAGCACCCCAGTCACTTCTTCCATGGTGTGCTGCAATCATCTTGGCAACTTCATGAAATCCTTCATTCATACATATAGTAAAACCGTACTGAGAATGTGAAATCCAAATTTTTCTGAAATTATCGTCATAATCAATCAGACCGGACTCTGTATCAACAGTATATTCAAAAATCTTTCCGATATCGTGCAAAATACAAGCCGCATAAATATTATCCTGATTAAATTTATAAATACTCATTTCCATATTTGCTTCTGCATACTGCAAACATTCCAGAGTATGCACCATCAATCCCCCTATATAATTATGATGCATAACTTTCGCAGCAGGAGCAATCTTAATTTTATCCTTATGCTCCATAAAAAATCTAACCAGAAAGCTGTTTAATTTTTCGTCGTTTATTTTGTTTATATAATCCATTAATGCCTGATAATACATTTCCATTTCAGAAGCATCAAGTCCTGTTTTTGCCTCTTTAATAACCTGTAATGTTGTTACAAGACAATTATTAAATTTTTCATTAAAAGAAGCTGTTATCAGCTTAACAATATTGCCGCTGCGAAACACCTTGCTATCAAAACGATTAAGGGTTTCTTCCCACAATATACAATTCAGTACGGATTCATCATCAAGATTTTTAAGTTGAAGTTTTCCCATTTTAGTTCCGGCTTTTGTATCACCCACTGAAAATGCTAATATTTCATATTCCGAATCCATATTGAACATAACTAAATACTCCTTCTAATTTTTACTTCTGTCAATAATTTTAGCATCATTATTCCATTTAAAGGAAGCTCGGATTTCTTCACCTACTTTTTCTATCAGGTGATCTGCATTTGCTTTACGGAGTTCATTAAATTTCTTGCATCCTGACTTCATTTCATTCATAAATTCGTCTGCAAAAGCACCTGACTGAATATCTTTCAGTAAATTCTTCATAGCCTGACGGGATTGCTCTCCAATAACCTTAGGACCTCTTGTCATATCACCATATTCAGCAGTATTGGATATAGAATACCGCATATCAGCCAAACCACCCTGATTTATCAAATCAACAAGCAGTTTCATTTCATGCAACACTTCAAAATAAGCCATATATGGTGAATATCCTGCTTCTACAAGAACTTCAAAACCTGTTTTAATCAAAGCAGAAACTCCGCCGCAAATTACAGCCTGCTCCCCAAACAAATCAGTTTCGGTTTCTTCTCTGAAAGAAGTTTCTATGATACCCGCACGACCTGCACCTATCGCAGAAGCATAAGACAATGCAAGTTCTTTGGAATCACCTGACGGATCGGTTTCAACTGCTATAAGGCATGGAACGCCTCTTCCCAACAAATATTCACTTCTTACAGTATGTCCCGGACCTTTTGGAGCAACCATAATAACATTTACACCCTCAGGAGGGACAATTTTTTTGAAATGAATATTAAATCCGTGTGAAAACATCAGGTACTGACCTTTTCTTAAATAAGGTTTTATTTGTTTTTCATAAACATCTGCCTGTATTTCATCAGGGATAAGAATTTGCACGACATCAGCCCACTTAACGGCATCTTCGATAGTCATAGTTTTAAAGCCATAATCTTTTGCCTTTACATCAGACTTTCCGCCTAATCGTAAACCAAGGACAACATCACAACCGCTGTCTTTAAGACAAGTTGACTGACCGTAACCCTGAGAACCAAAACCTATAACTGCTATTTTTTTTGATTTAATTAAATCAGTATTAATATCTTTATCCAAATAAATTTTTAACTTATCCATAATAAAAACCTCACACATCACTTGCCACTATGCTAGCACGAATAGCACGCCTCGTCAAACCAATGTGCTAATTCAATACATATTAGCCTAAGCCCACTCTTCTTCGCCACCGGAATTTCCGAATTTTCACTTAGCCATCGGTTTTTCCGCATGATTGTTCAGAATTTCCGAATGATTACACTCCTTTTATGCCAATAAGCAATTGTTGTATTTCATGTCATTGCGAGCGAAGCTTCTATAAGAGCAGACTTTGTCTGCCTCCCCGAGGGAGAAGTAGAAGTTTTGCCTTTGCCCTTCACATAATGACATGTACCTTAATTACCTACACAAAGAACCCCGTAATGATTGAACTCCTTGAGGTAGCAGTTCTCGGAACCATTAATGAAACTAACGTGCCATGCGCTACCCGTACTGCAATCTGAGGAAGACCAGAACATGCCATCTTGTGGCAGGTTAGGGTTGCTCGCTTTTTGGTTATAGATGTTCTTTAATGTTCCTTTATCAGGTAAAGTCATGCCCATACTCTCGCATTTGTCTTTGGCATTATTCCAAGTTAGTTTTTGTCCCGTATTTACAACACAACCAATGCCCGAAATATCATCGCCTGCACAGCCTTTTGTGAATTTTGCTGCAAATAAATTTCTTATGTCATTGTATTTGTTGTTTGATGTTTCTTTGTTAGGGTGAGCAGAGCCGTTTACATCTGTCACAAAATCTATTGATGCGGTTGAATTTGAGGTATAAACAAACTCTTTACTTCTTCCGCCGCCGACAGGTAGTGATTTTTTCACTGCTACCAACGGGTCAGTATCTTCTATTTTACCGCCCTCCGGATTGTAATTCAGTATTATTGACGCTCCGTCTGCAAGTATAAGACCAACATTATTTGTATTCGTATTCAGAGATAAATTTTTACCAGTTTTGGCTTTGCTTACTTCAAACTCGTTTCCTTCACCGTCTGTTACTTTTTCTGTCGGCCAACAGTCTGCTATGTGGCTACTGTCACATCTTTTTGACACTTTTAAATACTTCTGCAATTCATCTACAAAGGCTTCGGTTGACGGGTATGTTCCGCTGAGTTCACCATGTGCTTTCATTATATCCATTGCCTGTGTAACTTTATACACAATATTTGCATGACGTTCTGAGTTCTTACGTTCAGTAACATTTTCTATCAATGCAGGTAACGTTATCGCCGCAACAACTCCGATTATTCCGAGGGTGATTAAAACCTCTGCCAAAGTAAAGGCGACACGACGAGGCGTTGGGGACTGAGCAACGTGCGTAGCACCCTCTGCAAGCGTGAATGCAGCTCTTTTCCCCATGTCATTGCGAGGGAGCAAGTAGCCTTGCGACCGTGGCAATCCAGCCGTTTTTTCGGCTGTTTTTAAAGTTGCATTATTTGAAACTTGTTCAAACTTTTTAGATACAGAATTAACTGTTTTATCATCAAAATTTTCAACATTGCTTAATAAGCTGGATTGCTTCGTCGCCGAGCTTTCGGCTCCTCGCAATGACATGTTATCTTCAGGATGATGTATAATAAAGTTTTGTAAATCCTTACTACGAGAGGATTTTACCCCCCCCCCTATGCTTAAATTCAATCATGATAATATCCTCCGTGGTTTTTGTATATTATCATTATAACATATTTTTTTACTTCTGCAACTAAATCAATTACAAGAATAGATAATATTTATTAAATTTGAATTAAAAAGGCAAAAAATTTTATCGTTTTGTTTTTATATATACAGATGTGTAAAAAAGTAGGGAAATATAAAAATGAGTGTTCAAAACAATGTAAGTTTTAATGGTCATGTACCACGTTCGGAAAAAAGAAGAAATACCCATTGGGCATTAATAGGTGCCCCTCTTGTTACAGCAACAAATATTGCAACAATGGCTTTGGTTGATAGTGAATTAAGAAAAGACTCATTCACCGCAACAGCAAAAGCCTGTGCAAAAGATTACGTTAAAGCATGGCGTGATATATTTGCAGGCGGAGCAAAATACATTTTTAGAAAAGACTCTTGGGCAAATGCAATCAAAGACATAAAAACAAATAACAAATATTTTGCTGCCGGTGTCCTTGCCCTTGATACTCTTGCTATGTTTGGTATCATTAAAATGGCAAGCGACTTTGGGTCAAAAATCAGACATCGCAAAGACTAATCGGTAAAAATAAAGCTTTATATTAACTTATAGCAAATAATTGCTCCGTTATGTTTTGTACTCCGTCATATTTTGCAAGACTTAACGCATTTTGCTGTAATTCATTTAATTTGGCAGGGTTATTAATTAACTCATCCAAAAGTTCTCCCAGATGAGTTTCGTCTGTATCACTGTCTTCAAGATACAAAGAAGCACCCTTTTCTACCATATATTTAGCATTTTTTCTTTGATGATCAGCCGCCGCATGCGGATATGGAATAAGAATTGACGCCAATCCTGCCGCTTCTATTTCCGAAATACTTAGAGAACCGGCTCTGGAAACCGCTATATCAGACGCTTTCAGCACAGTAACCATATCATCAAAATAAGGTTTTATTATTAAATTTTTGTCAGCCTCGTATTCGGGATAAATTCTGCTTACCTGCTCAATAACTCTTGTAAAATTCTTTTTACCTGTCTGAAATATAACCTGAACTCCATATTCTATACTCAACTTCTTTAACAGAAACACTGACGCATCATTTATAGTTCTTGCGCCCTGCGAACCACCCATAATACAAACGGTAAGCTTTTCTTCCAATCCAATACTCTTTCTGGCTTCGGATTTAGTTAATGTTTTAAATTGAGGTCTTATCGGATTTCCGTTTACATAAAAGTTTTTGTTCTTAATAAATTTATTTGCACTTTCAAATGCGACAGAAACTGCTTTTGCATACGGAGCAAGTTTTCTTGTAACAAGTCCCGGCTGAGCATCACAATCGTGCATCATATATGGTTTGCCAAGTATTTTTGCCGCAATCATTGCAGGGGCAGACACATATCCTCCTGTACCAAAAATTGCATCAGGCTTGTATTTTATAATATAACCAATACTTTTGATGACAGCAAACAGTAATTGAAATCCCCATCCAACAAGCGGTAAACCTAATTCCCTCGGCATACCGTGAACATTTACAGGCAAAAATTCATATCCTTTTTGTGAAACTATATCAAATTCGAGATTTTTAGGATTACCGATATAATATATATTTTGTTCTTTTTTTACAAGCTCGTCTGCAACCGCAACAGCAGGATAAATATGTCCTCCGGTACCTCCACCTGTTATAAAATAAGTTTTTTTAGACATTTTCGGCATTCCTTATTTTTTTAATTCTCTTTTTAGATATATTCAATAATACTCCTACCATACATAAGGAAACAATAAGAGAAGAACCTCCATAGCTTATGAACGGCAACGGCACACCTGTTGTCGGGAAGAATGAACTTGCAACACTTATATTTAAAAATGCCTGAAACCCTAAAGAGAATGTTATCCCTACAGCAAGCAATTTTCCAAACATATCAGGACATCGAGACGCAATAATAAAGCCTCTGTGTATTAATGTCCAGAACAAACCTATAATCATCACACACCCAATCCATCCCAACTCTTCAGCTATTATAGCGAAAATAAAGTCCGTATGACATTCAGGCAAATATGACAATTTCTGAATTGAGCCGCCATAGCCTACACCGGTTAATCCGCCTGAAGCAAATGCTATAAGTGACTGGATGATATTATATCCTGCACCCTGAGGATCCAGCTCAGGATGCTGCCACGTTGTAATACGCTGCATCTGATACGGTTTGATAATCGTTGTAGCCGCAACGATTACGGATAAAATTCCTGCCCCAAGGCAACTGAAAAACAATTTCAATGAACCGCCTGCACTCAGGAACATTACAACAGATACTGACAACAAAAGAATAACCATTGACAGATTTGGCTGAATAAATATTAATCCGAGCATAAATATAATAGGCAAAAATGCACCTGTCCATTTATTCTGATCAAATAAATTCGCATCTTTTCTGAATATGGTTGCAAGCAACAGAACCACAGCAGGTTTCGCAAACTCTGACGGCTGCAACTGAAATCCGAAAAGATTTATCCATCTTTTTGCACCGTTTACCATTACACCCAACGGAGTAAAGTCTACCAATACCAATAATACGATTATTATACCTGCAAATACTGTAGTCCAGTCTGCAAGTTTTTTATAATCGTAATTTGTAAAAAATCTCATACCGATAAACCCAACAACAAAACAAATAACCTGTTTTATCAGGAATTGAGCAGGCTGACCGCCTTCATCAATACATTTTGGGGCGGAAGCGGAAAATATAGCCATAAATCCGATTATAACAAGGAATGCAACCGTAATAAGCAAGACCTTATCAGGTGCTGATAGGATTGCACCTGAGGAATAACGACGTTTATGTCTTTCTATATAATGGTCTCTAAGCTTTTCCGATTTTTGATAAGACATCTTTCTTGAATACTCTTCCTCTTTCTTCATATCCGCTAAACATATCAAAACTTGCACACGCCGGAGATAATAATACAACATCAGGTTTTAAATCTATTGATTTATCAATTGCACTCTGCATAGAACCTTCTCTTATAATATTATTAAATCCGCTATTTTTAAGACTTTCTTCAAATCTGTCAGTTGCCTCCCCGATAAGAATTACCGTACTGATATGTTTTTTTATTGCCTCACAAAATTCCGATAAATCTGTCATTTTATCTCTTCCGCCGGCAATCAATGCAACATTACAATCATTGAATGAATTTATTGCAACAAGTGACGCTTCAGGATTTGTCGCTTTTGAGTCGTTGTAAAAAGATATACCGTCTTTTTCTGCAAATTTTTCTAATCTGTGTTCCGGTACTTTAAATGACATAATTGACTGTCTGATATTTTCATTAGAAACACCCTCAATTTTAGCACAAATTATTGCACATTCTGCATTTTGCCAGTTGTGTTCGCCTATAAAAGGACAATCCTTTATATCAATAATTTTTTCTTCTTTACCTCTGCGTTTATACCATATAGCATCATCTTTCACATAACAACAATTATCGGATACTTCCGCTCCAAATAAGAATACTTCACCTGCAGCGTGTTTAGAAAATTCTAATAATTTTTCATCTTTTGCATTCAAAACAGAAAAAGCAGGATTTTGAGGCAATTTGAATATTCTCGCCTTGGCTTCAAAATAGTTATCCAAAGTTTTATGCCATGTTATATGATCCGGAGTGAAATTTGTAAAAACGGAAATCTGAGGTTGAAAAGCCTGTGAATATGTCAACTGAAAAGAAGAACACTCGCAAACAAAGAAATCTAAATCCATATCATCCAAATAATCACACGGAGGCTTTCCGTAATTTCCGCAAGGCTTTGCATTAAACTCACTTGATAAAATATGTGCAGTTAACGCAGTCGTTGTCGTTTTACCGTTTGTACCCGTAATTGCAATAAACGGTTTACCCGTTTGTGAAAATGCCAATTCTACCTCAGAAATTACAGGAATTTGCAATTCCTTTAATTTCAGCATTATCGGACTGTCAACAGGAACACTTGGACTTGTAACAGCAAGATAAGAATTTCTTATAAATTCGTCGCTATGACCTCCTGTTTCTATTTTTATACCCATCAACTGTAATTCTTTTATCAAAGTAGATTGTTCGGGTTTTGCCTCAGAATACTCAGTAATATATACATCTGCACCTTTTCTGTTCAGATATTTTGCAGCAGAAACTCCGCTGACCGACAACCCCAATATTAAAACCTTTTTTTCAAACCAATTTGGTAACATAACTATATTATACCTCTAATCGTTAAATTAAATAAAACCAGTGCAATAAATGAAAATATTGCCGAGCATAGTGCGAACACCAAAACCACCTTTTTTTCGCTCCATCCCAATAATTCAAAATGATGATGTATCGGAGACATTTTGAACACTCTTTTGCCGGTAGTTTTAAAGCTCGTTACCTGTATTATAACAGAAAGTGTTTCACATACAAACACACCACCCAAAAATATCAGTAAAAATTCAAACTTACCAACAACGGCTAATGTACCTAACAAACCTCCGATTGCAAGAGAACCGGTATCACCCATAAATACCTGAGCCTTTGGCTTATTAAAATATAGAAATCCAAATAAAGCACCTGCAACTGTAGCCGCAATAATTCCGATTTCAGGATATCCGCTTAAATATGCAATCACAGCCGTACCTAAAAATGCAAACACACCCGTTGAAGCAGCTAAACCATCCAATCCGTCAGTTAAATTGTATGCGTTTGAAGCACCTGTTATTATAAACAGTGATAACAGAGGATAAGCCCATTTCAAATCAACAGAATGACTCCCTACCATAAATGTTGTACCGTAAGGATTTGAAATTATTACAAATAACGTTGGCAAAAGAGCTATTGCAAATTGTCTTAACAATTTCCCTCTTGCAGACAAACCGTCATTTGCATGTCCTTTGATTTTTAAATAATCATCTTGAAATCCTGCAAATGTATAAAATAATAAAGTTATTAATATAATAATAGGAGCATTATCAAATCTTTCAGCCAAACACAAACTTATGACCGATGAAATTATTATTGCAAGTACTATAAACACACCACCTGTAGTCGGGGTACCTTCTTTCTTGGCATGTGCTTCGGGAGCACAATCTTTAACGTATTGACCTATCATTTTTTTCTTCAAAAAATCAATGTACGGGACTCCGAACAACAAGCATAAAATCATAGCCAGCAAAAAAGCGACTGCCATCATTATCATAATTTAACTTCTCCCTCCAGTTTCCCGATAATTTCTTCAAATTTCATAGAACGGGATGCTTTTAAAAATATAGTAGTACCTGCACCCACATTATCAAGAATATATTTTGATACCTCTTCATTATTTTCAAAATTCTTTACAAATCCTGCTGATTTTTCCAAAACCTCGCCAATTTCTTTTGCAAATTCTCCTACAGTAAGGAATTTTGCGGTTTTAGTTTCAGGTAGTGCGGACAAATATTCTCCGACACCTTTGTGCAATTCATCGGTGTAATCACCCAATTCGCCCATATCACCCAGAACTACAACAGGATTTTTATAAAGCTGCAAAAATGTTGAAACAGACGCCTTCATGGATTCAGGATTAGCGTTATAGCTGTCATTAATAACTTTTATACCGTGTATATCCTGAGCCTCCCAGCGTTTTTCAATCGGTTTGTAATTTAATAAGCCTTGTCTTATTTCCTCATAATTCATCCCGAGCAAATATCCGAGTTCTATTGCCGTAACGGAATTATCAACGTTATAATCTCCCTCAACATTCAATTCATATTCACGATTTTTATACACGAATTTTGTGTAAGATTGTCTTCTCTCGGTAATTTTTACATCGCTCAAATCGTGATAAATCTTTTTGCCCGAATATTCTGCCACATATTTTTTAATTCTGTCATTATTTTGGGCAACAAGAGCACCTTTAGGACTTAAATATTTTACTATCTCAGATTTTGCTTTTGCAATATTATCCAAACTACCAAGACGTCCGATATGAGCAGAACCTGCATTTGTAATTACAGCATAATCAGGCTCTGAAAACTTTGAGAGTAATTCAATTTCACCCAATCCTCTCATACCCATTTCAACTATAAGAACCTCAGTATCATCAGTCATATCCATAACCGTCTGACAAAAACCTATTTCGTTATTGTGATTTGAAAAAGTTTTATGCGTTTTAAACTTAGTACTCAAAACCGAATAAACAATTTCTTTAGTAGTAGTTTTCCCTGAACTGCCTGTAATACCCACAGTAACAGGGTTAAGTTTTTTTCGTTTGTAATTTGCAAGCTGCATATAAGCCGTTAAGGTATCTTTAACCTTTAAAACAATTTTTGCTTTATCAGCAGGGTATGCAAATCCTGTTATAAAACAACCCTCAGCACCGCTATCCATAGCCTGAGTTAAGAAATTTTCCCCGTCAAAATTTGCCCCTTTTAACGGCAAATAAATTTCGCCCTCTTTAATGGTTCTAGTATCGGTAGAAAAGCTGAATTCTTTTCTGTCGGTTTTGTTTTCTATGACCATTGCCCCTGTTGCGGCAATTATATCCTCTAATCTAAACATCATACTATAATTTTACTTCAAACAAAAAAGTTGGTGTATAAATTAACAAATATTCACACTACTTGACAGTGGGGTTTTAGCGGTAGATAATAGCTATACATGTATTACTATGGGTAAATCGTTAATAAATATCTGCCAAAACAGATTACGAAACCCAAAACGAAAGGAAAAGAAAATGTACGCAATTGTAGAAACAGGCGGCAAACAATACCCCGTAGAAGAAGGTCGTTACATCGACTTGGAATTGTTGGATGCCAAACAAGATGAAAAAGTAACTTTCGATAAAATCGTTATGTTAGTTAACGGTAAAAAATCAAAAGTAGGTCAGCCTTATGTTACAGGTGCTTCTGTAGAAGGTACTGTTGTAAAGCATGACAAAGCTAAAAAAATCATTGTTTTTAAACAAAGACCTAAAAAAGGTTACAGAAAAAAACAAGGTCACAGACAACAATTTACAAGAGTTATGATTACAAAAATCAGAACTTCTGCAAAGAAAGAGTCTGCTGAAAAAGCTGAAGCGTAAGCTTAAATATGTATGTCGGATTTAAAAATCCGGCGAGTTACAAGAAACACAATTAACAAGGAGAAATAAAAATGGCACATAAGAAAGGTATGGGATCAACCCGTAACGGTCGTGACTCCGAAGCGAAGCGTTTAGGCGTTAAGAAATTCGGCGGCGAAATCGTTAAAGCAGGTAACATTCTTGTTCGTCAGAGAGGAACAAAAATTCATCCGGGCAACAATGTTGGTATCGGTTCTGATGATACTTTATATGCTATCATTGACGGTCAGGTTAAATTTGAACCACACAGACGTGACAGAAAACAAGTTAGCGTATATGCTGTATAGTTTGCGATTGTAAAATTATTAAATAAAAATCCCGTTCATAAGAACGGGATTTTTTTGTTGTGCTATCAAATATCTTATTCAATAATTACGATAAATAATTTAAGTTTTTATTAATTTTTTCATGATGCTCATGAATATCTGTTACACTAATAGTATAAGTTGAATACAATTACTAAATTTTCTGTATCTTAATTAATCAGATTGGGAAAAGGGATTTACTTAAATAAGAAGATAGCTGAGATTGGTTGTGTATGAGATTTAGTGTGATTAGTTATCAAAGTTAAAAGGAGAATTAAAAATGGCTCAAACACAGGCACAGTATATTAACAGAAATTTGACAGAATTAGAAAATTATATTAATTATCTTGTTGATTTCAGTAAAGAATATGATAATGCTGTAAAAGATTTATGTTCAAAAAGTAATGCTGATAAAATTACAAAATCAGAAGAAACAATAAAACAGGAAAAAGAAATAAAAGAGTCTTATGAAACAGCAATGAACTTGTATAACGATTTAAGACGTATTGCAGACAAATACAGAAGTCGTATGAATATAGATAGTGACCTACAGTGGTTTCATAGCAGACTTAATTCAGCAAGATTCCCGATATACGAAAGAACTACACTAAAATTAAAACATTCTAAACAAAACGGTGCACCTACCGGCGGAGCTGCAAATATTTTACAAGGCAATATTTCAAAAAGCGATTTGGATATCAAGAAAGAAGAATTTGAGAAAGAAGTAAAGAAATGGGAAGATAGAATTGAAAAAAATATTAAATATCCCAGAGCTGGTAGAATTGGTGGAACAATTAGAATGTGGAATAGCCCAGATGCCGTAGGGATGATAAATATCGCCTCAGGAAAGCATTTACCACTCTATACAAAAGACGCAATAAAAATAAAAAATATTTTTGACAAAAAGTTAGATAAATTTAGAAAAGAGGATTTATTAAGTTACAGATTGTATATGGCTGATAAAATAAGTTACCAATTTGAAGACTTTAATTATGATTTAGACGATATAAAAGGTTATATATTCAAAAATAATTCTGCAGTTGTAAAAAGAATAAAGAACAGTGAAGAATTTAAAAATATATTATTAAAACATAAAGAAAAGATTATGAATAACAAAAGTTTTTCTGATAGATTTGAATCAGATTACAATTTGCACAATGCATTCGGCAGTGTGGATTTTTTAAATGTCGGACTTGACAAAAGAGGAAATTTACATTTATATATGTTTGATACTTATGACTTTAACAAAGGTGAAAATGCAAAAGTAGAAGCAGGTAGGCGACAAATGTTAAAAGGGAATTTAAAAGGATTTTTCTCTATTCATGAAATTGTCATAGAAAAGAAAGAATTAAAACAATATGGATTATAAATTATTAAGTAAAAATATTGAAGAATATCTGTTAAGAGTGTTTTGTTTAATACTAGTTGCAAAATGTTTCTTTTCTAATTTAGTAGGTGTATTTGGACTTATTGTATTACCAATTATTATTATTGAAATGATATTTAAACCAGATTTGACACAACCTGATTTAGAAACTACAATACCAGTTGCTGAATTTACAACATTTGATATGTATCTTCTTATTTTTGCAACATTATATATTCTTGCAAAAATATTTGGTATATTTAAAAAACTGGATAAGTTAAACATATTTACATCATTAATAATCGTATCCGAAATAAGTTGTCTGCTTATACCTGCATTTTTGTTGTATAAATTTTTCGGATTCTTAACAGTAAAATTTCCTGTTCCGTTTAAAAAAATCGGATATTATACTTCAATAGAATTTCCAAAAGATTTGTACTCAAAAATAAAGAAAAATTATATCCAAAAACCTTAAAACCAAATATTTTTGACAAACTGAGGCTTAATCTGCCTGCTAATACTTAATTTCTAACAATTCATTTATATCAACATCCAAATAATTTGCAAATTCCAGTATTTTTCCTATGGATAAATTCAATATCCCTGACTCTATTTTTGCGACATAACTCCATGAAACGCCCATTAATTCCGAAAAAGTTTCCTGAGTATATCCTTTTCTCATCCTTACGTTTTGAATATTTTTACCAATCTGCTTCAATATATTTTTTTTATCCATATTTATATTATCTAATATTATTGATATATTTTTCTATTGACATATAATTGTATTCATATATAATTGAATATATGAAAAAGAAATTTTATTTAGCATTCACACTTGCAGAAGTTCTGATTACACTCGGTATAATCGGTGTAGTTGCGGCAATGACATTACCTGCATTAATTCAGAAACATAGAAATCAAGTTGTAGAAACGAGATTAGCAAAAATTTATTCCGTAATGAATCAAGCTATTCTGCGTTCAGAAGTTGATAACGGACCAAAAGAATATTGGGATTTTTCATCAGAAAACTTTTTTGAGAAATACTTTGCACCATATTTGGTAAAAATAGCAGATCATACGGAATTGCAAGATTTAGGTTTCAATTATAAGGGTGTTATCTTTGCCGACGGCAGTATGTTGGTATGGAAAACTGATGCAGGAACAGATGCAGATGGAAATAAAATCCTTATAGGAAGTAGTGGAAATAAGGGTATGAATTCAGACTACTATTTTTTCCCTGATGCTAAGAATTACAGTACTGAGGTCATGAACGATAGAAAATATATCGGCTCGTATTATTTTGCATTTAGATTTGCCCCGAGGGAGGGGATGAATTACCATACCGGAAAAGGTTTTGAACCATATAAACATTGTCACGACTGTAATTCTGAAGAATATTTAAAATCAGGAAACAGGTATTCTTGTAATGAAAATAATGCTACCCCACTATATTGCACTGCACTGATACAGAATAACGGGTGGAAAATCCCAAAGGATTATCCATTTAAAATCAGATAAAATCGTGATACAATATATGTATGGCTGAATTAAATGACAAAATAACAAAATTAAGAAAAAATTACAGAGAGATTTTCGTTACTTGCGGAGAAGAAATAGAAAAGCGTGTAAATGAACTTAGACCGGAGAATTTAGAGGGTGAAATTTTTCAAAAATATGAGTCTGACAGTGCGGGTTACAAGTGGCAAGTTTCCGTATTAGATCTGTTGGATAACGAAATTTCAAAAGAAATATACAGAAAATTAAATGAGATACTTGCATATCGTTCTCAGTTTAAGTGTATAGGGTGTGCTACCTGTTGTAAACTGGCATGCAGTGAGTTTTCTCCGGAGGAATTAAAACAAAAGGCAAATAATGGTGATAATTTTGCAGGACAATTTTTGAGCGTATTTATTCCATACAAAAACAAAGAAGAAGCAAGAAAAATTTATCCTGAATATATTGAATTGTTAGAAGATAACAGAGAAGAAGATGTCTATTTTTATCATTGTCCTAAAGTGACAGAAGATAACAGATGCTCAGATTACGGAAACCGTCCTCAAATATGCAGAGATTTTCCGGACAATCCTTTGAGTATATTACCCAAATCTTGCGGATACAGAGAATGGAAAGAAGAAATTGAACCTATTGCATTAATGCTCCATTCAATGCTTGAAATAGTTGAATATTATAACACTAAACTTGAAGAATTCGGACATTAATTCAGTAAGCCGTAATCCCTTGTAAAATTCATCCAAAAACATCATATTTCATTCGTTTAGCGGACTTGCAAGAAAAGATTTTTGCGGTATAATTTGGGAAGATATTGTAATAAAAATTATAAAGGAAAATTAACTATGCAAGTTACTTTAGAAAATGAAAAAGAAAATGTAGTAAAATTAGACATCACAGTTCCGGCAAAAGAAGCTGCAGACGCTTATAATAATGCAGTAAAAAGAATTTCACAGTATGTAAATATTGACGGTTTCAGAAAAGGAAAGGCTCCAAGAGAATTGGTTGAACGTCATGTAGGCGTTGACAGAATTAAACAGGAAGCATTGGAAGGTATCATGCCAAGAGTGTTATCACAGGCAATTGATGAAAATAAATTGGACGTTATCACTCAGCCTTACATCACTTCATACAACTACAACATAGGTGAAGACCTGAAAGTTGTTGCTAAAGTTGAAACCAGACCTGAAGTTACATTGGGTGACTATAAAGGTATTACAGTAGAAGTTGAAGATTCTCCTGTAGCTGAAGACGCTATGGATAAAGCTTTAGAAAATCTGAGAAACCAACATGCCGAAAATAAAATTATCACTGACAGAGAAACAAAAGATACTGATATCGTAAAAATTGATTTTGACGGTTATGTTGGTGAAGAAAAAATCAAAGGCGGCGAAGGCAAAAATTATCCGCTTGATTTAGGTCATTCAACATTCATTCCTGGGTTTGCAGAACAGTTGGTAGGAAAGAAATTGAACGACGAATTTTCAATTGAAGTTACTTTCCCTGAAGAATACCACGACGAAAAATTAAAAGGTCAGAAAGCTACTTTCAAAATTAAGATTAACGAAATTAGCGAAAGAATTTTACCTGAATTAACGGATGAATTTGTTGCAAAAGTAGGACCTTTCAAAACTATTGACGATTTGAAAGCAGATATTCAGAAATATCTTGATGAAGCAAGAGAAAACACCAATAAAAACAATTCCGAAAATGAAATTTTTAAAGCAGTTATTTCTAATGCGTCTGTAGAAATTCCTCAGTCAATGATTGACCGTGAAGCTCAATCATTATTGGCAGAATACAGAAACAGACTTGCTGCTCAGGGTATAAGCTGGGAAATGCTGACAAAGGCTCAGGGCGAAAAAGAAATACTTGACAACTTGAATGATGATGCTAAGACAAGAATTAAAAATTCACTTGTTATAGACAAAATTGCTAAAGTTGAAAAAATTGAACTTGAAAGATCTGATTTGGATAAGAAATTTGCAGAATTAAGTGCTGCATACAGAATTTCTCAACAGGATTTGTACAAACAAATCGGTAAAAATCCTGAAATTTTATCATCTTTATCTCAGCAAGCAATGAATGATAAAGTTAGAGATTTCTTGTTGCAAAACAACACTGTTAATATCGTAGCTCCAAAGAAATCCGAAAAGTAGAAGAAAAATAATAATAATCGTATAATGAAATAAGAAAGGGAATTAAAAATGAGTTTTGTACCTGTAGTTATAGAACAATCAAGCAGAGGCGAACGTTCTTTCGATATCTTTTCAAGACTATTGAGAGAAAGAATTATCTTCCTCGGAACTCCGATTGATGATATGGTTGCAAATTTAATCGTTGCACAGTTATTGTTATTGGACAGCGAAAATCCGGAAAAGGATATTATGTTGTATATCAACAGCCCTGGAGGAAGTGTAACAGCCGGATTTGCAATCTATGATACAATGCAGCACATCAGAGCTGATGTTTCTACAATTTGTTTAGGTCAGGCAGCTTCTATGGGTGCATTCCTGTTATCTTCAGGTGCAAAAGGCAAGAGATTGGCTCTTCCTCATTCTCGTGTTTTAATTCACCAACCACTAGGTGGAGCTCAAGGTCAGGCGACTGATATCGAAATTCAGGCACAAGAAATTTTGAGAATTAAAAAATCATTGAATGAAATTCTTGCTGCTAATACCGGTCAGTCTATCAAGAAAATTGAAAAAGATACTGACAGAGATTACATAATGACTCCTGCAGAAGCATTGGAGTACGGTATGATTGATAAAGTCATTTCCAGAGATTCAATCAAGTAGGATTGCATAAAAGGAGAAATTTATAATATGCCAAAGCATGATGATAGCAGATTAAAATGTTCTTTTTGCGGGAAATCACAGGATCAGGTAAAAAAACTTATTGCAGGTCCTGAGGTGTATATTTGCGATGAGTGCGTAGAACTCTGTAATGAAATTCTTGATGAAGAATTTTTAGAAGGTAAAGACAAAGAAGGTGAAGTTAAGGATAAAAAATCAGAAGAAAAACCTATTCCAAAACCTCACGAAATCAAAGCATATCTTGACGAATACATTATTGGCCAGGATGACGCTAAAAAAGTTTTGTCTGTTGCTGTATATAATCATTACAAACGTTTAAAACACAATAAGAGTGCCGACTTAAAGAACAATGTGGAAATACAGAAGTCTAACATATTACTTGTCGGACCTACAGGTTCAGGTAAAACATTGTTGGCACAAACATTGGCTAAAATGTTGGATGTACCTTTTGCAGTAGCTGATGCTACAACTTTAACCGAAGCAGGTTATGTTGGTGATGATGTTGAGAATATTCTTTTAAGGCTATATCAGAATGCTGATTTTGATTCTGCAAAAGCTGAAAGAGGTATTATTTACATTGATGAAATTGATAAGATTTCCAGAAAATCCGAGAACACCTCAATTACCCGTGACGTATCAGGTGAAGGTGTACAACAGGCATTGTTAAAGCTTATTGAAGGTACAATTGCCCATGTTCCGCCACAAGGAGGAAGGAAACATCCGCATCAGGAATTCATTGATATTGACACAAGCAATATACTGTTCATAGTTGGCGGTGCGTTTGTAGGATTGGAAAAAATCATTGAAAGAAGAGCCGATGTCGGTCAAACCGTTGGTTTTGGAGCAACAGCCGCAATGTCACAGGCTGAAAGAGAAGCAAATGCGGCAAAATTACTAAAGAAACTTCAACCTGAAGATTTACTCAAATTCGGGTTAATTCCGGAATTTATCGGACGTGTTCCAACCTATGCAGTTCTGGATCAGTTGAATGAAAAAACTCTAAAAATGATTTTAACAGAGCCAAAGAATGCAGTACTTAAACAGTACAAATGTTTATTGGAAATGGACGGTGTTAATCTGGAATTTGAGCCTGAAGCAGTTGATTTAATTGCCCAAGAAGCAATTAAGCGTAAAACCGGTGCCAGAGCGTTACGTTCAATTGTAGAAGAATTGATGCTTGATATAATGTATGATGTTCCGTCAAAAGAACATACCGATAAACTTGTGATTACGGCAGAAATGGTTAAAAACCGTAACTCCGGAGAGTTGATAAAACTTCCTACAAAAGACGAAAGCAAGGAAATATCGGCATAAGTAAAATAAAATAAATAAACAGGACACAATAAAATGTGTCCTGTTTTTATTTCTAAACAAACGCAAAAATTTTTATTTACTTGTTTTAACATATACAAGGTAGTGTTTAATGATTTCAAAAATAGTTGGGCAAAGTATAAATAAACAATGCAGGTATCCGAGTTTTCAAGGGAATGAAAATGCACGGCAAGTACCTGAACCTAATGCTGCAGATAAATTTATAGCAGCAGTTGACAGCATTGCAAAAAAGGAACAACACGGCGGCTTTATGTCAAAATATATGTGGTCACCTACAGCATTTTTTACAGGTGCAGCACTGCCGTGTATTTACGAATCGATAACACTTATAAAAGCAAGAAGGTTAAAACTTGGGGGAAGTACACCCGAATTAAAAGCATTATTAAAGCACTTTAAGAGGAACTTGGCTCTTCTTATTATCGGTGGCATAGGAGTAATGGAAGGCTTACAATGCTATTTCAATTCACAAACAGATAAAAATATAAAAAATTTCAGAAAAACTTTTGACAAAATAAATACAAAATCTTCTGCTGAATTAGATGATAAAACTTTCCGCTCAACTTATAAAGGTGCCTTTTGTAACAGTCTAAACGGCAAAGTATCAGTAAATCGAAACTTAATCAACGATCCGATTTTCGCTACCAGATTAAAAGGTTTAATAAAACACGAATTAGTCCATGCCGGACAATTTGAAACAATTGCCCGTTCAGAAGATGGTATTAAAAAATTGAACTATGCTTCTGTTGCTAAGGTTGCAAATATCGCAAAATCTTCCTACGAAACGAAAAAAGAATTTGAAGAAATATATAAAGCAGTATCAGAAGATACAATAGGTAAATACGACAAAGTAACAATAAAACTTTCAGGGGCAGATGTAAATTTCAAAAATTATATTAATGCAATTCATATTCTGCTTAATGACGAAAAAGCAGGATACAATGATATTCCTATGATTTTAGATATGTCTCACTATGACAATATAATAAAAGAAAAAGGGAAACTCTCGACAGAAGAGGAGCAAAAAGCTGACATGTATTATGAAGCTTTGCTGCAATATTCAGACATCACACCAATAAATGCACTTAATCCGTTTGGGTCATACAGAAGTAATATACTGGAAAAGGAAGCTTACAAAGAAAACCAGTCATGGTTCATGAACATATTTAACAAATAATTACTGAGAATTTACGCATTCAAAATCAGGTAAAAACCGTTCTTCAATAATTTTTATATGCTCTTCTTCAGGTACATCAGAATTATAAAGCTCTTCGTTAAAAGCTTTGAATTCATTTATATATTTATTAATATTTAGTATTTCATTTTCATAAGTATAATTACATGTAGTTATAAAATGTTCAAGCAACACAGGTAAGTATTCTTTAATATTTTCTATTATTTTACATTGGTTTGATTTATCTGAAAATGTTTCCTGATTTAACCTGTTCATTATATCTTCCGAATACGAATATAATGCCTCATATTCAAGTGTAAGTACAAATTCGCTTATTTTTTCTTTTTGCTTATTATCATAAAACCAACAAACCAAAATAATACCTATTATAGCGGCTATTGCATAGTACCATTCATGAATAAGCCTTATACACAAATAAACTATGCCGCCCAGCAATAGTATAAATAATATAAAATTTCCTGCTGTTTGCAACAGGAATTTAGCATTTTCTTCATTATTAACCCAATATTTTTCTTCAATTTTGGGAGAATGTCTAAATATAATTTTTTCAGCAACTATATTATATATTATTCCCACAAGAAGAATTATCCCAATTACGATAAGTACATACCAAAAATTTAAAAAATGCATTTTATAGAGCAGCTTAAAAATTTTGAGCTTCAGCATTAGATAAAAAACAAACAAGGATACAATAAAAAATTTGTTACCGAATTTTCGATAATTAATCATTTGTTCTTCAGATGTTATAAAATATCCGTCGGAAAAGAAATTAGGATAAAATACCCTTTTATTATCCTGTGTATACTTTATAAATACAAGCTGCCAAAAATATTTATCCGACATAAATGCTCCAACTCTTGTCATTATTTTATATTATTTTTTTTAAAGTGTAAAGAAATTTTAGCATTCCCGAACTTTTTTCCATATATGACAATAAGGTTGATTACTATCAAATACAGATTCTTTAAATCCATATTCTTTGAGCATTTTAGTCAAAAGAATCATATCACATACCTGTTCATTCTCATTCTTACCAATTGCAAACAGTCCCTTCATCTCCAAAGCCTTATTAATCTGCGGTAATATTCTTTTTAAAATTTCTCTTGTCTGTTTTTCACTTAATTGCATTCTGAAATCATCGTTTGTAGTAATTAAATGATAAAAAGCATTTCTAAATGTAAAAGCCAAGAATTTTTCTCCGTTTGTTATTTTATCTAAATCACGAATATCTCCCTGTAAATATTCATAATTCAGCTTTCTCAAACCCTTGAGTTTGAAAAATTTAGAGTCCGTCTCTATAAAATGAAATTCCGTAAAACTGTTTAAAAACAACTTTATTCGGTTTAAAATACCTTTTCTGCTCTTATCGGTTTTAACCTCTTTGAATATCTTATTAAACGCTTTCCTGTATTGAACTTCTTTCTTAGTTAATTTTTTAGAAGAATCAAACGCTAGAAATCTGTCATCGTAAGCACTCAATCCCCAGTTAGAGATATATTCTTCTCCTGTTTTATCTATTGGTCTGGATATAGAATAATAACCTGCCTTTGCCCTTTTAATTGCAACTTTTCCCAAATCAAATGCGACAATTCTTGATGGAACTTTGTTCATAATCATTTTCATGGATAAACCATCTTCCCCTGTAGAACACGCACCTATCAAAATATTTTTAACAGCAATATTAGGGAACGTTCTTATCAAGTAATCTTTAATATATTCTAAAGTGTCCGCTTCCCTGAAAAATGCTGTTTCATGTCTTAAATTTATGTGTCTGCCGTATGCTCTCACATATTCATTACCAAGATACCCGTTAAAACTCACAGGACTTTGAACGTTACAAGTATTATTCACGTTTGGGTTGCCGATAATTTGCAAATTATTTCTCCATTGGCTTTTTCCACTAAAAGTTAATGAAGAAAAATTATTGCCTAAATTAAGCTAAATTGTTAACTCTTGTTTACAAATAAAAAGCCCTCGGGGGGCTTTTATTTATTATTATGCTTTTCCGTATCTCTGATATAAATCATTGAATTTCCGCAAATCCTCAGATGTTATGCTAGCAGTATTACCTGCTGATATTTTTGCCATAACCTCTCTTACTTTATCTTTTATATCATCCGATAATTCTGCTCTTGACATGCGTAATACCATTCTGTTGAAATCATCAAATGAAACCCGTGGAATATTTTGCATTCCTGCAGCCTGAGCGTTATAGTGTTCAAGAAAATCATCAATTTTTTTATTGCTTATATCAAAATTATCCTGACCTTTTATATTTATCCGATTTCTATTATTGCCGTTACGTCTAATCCTTGCGAATAATGCATCCATATTAACGCTGTTGTTACGTCTTGATGGTCTGTTAGAACGAGACCCCATGCCACTTTCAGCATAATTTTGGTTAATTTGATTTACATCCATTCTTTGAGCGACAAACTGATCACACATTCTTAAGAAATCCCTTCTTGGTATAGGTTCAATTTTATCAGGGTGCCAAGGATTAGCAACATATATAATGTCATCAGTAATCTTAACGACCGTTATCGCATGATATCCGCCGGCTTTAGTTTTTCCGTCAGGCCCGTTTTTGGCACATCTTACTGAAAACACAAGTGCATATTCTTTCTCATGCCCTTTATACTTATTCAGCATATTATTCAATCCGGCTTCTTCGTGCGTTAAATGCGAAATTTCATTGGTACCACTGCCTTTACTCAGAGTATGAGCTGATAACATACCTTGGGATTCCATCTCAGCTCTTGAAATGTAACCGTACTGTCCATCATTATATAATTTAAGATTACTATGCTTCTTCTTTCCTGCTACATAAGCATCTGATTTTTGTCCGGTCAAAATAAATCCTGCATCCCAGGCATACCCACCATCCATATAATCATTGTTAGATATTCTGTCACGCCCAAATCCACCCTCTGCATTATAAGCATTTTCAGAAACACCAGTATTTCTCAATGTTTGGGCAAGTTCTGCACGATAACTTTCCATAGCAAGTTCTAATGCAATTACTTCAATATCACCACTTGAATAACTCTGTCCTGCCAGATTTCTCGCTTTTTCAATAGCTGCCGCCGTTATCTGGTATGTTCCGGTTATTTCACACTTATTACCCAGCCCTTTTGCCTCGAAGTTCTTTCTTACTGCAGCAGCTCCCGGAAGTTTTATTGTAAAAGAACCATCAGAATTTAATGTTACATTTTTTCTCAGAATTTCCTGACCATGTCTTGTATTTCTTATCGCATTTATCTCTGCAAGATAGAAACAATCACCTCTATGTCCTTGATTTGAAGTGTCTATTACACCATTAGGATTGTTCAAATTACTATTTGCAGAAGATGAAGTTCCTCTAAAGCTAAACCTTTCATTTATAGCAGCATAATCTATATTTCCAATATAATTTCTGTTTCCACTCACAGTAGACACAGACTCTTCACCAATAACCCTTGTATTTCCTACACGACGTCCTAATTGAAAATCATAATCAGGTTTCCTTGCCGCAGGTACCATAACTACGGGTTTATTATTATTTCTTGTTTTTGCTTTATCGCTCTTAACAACACCATTCTGACCAAATATATGTCTGATAATATTGCCATCAATTTCTGCCATATACTCTTATCCTCATTAATACTTCTTATATTATATAAGTATTATATATATAGTATATTTACATGTATAATTTATTTTTTTACAAAAATTAATAACTTAATATAATCTTTTAAGCTCATATTTTAATTTTGAAGCTTTATTTGGGTTTCCTTGAACCTTAACTTTAAATATTTCAAGCTGATTTTTATTCGCTTCGATTTCCGGTATTTTATTTATTTTGTCCATATATAAATCTTTTGTTTTTTCCGGTCTTAGAACAATCTTTGTAACAACAGATAAAGGTAAAAATAAAACTTTAATACCTTTCTGAGCATTTTTATTATATTTACCCCATAAATAGAATTCAGCAGCCTGAGTATCCATATTATATTCACCCTCAAGAAATGTTGCTAAAAATCTGTGATGCGAATATACGTTTATATATTCTATTTTTTCGTTTCTCACATCAAAGGTGCCATGCAAATCAGCTTTTATAATATTTAATTTTTCTTTATTTATATGTATAACATCCGGCAAAGAAAATTTTATTTGATGCTTTTTAGATTTATTAATTATAAATTCCCTGTTACCAAGTTTTGTTAATGCTCCATCTTGTATATTAAATTCAGTATGAGCATAGATTTTATCTAATTTATTTTTAGTAATCAGGTGCGTATTTACGTTTGCATACCCCATAACCTGATTTTGAAGATTTAAAAGCATATCTGCAGCTCTATTTGAATCAATGTTATGTGCAGAGAAATCAATATCCGAAGATTTTGTCGGAATATAGAAAGTTCCTTTTGCCGAGAGAGTACCGTTTGCAAACTTTATATCAGGCATATCAAAAATTACATTATCTTTCTTCAAACTTCCTACAAGATATAGATTTTCCATGACAACACGACCATAAGTAATTTTATCAAGCTTTATTGTTCCATGTTCTACAATCCAGTCAATCTTTTTTGTTTTTTCAGGTAACTTTACATGGAAAACGTTTTTTTTACGTTTATTCTGCTCAAGAGTAAATTTTTCCAGATATAAATCTAAATTATGGATAGTAATTCTGTTCTTAAAATGGTTATCAAGATTTATAAATCCCCTGTAAATAGCTTTGTTATAAGTACCATCTGCTTCGATTTCCATAATTTTTTCATCCGCAGACACTTTCGCTGATTTTATATAAAAATCTTTATAGTATGAATTTTTAAGACTGAAATTCCCCGTTACAATTTCTTTTGGATAATAATATGTTATATTGCCGTTAAAAGTCCCACCCTTGACATGTCTGCCAAAAGAACCCGTCAAGGAAACAGGTGCATCACCATCTGTCTTCCCGGTGATATATTCAAGATGAAATTTATTGTTTTCTCGTTTTAAAAGTCCGTTACCGCTTATAATTGCATCGATTTTGTCATCTTTTTTAACTACCGAGTAATCAAAAGTCTGAAGAAACATATTATCTCCATCCTTGAGAGTCCTGCCGTAAACCCGGCGTCTGTCTCCAAGTAATCCTAAATCACAACCCCTGTAATACACATTTGCACCAATCGGGATTTTAGCCCAATACTCAACAAGCGGCTTTTGATTATGAACTACATATTTAATTGATAAGTTTATACGGTTTGTTACATCGGCATAAGGAACATACTTTTGAGCAAATTTACTGCCAACTTCCGATTGAACATGTCCAACAACCATCCTGCTTTTATCAAACATACTTACTGCTTTTACATCACTATATACTTTTTCATGACCAAAAAGCCCGACAGAACTTGCATACATATTATCGCCATTAAACTTAAATCTTACATCAGGAAACAAAACAGGAATTGAAAATTTTACAGTTTTTGCAGACAAATTTGTTGTATGTATATCTCCAAAAATTCCTTTATTATTTACTTTCAAATCAAAATCTGCAAATCCGCCAAAATCATAAAAATTTTCAATAAAATTCTTTTCATTTGGCTTAAAATGCTTCATTGTTGCAAGGAAAGCAACTTTTATTAATCTTACAGAAACCCCTTTTGCTTTTACATCAAAATCAAAATTTTTCTTATTATCAGCAAGTTTCCCTGATAACCGAACTTCTACCTCCCCAATTCTTACACCAAAATTTTCTGCTCTGACAGTATTATTTTTCAAGCTAAGATACCCCCTGCTACCCAGCTTTATACTCTTATTCATTTTCCTTGAATAAAGCTTTGCATCTGTATCAATAATAAATTTGTCATTATACGGAACAATATTGAACTTACCTATTAACAAATTTATTCTGTCTTTCTGATTATCTTGCAATACAATGTCAGATTTTCTTACATTAATATAAGGTAATTTCTCAACAGAAAAAGTTTTATTTTTATTTTCTTTAAAGCTAAAATGAATACCCTCAAATACAGGCTTATCAAAAAATAAATACCCTATTGATACGGAATTTGGTCTGATTTTAAAAGATTCAAATTTTAATATGATATCTTCACCGATAATGAATGAGTTTTTATTTTTGTCTGACAGGTTAACATGCTCAATATGCAGATCAGATGACATATCAGGATATGTTGAAAGTTTTAAATTATGAATATCTGAATGAACTCCGATTCTTCTCAACATCAAAGCACTAACTTTAGTTGAAAACCATTTTGAATTACACACAAACGGCAATAAACATAAAAAAGAAAAATAAACAACTGCAATAACAAGCAGGATGGTAAAAACCATAAATAGAGCTATTTTTCTTGCATTTGTTTTCATAAAAACATGATAATTTTGACAATTCTCAATGTCAAGCTGTAATACACGATTATTAAGCTTTTTGACTATACATTGAAACTATTTATAAGATTGCTCAAGTTTATTTTTTATAAGTTTTAATTCATCTCTTGTAAGATACGCTGCAAATCTTGAAAATTCATACATTGCATCCTCATAGGAATACTGCCGTCTTTCAACTTTTTGTATCCATTCTCTAACTTCTTTTGTAATCATATTTCAACCCTTATATTTAAATAGGGGTTAGTATTCGCTAACCCCTATTGTTATATTTTTTGTCTTACTATATTTACAAAGCTTTTGCTTTTGCTAATTTTTTACTGTCCTTGTCTTCCCATATTGATACAAGAACCGTACAGAAGAAGATACTTGACCAAGTACCAACGATTACACCGATAATCATTGCCAAAACAAAATCTCTCGTAGTTACACCACCAAAGAAATACAATGCCAGCAATGTTATCAATGTTGAAAATGAAGTATTAATACTTCTTGTTAATGTTTGATTAACAGAAGCATTAACAATTTCTCCAAAAGACATTTTCTTTGAATAATATCTTAAGTTTTCACGAATACGGTCAAATGTAACGATTGTATCATTAATTGAAAAACCAATAAGAGTAAGTATTGCAGTAATGAATAAACTGTCAACTTCAACACCGCAGAATATTCCTAATAATGCAAATACTCCGCATACAAATAATGTATCATGACATAATCCTAAAATTGCCGCCAAAGCATAGGTAAATTTAAATCTTATCGTTAAATAAATTACCATACCCAATATTGCAACAATTAACGCCATAGATGATTTCTTAAACAATTCTTTACCAAGTGTAGGTCCAACCGAAGTAACTGACATCAATTCAGAATTAGGATGTGCCTTCGCTATAACTTGTGTAATTTTATTTTCTGTATTAGTTTCTTCACTGATAAATTTTGTTCTTATAGAAATTATATTTTTCAAGTTTACATTTGTTTTCTGATTTTCAGCATTTGCATGAATAATCTGTATGTTAGGATTATCAATGCCTGCTTTTGCGAGTTCTGTTCTTAATGTTGCCAATTCCTGATTTGCAATATCTTCCTGAACTCCATATTGCAAGATTGTACCACCTGTATAATCAATACCGACTTTCAGCGGTGAATGATTTTTTACTGCTCCGTATATAAGCCCTAATGTTCCCGGCAAAAGTAATATTGCGGTAACACAAAGCCATACGAATTTGTATTTTACAATATTTATAAGATTTCTTGATGTTATTTCGTTAGCTGTCATTTCTGTTTCCCTCATATTTCCTAGTCCAAAATACCAAAACGTGCATTTTCACGTTTAGTTTCGGTAGCTTCATAAGCTTTTCCTATTTCAGACTTCTTCAAACCAAATAATGCCGGATATTTTAATTCGCCAGTACCGAATATTAAGTGCATAAAGTTCTTTGTAATAGTAATAGCACTAAACATTGATATTATTACACCCATTGCAAGTGTTAGTGCGAACCCTTTGACAACACTTGAACCAAAATAATACAAGATTAAACACGCAATAATTGTTGTCATATTAGAGTCTAAAATACTTGTCCATGCTCTGTCAAAACCTGAATTAATTGCAGTAAACAAATTTCTGCCGGCTCTTAATTCTTCTTTCATTCTTTCAAAAATCAATATATTTGCATCAACCGCCATACCTATAGAAAGAATGAAGCCTGCAATACCCGCAAGTGTAAGAGTTACAGGAATTGCTTTAAATAATGCAAATAACATTAAACTATATAAAATAAGTGCAATATCGGCAATAACCCCAGGGGCTCTGTACATAAATATCATAAATAACATTACAAAACCTAACCCGATAATGCCTGCGAATTTTGATTTTGCAATACTATCAGAACCCAATGTAGCACCTACGGTATTTTCTTCTACAATCTTTGCAGGAACAGGCAATGCACCTGCATTCAGCAGATTAACCATTTCCTGAGCTTCTTCCATAGAAAAGCCACTATCACCCCCGCCGGTAATCTGAGCATGTCCGCCATAAATTGCCTCATTTACTCTAGGAGCAGACTGTAAATCTCCGTTAAAGAATATCGCCATTTCTTGCCCTACAAGTGCCTTTGTAAGTTCAGCAAATTTCTTTGAACCTTCGGAGTTGAATTCTAACGATACTACCCATTGTCCTGAAGAATCAGTAGTAAGCTGAGATTTTGTTAAATCTCTACCTGTCAAATCAGCGTCAAGCCAAATTCTGTTTCCGTTTGCATCAGTTCCCGGCTTTTTAAATTCCAATTGGGCAGTTTCACCTATATACGTTTTTGCCTTTTGCAAATCTGTTTCTCCAGGGATTTCAACCATTAATCTGTTTTCACCAACACGTTGAACAACAGTTTCTGATACCCCGAGTTTATTTACACGATTTTCAATAGAAAACTGTAAAGTATTCATTACATCATCTGTAATTTGCGGAATTGCTTTTGTAGTCTGTGCTTCTAATACCAACCTTGAACCGCCGGCAAGGTCTAATCCTAATTTTGTCGGTTTTGTGCAGATAACAAATATTGAAGCTATTGCTATCAATACGATTGCCCAAAACATAATAATTTTGTTTTTCACTTTTTTCTCCCTTTATATATTAGTCTAATTTTATTTAAAATATAGTTTCATCGGATTAACCAACAGGGCTAATTGATGTTTCGTACCTGTCTATTACAGAGAAAAGTTCTTCTTTTTCATCTGCTGTAAGCTCGACAAGCGGACGTCTTACATAATCCTCTATAATTCCGAAATGAGCAAGAGCCGCTTTCACCGGAACAGGATTTGGTGCCATAAAAAGTTTTTTAAATGCAGGATACAATTTTTTGTGCATATTTAATGAAGCTTTTACATCACCTGTTTTGAAATTTCTAATCATTGATTTCATATCTGTGCCAAGTATATGAGAAGCTACTGATACAACCCCGTAAGCACCAACAGAAAGCATCGGCAGCGTAAGGCTGTCATCACCTGAATAGATTGCAAAATCTTCAGGACATATCATCTTCATCTCTGTGACAGCATCCATATCGGCAAAACTCTGTTTTATGCCCACTATATTATCATATTTTTCCGCAAGCTTCTTTACTGTCTGCGGCTGCATATTTACACCAGTTCTGCCCGGAATATTATATATGATAACAGGCAAATTTGTTGACTCGGCAATTGCTGAAAAATGAGATATCATACCGCTCTGTGAAGGTTTATTATAATATGGAACCACAGATAAAATTCCGTCAACCTCTTCCTTTTCAGCCCATTTCGCAGATGTTATTGCAGTATCGGTACAATTCGAACCTGCATTCATTATAACTTTTGCACGATTTCTGTTAGCTCTTTTTATCGTACTTAACAGTTCAAATTCTTCTTCATGAGTAAGAGTAGGACCTTCCCCTGTTGTTCCGGCAACAAGAAGAGTATCAGTTCCGTTATTCACAAGATGTTCCGTCAAACTTTCGGCTTTATTAAAATCGATTTCCCTCTTTGAATTGAACGGTGTAACCATTGCCGTAATAATTTCACCTGCATCAAATCTCATTACCATATATACCTCTTTCCCTTATCAACATTTATCATCTATATTATACTATAAAGAAAAAGTCTGAACTTCAATTATTAAGTTTATTTTCATTACATTTAACATGGTTTTTGTTTATCAATTGAATTTTATCAGGTATATTAAGATTAATTTCATATACATTTGATAAATGTTGATATACTTAAAAATTTGGGTATAAATATTTTATGGAAAATTTACTGAAATACATTCGTTCTTCGTTCAACTATACCCATTGGATAGATACCAAAAATGATGTCGTTAACCCTAAATTACAGCTTTTAGATTACGGAATTTACAATGTATTTGTCACACCGGTAGATATAGACGGGTATCAAAATAAACTTGAACACTATTCAAATATACTGCAAAAAGCTTTGAACGAATGGTCTAATGCTTTGAATGGCAAAATAAAATTCAAAGTCGTTTTTTCATTACAGGGAGCAGATATAAAACTATACTGGATAAGATCAAAAAGAGAATACGCAGCCAGACAAAATTGGGATGAAAATACAATACACAAAATGCCGGTTGTTAACATGGGAATTGTAGATATAGAAGGTAAACCATATTCAGACAATGAATTATACCATCTGTGTCTGCATGAATTTGGGCATATACTCACACTCGGACACAGTCCTAATCCTGAGGATTGTATGTGCGGAGGCGGCACTTGGAACCCATATTTAACCGATAATGATATATTTGTTCTCAGATTGATATATTTTTTAGGTTCAGGAGTTTCTTACACGGATAAAGAGGAATATATAAAAGCAGAAGTTCAGAAATTTCTAAAAAACAAATCGAATGATAAAATAATCCAAAATTCCAAAGCTCATATAAAACAAACAAAAGCCGAAATTGCTGTTGATTTACTGTCAAACTTAGAAACTATAGAAGAAATTGCAAAATACAGACTTACACTGCAGCACATATCACTTGATGAAGCTGCAAAAAAGCATTTTTCAAAGCCTCAATATATATTACCTGCTGAGGTTTCCGAACAACTTACATAAAGTGTTATTTTGCCGAAATTTGTGCTTCTACACGCTCCTTTATTGCCCCCTGAGGTTCATAATATGGAGATACAGTCATAACCTTTGCCGCTATATCCGGATAATTATAAATAAATCTTAATTCACTTGAAGTTAAAGGTTTCTGAGTATGAACATTTGCATAACGTGCAAGTTCCAGAATATTTCTGGCTTCATGCTCATCCTGAAACTCTATTTCAAGATTATTGTACACATTACGGAAACCTTTAATACCACCGTATTCACCTGTAGTAATCATACGCCCTGTTTCAATAATTTCAGGTTCACCACGTCCAAGTTCTTCGAAATCATACAGTTCATAATTTCTTCGGTCTTTCAATGCACCGTCAGCATGAATACCTGATTCATGGGCAAACGCATTATCTCCAACTGCAGGCTGATTCATAGGTATTGGAACTCCAAATGCGTATGCGGTATATTTGGCAAGCTGCCAAGCTTTACTTAAATCTATATTCGGATCAATATGGTAATTATCTTTAAACCCTGCTGATTTGAGTATCGCCAAAAGACAAGATACCAAATCTGCATTACCTGCTCTCTCCCCCATACCGTTAATAGCAGTATTTATATATGCATCTACCCCTGCATCAATTGCAGCTTTCGCACCCATTACCGAACACGCAACAGCCATGCCTAAATCGTTATGAAAATGCATTTCCATTGCCATACCTGTTTCTTTTGCTATTTTATATATCCTGTCATAAGTTGTTTTAGGATCTTCATACCCTAACGTATCGCAGTAACGAAAACGTTGAGCCCCATTATCCCTCGCAATCTTTGCATACTTAATAAGAAAATCTATATCACTTCTTGAAGCATCTTCTGCATTAACGCCTATAATTTCAGCACCTTTAGATACAGCACACTGTACTGCCTCTTTGGTCATTGCCAAAATATCATCAAAGGATTTTTTCCCCTGATATTTTCCGTATAACATTTGTTCTGATGTTGACTGTGAAAGGTTGCAATTTTTTAAAGCAGGAACATTTGTAAACGAAAGTTCTACATCTTCAGCAATTGCTCTCATCCAACCGGAGAGTTTTGTTTTTGTAATTACACCTCTTTTTACCAGTTCAAGATTTCCGTTAAGATAATTTATTTCATGCCGAGTGGTAGGAAATCCAAATTCAGATTGAGTAATACCCATATCATTCAGCATGGTATTAATTATTGTTTTCTGAAGCTTCGCCAGACCTAAACGAGAAGTCTGTACCCCGTCACGATTCGTTACATCTACAAAGTAAATAGTGTTATCTTTCATTTTTACTCCTTTTGAACTAGTAAAATATCTTGCTTTTTTAATAAAAATTAATTACAATAAATAGTATGAGCATTGAACAACTCAATGTCAAGAGATTTTTATAAATTATGAATAATACTAAACAGTTAGAGAAGAAGATTAATAAAGAATATAAAACCGGCAATGTCAAAAGTGCAATCGAATTGTGCCAGTTAGGTTTGCAGGAAGACCCGACAAATGCGGCATTACACTTAAGACTCGGAGATTTGTATCTTGCTTGGCATCTTGATATTTCTAACTCTTGCCAATATGTTGATGAAGCGATTACCGAATATCAAAGAGCGTCTGAAACTTATGTGGATTCTGCCGATATTTATTTTAAAATAGGACAAGCACACTACTACAAAGGAGACTTAGATAAAGCTATTAACTATTTTGATACGGCAATAGAAAAAGATTCAAAAATGGCAAAAGCATACTATATGCTTGCTGAAACATATACAAAAAAATCCAGATTTTTTGAGGCCGTTTTGAATTGCCAAAAAGCAATAAAAGCAGCACCTCTCAGAAATTCAAGTGCCCATTACCTTTTGTCAAATTTGTATAACGTTTCCTCTGTTCAATCACTGAAATTAAAATTTAAATCAAAGTTTGAATATCTTTTGTCATTAACGACTTTGCCTTTTGACATCAGAGCAATTAAAAATGTCTGTCAAACATTATCTTATTTAAGATTTATACCTACCTGGATAAAAGGAATATGGCTTGCCAATTCAAAGGGTGTGGATGAAGCTATCGAGTTATATATTAAAGCTATAGATAAAGCTCCCGGATTTGTACCATTTTATGGACTACTAGGTGATATTTATTGTTCACTTGGCAGATTTGAAGATGCAATTACGGAATACAAAATGGCGATTTGGCTTGATTGTCTTAACATTCAGGCATATAGGCATCTTGCAGCTGCTTACGAAGAGTTGGGAGATTACGATAATGCAGTTGAAATTTACGAAAAACTTGTAAAACTCATGCCGGGAATGCCTGATGTCCATTCAAGTTTGGCAAATATTCTTTTTGTAAAAGGCGATATTGACGGAGCTATAGCTCATTTTCAAACTGCAATTACCCTCAATCCTAAAAAAGAATGGACAAGTGTTGTAAATCAAACTTTAGGATTTATATATCAGGAAGCGAAACAAGATTTAGATGCGGCAATTATGTCTTATCAGAGTGCATATCTTCAAACTCCGAAAGATATAGATATTTATGTAAATCTTGGTAGTGCATTCTATGATAAAGAAGATTTTAATAATGCTTTGGCAGTATATCGTAATGCTCTTGATTTACAGCCTAAAAATGCACAAATCCACTGTAATTTAGGTTTTTTGTACTGGAGCAACGGAAATCTTGATGAAGCAATAAAAGAATATGGCTTGGCTGTTGAATACAATAAGTATTATGATATAGCATACAATAACCTTGGGGTTATTTATCTTGACGATTTGGGACAAGTAAGAAAAGCGATAGAATTGTTTGAAAAATCTATTGAATGTAATGCAAACTATGCTTTGGCTCAATTTAATCTTGCAAGAGCAATAACTATTACCGGAGACAAAATTGAAGCCGCAAAACTTTATCAGAACGCACAAAATATCAATAAAGTAACCAATGAAATGGATCCGCAAGAAATAATAGATAAAATTAACGGATTATTTGAGTAAACTATCTTTAAAATACATAAACAAACTAAAAGAGAGGATAATTAAAATCCTCTCTTTTAATATCATAATAAGTTTTTAACTTAACTTACTTATTCATAGCTTCTGCAACAGCAACAGCACATGCAACAGTTGCACCTACCATTGGGTTGTTACCCATACCGATAACGCCCATCATTTCAACGTGAGCAGGAACTGAAGAAGAACCTGCAAACTGAGCATCACCGTGCATTCTACCCATAGTATCAGTCATACCGTAAGAAGCAGGACCTGCCGCAACGTTATCAGGGTGAAGCGTACGACCTGTACCACCACCTGACGCAACTGAGAAGTATTTTCTGCCATTTTCAATAGCCCATTTTTTATAAGTACCTGCAACAGGGTGCTGGAATCTTGTAGGGTTAGTTGAGTTACCTGTAATAGATACATCAACACCTTCTTTAATCATAATAGCAACACCTTCTGATACGTCATCAGCACCGTAGCATTTTACTTTTGCTCTTTCGCCGTCAGAGAATGGGATTTCTTTTGTAACTTTTAATTCACCGGTTTTATAATCATATTGAGTTTCAACATAAGTAAAACCGTTGATTCTTGAAATTACATAAGCTGCATCTTTACCAAGACCGTTTAAGATAACTCTTAAAGGTTCTTTTCTAACTTTATCGGCATTTCTTGCAATACCGATAGCACCTTCAGCAGCAGCAAAAGATTCATGACCTGCCAAGAAGCAGAAGCATTTTGTTTCTTCTCTTAATAGCATAGCACCAAGATTGCCGTGTCCGATACCAACTTTTCTTGTATCACCTACAGAACCCGGTACTGCAAATGCCTGCAAACCTAAACCGATAGTTTCAGCTGCATCAGCAGCATTTTTGATACCTTTTTTGATTGCGATCGCACAACCTAAAGTATATGCCCAAGATGCGTTATCAAATGCGATTGGCTGAATACCTTTAACTATGGCATCAACATCAATACCTTTTGATAAGCATAATTCACGAGCTTCATCAAGGTTTTTAAATCCGTATTCCGGTAAAACCTTTTTTAAAGTAGACTCACGTCTGTCTTTTCCTTCAAAATTTGCCATTTTTTTATTTCCTTCTTTTAATTATTTTACCTTTACTATTCCTTACGAGGATCGATATATTTTACGGCATCAGCAAATCTGCCATAAGTGCCGATATTCTTTTCGTAAGCTTCTTGCGGATTTACACCCTTCTTAACTGCATCCATAAATTTACCAAGATTAATGAATTTATATCCGATAACTTCATTGTTTTTATCAAGACCTAATTCAAGGATATAACCTTCTGTCAATTGAAGGTATCTTGGACCTTTTTGTTTTGTAGAATGGATAGTACCACACATAGAGCATAGTCCTTTACCCAAGTCTTCAAGTCCGGCACCAACAGGCAATCCGTTTTCAGAGAATGCTGTCTGAGTTCTGCCGTATACAATTTGCAAGAATAATTCTCTCATTGCAACGTTAATAGCGTCACAAACCAAGTCTGTATTTAAAGCTTCGAGAATTGTTTTTCCCGGAAGTATCTCACCTGCCATAGCCGCAGAATGAGTCATACCTGAACATCCGATTGTTTCTACCAAAGCTTCTTGTATAACTCCGTTTTTAACATTCAATGTTAATTTACAAGTACCCTGCTGTGGTGCACAACAGCCACAACCATGAGTCAAACCGGAAATGTCTTTAATTTCTTTACATTTTGTCCATTGTCCTTCTTGAGGTATTGGAGCCGGTTCGCCTTTTACGCCGCGTTTTACGCAGCACATTTCTTCAACTTCTTTTGTAATTTGAATACGATCCAACATGTTTTTATTAACTCCCTTCAAGTTATGTTTACTCTATGATTGTACCTTGCTGAAAAATCCATGTCAATTTGACTTTCAACCAAACAAAGGATATTCTTCTACTGTTATATAAATAGTATTGATAATTGCAATCCGATATGTTATAATATAAATAATATAAGGATAGTTTATAAATGGGCGACGAAAAAAATTTAAAAGTACCGAAAAAAATACCTGAAGATTCTGTAGATATTTATTTACTGCTAATGAATAATGCCACAAAAATCAGAATTATGCGTGACTTGTTGTCAGGCACTAAGAGTTTTAAACAGCTTAGTGCATCCACTAAATGTCTAAGCTGGCAATTAAAAAAATACTTAAAGCAATTAACCGAATATGGTTTAATTACAACAACAGTTTATCCCGGGATTCCTATCGTTATTGAATATACACTAACTTATATGGGAGAACTTATGAAGCCTACCATCCTTGCAATGGCAGAATGGGGCTCAAGTTACAGAACAAATATTGCATCTAAGCATTAAACAATAAATTAAAAAATCTGCCAATCGGCAGATTTTTTAATTTCTGAAACCTTTAACAACAATTCTATCCGAAGATATTTTTGCCTGTTTTTGTTTTTCCATTTCTTTTTCAAAGGCTTTATCAATGTCTTCCTGACTTATTTTACAATTATCAAAATTTTCTTTTGTAAGCGTATTGTCCATAACCATTTTGTATATTCCTTTTCGGCGTCTTGCAAATAGCTGAGCATTTTCGAGCGTTCCGGCAATAATTGAACCGGTACCCTTAACATTTACTATTTTCTTTATAAAAGCATCGACATCGACAGTATCTTCAAATTCGTATTGATTTGCCACCTTAGAAAAGATATCCTTTGCTTCTTCATAGTTAGGAGCCGGAACAGAAATCAGATTACCGAGTCTGCCGGGTCTTAACATAGCGGGATCAATAGCTTCAGGTCTGTTTGTCATACCGATAACATAAACATTGTTATCACTTTTTTCAAGATTACTGAAAAGAGAAAGCAATTGATTTACAACAGAATTATCAAATCTTGCATTACTGCTGTCATCTCTTTTGGGAGTACAAGCATCTACTTCATCTATCAGAATAATAGCAGGTTGATTCTCTATTGCCGTTTCAAATAATGCTCGCCATTTGGCTTCACTTCCGCCAACAGCCGAAATCTGCATCTGAGCACCGCTGATTTCATGAATACTTACTTTTTGTCCTAATCTTTTTGAAAGCTCATTAGCAAGAGCTATTCCTAACATGGATTTCCCCGTTCCCGGAGGACCTGCCAGTAATGTACCTTTTGTCATAACGTGACCAAACAAGTCAGGATACACAATAGGAGCATAAACCGTCTCTATTATTCTCTGTATTGCTTCTTTGTTACCGCCTATATCGGAAAACATAGGATGCTCTCCGGATACATACTGTGATTCTTTATTTATTCTTGTACTGAACTCTTCAGGAGATAAATTTCCGGATGTTCTGAAACTCAAATCCAAGAAATCTTCCACCTTGAATTTTTTTATATGCTGAAGATCTCTTCTGTCAGGAATTTCACCTAAAGAAATACTATCAAGGTCTGTATTATATAATTTTATACTGTGTATGTACGGATTAATACGAGTTTTTTCGGTATCAGTTGCATAAATTTTTTCTTTGGTTTCTTTATTTACTATCTGAACATTTCCGATAACATAGAGTTTTTTACCTTCTTTTATAAACATTATCGGCTCATCAATAATTCTGTCATCTTCAATTACTATTACGTTGTTTATTTCTCTTTCTTCAGTAAAAATATTCTCGTCATTAAAAATTCTTCTGACCTTATTTTGCATATCACGCCTATCTGAACATCCAAGAACTACAGGGCTGTCGTTTCTTAAATATTCAAACGCCGTAGACAAAATACCCGAAAGCCTTTCAGAATCTACGTCATCATCAGGTACCGGATTACACTCGCTTATTGAACTTTGTCTGAGTTCACCGGGCAAATGAATAATTTTTTTATTATTACCCATAAATGGTATTACATAATTTTTTATTGAATCAGATAATTCAAATTTGTTTATACTGTTTTGAGGTTTTTTATTTCCCGATTGTTTATCTGTATATAGTTTATTTTTATAATCTGCACCGCAAATTGCCAATATTTTCATGAAAAATTTTCTCCTGATGGTAGAAAATTAGAAAATATTTTTTTTTGCTAATTATAAACTGATTGTTACAATTATTTTAGGTAATTATCAAAATTTTATATTCTCTGCAAAATCTCAATTGCTCGTTTAGATATAATCTCAGCCTTGAGTTTTTTATTTTTACGCTCTTTTTTGGGAAGTTCCACAGGCGGAACGATTCCCCAATTTGAATTAATCGGCTGGAATTTTGTATGCTCCGGATTGGTTATATAATGAGTCAAAGCTCCAAGCATGGTTTCTGTTGGTAATTCAAGTAAAGTTTCATTATTTACATATCTTGCAGCATTTATTCCTGCAAGCAATCCTGAGGCTATAGACTCTGTATACCCCTCCGTACCCGTAAGCTGTCCTGCAAAAAACAACCCTTTTCTTGTTCTTGATTCCAGTGTAGGATTTAACAGTTGAGGAGAATTTATAAATGTGTTTCTGTGCATTACTCCGTATCTGAGAACATTTACGTTTTCAAGTCCCGGTATTGATTGCAGAAGTTCTTTTTGGGCACCCCATTTCAGATTAGTCTGAAATCCTACCAAATTATACATTGTTTTAGCGGAATTATCTTGTCGTAATTGGACTACTGCGTAATTTTTTTCTCCGGTACGTTTATCAACAAGTCCTACAGGCTTCATCGGACCAAACCTCAAAGTATCCACCCCTCGGGCAGCAAGAACTTCTATCGGCAAACAGCTCTCAAAAAATTTTGCGCCCTTTTCAAATTCTTTTAGTTCAATTTTTGGAGCATTGATAAGTATGTTGTAAAAATTTTCATACTCTTCTTTATTCATCGGACAATTTATATACGAAGCATCCCCTTTATCGTATCGACTTGCATAAAAGGCTTTATCAAAATTTATACTGTCAACATCAACAATAGGTGCAATAGCATCAAAGAAATGCAGATGTTCACTTTTGGTAAAATTTTTAATTGAATTTGCAAGCGGTTCACTTGTCAGTGGTCCTGACGCCATAATAACAATTCCGTCAGGGATTTCTTCTATTTCTTCTCTTATTACGGTAATATTTTGATTGTTATTTATTTTATCCGTTACAGCTTGTGAAAATCCTTCTCTGTCAATTGCCAAAGCCCCTCCGGCAGGAACCGAATGCTCAAATGCTATATTTATGAGTTCCCCACCCAATATTTGCATTTCTTTTTTTAATAAACCGGAGGCATTCGAACAATCTGCCGCACCAAGGCTGTTAGAGCATACAAATTCACCGAATTTTTCTGTTTTATGAGCCCCTGTAGTTTTAATCGGACGCATCTCATACAGTTTAACTTTTATATTTCTTTTTGCAAGCTGTAATGCTGCTTCTGAACCTGCAAGTCCGCCTCCTACAACTGTTACTTCCATAATTTATGTCCTTTTATTCAATATAATCAGCAGGATATTTAAGCATTATTTCATTTACAAGTACGCAAGCAATTCTTGCTTCCGCAACAACAGAACATGCCTCAACAGCACATGTATCAGAACGCTCAAAATGGGCGGTAGTTTCAGTCATATTTTTGCTGTCAACCGTTGCAAGAGGTGTTTTTAATGTTGGTATTGGCTTCATTACAGCTCTGACAACCAATTCCTCTCCGTTAGTCATACCACCCTCAATTCCTCCTGCATGATTAGTTTTTCTCGTAATTTTACCATTTTCAATAAAAATTTCATCATGGAAATCCTTACCTGAAATTCCGCAAGCGTTTTCCCCATCACCTATTGAAACAGATTTTACGGCAGGAATACTCATAACAGATTGTGCAATTCTTCCGTCAAGCCCTCTGTCCCAGTGTACATAAGAACCAAGCCCTACAGGTAAATTCACATAAGTAATCTCAAATTTACCGCCTAAAGTATCACCAAGTTCTTTTGCTCTGTCAATTTCAGTACGGAATTCGTCTTCCGCTTTACAGCTTCCGATTTGCAGGATTTTAGATGTACAAGTAATTCCGTAATGTTTTAGCAATAATTTTGCAACAGCACCTACTGCAACTTCAATAGCAGTCTTTCTTGCACTGGAACGTTCCAGCACATTTCTTAAATCTTTATGGTTATACTTTATGCTTCCGGCATAATCGGCATGTCCAGGACGATAAGCCGTAAAACTCTTTTCATCGGTTTCATCCTCCGGTTTTATACTCATTATTTTTTGCCAATTTTCGTAATCTTTATTATATATAACTAATGTCACAGGAGACCCTATCGTTTTACCGAAACGAACTCCTGAAGTAATCTCAACGGTATCAGACTCAATAGACATTCTTCCGCCTCTTCCGTAACCCTGCTGACGGCGTTTGAGTTCTGAATTTATAAATTCTACATCAATATTCAATCCTGAAGGCAACCCCTCTATTATTGCAGTAAGGCATTTGCCATGACTTTCTCCCGATGTTAAAAATCTGAATTTTTCAAACATTATTTCCAAATCCCCCATTTTTTCTGCAATTTTCTTAGCTGCCCGCTATGCTCCATTAAATCAATGGTAAAGTTTACAGAATCTTTTAACTGTGCTGATTCTTGACCTTTTCTGAATGCTATTGCATAAGGTTCTTTTGAAAATCTTTTCTTTAGAATTTTCACAGAACGATCATCTAATGCAAGATTATATAATATTGTGTCATCAGCAATCATTGCATCAGCATCACCTCTTTTTAAAGCCTTATACGCAAGGGCATAATCTTTGTACCCTCTGATTATGGCTTCCGGAGCATTCATTCGCACACTTTCCTCACCCGTAGAGCCATACACAATAATTACTCGCTTCCCGTTTAGTTGTTTGATAGTCGCAACATTTCTGTTATTTCTAACCAAAATTGCCTGCCCTGCCATATAATAAGGCTTGGAAAAATCAACCAAAAGCCTCCTCTGGTCAGTCACAGACATAGTCGCTATCAGTATATCCACTTTCCCTGATGTAAGCATGGAAATTCTGTTAGCCGCAGTAACAGGCACAAATTCAACAGCACCGGAATCAGCAAAAATATGTTTTGCTATAGCTCGAGCCAAATCAATATCATAGCCATGCAAATTACCGTTAATGTCCCTGTATCCGAAAGGCTTTGTATCCGTTCTTACTCCAACAATTATTCTTCCTCTTTTTTGTATCGCTTTAAATTGATTTTTAGGTTTACCCGCTGAACAACCGCATAGAAATAAACACAATAATACAAAGATACATAATATTTTCTTTATCATGCTTTCTCCTAAAGTACCTTATATATTGATATTATTATAAAAATGAGGATTATGTCAAATATACAGCATTTATTGACTTGATATATTTAAGATATTTAATTGATATATATTGCATATAGAAAAAGGTATCGTTTTATTAAGTTTTGTAAACACAAATTTATGGGTTAAAACCCAAGTATATTAAGAAATTTTAAATTTGATTTTGAAAATCTCTAAAGTTATACGCAACTTTTGCCGATATAAATTTTTAAATAGTGTATAGAGAAGTATTAATTATAAGTAATCGTACCTGCGAGGTTGCGAGAAAGGATTGTCATGAGTGTAAAATTACGTCAATTTACGACCGCCGATGGAAAAACTATTTATGCAAGAATGTCTAAAGAGCAGTACAAACAAGCATTAAAAACGGGCGATTTACAAGGTGCAAGTGTATTTCAAAGTGCTAAAGATGAGGTTTCAAGATCACAGGATCAATTAACACAAAATCAAAATTTTGCCGGCACAAGCCTTGCACGAGGTGCAGAACAAATGGAAGGCAAAAAGGACTATAAGGCACGCAGAGAACAGTATGAAACACAACTTCAACAAAAATATGTTGCTGCCGGAATGTCTGAAGACGAAGCTTCAAAAATTGCAAAAGCTGAAGCTAAGGAACTTATAGAATCAGAAAAAGCAGCAGATGAAGTTATTTCAGCCGTATACTTTACTCCTGATGAAAAGGACAAATATAAAGCTCAAAAAGAACAACTTGAAGCTCAAGGTAAACATGCAGTTCTTTTAACTAAAGATGACATGAAACGTATGGAACAGTTTGATGAACTCAGCGGCTTTGTAGAAACTGATGAAAATGGTAAAAAGACAATCAAAGATCAGGACGGCTTAAAAGTAGCAGCTTCCAAACTTGTAGGCGACGATAACAAATTAAGCTATAAAGAAAGATTTGATTTAACAAGAGATGCAAAAGATGTTGACGGTGCAATTTCACACGGTTCAGCTCGTATCACGAAAAATCTGTTCAAACATTTAGGGTTTGACCATGCTCACGACTATACAGAAGCACTTATTGCAGGCGGCGTAGCTGCTGCAGGTGCAGGTGCCGCAATCGGTGCATCAATTGTTACCGGTGGTGCCGCAGCTATAGGTGCAGTAGACGGTGGCGGCGGATTATTCATTCCAGCAATTGCCGGTACAGGTCATGCTTTGACAGGCTTAGCTATAGGTTCCGGTGTCGGTGCTGCATTAGCAGGTGCAAGTCAAATCCACGACAGATCTGAAGTTCCTGAAGCAAATGTTCCGGAACCAACCGTTGAACCAACTGTAGAACCTACCGTTGAACCGACTGTAGAACCGACAGTTGAACCAACTGTAGAACCAACTGTAGAACCTGATCCAACTCCTGCAAAATTCAGAGGCAGAGCTGTAGATGAAGGCTTAAAAGCTCGCAGAAACATTCAGGAAGCTGACTGGAAAACAGGTGCAAATCCAATGCAAAAAACTGATGCAGGTCAATATGTATTAGCTAATGAAGACGGTGAAGTTGTTACAACAGGTGACGACTACCAGAAACCGGAAACTATTACATTCAAAGATAATACAAATGATGCTGATAAGGGTAACGTTAACTCATATACTTACAGATTGGTAACAGACGATGAAGTTGCCGCAGGTAAGTTGGCTGACGGTACAGAAATCAAGACCGGTGGTCGCAAAGGTCCGTTCTATGTATTAGTTTCAGCTGATAAACAGGACGGTACAGACATCAAGGCTGCTCACACCGAACTTTATGAATTGAATTATGAAGAAGACGGTGAAGGCGAAAACAAAGTCGGTCACTATGATTTAAGACAATATGAAGGCATGTCCGGACATAATGTAAGTTCAAATGATTACTCTAAGAAGGGTACTGAAGGTAACGGCGGTGCTAACTTCAAATGGGGTAACTGGACTAAACAGGATGTTCCAAGACAAAATAAAATCAAGAGTTACAACGCTCAGTCAGCTGCCGATTTAATTAAACACTTACAGCCGGCACCGGATGTAAACGATTTAATCAAAGCAAATCCAAGTGTATTTGACAGTAATGGAAATATTAAACAAAATGTTGACTGGTCAAAACTTGATTTACCAAAAGGAACTGTATTCTTAGATTAGTCGAAATCGTATAAATAGTAGAGAACTTCTCAATTAAAAAATGAGAAGTTCTCTATTTCACAGATTTCAGGGATATATATTTCTTTACATATAGCAGATTTTTGTTTTAATTTAACAAAAATACGATATAATACTGGTACACTGGTTTTATTTTTGTACATATAAATAGTATTAAAATTAATTGTAAATTTTTGTAAACATGCCCTCTGAAAAAGTCAAGTTTTAAAAATTGTAGCCGTTTATATATGTATATGGAATAAAAGTAGAATAAGAGGATTAAAGTAATGAAGAAAAAAAGAACAACCAATAAAAGACGAGTAGTGGCGTCAGTCTTATCTTTATTAATGGTTATGCAACAATCAGCTACTTATCAAGCTCTTGCAGATTCATCTATTACAAACACTGCAGGTCAGGCGTTACAAAAAGATAACGGCGTTTATAACATCACGCCGGATATGGTTAACGAAGCAACCAATACCGGTTTCAGAAGATTTGGTGAATTCAAATTACAACAAGGTGATGTAGCTAACTTCATCTTCAAGATGTATAACAGATATGCTGATGGTAACGCAGCTTCTTCAGGTTACATGACTTCACAATATAAAGATATTGACACTTTTATTGCCGCAGTAAATAACGGTTCTGTTGACATTAACGGTATAGTTAATGCCTTAAATGCATTACCAAACGGTGCAACCGGTTGGGGAACTGAAGGCGGTGCTTTAAAACCTGACAGCCACTTAGTATTTGTTGCACCCGGCGGTGTTGTTGTTGGTGCAAGCGGTGTTCTTAACGTTGGTTCATTATCTGTTTATACTCCAACCCAAGATGTTTATAACTCTTTTGCATCTGACATTAGCAGTGCAAGAATGTTTGAAAACAGAGATAATTACCACACTGAAAATGTAACAATTAATGGTACAGAAAGAGAAGCTCAGGTTTGGGGTTATTATGGTGCTGCAGGATCAAATAAGGCATTTAATCCAAGTGCTTTAACAGCGAATGCTGCTTCTTCATTTGAAATCAAGAACGGCGGTATGGTTATTGCAGCAGGAGATGTTAATGCTAATACCGGTTCATTCATCAACAATGGTAAAGTTGTTGCAGGAACAGGCAACACCAGCACAGTTGATGCTTATGGTGCTGCAGAAACATTATTTAATTCATTAGTAAACACTTCAAAGAGTAATTCATCAGCCGTTGATATTACAACAAACAAAGGTGCTTATGTAAGCTCAACAGGCAGCGTTGTTAACGCCGGTAACGGAGCTATTGATTTCACTAACACAGGTGCTGATGGCGTTAAATTTGAAGGCTATATTAAGAATAACGGCAGCGGTGCTGCTAATGTAACAAGCACAGGCGGTGACATCATCTTAGGTCATAATGATATTACAAATAACATTATTACCAATGGTGGTGCTGTTAATCTTACATCAAATAATGCAAATATTTTAAACAAAGGTGTTGATAAAGTTCACATTGTTACCAATGGCGGTAATTTGAATATGAAAGCTAATAACGGTACAATCGGTACTGAAATCGGACCTTGTGCTGACGGTGTATGTACCGGTATCGGCAGAGATGACAGAGATTTACAAAAATCTATCAACTTCAATCTTGGCAACGGTAAAATTACAGCTCAAACTACAGGCAGTGATAAAGTTATTAATGTAGCAAGTTTGAACAATAATATGAATGTTGATAAGATTGATGCTTCAGGCAGAGCAATCTTATTGGCTGACTCATTTGATCCAAGCAAAGTAAGTGCATCTGGCTACCAGAAATACGGCAGAGGTCAAGCTAAATATGATGTAGTAAACGCTGCATCTTCAAGCAGCACTCCAAATGTTAAAGGTGCCGGCATTTCAGTTATCGCAAGCGGTAACATCGGTACTTCCGGTAATGAGTTAACATTCATTCAGACTAAAGGTGATTTTAATTCAAATTATAATGCTAACGGATTTGTTCTTCAGAACGGTAATCCAAATGATATCACAGCATATTCTCCAAATGCACAATACGGTATTGATATGTTATCAAACGACGGCAGCATTAACGTTGTAGGTCTTGACGAATCAAACGGACAAATGATGGATGCAAATGTTTGTGCAATGGTTGCAAGAAACGGTGATGTTAACGCTGAATTTTCAGGAAATGCTTATGTAGATGATGTTGTTGCACAGGGCAATATTAATCTTACATCCCGTGGTAAATACTTAATCGTTAACAACTTAGGTGATTCATCTTCAAGCGATTTCCAATACAAAAACGGTGATTACTACGGAACATACAACAATGTATATCCGGAACACGCAGCATTGAAAGCTTTGGATTTAGCTAATGTTGGAAACACAAATGAACATCCGCACGGTACAGTTGTTGTTAAAAACGGTAAATTGAACGGCGAAGGTAACGGCCGTATCAGAAAACCTAACGCAACTCAGGATATTGAAGTTATTGCAGATCACGCTTACTTAGGCGGTTATGAATTCATTATGGATCCACATGCCGGTACTGATGGCAAAGTTACTTACAAAGAACATCCTGGTACATCTAAAATAAAGAATGTTGATGGTACAACATCTTCTATCAGAGTTGAAACTGTTGAACCGGAAGATGTATCAAATCTTAAAAACGGTAACGATCCTAACAGACGTATCTATTACAGAGGTAATGGTATTAACGGCAGCGTTCAAGAAGATGATCCAAACTATGATGGAGATGACAAAGATGATGATAATATAGTTCTTCCTGAACCTGAACCGGATCCGACTGAGCCTCCTGAACAGGATGATGATAATGATAGCGACGCAGACGCTGATGCTGACGCTGACGCAGATGCTGATGCTGATGCTGACGCAGACGCTGATGCTGACGCAGATGCTGATGCCGATGCAGATGCTGATGCTGACGCTGATGCTGATGCTGACGCTGACAATGATATCGACAGCGATGCAGACAGCGACTTAGACAGTGATGCTGATACCGATACCGATGCTGATGCTGACGCTGATGCTGATACTGACGCAGACGCAGATGCTGATACTGATACAGATGCTGATGCAGACGCTGATACAGATACTGACGCAGATGCTGATACTGATGCTGATACAGATACTGACACAGATACAGATGCCGATACTGACGCAGATGCTGATACTGATGCTGATGCTGATAATGACGCTGATTCTGACGTTGATACTGACGCTGACGCTGATGCTGATGCTGACGCTGATAACGATATTGATACTGACAATGACAATGATAATGATAACGATAATGATCCAAATCCTGATCTAACCATAGACCCGGATCCGGCACCTGATGCAAGATATGATTATGATGCAATGAGAAGAATCTCACAGTTAAAAGATATCGCAGAAACAATGCCGGCAATCGATAAACGTCAAACAATAAGATTTAATCCAAATGACGTTGCAGGTTTACAGTTCAGTTCATCAGCTAACGTACAATCAATCTCTAACATATCAAGAGGTGGTGTTGCATTGAAGCATGACCATAACGTTAAAGTTGGCGATGTAATCCCTGTTCACTTGAAATACGGTGATATGGAAGTTGATGCGAAAGTAAAAGTAGTTTCAGCTACAGATGTACAGGCAGGAGCCCAATTCGTTGACCTTGATCAGGCTACAGCAAACAAAATCTTGTACCTGAGTATGGTTGAACCTGATGCAGTAGCAGTAAACACAGATAATCGCTACTCAGCAGTTCCTGAAGAATAAAAAACAGTCTACTTTATTCCATAAAAAAGTAAAAATGGGACAAAACAAAAATTTTGTCCCATTTTTTGTCCTTTTATTTGTTCAGCCAATCGGAAAATATATCAAGTGCAGTTTTAAGCTGTTCAAAGTTATTTCCGTAACCGATTCTTAAATATCCATCGAGTTCCATCGCTTCTCCCGGCAATATCATAACACCCGTTTCATTTTGAAGTTTGTCGCATAATATTGCAGAATTTAAGGGCAGATTATATCCCACAAAAGCCGTAGTACCAGCCTGAGGAATAACACAACGAACTTTATTTTCTCTATTTAACCAGTCAATTAGAATTTTCTTACCCTTACGAACTTTATCTATATTTCGTTTGATTATAGCCTCTTTATTTTCTATTGCCAAGCTGGCAAAGTAATCATCAAGCATACCTACGCTTATAGTATTGTATTCTCTTTGGTGGTTTACTTCTTTTATTACCTTGTTGTTTGCAGCTATCCACCCGAGTCTTAATCCCGCAAGAGAAAAAACTTTAGAGACGCTTCCCGTAGAAATACCTTTGTCATAAATATCTGCAATAGATTTTGTAAAGGGACTGCCATCATGCTTTAAGCCTCTATATACCTCGTCACACAAAATATAAGCGTCAGATTTTTGGGCAATTTCTACAATACGTTCCATCATATCATCAGGAATAACCGAGCCGGTCGGATTATTGGGATTATTCATGCAAATCAACTTCGTATCAGTACCTACAAGACTTTCAAGCTCCTCCAAATCGGGCAGCCAATTATTTGCCTCTTTTAAAAAGCATAATTTTACATCCGCACCTACAGATTTCGGAATAGAATAATGCTGTTGGTAGGTCGGAATAATTGATACTACTTTATCGCCAAGGTCAACGATACTATGTATTACAAGCTGATTTGCACCTATTGCACCATGAGTAATTGTTATATTATCAATGGATTGATTTTCGTATAGTTCTGATATAGCAATTTTTAATCTTGTTGAACCGTGAATATCGCCATAGTTCAATTTACGGGTGAAAATTTCGCTTACGTCATTATTTGCGGTTATATTTAGCAATTCATTAATAGAAAGTGACTCAACACATGTATCGGCAAGATCATATTTTGCCCATTTTTCATACTTATTGAACCACTCTTCTACCTTAAATTCATCTATTTTCATAGAAAAATAGTACCACAAAAATTCAGTCGTAAGTTGAAAAATAATGAAAGTCAACCGTCAAGACAGTAAACTTTATTGTTTTTTAAACACACCTTTTTTACATCCGCAAATAGGACAGATATAATCATCAGATTCTTTATCGAAATCGCCTGTATATTCAAATCCGCAAACACTGCATACATAAACAGGTTTACCTGAGTTATCAACCTCATCTTTTGGTGCATATTTATCAATAATTGATGTTGTTACTTTCCCATGATGTTTTTCCTGTACAGCAAATTCTCTAACCTGCTTAACCGCTTCGGAATCAACACCCAATGCAGCAAGCTTGTCTGCTAACAGATTTACATTATCTTCACCTTTGTATTCAGCTTTAGATAAACCTCTGACCATTTGCCAGAAACTTTTTTCATCATAAGGATATCTGCCGTTTAGCAAAGCGTAAAACGCTCCGTGATTAGTTTCCTGATTACCAAGCTCAATAAATTCTTTTGCAACGTCATCCAACCCGAATTGCTCTTTTGCAACTTTTGCCAAAGCATAATACATAGCTCCGCCAACAGCTTCTCCTGTTGCCAACTGGGCAATTTGTTTTTCTAATTCAGTTCCTTTAGTCTGTCCAAAAATACTCATATTTACTCCTGTATATGCATAAATAATATCTCTTATTAATTATAATTATATGAAATCTTTAAATCAACTTTCAAACAGAAATAAATGTACAATTTATTACATAATTTATAAAGTTATCTTATTTTTTAATTGCATGATTTACCGCAGTTACCGGCTTGTATTTATATTTTAAATACAAACACATATCAGTAATCAGAAATATCATGTTTAGAAAATAAAGCCATATAACCCAATCCCTGTAAAAAAATATTTTGTGAATTATCCCACAGATATAACCGGTTAAAATAAGACATGAGAATGTAAAACTCTTGCCACTGACACATTTTGCTCTATACGTTTTGTATGCAGCAATAGGCCAGCTGACACCAAAACATATCATCATACCTGCCTCAAATATACTCATAATTTAAAATTCTCCTCATACGCAATTATAACACAAATCAGCATAAGAGATTAGCCGATTTAGTATATATTGAATTATCACAGAGAGAGCGGCAAGGGATAGAAAAATCAAAATATTTATTGAGATTTCTTCTATATTTTTAAAATTTTTTACAACAAATTTACGACAAATTAAACGAGTTTTTGATTTTGACTGCAAGAATTTCTTTCTTTTGTCAAAATCCATCCACCCTCTGTCGGCTCTCGCTCGAACCCAGTGACAAAGCTTCGCCTTGTTGGGTTCTCATCCCTCCGTAATAAAAAAGCCCCCTTTTGGAGTCTTCTTTATTTGGGACCGGAGGGATTGTCTTGCTCGCCGGCATTAAACGAGTTTTTTGATTTTGACTGCAAGAATTTCTTTCTTTTGTCAAAATCCATCCACTCTCTGCCGGCTCCCGCTCGAACCCAGTGACAAATGTAAAGACACACTCCAGATGATTATTTGTAACAGGGGAGTTGATTATTCTACAATCGTAAACTGAATTTATTTGTGTTGATATGTAAAACTTTTGATGCTTTCTTAAAACTTTTCTTTTATCGTGTTGTGTGCGTTAGGAGGTTTTTATGAAAGAAGTTAACGTGTTTATTACATTATGCAGTATTATGAATTTCTTGGACAAGATGGCAAAGAGTGGCTTGCAGATTTTATTGCACTAAATTTTACGGTCGTAGAGAAATATATCAAGAAATATAATTTGTATAGATTACATTTAAGCAGATATTTGCAAAAATATGAAAAATATAAAAAGAGAAATTCTATTTTATGGGGTGTAATTGTATTTTTAGCCGTATTACTTGTGTCGGCAATTTTTTATATCGGATATAAATTTTAATATTTTGGTTTATAATATACAAATGCACGAGCGTATTAAATGTCGGAAAACTGAGGTAGAATGGAAAAGATTGTAATAATCGGGTCGGACAGTTATATAGCAACAGGTTTGGAAAATCATCTGAAAAACTGTAAGACAGATAAATTATATTTTAATAACTGGTCAGAGAATATTGATTTGTTGCAGCAAGCGGACTGTGTAATTAATTTTTCCATAGCACCTGATTTTTCGACCCGTAAAATTGAACCTGAAGATGTCTTGTATGTACAAATTGCCAAACATCTGAAGAGCAGTCAAACCCGTTATATTTTTATAAGTTCGTGCAAGGTATACGGGACTTGCGATAATGTGCTAATTCATAAAGAAACAGATGCTTTGTGCGGATGGGATATATATTCCCAAAACAAAATAAAGACGGAGCAGGCTTTGACGGATATTCTTAAAGATCGTTTAACTGTATTAAGGATTCCTAATGTTATAGGTGAACCTGTTAAACGTGCCGGTTACAAGACTTTTATCGGATGGATATGCGAAAGTTTTTTGAAGGATTGTAAGCTGACGGTAACCCAAAATGCTGATGGGTAAAAGATTTCATTACAAAAGATTTTTTACATGAAAATATTGCTGCACTGATTTATCTGAACAAAACCGGTGTATATAACGTATCAGCAGGGTTTGGTACGGCAGTCAGGGATGTTTTGACAGGTTATGTCGGTACAGAAAATGTCGATTTTCGGGGACAGGATTTGCCGCTTAGGGATCAGTTTATTCTTGACAACAGTAAATTAACTAATGTAACCGGCTGTCAAATTACTTCCAACCATATTTCACAGTATTTGGAGCTGTGTCGTTCGCAAATGTTATCACAATAGTATTTGACATAATATTTAGTAATTTAAGTTTTGTAAACTGCTTGAAGCCACTGTTTTTGAGGTATTTTTTTTTGTAAATTTTTCGTTACAATTTATAAAAAATTTATATATCAGAAACCCCTGTTATAAGTGTATTTCGAACAATAGTTTTTAAAAGTTGGAATTAAAAGGAATTTTTTGCTTTACAAGATGAAAAAATTTTATCTGTGTGATATAATTATGATTGAGATGCGAGCTTAATAAATTGCAGATTTGTGCGGAAGTTAAGAGGATATTTGTAGATATATGCCAATAAAAAAGAATATCAAGAAACAAGTGAAGAAATTATTTGCAAAAGCATTTGTACTTTCTGCTATACTTGGCATGACAACTTTTGGAACACAAGCTGCTGAAACCGTTTCCCCATCCGAATACATCTCAGATACAGCACATCTCAGTATAAGTAGTGATGATATAAGCTCAATCGAAAATGATAAAAAATCCTCTATTTTACGCAGGGTGAAATTAAATGGCGTAGTAACGGGCGGTGCATCTTATTCCACGCTGAATAAAGCAGTTTCTGACGACGATGCGGAAAGAGAATATAATCTGCCTTCAGCCGGAGAAACCATATCCGCTCCTCTTGGTGCTATGGGCGGAGCTGATTCGACTCTGACAATAAATGGTGTATCTGAAACCTATGGTATAAATGGTAATAATAAGGGCGGTGTTACTGTTGGTTCGGGACAGACATTAATCTTAAACAGTATTGCTAATATTTCAGGATTTACAACCCCGTTTATAACTAACAGTGTAGATGGTACCGTAACCATAAATAATACCGTGTTTACAAATAACACAAGTTTAGCAGAGTATGTTGATATATACAACTCAGGTACAATCAACCTTAATGCCGCAAGCGGGAAAACAGTTACATTTAACGGTGCTGTAATCGGTGATGACGGTACATTGGTTATCAACAATGATCCGACTGTCAAAGGCGGTGAATATATATTCAACAGTACCCTTGGCGGTACATTGGATATTCATAACAGTGCAGTAATAAGACTTGGCAGTAAAGAACAGGAAGATGGCAGTACAACCTACGGTGTTCTTGCTCTGAAAGGATTTCATCCGCAGGGAGGTACCGTTACACTTGACCTTAGAAATGATCATATTGATGTCCATCACTTTGGAAATGTTACGCAGGATGCATCTGTAGACCACTGGTTGGATATTGACTTAGATGCAAAGACTTCTGACAGATTTACTGCAGATTCTACTACTGCTGTGTCGGGTGATATATTAATCGGTAAGCTTAATTTGATAACAGGTTCGAATGATAATGACTCACCGGAAATGGTAGTAAATCTTTCAAAAAATTCTTTCAGATTCGCCATGAGTTTGACTCCTGATTTTTCTATTGAAAATGATATTAGAAAAGCTGCAGGTGTAACGTATGATGTCCGTACTTTGGATTATGATTTTTTGAGTGGTAATTTTATATTTAATGCTAAAAGATTTAATCCTAACGGTGGTACTGTTGATATGGTTTATAAAACAAGCAGGGATTATCTTGAGCTTGGAAAAGGTAATCATGCGACCTACAATGATTTTACCACCTCGCCTGATGCTAATCATACTTATGTTGTAATCCTTAACAGTAATATTTATTACTTCAAACCTAATGAGTCAACCGAAAAATTAAATGATGCAATCATTAATCTTGCTGCAACAGGTTCTTTAGCTGTTAAACAGGTTACGTCAAATGATGACTATATATTTGAATTAGATGGCAAATATTATACATACAGTATTGCGTTATTGCCAAAATCAATCTGGGAAGAAGATGATTCGAACGCGAATCCCGGCAATTACAATTTTTATGAAATAAATGGTGCGTCAAGTGATTATCATAATATTGTTTTGCGTACGGATTTCATGAATGCGGTGGATACAACTACCTGGACAGCATCTAATGCCGGTACTGCGGAGACATACGTCTGGGCAAACGATAAGATCCCTCTCGCAAGTAATATTAAACCTGTTTTTGACGGTGAAGGTAAGTTGACAAGTGTAAGCGGGATGATACGTTTTAATTTACCCCTTAACCAAACTTCAACCGATACAAAGTATTATAAGTACGACTATACTGTTCCTTATGATTACACAAAAGCTCCGTCAAGACTGAGCAATTTAGAGAATTATATTACAAATCAGTATTTCTACAATTTTAGCAACGCTGGAGAAGGTGGTGCTATTTCTAATTCTTCAACTGGCGGATTTAGCATAAATGCTGATTTTATAAGTAATACTGCCATATCTCATCGTGGTGGGGCAATCTACAACGCGAAAAATGCAAGTCTTGGTTTTATTTCAGGTACATTTATAAATAATGCGGCTACAGGTCACGGCGATACCATTGGTAATGGCGGTGTGTTTATGAATGATACCGGTGGTACGGTCAGCGCGATAATGGGTGATTTTATCGGTAATAAGGCAGGCAGGTCCGCCGGTGTTATCAGAAATGATGGTATCATTAATATTGTACAGGGTCAGTTTATAGGTAACAGAGCCGGGACTGATGGTGATGGCTGGGGTGGTGTAATTTCCAATAAAGCTACTACTTCAAAAATAGAAGTTGTCCTTGGTAATTTTATTGCTAACAGTGCTAGCAAGGGTGGCGGTGCAATTGATATGAACGGTACATTAGGTACCGTTATCGGTGACTTTATCGGTAATTCCGCACTTGCCGGGGATAATGGCGGTGGTGCTGTTCGTATTGAAGATGGTTATATAGGTTCTCTCACCGGTGACTTTATCGGTAATACTGCCATAAAAGGTGGTTCCGTTCTGGTTAAGGGTAGCGGAGAAAAATTCGGTACTTTATATGGTAAATTTATCGGTAACAAAGCGACATCAGGGGATGGCGGTTCAATATATGTCAACGATGAAACTTCAAATATGGGTGCCGTTTATGGTGATTTTATAAACAATACGGCAACCGTTAACGGTGGTGCAATTTATAATAAAGGTGAGATAAGCCGATTATCAGCAAACTTTATTGCAAACAAAGCTGATTCAAATGGTGGTGCTATTTATAATGACGGCGCATCTTCCATTGTTAAATTGGTTGCGAATCCTTATGGTAATATCTTATTTACCGATAATAAAGCAGGCAGCAGTTACAATGATATTTATAATAATGGCGGAAGAGTAGAACTTAATGCATTAGGCAATGCAAATGAAAATTATTCAATAACCTTTAACGGTGAAATCGATGGTGCTAACGGTATAATTGATGTCAATAATGATTCTGTAATTAAGGGTGGCGAATATATCTTTAACAACACGATTAGAAATAATACACTTAATATTTACAATCATGCTGATATTAAGCTTGGCAGCGTAGTTCAGTCTGATGATACAACAACCTATGGTACTTTAGCACTTAACGGTTTAACAAATGATACTAATGGAGGTGCTATAGACAGCAGAAACGGTCACCTTGAATATCATAATTTGGGTGCTGTCAACCTCTCATCTGATTTAAATCTTAAACTGGATGCCGATTTGGCAAATCCTATAACAGTAGAAAGTACTGATTACTACACTGATACATATTATGCAAATTCTTTCACCGGTAGTGGCAAATTGATTATCAAAAATCTTTTGATTAACACACAGTCAGTTGGGGATTCAATTGAAACAAAAGTTGGTAATGATGTATTGATTAATCATATTGCTCTTGCCTCAGGTTTTGCACCTGATTATAAACAAGGTGTTACAAAGAATTATATCGTTTCAATAAATAACAGAGCCGGAGACGGAGTTTATTTCTATTTTGAAGATTCTTCCAAAGTTAATTTGGTAAGTGCTACTCGTTTAGACAAATCTAATGTAGCATATAATATGCTGGCAGATGAAAATATTACGACTGATTTAGAAAATTTAGAATTAACTGATGGTAAAGTCGGAACTCAGGCAGGTAATGAATTTGTTATTACAGGTAACGGCTATAACGTAGATGGCGATGGTAAAGAAGGTATTACTACAGGCACAGGAAAAACTATCACTATTAATAACGTAGGTATTGATACATCAGGAATAAAGACCGGTAACGGTTTCTTTGGATTTGAAGCTGCAAACGGCAGTGTATTAAATAATTCCGGTACTGCAACATTAAACAACAGTGTATTTACAAACAATACAGCAAGTGAAAATGGCGGTGTATTAAATAACTCCGGTACTGCAACATTAAACAACAATACATTTACAGATAATGAAGCTGCAAACGGCGGTGTATTAAATAACTCCGGTACTGTAACATTAAACGATAATACATTTACAAGTAATGAAGCAAGTGCAAACGGTGGTGCTATATACAACTCAGGTACATTGAACTTTGCCGGAACAAATATTTTCTTCGGCAATTCAGCTGCTGGTGCTGCAAACGATATTTACAACACCGGAACAATCAATCTTACCTCTGATTCAATAACGAATATAACCGGTGGAATTTCCGGTACAGACGGTACGATTTCTATTGCACCAAGAGCAGTATTAAATTTAGACGGAGAGATTTCCGACAATTCAATCACAATTGGTGGTGGCACAATAAATCTGCTCGAAAACGGAGAATTAAATCTTGAAGGACTTACAGGTACACCGGGAAATTCTCTGTTAAATACTGTAAACGGTTCTATAGAAACGAGCACTGTCGGAAACCTGACGTTAACTAATTCAATCAAACTCGCACTTGATGTTGCTTTAACAGGCTCAGGTGATACTGATAAAATATTGGCTTCAAATGTTTCCGGCGGCGGTAGATTGATAATCAATTCAATCAACCTCATTGCAGGTGAAGGTGGCAATAAATTTGATATCACACTGACAACAAATCCGGATTTGTACAATGTGTTTAAGTTATCTGACAATATTCTGGCAAATATAACGAAGGCATCGGGAGTAACATATACAGTCAACAACGTTACATATAATAACAAAACCGGAATATTGACATTTAATGGTGATGTTTCTTTTGAATTAAAACCAACAATAGATGCGGTAAAAACTGCAAGTACAGAATATCTTGGACTCGGAGCAGGTAACCACGCTACATATGACAATCTTGTAACGACAAAAGATGCAGACCATCCGGATATAGTTGTTATAGGCAGTACAACATATTTCTTCAAAGCCAATGAATCAGATGATGAAAATACTGCAAAAATACGTAATCTTGCGGCAACAGGTTGGACAGCTTTAAAAGAAGTAACAGCAAGCGAGGATTATATCTTTAAAGTCGGAGGCAAGTATTATACATACACAGCAGCAGACTTGCCAAATTCAATTTGGAAAACTGCCGATGCTACTGCAAACAGTTATGATTTTGAAATTAAAGAAGGTGATTCTTCCGCATACTACAACTTCAATTTTAAGGACAATGACAGATTTACATGGACTAACAGCGGTTCATCGGAATCGGCTCCTGTGTGGCACGAAGATACAAATACCGCAACAGGTACAATAAAGATTACTCTGCCGCGTACAACTGTTATTGGTGATACTTCAACTACTGCGAGAACTAATCGTTATTATACATACACCTACACTATGCCTGATGGTTACACAAAAGCAGCATCAAGAAACACTTCAGGCTCCGCTGATGTTACAGATACGTTGTTTATTGGCCTAAATTCCGCAAATAGAGGCGGTGCAATGTATGTAAGCGGCAGAACTGTAGATACGGTTAATGCTGACTTTATAGGCAACACCTCATCTCACAAGTATGGTTCAGGTGCAATTGGACTTGAGGGTACGGGTACGAGTAAAATCAAAAATTTAATCGGTAATTTCCTTTATAATACGGCAACTGTAGAAAACGGCGGTGCAATTGGTAAAGGCGGCAATGCAACAATAGGAAATCTGACCGGTAACTTTATAGCAAACCGTGCACACATAGCAGGCGGTGCTATATATACCAGAAACGCTTTAGACTCTATTACCGGTGACTTTATCGGAAATATTGCTGAAACCGGTGGTGGCGGTGCTATATGGCATGACGGTAAGGGGACTATCTATTCAATAGCAGGTGATTTTATTGGTAATATCGCAGGTACAGATGGCGGTGCAATTATATTAGGTGCAAATACTGCTAAAATAGGTACGATTACAGGTAATTTCATAGGTAACTATGCCGGTAATTCAGGCGGTGCATTGTTTGTTACTAAGCCTGATATGACGATTGATAAAATTGTTGGTAATTTCCTTAGTAATAGTGCAGTGGTAAATGCTGGTGCATTATATAATGAAGGTACAATAACTGCTATAAATGGCGATTTCATCGATAATAGTGCGGCAGATACAGGCGGTGCAATTTATAATAAGGGTACTATAAGTTCTATCGAGGGTGACTTCATAAATAACAATGCAGGTAATGTCGGTGCGATTTTTAATCGTGGTACTATTACTGCTATAAATGGTGACTTTGTAAATAATGAGTCAACAATCTCAGGTGGTGGGGCTGTTAAAAATAATACCGGTTCAGGTGCTATTGGTACAATTATCGGTGATTTTATTAATAACAAAACAGCTACTGATGGTGGTGCAATTCATAATGCTAACGGAGCTACCATTGGGTCAATCACGGGTGATTTTATTGGTAATAGTGCAGTAAATCGCGGGGGTGCTATTTACCTTGTTGATAATAGTTCTGCTATATCAGATATCATCAATGCCAAATTCTCAGATAACTTCGTCCAAACTACAGGTGGCAGTGCTACTGTTCAGGGTGGTGCGATTTATACAAAACGTGATCTTAAACTGACAGCTGATGGTTCGGTTGAACATAATGACGGTATATCCACAATCAGCGGAAACTATGTATCTAACGACAACGGTACTACTAAGAACTACGAAGCTATATATGTTGACTATGCAGGTGCAAGTGTTACTTTAAACGCAATTAACGGCGGCGAATTTGTCATCAACGACTATATCAACGGTTTAAGCGGTTATACGGCAAACTTAACCGGTGACAGCACCGGTATAATAGGACTTTATAATGATGTCAGAAACGGTAATGTAACAGTTACTGATACTGTAGGTACAGTCAGTCTTGCAAACGATACGGTACACAATTATCAGATGCGCCGGTTGAACTCTGATGCAGCAGCAAAATGGAGTATAGATATTAATCCTGCAACAGCAATAGCAGATAATATTACGACTTCTGTTGCGGGTACGGGTACATTGACGATTAACAATTTCAACCTGCTTGATGGCAAGACATTCAGTGATATTACAGACGATCACTGGAAGGTTCAGATACTTCATAATGTAACAGGTAACAACGAATTACAGCTTGCGCTTTCTTCTGCTGCAATTTCACAGCTTGGTGGGGACGCTGTTCACAAAGTATTTGAAATTATTGATACCGAAACAGGAGCAGATGTCGTAACATCTACAACACATTGGAATAATGAATTCTACAATTGGCACCGTGACAATGCGACAGAACACTATGGTGTGCTTGGACTTGCGAAAACAAATACTGACAATGATTCTATCGGTTATACGGAAGACCATACCAATTATGTTCCTGGTACACGTGAAAACGACTCATACATAGGTGACGCATTAAATCTGGTAAATACAGCAACAATCGGTGACAGAGAGTTTAGTACGATGGATGCGAGTGCGGTATACAATTTAGGCAGCAGTTATGCAGTAAGTGGAGTAGGCACGACAGGAGCCGGAGTATTCACGATAAGTGGTGCAAAGACCGACACAAGTATATCTACGATAGATTTGCAAGAAAAGACAGGTTTTGTTGTTTCAAATGCAAGTACATTGAACTTCAATGATGTAAAAGTGAAGAATGCGACAGGAGCAGTCGTAACGTTAAACAATGCTGATGCGGAATTAAACGTAACATCTAATTCAGTAATAGCTGGCGACGTAACGAACACGTCAGGCACGGTAGCGAATGCGGGAAGTATAACGGGCGCGGTAGATAATAGCGGAACGTTTACTAATAGCGGCAGTATTGGCGGAGCGTTAAGTAATGGCGGCACATTCACGAATACCGGAAGCATTGCGGGCGATGTGAATAATAGCGGTTCATTAACATCATCAATAGATAATTTAGGCGGAACAATAACGAATAATGCAGTATTCAATATGTCCGGCGATTTGAGTAAAGATATTTCAGGAACGGGTACGACAGTATTACAGTCAGCAACAGCAGCCGTAACTGCAGACAGAACAGTAACGGGTACATTAGATGTAAACGGTAATACAATCGGCATGAGTGACAGTGCATATGAAACATTGACTGTCGGAAAATTAACCAATAATGGTGGATTAACGTTAGATGTAAACGCAAATACAGATAGTGCAGACCAAATAGCAATAACAGGCAG
>CACYTP010000015.1:85815-86169 GCA_902777385.1 uncultured bacterium
ACAACAAGCGGAGTAAGCTTGGCATTGGGAACAGGTGCAGTACCTTCTGAGTATATAGTAGTAAATAAACCAATAAACAGAACCGGAACGGATGACCTGACAACAAACGCTATCAGTTGGAATGCAAACTACGGTGCTTGGTCACAAGATGGATTACAGAATAACAATGTAGAAATCTTAGGAACCGATACAATCCAATATACAATAAATAAAACCTGGGGTGGAAAATCATATACCGGCAAAGCAGAAAACCTTGCAATAATGAACACCTACATGGGAACGGGTTCAGACGACAGAAGCGTAGATTTCACAGGAATCCATGCAGATGCAACAGCACAAGGAACATATACTGTT
>CACYTP010000015.1:86179-97292 GCA_902777385.1 uncultured bacterium
TGAAAGACAGTACAAATGCAGATGCAACGTTAATAACGGTAAGCAATAATGATGCAGATATAACTCTTACCGACAGTAATATACAGGGAGCAATAACCGGTACTGTAAATTATGATATGACGACAAACGGTAATACAACGGTAGTTGGTGCAATAACTAATGCAAATATTGAAAATAGCGGAATACTTACGGCAGGAGCAGTAACCGGAAATATAACAAATGACGGAACGAGTGTAACTACCAGTGGATTAGTAACAGGTGATGTAACAAATAACACAGGTACTTACACAAATAACGGTGGTATTAGCGGTAACGTAGAAAACTCAGGAATATTTGAATCAAATGCACTGATAAGCGGCGGTACGATAACAAATAATACAGGAGCATCGTTAACGTCTAATGCAAGTAACCTTGGTTCAGCAGTAACCAATAACGGTGATTTATATTTGACAGGAACCGGAACTAACGGAAATGCAATTACGGGTTCAGGAACCACAAATATTTCTGCAGGTGCTGATGTAACAAATAACAGTACAATTGCTCAAGCAGTTATAAATAATGCAACATTGACGAATGCATCAACAATAAGCGGAAATGTAACGAATAATTCAAGTATAGATAATACGTCCGGTGTAATAAGCGGAAATGTTGTCAATGTGTCAGGTGCAGGTATAACTACATCAGCTGATAATGTAACCGGCACTATTACAAATGATGGTTCTTTGACATTAGCAGGCGGAACAACTCAAAATACTATAAGCGGAAACGGAACTACCGATATAACAGGTGATTTGACAGTAAATAAAGCTTTACAGCAATCAGTTTTAAAATTGAGTGGAGGAAAGACAAGTTTAACTTCACCAAGTACGGTTGCTGTAACAACACTTGATGCTTCCGGTGGTGCATTGAATTTACAAAATAATAATATCGGTGCTATTAATTTGACAAATCTTAAATTAAATTCTGATATGAATTTATCAATAGATGCTGATTTAAATACAAAGACAGCAGATACGATTTCTGCTACCTCCGTTGATGCAAACGGTCATAAGGTAATCATAGACAGTATAAAGGTATTGGCAGATCCTGCTGATGCAGTTCCTGTTGATGTTGTTGTTGCAGATTCTAATCTTAAAGAACACGTACGGTTAACAACATCTACAATGAATGTTGATGGAGCAACTCCGGGTATTAGTTATCTGGTTACTTATACGGCTTCCGGCGGAACATTGAATTTCGGATACAGCAATTTAGTATCTGCTGTTCAATCGACTGCAGATTCTAAGAATTATACTATGGCAGGTGATGAAAATATTACCGCAACCATAGGTACGTTGAACGGTGATGAATTGACCGTAAACGGTCAGGGTAATACTATTAACAGTTCAAGTACTGCTAATGATGGTATTAGTGTCGGCGATAATAAAACGTTAAATATAAATAATGCAACGATTTCAAACTTTGGTACTGCGTTAGAAAATTCATCAGCAGGTGAAATTAATCTTACAAATGTTGTATTTAGCGGTAATAATACCGATGTTGATAATGACGGTACCTTGAACCTTAATAATGTTCAGGTAACAGGCGGAATTTCAGGTGCTGGTACTACAAATATAACGGCAAATTCTTCATCAATATTTGATGCAAATGTAACGCAAACAGATGTAGCTGTTGGAAGCGGAGCTTCATTGGATAATAATGCAATCATTACTGCAGATGTTACAAATAACGGCAATTTAGATAACAGTGACGGCAGTATATTCGGAGATGTTACAAATAATGATATTTTGAATAATGCAGGCGGCATAATCAACGGAGTTGTCACGAATAATGTAAACGGCACAGTTGATAATACAGGCGGCAGCATAGTTGGTAATGTAATAAGCAGCAGTACAGGTTCAATTGACAATACAAGCGGTAGTATCACGGGTAAAGTAACAAATAACGGTACCGGTTCAATTGACAATACAAGCGGTAATATTACAGGTGATGTACTAAATGCAAGTTCCGGAAATATCGGAAACGCAGGCGGAACAATCGCAGGAAATGTTGATAATACAGGTTCGGGTAATATTAATAATGCAGGGACAATAGCAGGAAATGTAAATAATACCGGCAGCGGTATTCTCGACAATACAAACGGTACAATCGGCGGTAATGTTACAAACAGCGGTACTCTTGTTTCGGTTGCTGATGATATTGCAGGGATAACCGCAAATAACGGAACTTTCACTTTAAATGGCGGAACAGTTCAAAACGATATTTCAGGTACGGGCACGACTAATGTAACCGCTGATTTAAGTAATCCTCATACTATAGGTCAGGATACCATCTCTGTAAATTCAGGTGTAACTGTTACTAATAATGGTACTATTAACGCCGCTACTGCATTGACTCTAAACGGTGATTTGGACAATAATGTTGGAAGTTCATTAACTGCAGGTACTCTAACCAATAACGGTACATTGAAGAATTTAGGTTCAGTAACAGTAGGCGGTGGTGTTAACTCGGGTAATATAAAAGGTATAGGTTCTTTGACTAATACCGGGAATTTAACAAATAATGCGTCAATTGTTCAGAATACAGTTGCTAACAGCGGTAATTTGGTAAATAACGGTACAATAGTTGCAGCTTCGGTTACAAATAGTGCGGGCAGTACGATTACTTCCGATACTCAGAATTTGATATCTTCAAGTCCGATAGCTAACAACGGAACATTAAATTTAACAGGCAGTACAACGTATAGTGATATATCAGGTGCAGCTGCCGGTAAAGTTAATATTAATTCTGACAGCAGTTTATTTATTCTTAATAACAAGATTCAGGGTAATGAATTAACGTTTAATGGTGATATTTTGAAATTCGGTACCAATGGAAACCTTGCGAATGTTTCTCAGTTTAATTTCAACGCAAATGCTGTTGATTTGGTAAATAACAATATCGCAAATACAAATTTTGGTAATTTGAATTTACTGTCTGATATGAATTTAAGTTTAGACGGTAACTTTGCTCAGCAAACGCTGGACACAATCAGTGTTACAGGATTCAATTCAAACGGTAATTTCATAAATATATCAGATATTAATATATTAGAACCGACAACGGCTCAAACGTTCAGCATTTCACCTATAGGTGAAGATGTTAGCGGTTCTGTTCGTTCGGCTTTGGCATCTGCTATTCGTTATACAGGCGGTGATTTAGTATATTCTCCAATATTCAAATACAGTGCGGCATACGATCCAGCAAGCGGCATGATTAATTTCACTAATCTCAATGGCGGGGATAACTTCAACCCGGCAGTTTTGGTAGCACCGGTTGTGGCACAGTCTGCAGGACAGGTAACAATGTGGCAGAACTTTAATACCGCATTTGAACATGCTGATACGTTTATGCCGTACCCGAAAGCTCTAAGAACGGCTCAACAAAATGCGAATATGTATGCTATAAGTACCGATTACAATGATAATATTGATGTGATTTCTGAAATGGGTTATGAGCATACTAATTTGGCAGGCTGGGCTAAACCATACACGACATTTGAATCTATAAATCTGGCTCACGGACCTAAATTGGATATTATTTCTTACGGTACAATATTGGGCGGTGACAGTGATTTTAGAAAACTAAAAAATGGCTGGTCAAATGTAGGTACCCTTTATATGGGTTATAATGGTTCTCAGATAGATTATGATGATGTAGATGTAACTACAAATGGCGGTACAATTGGTATTACTGAAACATTCTATAAAAACAATTTCTTCACTGCGATTACAGCAGCCGCAGGTGCAGGTGTCGCTCAAGCTCATACTATGTATGGCAAAGAAGATCTTACAACGATTATGGCAGGCATCGGAAGTAAGTCAGGTTATAATTTTGAGTTCCTGGATGGCAGATTTATAATCCAGCCTACATTACAGCTTAATTATAGTATGGTTAAAACTTTTGATTATACAAATGCTGCAGGTGTCAGAGTTAACAGTGATCCGGCACATACATTGCAAATTAATCCAAACATTCGTTTCATTGGTAATTTCAAGGGCGGATGGCAGCCATATGCAAGTGTTGGTATGATATGGAACGTAATGAATGTCAGCCATAATATAGCTAACGGAGCAGAGTTACCTCGTATGTATACCAAACCGTATGTTGAATATGGTGTTGGTTTGCAGAAACAAATCGGTGTCAAATTCAGCGGTTACGGTCAGGTAATGGTAAGAAACGGCGGAAGAACAGGTGTGGCTCTTACCGCAGGCTTCAGATGGTATTTAGGACGCAAAAAAGATAAGGATACAAATCTTGAGAAAAACGTAGGAAATAAGACTGTTATTAAAAAATCAAAATCAACAAATAAAAAGAAAAACAGTAAAAAAACTACCAACATTTCACCTAAAAAAAATGAATATAATTTAGATTTAATTAAATTAAATTCTGCAAAATCACAGGTAAATAATACACCTGAAACGAAGAATATTGTACCTGAAGTTAAACCGTCTGTTGAAGCAGATAAAACAAAAAATGCGGTTAAAAAATCCGCAAAATCTCAGGTAAATACTACACCTAAAGAATCAACAAAATCTTCCCGTAACATCAGAGCAAGATATGAAAAATATTTTGAAAATTAGTTTTTAATAAAGGCTTGCAAAAAATAAAGAATACGTTATAATGATAATATGTTAAAAATAACGGAGGATATTATTATGACTGTATTTGAGCGATGTAATAACGGTAAATATTCTCATAGTAATAACCTTAGAGATATAGAGTTTAATAAATATGACTGTTTTAAGTCTGTTAACAGTTCACTAAAAAAAGTAGTTGCGTTTACTCTTGCAGAAGTTTTAATTACCCTGGGTATAATCGGTATCGTTGCGGCAATAACATTACCGGCATTGATTAATCATTATGAAAAAAAGGAAACTATTTCCAAACTAAAAAAAGTGTACGCTGTATTAACTAATACAACCCAAATGGCGATTAATGAGCATGGGGAAACTCCCGGATGGGATGTAAAAAATCAAAATAATATTGCATAGGGTAAACATTTCGCAGAAAATTACCTAATGCCTTATTTGAATGTGTTAAGAACTTGTGATGATAATAATTCTACAGATTGTAATTATCCGATATATAAATTAAATGGTCAGAGTTATAATAATAGTGATCATTATAAATATGCATATCGTTTTTATCTTACAGACGGTACTTTAGTTGCAGTACGAGCATTCAGCAGTGCAAACCATCTGTAAAGACACACTCCAGATGATTATTTGTAACAGGGGAGTTGATTATTCTACAATCGTAAACTGAATTTATTTGTGTTGATATGTATAAAGAGACAGTTATAATTAGACAACTTTGACATAAAATGAGACATGTTCAATTTTGAGAGTCATTAAGTCGGAAATTGTTTAATTTTGTCTGTCAGACATTTCAAATTAAGCAGATAATTTGTTCAATTCTCTCTGATAATTTTTTACTATTTAAGAATTTTATTCAGACAGGTCATGAACTCTCCCATACAACAAATATTTAATGAATAATAAACATTCAATCCATCTTTACGGTCTTTGATTAATCCAACCGATTTAAGTTTTGCAAGACTTTTTGAAATATGCGGTTGTTCATATTTTTTTAATGCTTGCTGAATTTCGCAAACACATTTTTCACCGTCAAGTAATAAATCTATAACATCTAACCTTACAGGATTTGATAATGCCTTAAATATTTCTGCTTTTTTATCGTTTAAAGTTTTAGTCATGTGTACCTCTTGACAATATGCCAAAAGTGGAATATTATATTTTTATTATATTATATTCCAATTATGGAATATTTACACAAAAAAGTCAATGAGGTGATTTAATGAAAAATGCAGTTTCAAGCAAATTAAGTTTTTTAGATAGGTTTCTGACATTGTGGATATTTTTAGCAATGTTCATTGGTGTTGGTGTTGGATTTTTTATTCCAAGTATAAAAAATTTTATTAACCAATTTCAAACAGGCACAACCTCTATTCCTATCGCTATCGGTTTAATTTTGATGATGTACCCGCCTCTTGCAAGAGTTAAGTACGAAAAATTAAAAGAGGTTTTTGCGGATAAAAAAATTTTATCTCTTTCTCTGATTTTAAATTGGATTATTGGTCCTATTTTAATGTTTATTCTTGCAGTTTTATTTTTACGTGAATTACCTCACTATATGATTGGACTTATTATGATAGGGCTTGCAAGATGTATTGCAATGGTTTTGGTTTGGAACAGGCTTGCAGGGGGAAGTTCTGAATACGGAGCAGGATTAGTTGCATTTAACAGTATTTTTCAAGTTTTGTTTTTTAGTGCTTATGCGTGGTTTTTTATAACAATTCTTCCGCCATTTTTCGGCTTACAGGGTGCTATTGTTGATATCTCAATGAAAACCATAGCACAAAGTGTCTTTTTATATCTTGGAATCCCATTTTTAGCAGGGTTTATTTCTCAAAAAGTCTTAATAAGATTAAAAGGATATGATTGGTTTCATAATATTTTTGTATCTAAAATTAGTCCAATAACCCTTATTGCCTTATTATTCACAATAGTTGTAATGTTTAGTTTAAAAGGTGATTTAATATTAACAATTCCTATGGATGTTATTAAAATAGCAATTCCTTTGGTTTTGTATTTTGCAGTTATGTTTTTGCTTTCATTCTTTTTGAGTAAAAAATTAGGTGCGGATTATGAAAAATCAGCAACGTTATCATTCACTGCCGCAGGGAATAATTTTGAACTTGCGATTGCAGTAGCAATAGCGGTATTCGGATTAAATTCGCCTGAAGCATTTGCTTGTGTTATAGGACCCTTAATTGAAGTTCCGGCATTGATTTCACTTGTAAATTTGTCATATTGGTTTAGGGAAAAATTATATAAAGGAAAAGAATAATGTTTTTAAAATTTGCAGATTGGTTTGTTTATGGAATTATAGGCATGTCGGCTGAAACAAGTTTTGGCGAAGCCTTGCACTTTTTTGTGTATGATGTTTTAAAGATTTTGTTTTTACTGTTCACGATTATTTCAGTAATTGCATATTTAAGAAGTTATATAGACAATGAAAAATTAAAAACCTTTATCGAAAAACAACCAAAGGTTTTGGCTCATCTTTTTGCATCAATTTTTGGTGCAATAACTCCGTTTTGCTCTTGTTCTTCAATCCCTGTTTTTATCGGGTTTTCAGAAGCAGGTATTCCTTTTGGAGTTTCTATGAGTTTTATTATAACTTCTCCTATGATAAATGAAATTGCAATATTAGTGCTTGCAGGAATAATCGGTTGGAAGATAACCGCAATTTATATCGTAACGGGTATCGCAGTTGGTACATTTGGCGGTATGATTATGGAAAAATTCGGCTGGGGTAAATATTTACAAGATTATTTATTAAAACTCGGAACTAAAACAGAAACTTCATCTTGCTGCTGTTCTTGCAGTTGTGGTGGCGAAGAAGAAAAACAAACTACAAAAGACAGAATTGTCGAGGCTCTAATTTATGCAAAAGACTTATTTAAAAAAATATGGCTTTTTGTTCTTTTAGGTGTTGGTATTGGTGCATTTTTGCATGGTTATGTTCCGCAAGAGTTTTTTATTAAATATATGGGCGGCAATAATTTGTTTGCAGTTCCATTGGCTGTTTTAACAGGAATCCCTCTTTATGCAGATGCCACAACAATAATTCCTATTGCACAGGTGCTAATAAATAAAGGGGCGGCTATAGGTACAGTTTTAGTATTTATGATGGCAGTTGTTGGCTTAAGTCTGCCTGAAATGATAATTATTTCAAGAGTTATGAAAAAAGAACTAATAATCAGATTTGTAATATTTATGTTTATTGCTTTCACACTTGTTGGGTATTTTTATAATTGGGTTTTATAAATTTATTAAGTTTTGTTCTGGTAAGTATATTCCTATTTTTAAGAGTAACTTTTTAGTTATTATTCATTTTAAGGTTTTTATGGGTGGAATATTTATTCATAACTTATTTTTGGGTACTTTTATTTAATTTTCATATTCCCTAAAATATTTATAAACAAGACTTTAAGGAGAAAAATGCGTAATCCCGAGTGGATAGAGCTTAAAAAACTTGCAGTTATTTTAGAGTGCAAAGAAGAAACTCTGCGCAGAAATTGTGTTGCTAAAAAATATATTTGCAGGTTTAATCAATCCGGCAAATTCAAAAAATATGAGATTGATATAAATTCTCTTCCTGAAAAAGATTTACTAAAATATCAAAAGAAACTGTCAAAATTAAATAATACAGATATTTGCAGTTCATCTGAATATTATACAAATGCTCCCGAATGGTCTAAAAAACAAGCAGATAAATATTTGGAATTGTTATCTTTAACAAAAGGAATGAAACGCAATGCTCTTGAAGCGTTTGTTAAAAATTGGAATAAAGATTTTCCTGATAATACCACCAGTGTTCAATCAATCTATAAGGCAAGGGCAAAGTATGAAGAATATGGTGTTGCAGGATTACTGTCGCACCGAGGTAAATACAGTAACAAAATAAAAGTAAACAGTGATTATTATGAATATTATAAAAGTTTATATTTGCGAGAAGGTGCTCCTTCTGTTAATTTTTGTTGGCAAGTAACATTGGGATATGCTAAATCAAAAGACAATATCAGTCCTGTTGAATTTCCTTCTGCAAGAACTTTTGACAGACTTTTAAAGTCTCGTATATCAAAACAGGCAATATATTACGCAAGGTTTGGAAATTCTGCTTGGAATAAAAAATTTGCAACTTTTATTCCAAGAGATTATTCAAATATCCTTGCAGGAAGTTGTTGGGTATCGGATCACGCTCAAATAGATGTTGCAGTTAAACATAATGATACGACTTGCTTCCCTTGGGTAACGGTATTTCGAGATGTAAAAACTTCAAAATGGTTAGGTTGGTTTTTGCACGCAGAAGCTCCGAATTCCGACCATATTTTTCAAGCGTTTTATTATGGCGCTGAAAAATTCGGTTTACCTGATGATGTCTATATAGATAATGGTAAAGATTACAGATGCAGAGATTTTGCAGGCGGAAGAAAAGTTCAGGTTAAACATAACACCCAAAAAGAAAATGCTCTGCTTGTAAATATGGGAATAAATGTTCATTATGCTCTCCCATATAATGCACAAACAAAACCTGTAGAAAGGGACTTCTTGAAAATTAAGTCGTTCCTTTCAAAGGGTTTTGTTGGTTACAGAGGCGGAAATATTACAGAAAGACCTGAAAAGTTAAAGAATGAAATAAAATCCAACAAGATAATGAATTTTGATGATTTTAAACTTTTATTTGATGATTTTATTGAAAACTATTTGAATAAAAAGCCTTCCAAAGGGAAAGTTTTGCAGGGTAAATGTCCTGATGAATTATGGTCAGAAGAGCACAAAACCAAAAAGGTTATTAGCAAAGACGCTCTCAGATTATTCTGTATGCGCACGTCAAAAACTATGACAATCGGCAGAAACGGAATTTATGATTCACAACTGCAATTAACTTATTGGGGTGAATGGATGATATGCGAAAAAGGTCGTAAAGTATTTATTCGCAGAGATATAAAGGCATATCAGGAAGCTTGGGTGTTTGATGCATTAACCGAAGAATATCTTGGCAAGGCAAACGTATATCACTCTGTATCATTCCTTGCAAAAACAAATATTGAAAAAGAAGCATACAAAAATGCGATTGCACTTAAAAATAAAGAAAAGAAACTTATAAGGGCAATGATTTCAACTAAATATAATCCCACTAATGAAGAAATTGTTGCCAATTTGAAGAGTAGTTTGAATAAGGTAGAATTCAATAATACTCCGAAAATTTCACAATTAGCCAATACAAAAATGGATAAAGTTATAAAACAAGAAAATACTGCAAAAGTATCTTCTAAATTTAAATACGTTGCTCCTGCACCAAAACCAAAGCGGATGTTGTATTTAACAGAAGCGCAAAAAAGAAGAGCGGAAGAGAGTTTAGCAAAACAAGCACTATAAATATGGATAAACCTTGGATTAAATACATAACAATGGAAAATCTGCCTAATGAAGATTTAAATATTGTTGCAACAGTTATAGGATTGGATGCAACAATTGAGCTTATGTGCGAACTTCCGGGGATATTAATTTCTGTTCCTAAAAACGCAACATTACCTGCAAAGATTGCTTATATTAAAGATGTTTATGACGGGACAAAACAGTCTCGCATAAAATTGGCAAAGCTCTGCGATTTATCTGAAAATTATATTTATAGGGTTATAAGAAAAGGTTTAAAAAATGCTTAATTTAAATAAATCTTACTTGTAAGTTTAGTTTTATATAATTTTCACCATTTTCTTTATAAACATAGCCAAAATCATATCTCGAAGTACTTGGTGTTTCAATCCTTGTATTATTGTACAAATAATCCTGAAAATCATTATAATTATATGCGTGATAACACAATGTTTCCCCATCCTCTTTTGCAATAATACAACCACCCGTAGCACGATACAATCCTGACCATGGTGTCGCCGCAGTCATACCCAATGCTGAAGACGTCAAAAAGTTTTTAATTTTGAATTCATAAGAATGTGGTTGTATATTTAAATCGTAATTGCAAGGGTTTTGTTATATAAGCGTCACAATATACCAATCACAGCAGGCATGGTGATTGAAATTCCATTGCAAGTCAAAATAAAAATCAGATTCATCAACATTTTTTATTTTGAAATATGGCTTTGCCAATTCTGTCCGCTTATAACTTTCAAATGCCCTTTTAAGCTCTTTCGCAAAGCGAGTTTTAAATTCAGGCAAGGTAATATTCAAAGTTTCACGGGTTCTTTTATTTTTCAAAATCATCTTCAAACCCTCTTATATTATCTAGTTCTATGTTGTAGCGTTTTCCTGTTTTATCAACACAGGTTGCAAAGTCTACAGTTTTATCAGCAAATTTGTTTTGCCAAATGCAAATCAGCAAACCGATTTCTTGAGTTTTTAAATTCAAAACCTTTGTCCCGTATAATTGATAATCTTTTTCAACCATATTGTGCTCCTTTCGGTTATTAACATTAATCGATTACAATAAATAGGAAATCAACCGAATGTGTTGCTATGTAAAC
>CACYTP010000016.1:0-387 GCA_902777385.1 uncultured bacterium
CACGCTCCGAGAGTTTCGCTATCAGCACTTTGTGCAAATCGCTCAATCTCGTCGCTATCCGGCACAAATGCCGTACAGAAATCCGCTTCGTCGGAAAGCTATTTCCTCCTCGCAATGACATGGTATTTATTTCTGCTTTCGCATTCCGCAAGCTGACACCGGCAACACCGGCTTACGCAGCTCCTGTGGGTTTCGGCACTTTGTGGCTGCAATCCTACGTCGCTATTATTGTGTTCGCAACCTGTTCGTCTTTGTTTTCACAAAGCCGATACTGTTGCTCACACCGGCTACGCAAGTTCTTCCGCCTGTCAAATCAAAGATTTGTGCGTTCACTTCACTTCGTTACGTTCACAACGGCGGTATCGTAGTGTTGCCCTGCTTGTCTTG
>CACYTP010000016.1:412-57258 GCA_902777385.1 uncultured bacterium
TGCGTTCACTTCACTTCGTTACGTTCACAACGGCGGTATCGTAGTGTTGCCCTGCTTGTCTTGCTCTCGCAAGCCAACACCGGCAACACCGGCTACGCAAGTTCTGCTGCACGATATGAGCTTCTGACAAGAGGATTTATTTGATAATGCTTTATTCCAACCTTTTCAGCAAGTTTTTGTAACTCCTCAAATTCCTCAGGAGTATAATATTTTGAAACTTCAAGATGTTCTTTTGACGGTTGAATATATTGACCTATTGTCACAATATCACACCCTGCATTTTTCAAATCCGTTAAAGTTTCTTCTATCTGTTCAAAGGTTTCCCCAAGTCCGACCATTAGTCCTGATTTTGTCTTAATTTCACTGTTTTCTTTTATGTATTTTAAGACATTTAGCGACCTGTCATAATCCCCCTGAGGACGTGCCGTTTTAAATATTGCTCTTACTGTTTCTATGTTGTGATTGAACACGTCAGGTTTTGAAAAAATAATTTTGTTTAAAGCGTTTGCATCCCCTTTAAAATCAGGAGTTAAAATTTCTATTTTTGTATCGGGTGAAAGTTTACGAATTTCTAAAATACATTGTTCAAAATGTTCTGCCCCGCCGTCAGGCAAGTCATCTCTTGTAACAGAAGTAATTACCGCATATTTTAATCCTAAATCCTTTACGGCTTGTGCTATGTGCAGAGGTTCCCGCTTATCAAGCGGCTCCGGTCTTTGGCATGAAATATTGCAATATCTGCAATTTCTGGTGCAAACATTTCCCATAATCAAAAATGTTGCCGTATTTTTTGTATAACATTCATTTTTGTTCGGGCATCTTGCGTTTTCACATACTGTATTTAAGCATCTGTTTTTAAGAATTTTCCTTACATTTTTTGTTGTTTCTGTGTTTATAATCGGTCGTTTTAAATAATCAGGTAATCTTTGCGGCATTTTGTTTTCCCCTTGCATAACTTTTGATTTTAGTTTGGAAATTACGTCATTGTCAGGTGTAAGTTTTTCAAAAATATATTCAATTTTTTGAGGATTTGAAGATGTTATTGTCAGCATGTAATCGTCTTCAAATACGGTCGTGTGTGTTTGTTCCGTTTTTGCCTGAATTTTTATTTCTGCTTCAAGTTGTGTCCATTTTTTGTAAAATTCGATTTTGTTATCAGTATTTATATCGTAATGGTTTCCCAGTTTTGAAAAATCACGTTCTTTCATGTATTCAATATCAAGTCCGACAGAATAATCACTAAACGCAACTGCAACAATATCGTTTGAATGCGTTATGCTGAATTGCATATCAGAGTATTTATATTTTGGTTTGTTTTTTTCAACAATAAGAGTTCTGTCTGAGATGTTGTAAATTTTTTCTCCGACATAATCAACAATATATTTACCCAATTCAGACTGTAATTTTTTTTTCTGAACACGGGAAAGCTCTGATATATCATCTTTTTGTAATTTTAAATAAAAAATTTTCATACAGGTAATTTTATTACAGATACCTGATTAGTGCAACTTAAATTCCTGCCGCTAAATTTATACAAGACTTAAATAGTTTCTGTTAGCAGTTTTTTGCTGAAGATTTTGTAATCTTGTTTTTGCAAAATGAGCCTGATTAAGCTGGGGTTTTTGCTGTATAAATTTTCTGTAGTATCTTTGTGCATCAGTTTTGTTGCCGGTTTTTTCAAGGCAGGTAGCAATTCCCAGATATGCCTGAGCATTGGTCGGTGCTACTTTTATTAAATCGATAAGCACTCCGCATGCCTCTTTGTATCTTTTTAATTTCATAAGAAGTGTAGACTTATGCTCATAAGCACGAACATAGTTTGGCGAATTTTCAATTAATTTCTGATAAATCATCAAAGCCATATCGTCTTCTTCACATAGTTCATGAGAAATTCCTAACTGCAAAATTGCACTCGGGTTATCAGGATTAATTTGTATTGCCTGTACAAAGTTTTTAATTGCTCCGCACGGTATTCCTTCCAACTGGTGACAGATACCAAGTTCATAGTATGCTTCGTAAAAATCAGGCTTAATTTCAACAGCTTTTTCAAATGTTTTTATTGCCTTTGCATAATTTCCCAAAGATTTGTAACACAATCCCAATCCGTAGTATGAATTTACATCTTTTCTGTCAACAAGAATCGCATTAAGATATATAGCAACGGCATCTTTATAGGAGCTTTGCTCTCTTAATTTGTCAGCTTTGTTTGAAAAACTTTTTGCAAGTCTCAACTTCGGCTTAGACATATATTTTGTTTTTTCTTGCTGTTCTTCCAAAATAACCTCTTCTACATGTGATATTGTACAGATTTTTGTGCAGTGGTAGAACAATCCATGGATTTATAAACTTATCAATCATTGGATTTATTATTTTTATGTGTTATAAATTTGTTATGAAGAAGATTGCAATTTTATTGGCTTTAATATGTTTTATATCTACTCAGGTTATTGCTGAAGAGATTACGCTTGATAATATTAAGCCTGAGCATATTGAACTTCCTAAAAATAATGTTCAGTATAAAAGTTCTCTAATGCTTAATGATGATAATGCATTACAGGAAATTGTAACAAAGCAAAAAGAAAAAGATTTAGAGGATATTGAGGCTTTATGGAAAGGAACGGTTGATAACAATCAGGTTATAGGATTTGCTCTTAAAAAGCTGGCTACTCCTGAAAGCCAAAGACGTATTCATTCTTCTTTGATGTCAAAAACTATGTCTGCACTTGTTGCGGGAGCTTCCTTCGCTCCTTCTTTAATCGGGGCTGATTACCTGACTCAGACTTCAGCATTTGCAGCAGGCAGACTGGCTCAAAATTTAATTAATAAGAAAAATGTTCCGTCTGAAATCCCGTTAACAGATACTGAAATGATTGAACTTGCCGGACTTGTTGAAAGTTTACAGGATAGAATTATTACTGCTTACTATAACTATAAAAGTTCACTTTCGCAACTGAAAGAAACCAGAAGTAAGCTGCTTTTGTATAACAGAAACTTCTCAAAGGCCATGGACGAGGATGACTTACTGGAAATTACAATATCTTCTTCTCTGTATGATAATATGCACATAGAAGAGGTTTACTATCTTGAAAAAGCAAAAAAATACCACCTTGAATTACAGCGTCTTGCAGGGAAAAAAGTTGTTGATAAATTAAACCTGTACCAGTACAACTATAATACTGTAATGTTCAAGGATAACGGAGGTGTAAAATGAAGAAACTTTTGATTGCACTTCTCCTTTTTACTGTCGGAAACTTTGCTTTTGCAGAGGAAGTAAAATTTGATGATATATATGATGCAAACATAAAAGAACCTGCTTATCGTGTAGGATTAACCGATGAACCGGAAAAGCCGTATCTTGAAGTAAAAATTAATCAGGTGAAAGAAGATAAAGTTAAAATTGATACTACGTTTGCTGATACTCCTGATTTAACTTATGCTGATTTAAGTATTAAGAGGATGTCTAAGGAAATTTCAAAAGAAATAGAGTTAGATGAAGCTGATATGTATGAGGATTTAACACTTTTATGGCAAGGTGCTGCTGCTAAGAGTGATACCATAAGTTTTGCTTTATATAAACTCTCAAATCCTGAAGAAGATAAGCCAAAAGAGAGTTCAGTCAAAAAAGTTTTGACAACAATTGCAAGTATGTCAACACTTGTTGGTGCCGGAGTTGGAAACCCTCTGATTGCTGCCGGTTCAATGCTGGGTAGTAACGTATTTGGAATTATGTCTCAGGATACCAAGGCTTTAAATTATAAATATACAAAGGTTACTGATGCTGATATGATTTTATTAATCAGAAAAATTGAGGATTTGCAGCAGCTGACGGTTGATTTGTATAACGATTACATGACATCAAGAAAAATGCTTGATATGAATACAAAGATTGCTGAACAGAGAAAAAGGTACTATGAATCTGCTCAAAGTCTTTCCAGAGAAATTATTTTGATAACCGATGCTTACTACAGATCTTCGTTGGATGAACAGATGAAGGCTCGTGCTTCATTCTATTCAAAACGTGCTGCTTTGGAACAGTTTGTCGGTACTGATGTTTTCCAACAGTTTGAGGAAAACTTAAAGAAGAGAGAAGCCAGTAATAATGACTAAAATTGTTCCGTATAAAGTTTATACAGGCAGTGAAAATATGCGTATAGATAATGAACTTTTGGAAATGTCTATATCTAATCAGTCAACAACTCCTGTCTTTAGGTTATATGGTTGGTCTCCGGCGTGTATTTCTCTCGGTAAAAATCAGGAAGATTCTTTTATAGATAAATTGTTTCTGAAAGATACCGGCATTGATTTAGTCAGAAGGCTTACAGGGGGCAGAGCTTTACTTCATGATGATGAAATTACATACAGTTATGTCTGTCCTGTTTCTTATTTAAAGCATGGAGAAAATGTCGTTAAATCTTATATTGAAATTTCTCAAATTTTGATAGATAAATTTGCCAAAATTGGTATAAAGCTTGATTTTGGCGGTAAAAAAGAGGTTAATACAAAATTTGATTATTGTATGCTTATTTCAACCGGTGCAGATTTGTGCTATGAGGGTAAAAAGCTTATAGGTTCTGCTCAGTGTCGTAAACATGGATACATTCTTCAACACGGTTCTATTTTGTATGATTATAACCGTGAGCTTTTGGAAAAAATATTCCATGAAAATATTGATACATCAAGTATTACTTCCATAAAGGAAATTAATCCCGAATTAAAGAAAGAAGATATAATTTCTCTTTTTGAAAGTATTGATTAGTTATAATATTTTTGTGGCTCTGTCTAATATACCTAAGCAATAAGATATTGCAATTCCGTAATTTGTAATCGGAATGTTTGAATTGTTTGCTTTTATTATACGGGAGAGTACTTCTCTACGATTTGTCATGCACGCACCGCAATGAATTACCAGTTTATATTCCGATATATCAGGAAAATCGTGTCCCGAATAGTGTTCTATAATAAGATTTTTACCTGTTTTCTTCTTTAATAAGTTAGGTATTTTTACTTTTCCTATGTCATCTTCTATTGCATGGTGCGTACAGCTTTCAAGTATTAGAACTTTATCACCGTCATGCAATTCGGAAATAGCTTTTGCCCCGTCTTTAAATGCTGATATATCACCTTTTAATTTTGCGAACAAAATCGAAAAAGAGGTCAAAGGGATATCATCAGGTACAATTTCACTAACCTGTTTAAATGCCTGAGAATCTGTTATAACAAGTGCAGGCGGCTCTTTTAAATTTTCTATTGCCTGTTTAAGCTCGGTTTCTTTTACGACATAAGTAAGACAATTACTGTCCAGTAAATCTCTTATTGTCTGAACCTGAGGTAATATAAGTCTGCCCTTTGGAGCTTCTTTGTCAATAGGAACAACCAGTATAACCGTACTTCCGGAAGAAACTAAATCGCCTGCAATTTTTGGAGAATTAACAAATTCTTCCGGCAATAGTTTTACAATTTCGGATTTGAATTTATATATAATATCTTTGTCGTTTAATGCGGAGGTTAAGATTATGTGCGGTGTCAGCGTGTACAAATCACTCATTACTGTTTCATCTGCATTGTTAATGTCTGTCTTATTTACTATTATCAGGTACGGAATATTTAGTTCGTCAAATTGTTTTATAATATTTTTTTCGTAATCATCAATTCCGTTATAATCACATACGATAACACCAATATCAGTGCGGTTAATTACCTTGATTGCTTTTTCAATACGGCTTGCAGATAATTCTGTTGAGTCGTCAAGTCCTGCCGTGTCAAGTAATCTTACGGCACCTACAGGTAACAATTCCATTGATTTTTCAACAACATCCGTTGTCGTGCCTGCAATATCGGACACAATAGAAACATCCTGTCCTGTAATTTTGTTTATTAGTGAAGATTTACCTGTATTCGTTTTTCCAAAAAACGATATATGGATTCTGTCCGATTTTAATGTTTGCAATTTTTCCCCCAAAATGTATATATTTTACTTAAAATAATATTCAATATCCGACTGTAAATCCAGAAGCTTTGCATCTTTTCTGAAAATTTTTGATTTAATTCCAAGTTTTGCAAGTCTGTATAGTATGCTTACCGCAAGAACTCCAAATCCGTATTTACACGAACGAATGAAATTAATCGAAGACGCCTCTTTGAAATATTTTGTAGGACAGGATATTTCGCCAATGTTGTAATTATTATAAAACATCAGAGCAATTAATTCATTATCAAATATAAAATCATCATTGCATGCTTCCAGAGGAAGTTCCCGTAAAACTTTTGCCGTAAATCCTCTAAATCCTGTGTGGTACTCGGATAATTTTTGATTTGTTAAAACATTTTCAAATGCCGTTAAGCATTTATTAGCAATAAATTTATATAACGGCATTCCACCTTTGAGTGCTGAATTTCCGAGCATTCTTGACGCAAGCACTGCATCATATTCTTCAAAAGCCATCATTGAAACGATTGCGGGAATTAATTTTGGCGTATATTGATAATCCGGATGCAACATCACAACGATGTCTGCTCCGGATTTCAATGCTGCTTTATAACATGATTTCTGGTTGCCGCCATATCCCCTGTTTTCTTTGTGGACAATGGTTTTTATACCTAACTCTTTTGCAACTTCTCTGGTTTCATCCTGAGAATTGTCATCTACGAGGATAACTTCATCTACAAAATCTTTGTATATTTCATTATAAGTTTGTCTAAGAGTCTTAGCCGCATTGTATGCAGGCATGATTACGACGACTTTTTTACCGTTTATCATTTTTATTCTTCTGCAGAAACTGCTTCTTCCTTAACATCAGTTCTGATAGATGATTTATCAGTGCCTAATGATTTATTTTTAAACTTGTTGACCTGTCTGCTTAATTTATCAGCAAGTAAATCAATACTTTCATACATAGAATCTGCAGCTTCTTCACATCTTACAACACCTGTATTTAATTTGCAGTTAACTTCTGCAACGTGTTTTCCTGATGCTGAAGGGTTTTTGATAACTGACAAAACTACGTCGATACCCTGGATTTGGTCATAATGATTAGCTACTTTGCCTATTTTCTCCTTAACATAAGCCTTAATAGCATCTGTAATTTCAATGTTTCTACCATTAACGTGAATGTGCATTTATACCTCCGTGTCTATATTGGTGCAACACAATACACCATAAATAATCTGCTTTAACAGTATAACACAATCAGTCAAATTTTTAAAGTCTGTATTTTAATATGCAGTTAAATTTTTTGCACAAAAATACAAAACAATATTATCTGACAATAAATTGTGACGCTGATTTAAGAATTAAGCCTCTTCTTCTATAAGAAACTGCTGTAATTCTACGTTAGGAGTTCCGATAACTCTGACTAATTCTAAAACGGAAGCTTTCATCTGACATTTCTGTGAAGATCCGCTAAAGAAATCTTTATAGAAACAACCTTCACAATTACATCCTCTCTTATAGCACTCTAAAGCTGTTGTAGTCCATCTTCTTACAGCAACGGCTCTGCCCATATCCCTACTTCTAAACAATTTATGAATCTCCAATTAAATTATCTTATCTACTCACCCCAGATTTCACTTAACACATATCCCAATAGCTGAAATCTGTTCCCCAAGGTTCCATGCCCTTTTTCTTATTTAATGATATGTAAATGGATAAAATTTTTCAATAGCAAAACATGTCATTATTAACATTTGTAACAAGTGCCTAAAAGCCATGTAATGCTTGTTTATGCGAAATTTAAAACATGCTAAAACATGACCTGTACATGGTTTTAGCATTTTTAATCCATGAAATCATGCTCTGTACATGGATTTCCATGTTTTCTCTGTGTATTAAGTTTTGTAAAATATTTATTAAAAGGTGTATAATACTAATATGATTAGTCAACCTGAACTTGATAATTTAGCTGAAAAATATGAAACCGAAACTTTTATTGATGCCGATCCGATTCGTTTTCCGCACATGTTTGAGTCGAAAAAAGATATTGAAATAGCAGGTTTTATTTCATCGCTTGTTGCTTATGGTTCAAGAAAAGTGTTTATCAAAAAATTGGAACAGCTTTTCACTATTGCCCAAAATGAGCCGTTAAATTTTATTCTAAATTTTGAAGACGGGATTTTGGGGGATTTCAACTACAGGTTTGGAAGGACTGAGGATTTCAATCAAATTTTTTATATAATGAAAACTCTGTATTCAAATGACGGAGGACTTGAAAAATTATTTGAGTATGCTTACGAAAATGTCGGTACGTTAAGGAATTTGGGATTTTTCAAAATTGTTACGGATTATTTTTATTCCCGTGTAAAATCCGGTACAGGACAGGGATTTTATTTTATGATTCCAAACCCTGAAAACGGCGGTGCGATGAAGAGAATGAATATGTTTCTTCGCTGGATGGTAAGAAAACCTCCGGTAGATTTTGGAATATGGGATTTCATTCCTTCTTCCGAACTTTTAATTCCGCTTGATGTACATGTTGCAAGGGTATCAAGACAAATGGGCTTGTTAAAAAGAAATTCCAACGATTTCAAGGCTGTAATTGAATTAACTGATAATTTAAAAAAATATAATCCTGATGACCCCGTAAAGTATGATTTTGCAACTTTTGGTTACGGCGTTTCCGAAAATTAAATTTCACTTTCTTAACATCCTTTACTTATGTTTATGACTCGTCTAAAATATACTCATTGGATTAAATAAGGAGATAGGGATGAATTTAGAACATATAAAACAAACTGATCCTGTTGTTGCAGAACAAATTGAATTGGAATTGAAAAGACAACAGGAAACAATAGAACTTATTGCAAGTGAAAATTGCACATCATTAGCCGTTATGGAAGCAAGCGGAAGTGTTTTGACAAACAAATATGCAGAAGGTAAACCACATAAAAGATATTATAACGGCTGTGAACACATAGACGTAATTGAAGAAATTTGCCAAAAACGTGCGTGTGAATTATTTGGCATGGACCATGCAAACGTTCAGCCTCACAGCGGGGCACAGGCTAATATGGCAGTATTTATGGCTACCATGAAACCTGGTGACAGAGTGTTGAGTATGGATTTGTCAAACGGCGGACACCTTTCTCACGGTTCTCCCGTTAATTTTTCAGGTTTATATTTTGACGTAAAAAGCTACGGAATTAACGAATATGGCGAAATTGATTACGATGATGTAAGAAAAATGGCTATCGAGCATAAACCAAAACTTATAATCTGCGGTGCAAGTAATTATTCAAAAATCATTGATTTCAAGCGTTTCAGAGAGATTGCGGATGAAGTCGGAGCATTATTGCTTGCTGATATTGCACATATAGCAGGACTTGTTGCGGCAGGTTTACATCCGTCACCTGCTCCGTATGCTCATTTTGTAACAACTACAACCCATAAATCTTTAAGAGGTCCGAGAGGCGGAATTATTATGTGCAAAGAAGAATTTGCACAGGCTATTGATAAAGCCGTATTTCCGGGAATGCAGGGCGGACCTTTGGAACATATAATTGCTGCAAAGGCGGTTGCTCTTCTTGAAGCTTCCAAACCTGAATTTAAAGAGTATGCAGCACAAATTATTAAGAACGCAAAGGCTCTTGCACAAGGCTTAATGGACGAAGGTTTGGATATCGTTGGCGGAATGACTGAAAATCACCTTATGACTCTTGATTTGAGAAAAACGGGTAAAACAGGCAAGGATATGGCAAATGTTCTTGAAGTTGTCGGAATTACCGCAAACAAAAACACCGTACCGAACGATCCTCAAAGTCCTTTTGTAACAAGCGGTATCAGACTTGGTACTCCTGCTGTTACAACAAGAGGGTTTAAGGAAGAGGATATGACAGAAGTCGCAAAGATTATTGCAGGTGCAATATATGCTTCCGACAATGAACAGGGATTAAAGAATTTAAGAGAACGCTCTTTGAAACTCTGTCAAAAACATCCGCTTTATACATAGAAACAAACAGGCTTGCAAAAACTTAAAAATAGTTTATAATGATAATGTATATAAACCACGGAGGATATTATCATGATTAGAATTGAGCATAGGGGGGGGGGGCAAAATCCTCTCGTAGCAAGGGTTCTGGCGATTTAGGAAGTTTTGCATATAAGCAGCTATGCAGCTTGGAAGGGACTGCTTTACCATCTACCAACGGGAGAGGGTTGAAAATCAACTTGAGCAAAGCGAAAGTTAGATTTTTGGGTGAGGAGTCAGACCTTTCAGATAGTGTAAAATCTTTAGTATCAACAGCAGAACAAACGGCTGGATTGCCACGGTCGCAAGGCTACTTGCTCCCTCGCAATGACATAAACGTGTCTATGTAACCCAGTTAAAGAAGTCGGTTTCTGTTCTAAGTCAGGGCTTTACGACAATGATGGGACATGACGGTGTAACAGAATTAAAAGATACGCATGCATTTAGCGGTATGGGGGGAGGTGTCTGCAATAGCTCTAATGGGGATGAATACAATATACTTACAAATAATTGTAGTAGTATAAGAGAGGGACTTCAGAATGTATTTTCGGGTATTCAGTTCGTTCCGTGTGACGAAACTCAAATAAAAGAGTTGAATGGCTCTAAGCATAGCGAAACAAAATCGGGTACATGTATAGAATTTCCCGATGGTTCGGAGATATTTAGTTTAGGGTTTCAGAAAAATCCTATTAATCATACCCACCCTACAGGTGGTTTTATTAGTGAAATATATATTGATATAAATGGATCTAAAAACCCAAATACCTGGGGTAGAGATGTTTTTTGGCTAGTTATAGCGAATAATGGAACAGTATATGGTACGGGTTCTCAGCCTGGTGCTGAATTGCATGGCTTGCCTGTATATTGGCGAACTACAACAGATGCTTTTTTTAAATGTAATACGGAGGCTGATGTTGTGGGCATGGGTTGTGCCGGCAGAGTGCTTGAAGAAGATGCAATGAACTACTAGGATCCATGTCATTGCGAGGAGCAAATGGCTTTGCGACGAAGCAATCCAGCTTATTAGGTAACGTTGAAAATTCTAATGATAAGATAGTTAATTAATAATGTAAATTTAAAAACATCTGACCAAACGGTTGGATTGCCACGCTCACGTCGTTCGCTCGCAATGACATGAAGTATCAAAAATTGCCAAAATACAATCCGGTTGGTTGGGGTAGGCTTAGCCTACCGGATTGTTTTTTTACAAAATCGACAAAAATATTTCAGCATGTATAATAAATGTTGGAAATTTTGAAGGTGTAAAAAATGATTATAAAATTAACTCATGCACACGTTATTGGTACGATTATGGCTTACATATTCGGTGTATTTTTGGTTCCGCTTGTTATTAGTTATTCAAAGAGAGAGGGACTTGTGGATGTACCGAATGAAAGAAAAATACACAGCAAGCCTATCTCCCGTATAGGTGGTGTCGCTATTTGGCTGAGTACCATGCTCACATTTTTGTGCTTGGTATTTATGAGTTATTACCCTACGGGAAGTCTGTTGTCGGGTATTTTGTTGGGAAGTTCTTTGATGTTTTTATTGGGACTTGTTGATGATATTTATAATCTGCCTGCAAAATTTAAGCTTGTTATTCAGATATCTATTGCCACTTTGGTGTATTTTCTGGGTATTCAGATAAATTCAATACCGTTATTTGGCGGAATTGATTTGGGATTTTGGTCGTACCCGATTACTATATTGTGGATTGTAGGAATCAGTAATGCCCTGAATTTTATTGACGGTGTAGACGGTTTGGCAGGTTCTGTTACGACAATTAACTCGTTAACGCTTGCAATTATTGCGTTGGCAATGGTTCCGCCAAATCCTATCATAGCTTTAATCGGATTTATTTTAGCAGGCTCCATGCTTGCATTTTTGACTTATAATTTCAACCCTGCAAAAATATTCATGGGTGACAGCGGTGCGTTATTCTCAGGGTTTTTGCTTGCAACCATATCTATCACAGGGGTTATGAAGGCTGCAACTTTGGCAATTATATTGCCGTTTATTGTTCTTGCTGTACCTATTTTTGATATTACTTATTCGAGTTTCAGAAGAATAGCTAAAGGTCAGTCGCCGTTCGTTGCTGATGCGGAGCATGTTCATCACAAATTACTCCATGCCGGATTTTCACAGAAAAAAACTGTTGTAATTTTAGCGTCATGTGCAATTATTGCAGGTGCATTTGCAACATTGTTGATGGGTGAAAACACTATAAAAGTTTATTTTGTAGTGATTGCGGCAGTCGTTTTAATTATGCTGTTACTAAATTTTATAAAAGTGTTGACAAAAAAATAATTATGTGATATAATCCCAAATGGATTTGATTACTCAGTTTTATTTAATTAAGGTTTAGTGTTAATTATTTAAAATATTTAAGTGCAAGTCCACCCACATAGTCAAAGAATTAAGGTTTTTTAGTGTGAACCTTAAGGGACAGGTGTATATGTGGTCATAGGTGAAGGATATTAGTTAAGTAAAGGTTTATTAACTATGGCAAGAGTAGAATCAATTAGCACACAGGACAGAAATCCATATTCAGTATTCGGTTCAATTTCAAAAGGAGTTGTAGGCGGTGCTGTATTAGGATATGTAGCAAAAAATGCACTTCCTTTGCAGAATAGTGAAAAGAACGGTGCATATTATCAAGGATTAGCAAAAGTAAAAGAAGATGCAAAATTAACAAAAGGGATTGTTATTGACGAAATAAGAAATCTTGAGAACAAAACGCCTGCTCAGGATGTATTCTTGAAAGCTGTTGATGCAGAAAAAGCTGCAGGTGCAGATGCTAATGCTACAAAAAGAGCATTTAACATGCATAAGCTTATCAAGGAAGCAGGACTTGATGAAAACGGTATAAAAGAGCTAAGAAGTATAATAGCTCAGGTAAACGAAAAAGCAAAAGTTTCTGCAAGATATTATATTAAAGGATATAATTCAGCTGTTAAAAATATGAAACGTCCTACAATAGCATTTGTTACTATTGGTGCTGTAGCAGGTTTCTTTGGCGGTTTAATCCACAATGTTTTATCAGGCAGAAAAGAAGCATAAGTTAATAAACATAAAGTTGTAAACAAGTAAAGCAGACTAAATGTCTGCTTTTTTGTTGTTGAAGATGTCTGTTTTGCTGTTTATAATTCACTTTTCACTGTATTAATTTGCGTACCCTTTTGTTTATGTTATTATATAACGTATGAAATACAGAGAAAATGTAAGAAATTTTTGTATAATTGCCCATATAGACCATGGAAAATCTACCCTAGCTGACAGACTGTTAGAAAAAACAGGTACTGTTGCTCAGCGTGATATGCAAAATCAGATTATGGATTCTATGGATATTGAGCGTGAACGTGGTATTACAATTAAGCTTAATACTGCAAGAATGAGTTATACCGCAAAAAACGGTAAAAAATACGAGTTAAATTTAATTGATACCCCGGGACACGTCGATTTTTCTTACGAGGTTTCCCGTTCCCTTGCTGCTTGTGAAGGTGCGTTATTAATTGTTGACTCAACTCAGGGGGTTGAGGCTCAAACTCTTGCAAATGTTTATTTGGCGGCAGAACAGAATTTGGAAATTATACCCGTAATAAATAAAATAGATTTGCCTTCGGCTGACGTTGAAAGAGTAAGAGAAGAGATAGAAGAGGTTTTGGGCATTGATGCTTCTCTTGCAATTCCTGTCAGTGCAAAGGCAGGTATTGGTATCGAAGAAGTTTTAGAGGCGATAGTGGACTTAATTCCGCCGCCTGAAGATACTATTGAAAAACCTTTAAGAGCGTTGGTATTTGATAGCGTATATGATCAGTATCTTGGCACATTGTGTTTCTTCAAGGTTGTTGACGGCTCAATAAAAGTCGGAGATAAGGTCAAATTCATGGCAACAGGAAAAGAAGTAGAGGTTGTCGAATTGGGTTATCAAACTCCGATGAGAGTTTCTGTGAACGAATTGAAGTGTGGAGATGTAGGATTTTTTGCAGGTTCAATTAAAGAATTAACAAGGTTTGTCGGTGATACAATTACAAATGCCGAAAATCCGGCACCCGAACCTTTGCCGGGATATAAAGAAGCTTTGCCAATGGTATTTTCAGGGTTATATCCTGTCGATAATGATGATTATCAGGATTTGAAAGAAGCTTTGGAAAAATTGAAACTCAATGACAGCAGTATTACGTTTGAGCCTGAAACATCTTCAGCATTAGGTTTTGGTTTCCGCTGCGGATTTTTGGGTATGCTGCACATGGAAATTGCACAGGAAAGGTTAGAACGTGAATACGGGCTTTCTATTGTAACTACTGCACCATCTGTTGTTTATAAGGTTTATAAAACTAACGGGGAAATGGTTGAAATTGATAACCCTGCTAATCTTCCGGGACCGCAGTACAGAGAATATATAGAAGAACCTTATGTAAAAGTTTCAATTATCGCACCGAATGATTATGTAGGAACGTTGATGGACTTGGCACAGACAAAGAGGGGAATATTTAAAAATATGTCTTATCTTGATAAGATAAGAGCTAATCTTGAGTATGAAATTCCTTTGTCAGAGGTGATTACAGATTTTTATGATCAGTTGAAGTCCAGAACAAAAGGTTATGCAAGTATGGATTACGAGTTTTGTGATTACAAACGTTCAAAACTTGTTAAGTTGGATGTAATGCTTGCTGGGGAAGTCGTTGATGCTTTGTCGGTTATTTGTCATGAAGATAATGCGTTTTATATCGGTCAAAAGCTGACAACAAAGCTGAAGGATATAATTCCTCGTCAGTTGTTTGAAGTACCTATACAGGCGGCAATTGGCGGAAGAATTATTGCCAGAACAAATATTAAAGCTATGCGTAAAAATGTGCTGGATAAATGTTACGGTGGTGATATTACCCGTAAACGTAAACTGCTTGAAAAACAGAAAAAAGGTAAAAAACGCATGAAGTCTGTAGGTCGTGTGGAAGTTCCGCAGGAAGCATTCATGGCTGTATTGAGTCTTGATGAAGAATAAATTTTGTCTAAATTCATGGCGAATTTATCATTTTGCATTTTATATTTTTGACTTCTGAAAAAAAATCCTTAAATAAAAAACGTAGAATTCATATAAAAGTATGAGTACGAAACAACAAATTTAGTATATAGTTGTATCGTAGAGTGGTAGTATAAAAATTTGAGGTAACCGGACTTAATGGGGTTGAATCTTAGTAATATACAACAACGACCATATACAGTAAGAGACGGACAGGGCTATGTAAAACGTAAAAAAGATGAAGAAGGCTCTGCGGCTCAGCAGGCTCAGCGTGAAGAACAAGCTTCGCAAAACGGCAGAAGCAGAGGTTTGCAATACGTTGATAACGCTGCCGATCAGTTTACAAGAAATTCTGCACCGACAGATGTTCAGCCTTGGCAAAAACAGATTTATCCTAATACTCAAACTCAGGCTCCAAAATATGTTACACCAAATTATGCCGCACAAAAGTATTCCGCACCTGCATATTCCGCACCTGTTCAGAGTGAACCGGTTTCTAAGTATGCAAACGTTAGTAATTCAATAAATATTGCTCAGATTTTAAAGGATTTTAAAAATACTGCTGTTGCAATAGGTACTCCTGATGAGCTGAAAGAAGAAGTTAACGGATATCTTGAGCTTATAGAAAAGCAGGTTACAAAAGATGAGCCGAATACAAAATTAATTAAATCAAATTTAAAAAATGCTTCTACAATTCTTGATAATTATATTTCGGAAACATTAAACAAAGATTCAAAAGTTGTTGAAAACTGGGTAGATGCTTTGTTTATGCAGGATATTGACTTCAAATATAATGAAGAAGATGTAAATCCTCAGTTTCTTGTAAAATTCCCTGAGGGTTCAACTGAACAAACTTCAAATATTGAAACTGCAACAGTAACTGAAGAAACAAATGTTGAAATTCCTACAGAAGAAGTTTCAACTGAGCCGGCAAAAGTACAGGAACAAACTAAGGTTTATATTCCTGAGGATGCACAACTAAAATCTTTGTTCATTCAGTCTAAAAAACTGGCTTATGCAAAAGAACCTAAAAAAGCTATAGAAAACTTCCAAAAGGCATTAGCTCGTGCTGATGAAGTCGGAGATGTCGAAACAAAATCAAAAATTTTCTTTGAAATAGGTAAGATTTATGATGACTATGATTATCCGGCTCAGGCCTTAAAGAGTTATCATAAATCAATACAAAATACCTCAGATAATAATGTTAAAACAAGGGCTCATTACTCAATGGCACAGATTTATGATGACGTAAATCAAATTGAACCTGCATTGGATCATTATTTCGTTTCTGTTGCTTATGGCGGTGAAACCGATAATCGTGCCGCACAATCAACTTCATTAGCTAAAATGGGAAATATTTTTTCAGATATGTATGAAGAGGATGCTTTTGAATATTTGACTACGGCAAGAGATTTGGCTGCTGAAACTGATAATTCAAAAGTAAAAGGTTTTGTTTCTGCAAGTTTAGGCAGAGCTTATGAACGTTTTGGAGAACCGCAAGAAGCTTTAAAATCTTATTCTGAGGCTGTTAAGAATTACTCAGATGCCGAATCTCCGCTAAAAACTGCTCAAAATTATCTGAGTGCTGCGGATATTATGTTGGATTTCAACAGTAAAAATAAAGCAAGAGGTTTACTGAATAAAGCTCATCAGTTTGCACAGGATGCTAATGATGAAACATTGCTGAAAGAAATTGACAATAGATTAGCACAAATAGCATAACAATACACACACACCATAATGGAAATAGAATTACTCTTATGAAATATATTTTGTAGGAGTATTTTTTTTATTGTCATTTATTTACAATCTCCTTGAAATTTCATATAATAAGTTAGTATATGGGGAGATTGATTAATGAAGTTTAATGATATAGTTGAGAAGTATAATTCTGCAAGTTTGGTTTTGAGAATTTTGGCAGGTATGGTTTTAGGTATAATATTTGCAGTTACTTTGCCGTCTTCAAGATGGATTTCAGGGTTTGGAGAATTGTTTGTCGGTTCTCTGAAAGCGATAGCTCCTGTTCTTGTTTTTGTACTTGTTACAAGTGCCTTTTTACAAGGTAATAGCAAGTTTGACAAACGTTTTGGAATGGTGATTTTTTTCTATATCTTATCAACTTTGATTTCTGCAATCAGTGCTGTAATATTTAGTTTTTTATTCCCTCAGACAATGAGTTTTACAAATGTAAGTATAGAGGGCTCAGCACCTGAAGGTATTGCATGTGTTATGAAAAATCTTTTTACAAATATGATTATTAATCCAATTGAATCTATAAGAAGTGCAAACTATATAGGAGTACTCTTTTGGGCTGTGATATTTGGTCTTGCCTTAAAACAAATTGCGACAGACAGTACAAAAAATATATTTACTGATGTTTCAAATGCTGTATCAATTGCTGTGAAATGGGTGATAAATTTGGCTCCGTTCGGTATTATGGGACTCGTTTATCATTCGGTATCTCACAAAGGGTTAGAAATTTTTTCAACCTATGGTGAATTAATACTAATTCTTGTAGGATGTATGTTTTTTGTGTGGTTTATTGCACATCCGATTATTGTGGGTGCTGCAATTAAGGCTAATCCATACCCTCTTATATTCAAATGTATCAAAGAAAGTGGTTTAACAGCCTTTTTTACAAGAAGTTCTGCTGCTAATATCCCTATTAATATGAATTTATGCGAAAAACTCGGACTGGATAAGGATATGTATTCTGTTTCAATCCCTCTTGGGGCTACGATAAATATGAATGGAGCTGCTATTACTATTACTGTTATGACTTTGGCGGCTGCACACACATTGGGAATTAGTGTTGACTTTTTGACGGCGTTGATTCTCTGTGTTCTTGCAACATTAGGTGCTTGTGGTGCTTCCGGAGTTGCCGGAGGATCTTTACTGTTAATTCCTATGGCGTGTTCACTTTTTGGAATATCAAATGATATTGCAATGCAGGTAGTCAGTGTTGGGTTTATTATAGGTATAATTCAGGACTCTATGGAAACTGCATTAAATTCATCAAGCGATGTTATTTTTGCTGCAACTGCTGAATATTATCAGTGGCGTAAAGAGGGTAAATCTTTACCGAAGCTTAGTGAATAAATGTTACATTCGCAACCTGTTCGTCTTTGTCTTCACAAAGCCGACACTGTTGCTCACACCGGCTTACGCAGTTTTCCGCCTGTGCAATCAAAGATTGCTACGCTCATTACGCATTGCTTCATTCGCAACGGCGGTATCGTAGTGGTAGTGTTGCCCTGCTTGTCTTGCATTGGCAAGCCAATACCGGCAACACCGGCTTACGCAGCTCCTGTGGGTTTCGGCACTTCGTGCCTGCAATCCTACGTCGCTATTATTGTGTTCGCAACCTGTTCGTCTTTGTCTTCACAAAGCCGATACTGTTGCTCACACCGGCTTACGCAGTTTTCCGCCTGTGCAATCAAAGATTGCTACGCTCATTACGCATTGCTTCATTCGCAACGGCGGTATCGTAGTGTTGCGTCCTCAGTTTGCCGGCTCACCGCCGCCAAATTCGGACTTAACACCGGCTTACGCAGCTCCTGTGGGTTTCGGCACTTCGTGCCTGCAATCCTACGTCGCAATTATTGTGTTCGCAACCTGTTCGTCTTTGTCTTCACAAAGCCGATACTGTTGCTCACACCGGCTTACGCAGTTTTTACAGAGTTTAAAATTTCCAAAACTTTTTCTTCGGTTACATTATGATATTCTGTACCGTTAACAATGATATTAGGACCTGTTGCACATTTCCCTGCACAGCGATCTCCTGCTAAATCTATTTCGGCTTCCAAACCGTTATCTTTTATGTAGTTCTCTATCAGTTCAAGGTTCTGTGCATTCCCTCTCGCAAAACATGAACTTCCCATACATACAGTTATATTCAATTTGGCCATAAATTCCTCTTTTTGTGTTTAAATGTATACTTATGTTAATCATTTTACAATAATAAAAATTTTAAGGCAAGTAAAATGTCTACTCGACTTATGTTAGTTTTTGTGCTAATATTCTTGATATGAAGTGGAAAAATTTGAGTAAAAAAAGAAAGACCTATTTCGTTGCCGGAATTACTTTTGTAGCTGTTATGTTGTGGTCATTTATTACAGCAGGTATTATTACAAAGAATTTTAACCGAAGTCAGGTTACAGGTCAGCAGGACAGACAAGAGGCTCAAATTGAGGGTATCATTTTAACTGAAACTAAAGATGATCATAAATACTGGGAAATTTACGGCGAAACAGGTTCTTATACAAGTGATAACAGTATTGCTATGCTGGATAACTGTATAGGTAATTTTTATGACGATAAAAATGAAGTTTCTATGAGTTTTGAGTCAACAAAAGGTACATATAATGCTGACAAAAAACAGATTATACTATATAATAGCACTCATATAATAATAAAAGACGGTACATCATTAGAGGCTGACAGAGTTGTTTGGTCAGGAAATGACAACCCTATAACTGCCAAAGGTAATGTACGGATTACAAGAAATAAAGAATTTTTGGCAACAGCAGAAAAGGTTGAAATTAGTCCTGATTATACAGATTTCAAAATTATAGGAAAAGCTGTTTCAAAAATTTATGACAATAAAAACAAGGAGAAGTAATGAAAAAAATCATATTAGCACTCACAATTGCAATATTTTCATTGGGCTTGATTGTTCAGGCTTCTGACTTGGTTATCGAATCAAAAACTCAATCTTTTTCAGAAGGTGATAATAAAATTAAGTTCAACGGTGATGTAAAAGTTTCTGTTGATGATTTGAAGGTTGTTGGAGATTCGGCTGATGTTAATATGGACGATAATCAAAAGCTTGATACAGCAACATTTTATGATAAACCTTATGCTTATGAGATAAAGAAAAATAAAAAACGTGAGGTTAAGGCAAATATTCTTAAAGTATCATTGATTACTAAAATTGTTAGAGCTGAAGGCGATACTCAGTCTGTAGTTTTTGATGGTAAAGTTCCTATAGTTGTTATAAATGCTGATGTTCAAGAATATAATACCAACACAAATGTTATGACTGCTACCGGTAACGTTACTATGAAATATAAGGATATTGATACTATTTCTGATAAAGCAATTATCAAAATGGATAAGAGTGGTGACTTGCAGACTCTTGAGTTAATCGGTAACGGTCAGGTAAAGCAAAAGGGTAATGATTCTTATGCAGACAGATTTTTCTATAACTCTGCTACAAAAATTATTACTGCAACCGGAAATACTACTTCAAATATGGTAGATAATGACGGTAAAAAACTTACTCTGAAGTCTAATATGCAGGAATTTTTACAGGATAAAAATACTTTCTCGGCAAGCGGTAACGTAAGAGTTTGGTATGATGATTATTATGCAATAGGGCCGAAAATCAATGTATATCCGAATAAAGAAGGTAAACCTAACGATATTTACTTTGTTGGCCGCTCAAGTATTACTCAGGGTGTCAGAACAATTTATGCTGACAAGATTAAAATGAAAATGAAACCAAAAGATTTTGAAGCTGAAGGTAATACAAGAACGGTTATTAAAAATATCGGTTCCGATAATGGCGAGAGTACAGGCAACTCAGGCATGACATTAGGATTGTAAAGTTACATTACTATATAGCAGGAATGAATGATGAATACCAAAGTTGAAGAAGCATTGAATTATTATAAAAGCGGAGAATACGAAAAAGCTATTGATGCTTTCAGTACCGTTGTTGAAACTGAAGAACCGAATGCCGAAATTTATAACAATATCGGGCAGTGTTATGCAAGTCTTGCAAATGACAGTAAAGCCGAAGAATATTTCGTAAAAGCTATTGAATTAAATTCCCAACTGGCTCATGCTTATATTAATCTTGCAGATATTTATTACAGAAATAAAGATTTTGGTAAGGGTATCGGTCTTTTGACAAACGGTGTAAATACAATGCCTGATAATATGGTTATGGCTCATTTCCTTGCCAGATTTTATATGGAAGATTGCAGACTGGATTTGGCTATTGATGAGTTGGAAAAAGTATTGGAAAATCAGCCTGAAAACTATGACGCTTATTATGATCTTGGTAAAGTCCATTATGAACTGGGTAATTATGACTGTGCTATAGAAAATTTCGAAAATATTTTGGAATTTAAAGAAGATAACCCTTATATCTATTTTAATTTGGCTCAGGCGTATGAGATGAATAATGAAATTGATAAAGCAATTTCCAATTACTTAAAAACAATTGCTCATGATTCAGGATTTAAGCAGGCTTATAAAAAAGTAGCGATTTTGTTTCTGGCAAGAGGGGACTATGATGATGCGGTTGAATATCTGGAAGAGTATCTGGATATGGAATTACCGGAAGAAGAAGTTAATAATGTCAGAATTTTGATTGAAAGAATTAAGAAGAAAAAAGTAAATGGATAAATACTGGATAGCGTTTTCTGCAATAGAACAGGTTGACAGTCCTTTTGTACAGAGACTGTATAATTATTTTGGAGATATTGAGCGTGCATATAACGCTACTTCAAAAGAACTTTCTGAGATAGAAGGTTTGAGTATAAAAAAGGCGGAAAATTTTATAAAACATCGTGACAAAATTAATCCTGATAAAGCTTTGGAAGAAGTTTTAAGCAGAGAAATAAAATTTTATACATTCGATAATCCGTCATATCCAAAACTCCTGCGGGAAATTTCAAATCCCCCTATAGTGCTTTATTATAAAGGTGATATTAAAAGTTGTAATTTAGACAAAACAATTGCTGTTGTTGGCTCAAGAAAAGCAAGCTACAATGCAAAAGATTCAGTTGAAAAAGTGTTATCAGGTTTGACCGGAACTGATTTATGTATCGTTTCAGGTTTGGCTTCAGGTATTGATACTACTGCTCACAGATGTGCCTTAAAATACGGACTAAAAACTATCGGGGTAATTGCAAGCGGATTTGATTATACATATCCTGCTGCAAATAAAGATTTATACCGTGAAATTGAAGAAGGCGGCGGAGTTGTTATGACAGAGTATTATCCGACTTTTGAACCTTTGAAATTCAGATTTCCGGAAAGAAACAGAATAGTATCGGGAATTTCTTACGGAACACTGGTTGCAGAGGCATCACTTCACAGCGGTGCATTAATTACGGCTAACCTTACTCTTGAGCAGGGCAGAGAATTGATGTGTATCCCGGGTATTATTACTAATCCAAATACCGAAGGAATTTACAAACTTCTCAAAAACGGAGCAACGCTTGTAACTTGTGCTGCTGATATTTTAGAAGCTTTAAATTGGGAGATTAAGCCTATAGAGCAGCTAAAAATGGATTTATCAGATTTAAGTTGTGATGAACTAAAAATTGTTAAAGCTGTAGAGATAGAAGAAAAAGGATTTGATGAAATTTCTGCTCAGACAGGAATAAATACAAATGACCTTCTAATTCTTTTAACAACATTAGAGTTAAAAGGGGTTATCAAGCAAACAGCAGGTGACAGGTATAAGAAGGTTTAACATAACATAATAATGTAAGGAGAATACACTGTAAATGAATAAAATAAAAATTGTTTTATGTATCGTGACGGTTACAATTTTAGGAGTATTATTACCCGTATATTCCAATCCTGAGATAGTTAAGGAAGAACATGGAAATATAACAGTAATAAATGTAGCTAAAGATCCGATAAAACTTGCAGAAGATTTTGATGAATTGCCTGTTGAAGAAAAATTAAAGTTATTAAAAAATCCTGATACTATGCTTCCTGTCTATTTAATTTCTATTGCTGATCTATATTATAATGCAGGCAAACAAGACTACGGATTATATTTATATTTATTGGGCAGTTTGCGTGCATTTCAGGATATTTCAATGTGTGAAGATTTCACTGCAAGAGCTCAAATGCAAATTTATCCGATGTTAGCTTCTGATACTGTAAAATATATGTTTACATTAGATAATAAAAAATTAATGAAGATTGCGAAATCAGTTGTTGAATGGGATAAAGAACATCCTACAAGACCTGATCCGGTATGGGCTTGTTATCATGGAATGTTTGCATTTGCAGGGAATGTAAAAACCAAACCCATGAGTGAGTATCCGAAAATACAAAAAAAGAACAGAAAAGAGTTTTTAAGTATGATTAAAGAAATGGATAAATATAAAAAAGAAACGGATGAATAAGCATAAAATAAAACAGCTTTTCATATCGGCATGTTAAAATATATATAAAATAATTGCTTGTCTATATTGCTTGTGGTAGGCTTAGTTATAGGTCGATATTAATATATCGGGATATGCAGAAGGAAAATAAATGGCAAAAGAGAAAGCATTAGTTATAGTCGAGTCTCCGGCTAAATCAAAAACTATTAAAAAGATTTTAGGAAACGATTTTCAGATTGAAGCGAGTTTTGGACATATTAGAAATCTTCCGCTAAAGGATCCGAAAACCGATAATTTAGGGTTTGATGTCAATAATAATTTTGAACCGAAGTTTGAAATAATTGCCGGCAAACAAAAGGTTGTGACAAAATTGAATGAACTTGCCAAAAAGAGTGACAGAATCTATCTTGCATCCGACCCCGATCGTGAGGGAGAGGCTATTGCTTGGCATGTCAGACAAGTTCTTAAAGTGCCGGATGAAAAAATTTACCGTATTGTATTTAATGAGATTACGCCAAAAGCGGTTAAGCATTCTGTTGAAAATCCCAGAACAATTGATATGGACATGGTTAAGGCACAGCAGACAAGACAGATACTTGATAAATTGGTAGGTTTCAAGCTTAGCCCTGTTTTATGGAAACAAATCGGGAACAGAAATTTGTCTGCCGGTCGTGTTCAGTCGGTTGCACTCAGAATGATTTGCGAAAGAGAAGATGAGATAGAAGCTTTTGTTCCGCAGGAATACTGGTCTATTCATACAATTTTAGACAAAGACGGAAAAGAATTTGAAGCGGAATTATCGAAAATTAAAGGTAAATCTGTTGAAAAAACAATAAAAAATCAAGAAGAAGCACAGAAGATTGTTGATTTTCTTATAAATTATCCTAATGAAATGGATGTAACAAAGGTTACCAAAAAGACTACAAAACGCAAACCTACAGCACCGTTTATAACATCAACCATGCAGCGAGCAGCCAGTTCAAAACTTGGTTTTGGTGTTCAAAAAACCATGCAGGTTGCACAAAAACTTTATGAAGGTATTGAAATTGACGGTAATCCTGTCGGTTTGATTACATATATGAGAACCGATAGTGTCCGTGTATCGGATGACGCACAGGCTATGGCTAAGGATTATATTCTGAATAATTACGGTGAAAAATATTATCCTGATAAACCTAATATCTACGCTAAGGGTAAACAAAATGTTCAGGATGCTCACGAGGCTATTCGTCCTTCTTATCCTGAAAGAACTCCTGATAGTTTGAAGAAATTTTTGGATAATGACCAGTACAGATTATATAAACTTATTTGGGAAAAATTTATGTCATCCCAAATGTCAAATGCTGATGTTGCCAATAAAACCGTAGAAATTACTGCCGGTGATTACACGCTTAAAGCAGGAACAAGTAAAGTTACATTTGACGGATTTTTAAAAGTTTATAATGATGCCGAGGAAGAAGAACAAGATAAAGAGGCAAAAATTCCTGATCTTAATGAAGGTGATAAAGTAAGATGTAAAAAAGTTGATCCCAAACAACATTTTACTCAGCCGCCGCCAAGATATAATGAAGCCTCTCTTGTCAAAGCTCTGGAAGAACAAGGTATAGGACGTCCGTCTACTTATGCGACAATTATTACAGTTATTCAGACAAGAAAATATGTTGAGAAGAAAAACAAAGTTCTGTTCCCAACGTTGCTTGGCAGAACCGTATCAAAACAGCTATGTTCCCAATTTGCAAAAATTATGGACTACAAATTTACTGCAAGTATGGAAAGCAAGTTAGATGAAATTGCTGATAAGAAAGCTGTATGGAACAAAGTTTTGGCTGATTTTTATACTCCGTTTATGGAAAATGTAAACAGTGTAATGCAAACAGCAGAAAAAGTTAAAATCGAAACAAAAATTAAGTGTCCGAATTGCGGCAAGCCAATGCTTGTTAGAACAAGCCGAAAGGGAACACAATTCTTAGGTTGTTCAGGGTATCCGGAATGTCAGACAACAATGTCACTAAATGCTTTAAATGATGAACCGACAATGACAGGGGAAGAAGAAGTTTGTGAAGAAAAATGCCCTAAGTGCGGTTCTGATATGGTATTTAAGATAGGACCTTACGGCAAATATATGGAATGTACCGATCCTGATTGCGGACATCGTCAGCCTTATGTAAAATCTACGGGAGTAACGTGTCCAAAATGCGGTAAGGGGCAGATTGTTGAAAGAAAATCCAAGCGAGGTACAATCTTTTACGGTTGTAATCAGTATCCTGAATGTGATTATGTAATGTGGAATGAACCAAACGGCGAAAAATGCCCTGAATGTGGTGCATTACTTGGTAAAGTTGTAACCAAAAACGGTACTTCATTAAAATGTTCAAATGTGAAATGCAGTTTCAAAAAAGAAATGCCGAAAACTGAATCCGAAATGGATGTTGAAAGTTAGTTTATTTCAATAGTGCCGCCCAGTCGTTTGATAGTTTTGTTAAAATTTCTTTTGTTGAGAACTTGTTTAACAAAATATTTTGCACAGCAGAGTTTATCAGGTTATTGACATCTTTTTGATTTCTTGATGATTTTAAAACAGGTTCAACTTTATTCAACTGCTTTGCACTAATTACTCTGGCTTTTGCCATTAAATCATTATTGGAATATTTTGTGTAAAATTCGTCATTCAGAGTTTTTTGATTAACTGCAATAACATTTGTAAGTTTTGCAAGCTCAAGTTGATTTTTGTTATTTGTAAGATAAAGTGCAAATTTTATGGCTTCATTTTTATGTTTTGCCTTTTGCGGAATAACAAAATTCATTAAAGAAAAATCATTCTGCCCGAGTTTTCCTGTAATTTGCGGCGAAACGTCAGTATGTTTGTATGTTGTAGGGGCATTCTCTTTAATCATATTCAAAAAATTTGCCCCTGCCTGAAAAAGAACAATATTTTCAGACATATATTTTTCTAACGCTTCACGATGAGTTTGAGTTATAGATTCTTTCGGGATAAGATTTTTGGTATATAAAGTTTTGAACATATCAAAAACGTATTCAGACTGTTCTGTTGCAATAGTTTCCGGTGCATTTATACCATATTTGTTCAAAATCTTCAGCATTGTATCGTTTTCTGTAATGTTTGGCAGAAAAATGTACGCACCGGTCTTTGATTTTATCTGAGGTGCAATGTTTACTATTTCTTCGTAAGTTTTTGGAATTTTCACTCCTGCTTTATCTATTAATGCTTTATTATAAATCGTAACGGCACTTGTTGCATACCAAGGCAGTGAATAGAGTTTTCCGTTATATTTTAATGAATTTATGATTGCAGGATTGTACTGTGCTGCATTATTTTCAGAAATTTCATATAATGCACCTTTTTGTGCTAATGTTGCGGAAAAATCAGGATTAAGATTAATCAAATCCGGCGGATTATCACTCAAAACAGAAGCAAGAGTTCTCTTTTCACCTTCGGAAAAAGGTACATCAATCCATTTGATTTTTATGTCGGGATTTTCTTTTTCAAAATCCGAGATAACACCGTTCATATATGATGAGAAATCGCTCATCTGCAAAGTCCAGAAAATCACTTCGTTGTTATCTTTTAGATTGTTCCTGAAAACAAACACTCCGCATATTATAACTACTATTAATCCTAAAATAATACTCACAAATTTTTTCATAAGAGTATTTTAGCATAAAATTTTATTATGATTAATTCTATTATATTTGTAAAATATTAATTTTATTGCCTGTTTATGCGAATTATGATACTATTAAAATAAGGGTAAGTACCCGCTGCTCCCTCGGAACACACGATTATATGAAGAAATCGACCGGAAAGGGGGTGGTTAAAATGATATTTGGGTTTGATTATATATTGTACTCTATTTGTACAATGTATAAAAAAAGAATTCCTGAGCTGGAACTCTTGGAACTCTTTTTAAACCGATAATCTAGGGTATGAAGTGAAGTCCTAAGGAAGTCTGATTTCTTTAGGGCTTCCCCCTATACACATATTATTTACTATTTTTTACCTTTTGTCAACCCTGAGGAATTTTTAAATATAAATAGGAAGGTTTTAATGCTAAATGATTTATAAATATACATTAATAATTTTGAAATATTATTAATATAATAGACATATATTGCTTAATCTGATAATATTATGGTGGGTAAGCTCCGATTACCTCCTCCGACACAGACTGGTTAAGAGAAATTGGCGGAAAGGAGGTGAGCAAATGAAACGGGAAATAATTAAAAAAGTCCTAGCTACTCTAGGACTTTTAATTCAAATTCTCGCCGAATTTGTTTAGGGAGTTAAGAAAGTCTTAAAGGTCTAGCCACCTTTAAGGCTTTTCCCTATATGTACATTATTTACTATTTTTTATCTTTTGTCAACCCTGAGGAATTTCCATGTTATAATACAGTTATGGCAGACTTGTTTACGGAGTTGGAAAATCAGAATAAGCAAATCCCTTTGGCTGAGGCTATTAGACCTAAGACCTTAGAGGAATTTTTGGGACAAAGTAATGTTATTGCTCCAAATAGTCCGCTACTGAATTTATTGCAAACAAACAGGCTGTTTTCAATGATTTTTTGGGGTACTCCCGGATGCGGAAAAACTACTCTTGCACGTCTTATTGCAACAAAAACTAATGCAAATTTTATTGAGATTTCCGCCGTAACTTCAGGCGTAAAAGATATTAAAGAAGCGGTTGAAAATGCGAAAATGGCACTTCGTAACGGTACGAAAACTATTCTTTTTATAGACGAAATTCACCGTTACTCAAAGACTCAACAGGATGCCCTTCTACCGCATCTTGAAAACGGAACTTTGTTTTTAATAGGTTCAACAACTGAAAACCCGTCGTTTCAGGTTGTTCCGGCACTTTTATCAAGGGCACAGGTTATTCGCCTTAATCCGATTGATGATGAAAGCATGTTCAAGATTATCAAACGAGGTTTGGCGTATCTTGTACAACAATATGTACCTATGGATTGTGAGAAGGGTGTTTTTGATTTTATCATAAATCTTGCAAGGGGAGATGCTCGTTCAGCCTTGAATATTGCAGAAAACGCATATTTTGCATCTGACTTGGTTGACGGCAGAAGAAATTTAACAGTAAAAATTATTGAAGAAATTTGCCAGAAACGTAATACGATGTACTCTCAACAAGAACATTATGATTGTGCTTCGGCTTTTCAAAAGAGTTTAAGAGGAAGCGATCCTGATGCGGCAATTTATTATCTTGCAAAAATGATTGCAGCAGGTGAAGATCCAAGATTTATTGCACGCAGGCTTATTACTTGTGCTGCAGAAGATGTCGGGAATGCTGATCCTATGGCGTTTAATTTGGCTGTAAACGCATACCGTGCAGTTGAACTTTTAGGGTTACCCGAAGGCAGAATTCCGCTTGCACAAGCTGTAATATATGTTGCAAGAGCTAAAAAATCCAATGAAACCGTTTGTGCAATTGATGAGGCATTATCCGATATCGCACACGGAAAAGATTATCCGCCTCCTATGCATTTAAGGGATTCTCATTATAAAGATGCCGAAAAATACGGATTTGGGGTAGGATATGTTTATTCGCATTCAAATCCTGATTACGAACAGCAGTTTTTGCCTGATGAACTTGTCGGGAAAAAATATACAAGATAAAAAAATCCCTCTGATATTCAGAGGGATTTCTTATTACTTAATAGCGTCTATACAGTCTTCACAAATGCCATCATCATTTAATGGACGATATTTCCAACAACGAGAACATTTTTCGCCATGAGCTTTTGTAACCCATACTGTATAGTTGTCTTCTTTGTATTCATTCATAACATCAGACGGTTTTTCATCCGTAACGTATGCCTGAGAAACAATGAATATGTCTGCCAAGTCTTTTTCATTAGTTTTTAATACTTCATTGTCTTTCAAGCTTACATAAACTGCAACCTCCAGAGAACTTCCGACCTGTTTTTCTGCTCTTAAAGGTTCAATAGCACGGGATACTACTTCACGGGTTTTCAGAATTTTTGTAAAATCTTCTTCCAGTTTAGCGTTATTCCATTCTGAATGAACTTTTGGCCAGTTGGTTAATAATGCACTTTCTACTGATTTTTGACATTGTGGAATACTCATCCAAATATCTTCAGCCTGATGCGGCATTACAGGTACAAGAACTCTGACCAGTGTTTGTAATGTTTCATACAAAACAGTCTGGCATGCACGACGGGATAATGATTTTTTGCCTGCTGTATATAATCTGTCTTTTACGATATCAAGATAGAATGAACTTAAATCAACTGCCGCAAAGTTTTGTAAGTGTTGGAAGTATTTGTAAAATTCATAATTATCAAACGCTACCGTTACTGTTTCTATAAGTTGATTTAGTTTATGAAGTGCAAATTTGTCAATTGCTTTTAAATCTTCATATTTAACGTAATCTTTTTCAGGTTCAAAATCATACAAGTTACCCAACAAAAATCTTGCCGTATTTCTTGTTTTCTTAAAGATTTCTGTCAGTTGTTTAATTATATTATCACCGATTTTGGTATCATTTCTGTAATCCACTGATGCTGCCCATAGTCTGAGAATATCTGCACCATAGTTTTTGATAATATCATCAGGTCTGATGTAGTTACCCAGTGATTTTGACATTTTACGTCCGTCTTCTCCGAATACAAATCCGTGAGTAAGAACTTGTTTATATGGGGCTTTGCCTTGAGTTGCTATTGAAGTTAACAGAGAAGACTGGAACCAGCCTCTGTGTTGATCCGAACCTTCAAGGTACATATCAACAGGAGTGTGATTTAATACGTCTGCTCTCTTTTCAACAACCGCTCTCCATGAAATTCCCGAGTCGAACCAGACATCCATAATATCTGTTTCTTTTTTAAAGTGTGTTTTGCCGCATTTAGGGCATTTAAATCCTTGCGGTAACAATTCTTCTGCGGAATGTTTTACCCACGCATCGGAACTTTCTTTTTCAAAAATTCCGGCAACATTTTCAATTGTTTCAGGTGTACAAATAACTTCTCCGCAATCTTCACAGTAAAATATCGGGATAGGTACACCCCAAGCACGCTGGCGTGAAATACACCAATCCGTACGCCCTGCAACCATGTTACCTATACGGGCTTCACCGCTTGCAGGAATCCATTTTACATTCTTTATTGCTTCTAATGTTTGTTCTCTGAATTTGTCAACTTTAACAAACCATTGAGGAGTTGCTCTGTAGATTACAGGATGTTTACATCTCCAGCAGTGCGGATAACTGTGATTAATTTCATTTTGGTGAACAAGAGCTTTTTTAGCCAAAAGCATATCTATCACCATATCGTTACCTTTATAGTATGGAACTCCGACTAATTCCGGAATTCTTCCTTCTTCAGTCCAACATCCTTTACTGTCAAGTGGTGAAAGTACCTCTATATTATATTTACAGCCTACTTCATAGTCCTCAAGACCGTGTCCCGGTGCCGTATGTACAAGACCTGTACCTGCATCCAGCGTAACGTGTTCACCCAAGATTATTTTTGATTTTCTGTCAATCAAAGGATGTTTAACTTCTAGTAGTTCTAAATCCTGTCCAACGCATGAACCTACAATTTTAATTTCACTTTCTTCGATACCTGTATCAGAAAGAAAAGCACCTAGCAAATCCTGTGCTGCAACATAAATTTCATTTTTGTACTCAAAGAAGGTATATTCAAATCTCGGGTGCATTGAAATAGCAACATTTGACGGAATTGTCCAAGGTGTTGTTGTCCAAATAATTGCATAAATTGGTTTTGTATTGCCATTTAAAATTTGAGAATTAATTTTATTCGTTGAATTTTCATCAAATTCAAAACGTACATATATTGATTTTGAAGAAACATCAGCATATTCAACTTCAGCTTCTGCCAGTGCTGTTTCGCAAGATGCACACCAATATACAGGTTTTAGACCTTTTTCAATATAGCCTTTTTTATACATTTCTCCAAATACTCTTACCTGTTCGGCTTCATATTCCGGAGCAATAGTTAAATACGGATGCTCCCAGTCCCCAAGTACACCAAGACGTTTGAATTCGCTTTCTTGTCCTATCAGACTGTTATGAGCGTATTCTCTGCATTTTTCTCTCAGTTCTGCAGGTGTCAATGCAGCTCTTCCGCCCTTAATATTTTTAACTACGGCATTCTCAATCGGCAGTCCGTGTCCGTCATATCCGGGAACATAAGGTGTATAATATCCTGCTTGTGCTTTATATTTAAGAAGAATATCTTTAAGAATTTTATTTAATGCTGTTCCAACGTGAATTTTTCCTGAACTCAAGTATGGAGGCCCGTCGTGCAAGATAAAAGCGTTAGTTTTATCTCTGTTTGCAAGAATTTTGTCGTAAATATTGTTTTCTTCCCAGAATTTTTGAATTTCGAGTTCACGAACAGTTGCATTTGCTCTCATTGCCAATGTGGTCTGAGGAAGATTTAAAGTATCTTTATACTCTGTTTTTACGTCGTTTGCCATCTTTCTTATCCTTTTTCTATTTCTTCTGTAACTAATTTCTTTTCATTGGATTTCGCTTTGTAATTTTTAGCGAAATTACCTATTTCAGCACCCAAACTGTTTTCTTTTGAAGTGCGTACAAATTCTTCCATTTTTTCGTAATCAAAAACATTTTCCCATCTTGCGATAACGACCGTTGCCACGCAATTCCCTATAAGGTTTACGGTTGTTCTGCCCATATCAAGAATTTGGTCAATACCAAGTAAAATTGCAACTCCCAAGATTGGGATGTTAAAGCTTGCCAAAGTTCCTGCCAATACTATTAACGCAGCTCTCGGAACTCCCGCAACCCCTTTACTTGTAAGCATTAAAGCTATCATAATTATTATTTGCTGGTTTATATCAAGATGTATTCCTACAAGCTGTGAAGAGAATATTACTGCCATAGCAAGGTATAGCGTACTCCCGTCAAGGTTAAAAGTGTATCCTGTAGGCATTACAAACCCAATAATATTTTTAGGAACTCCGAAGCGTTCCATTATTTCCATAGCTTTTGGAAAAGCTGCTTCCGAGCTTGCTGTAGTGAATGCTAAAAATGCAGGCTCTTGCAATGCTCTAAGTAAATTTCTGAATGATATTTTTACGATTTTGCAAACAATAAACAGAACCAGCACAACAAATACCGCAAATGCAATATATAAAGCTCCGATTACTTTAAAGTAATTCTTTAAAATTGCAAGTCCGTTTGCACCTACCGTATATGCAATAGCACCAAAGATACCGAGCGGTGCAAAATACATTACATATTCGGTGAATTTAAACATAATTTGAGAAACCGATTCTAATAAATCAAGTATAGGTCTTGCTTTTTCTCTACAGGCACAAATTGCAATTGAGAAAAATATTGAAAATACTACTATTTGAAGCAGATTTCCTGTTGCCATAGCCTCAACAATGCTGGTTGGAAAAATATCTGTAACCATTTGCCAAATAGAGGTGTGTGCCTGACTTGCAGCCACAATTCCTGCTGCCTGCATATTTATTGCATGTTCACTTGTACCGACAACAAATCCAACTCCGGGTTGAAATACGTTAGCAAGTGTTAAACCTATAATTAGTGCAAGTGTAGTTACAACTTCAAAATAAATAATTGTTTTTATACCGATTTTACCGAGACTTTTTGCATCTCCGTGTCCTGCAATTCCCACAACAAGAGTAGCAAATAGCAACGGGGCAATAATCATTTTCACCATTCGTAAAAATATTGCAGCGAACGGGTGCATTTTCACCGCAAAATCAGGGGCAAAATGACCTACTACAACGCCTAAAAACAACGCTACAAATATTAGGGCTGTTAATTTTGAATGTTTCAAATTCGGTACCTCAACAAAATTATATAACAAACATGGCAAATGTAAAATTATGGTATCCAAAATTGGGAGCTTGCGAAAAAGGTTTATAAACGAATGAACAGTCAGGTAAAATTTAATGCAATAAAAAACAGGAGAACACTATTAATCGTTCTCCTGTTTTTTGTGTCAAACTATAACTTACAGACTTAATTTTTCGTCAATTGCTTTCAAAACTTTTTCAACAGTTGCTTCTTTAATTACGTCATCGTCAACTTTAACATAAGGTGCTTTTGAAAATTCCCAGTCGATAGAGCATAAACCCAAGCATGGTACACCCATTACATCAACTTTATCACCATATTTTTTAGGAACTGTATCAATTAATTCCTGCAAGTTTGATGAACCCATAACAAAACAAGTAGTACCTAAACATACTTTAACACTAATCTTTTTGTCCATTATCTTATTCTACCTTTCTTTGAGGATGTCCTCACATATACTGTACTGTTACCTTTTTAAAATATTTGTCCTGTAATATGTTTGCAATCTTTTTGATTATATTTTTTCTGATTTCAATTTCTATCGGCAACGCCGGATCGTAATGTGCCTGATTGAGTTTTGCCCCAACCATGAACATTATACAATCACTATCTAATAAGAATTTTACCAATTTACCTGCCGCATTGTCAATATCTAATTCACCACTTTCGAGATACTCTAAAGTTTTTGTTAAGGTTAAAATACCTTCCGTAACCAAGTCAATTCCGTCCATAAATGATATTGCAGGCAGTTTACCGACACTTATGGTCGTATCCATTCTTATAGGAATATTTAATTCTCTTGATATAAGATTAGCTGTTGTACCACCGCTTATAGCTTTTTTACCGTTGAAATTCCAAAACATTTTGGCATATTCACTATCTTTTTGTTGGTGATATGGAGGACCGGTAAATACCATAGCTTCTCTTGGTTCTCTGAAATATAAAACGCAAGCCGAAATATCATCCTTTGGATTTCTGTCTGTTTCAATATTTCTTGCCTGATGAACTATATATGCCGCAAGCTCAGAACTTGAAATTTCAGGTTCTTGAGTCAATTTTTCTTTCAAAATATTTATTAATCCCTCACGACGAAGTCCAAGCTTTAATCTGCCGCCGCCAAGACCTGATTGGGTAACACCGTCAGAACAGAATATTACTCTGTCACCAAGTTTGAATTTTAATTTGTAAACTTTTAACTTACGATTTTTGAAAGTTTTAGACTGTATTGTCTCAAACTGAGGTGACATAACTTCGCCATCTCTTATCCATACAAAATCAGGATTACCTTCTTCAACTATTTTGGCATTACCGTCGTCATAGCAATCAATTGCAGAGAAGGTGGAATAACTGATATGTCTGACCTTACAAACAGGTAAAGAGTTCATTATAATTTCAGCTGCTTTATGGATAGGTATCTGTTCGTTTGAAATAAACTGAGAAAGCATAGTCGCTGTCATACATGACAAAATGTTAGCCTTTATTCCGCTTCCCAAACCGTCAGACAGTACTGCAACCAAACGGGATTCATCAGGAAATCTTTTGGATACAAAATAATCTCCAAAAGCGTTTTGATTATATTTTTTTACCTGCGAACAATCTATATCAATAAACATTTTTACCCTTTCTGTCCGTCAGATTCATCTTCTTTATCGTCGTAATCATTTGCAATTGAACTTAACAGAGTTTCTGTTTCAACCATGTGTTCACCTAACAGGCAGGCAATTTCCTGAACAATTGAAATATTTTTTGAAATAACTTCGTGTGCCTTTTGGGCAATTTTTTCTCTGTTTGTTTCAGACTGGGTAACGTCAGTTATTACAGCTCCGACAATCTGATTTTCTTCAATATTAAATATACTTATGTCATACAATTTATTTTTTACGGCATAACGTTCTTTATGCAAATCTTTACCTGAGCTTAATGCTGTTTTAAATAATTCCGAAAAATCTACAATTCTGTCAATTGCAGCCCCCAGCATTCCGTCAGGTCTTGCCTTAAATATTTCGTACATATCGCCTGTAAACATACGCATAAAGCTGTCATTTGCTTCAATAATATTGTAATCACTGTCAACCATAACAACTGCTGCAGGCATGCATCTGACAAGTGCTGCAGCTTTTCTCATTGCAATTTTTCTCATATAAGAAACACACATTGATGTTTCGGCATCACCATCCAGTAATGCCTTTGCCAAATCACGGCATGTTGCATATCCGCAGCCGCCGCAGTTAAGTTCGTCATCAACCGAATGTTTACCGATTTTCTTTAATGTTTTTAAAATATCTTCTATAGGATAATTTGAATTAACTGTTTTAAGTCCTTTTTTAATCTTATAAGGAACAACTGTTATTGGTTCTTTTGGAATTTCGTCACGGTCAATTGTGTTGGTCATAATTTCTGATACAACACTAATTCCTCCTCTGTCTTGTGACGCACAAGGACCTCCGACGCAACCGCCCTCGCAAGCAAGAGCTTCAACAAACACAACCTTATCAAACTTTTCAGGGTTTAAATTATTTAAAGAGTGTTCAAAATTCAACAGTCCGCATATATCAAGAAGCTGAATTTCTTTTTTTACGCCTATACGTTTTAAAGTTTCATTCATCCCTCCGTCAATAGGGTACAAAGATCCTTCATTAGCTCTGTGTGGCACAAAATCATTATCTTCATCCACTTTAAGTGCATTCATATCCTCAATTACATCTGCAATCCATACCTTTAATTCTTCAAACGTTAATGCTGCATCGTAAAGTCCTAAATAATCAACTTCGTGTTTTTTCCCGATGCAAGGTCCGATAAATACAACAGCAATATCATCTCCGTATTTTTCTTTCAGCATTTTAGCGTGAGTCATTGCAGGAGAACCTATCGGTGTAATGTATTTTATAAAATCAGGATAATATAACCTGATAAAATCAACTATAACAGGGCAGGCACTTGATATAAACAAACCTTTTTCTGCCTCATTCAATACTCTTGCAGTTTCAATAGAAACTTCCTGTGCTCCGAGAGCGGTTTCCGAAACATCGGTAAATCCCAGAGTTTTTAATATAGAAATCATTTTTGCCGGTCTGTAATCAAATGTTCCGCTCCAGGATGGGGCTAAAGAAACATATACTTTTTTCTTTGCCAAAATAAGATTTTTAACATGGTCCAAATCAACTCTTACTCTCTTTGCACCTGAAGGACAAGTTTTTACGCAATTCCCGCAGGCGATACATCTTTCTGCAATAACGCTTGCGTGACCGTTTTCAATCCTTATTGCCTTTACGGGACACTCTCTGATACATCTGTAACAGTCGTGACATTCGTTAATTAGTGTATATACGGCATTTTGAGCATCCATTATCAAACTCCTTTATGGGTTTTACCCCAAACACTATCTGCTATATCTTAACCACACAACAAAAATAACATATTTCCTAAAATTTTTCAAGAAAATATTTATATAAAATTTAAGGGTCAGGATTATTCCTGACCCTTATTTTAACTTCTAAAATGTGCTATCACAATCATTATTGCAATCATTATCACAAAAAATACAATGACACCAAGCATTTCCTTACCTGTACTGTCTGAGTATTTATTATTTTTATCTTTATTTTCATTATCATTCATATTAATTTTCTCCTATTTTAAAAATCTTAAATAAATATAACCGGTGCTTATTGTCAGCGATATTACAACTGTTAGAAATCCATATTTCAAAAAGTTCATAAACTTTATAGGATGATTTTCTTTTGCCGCATTTTCTGACACAATAACGTTTGCTGCTGCACCTATTATTGTAAGATTACCGCCTAAACAAGCTCCTAATGACAATGCCCACCACAAAGGATACGCATAAACTTGTCCCATTGTTTTTTGGATTTCCACTATCATAGGAGCCATTGTTGCTGTGTACGGAATATTATCTATTACGCCTGAGATTAATCCGGACGCCCATAAAATAATCATAGATGTTGTCGTCTGACTACCCTGAGTTACTCTTAATATCCATTCAGCCATAAGTTTTATTCCGCCGGAAGCTTCTAAACCTCCGATAATAATAAATAAACCGATAAAGAATAATATTGTATTCCATTCAACATCTTTTAAAATTTCGGTCGGCTTTTCAAAAAGCAGCAGAATGCTTGCCCCAAGCATTGCTACAACACAAGTTTCGATATGTATTATATCGTGAAGTATAAATCCCAAAATCACAAACATAAGAACCGTAACCGACCTAATCATCAGTGACTTATCTTTTATTGTATTGGAATTATCTATGGTTGCTACTTCTTGCATTTTGTTGTTATCAGCGTGTAAACTTTTTTTGAAAATCAAAGTCATAACGGCTAGAACAACAATCAATATTACTGCAACTACAGGTGTGAGTTCTTTTATAAAATCCATAAACGATAAACTTCCTGCACTACCTATAATGATATTTGGCGGATCACCAATTAAAGTTGCAGTGCCGCCTATATTTGACGCAAATATTTCAGTCAACAAAAACGGTATGGGATTTATATCCAGTTTTCTTGCTATTGCAAAAGTTATTGGCATAATCAGAATAACGGTTGTTACGTTATCCAAAAATGCACTTGTTACAGCTGTAAACAAACCGAGTGTAAAAAGTACTTTTATCGGATGCCCTTTTGTAAGCTTTAACAATTCATTTGCAATCCAATTGAATACACCGCTTCTTGTTGTAATAGAAACGATTATCATCATTGATACAAGCAAAAATATTACATTAAAATCTATAAAATTTATAAAATAGTGTGGATTTACAATATTACCAATCATTTTGTGCTGACTGACCAAACCCAATATTATTGTAATTGCGGCACCAAATAACGCAATAGTAACCTTTGGGATTTTTTCCAATGCTATAAATATATATGCAATAATTAACAAACTTGCAGAAATCATAACACTATGAGAAGAAATAAAACTACTTAACATTTTTACTCCTTTCCCGAATTGCGATAGCGATAGCTGCTGCAACTTCTCCTAAATCAATTGACTTAGACTTTTTATTATTTGATTGCGGGGTTTCGATTTCCTCAGGACAATATTTATTTATAAATTTCAATATGTATGAATTAACATACATCATTCCAATCATAATTAACAGAAACAAAAACACTGTTCCCATACCCATGAGCATAACAAAAACCCCTGTTTTTAACAGTTCTGTATTCATTATGTTTTTCTCCTTATTCCTATGTAATAACTTTTAGAATAAAGATAAAACTATGGTGCCCTTGTGCAAATCTCATTTTCTAATATTGGAGATATATTATGAGATTTGGAATTTAATATTTTATATATGTAATTTTTAAATTGCTCATTTAAAATTTTATTATCAGATATAGAATTTTCAAAAATCCCATATCCGGTATCTTTATCAGATTTTGAAGCACAAATTTCAAATAAATTATTATTTGAAGATACTACCGATGTATCATTCAGACTATATACATTAACTAAAATATTTTCATCATTTATTTCTTTTTGTATGGAAACTTTGTCGTGAATATTTATATCATAAGCAGCTTCACAGCAATTTATTCCTAAAGAAAAAATTGTATAAATAAATATTAAAAATATTTTAAAAAACTTACTCATAAGTTTACTTTAACACAAACATAATCTTGTTATTATCAGTAAAACGGAACATTAATATCTATTGTAGAATGTTATTTTACTTAACTAAATTTAACATGCTACTTGATTTTTAAGATTTTTAATATATGATTGAATTACACAACTAGCTAGAAAAGGAAATCAGAATTATGGCAAAACATTGTGAAATATGCGGTAAAGCACCGATTAAAGCAGCGAAATTAACATTCTCTCATAAACAGATTGTTCATACACAAGAACCTAACTTGCAATCAGTTAAGGCTATTGTTAATGGTCAAACTAAGAGAATCAAAGTTTGTACTTCTTGCTTAAAAGCAGGTAAAGTTCAAAAGGCTGTTTAATTAAAACATTTTAAATCATTAAAAAACGAGTCCATTGCGGACTCGTTTTTTGTTTGTAAAATTAAATACTACCACGGATAATCGTCTTTTATTTCCCATCCGTCTATAAGTATTACAGCAAGGCAGCCCTTACCATCCTTACTTTTATTGCAAAAATCGTTATTTCCAGTTCCTAATATTGTATTTCTGGATTGATAATCCAAATTAGCAGGCAACATTTTACCCTCATGTCCTCTAGCTGTGATATTATTTACATTGGGTTTTATAAAATATTCCAAAAAGAAAACATCTTTACCCACTATATTAGGATTTTTTGGACCATTTATATCGAAAATTATTTGCACCAATTTATCATGCGTGTTTGCATAAAAACGATTCCCTGCAACACATACAAATGTCCCATCTACAAGATAAAAACGATATGAAGGTGCAAATGACTCATAATTATTGAAACTCTGTCCGTTTAATTTGGATATTGGGTAATTGCAATCGCTTGTATTATTATTTTCGCATACTTTGGCAACTTTTAAATATGGTATAACATATTTTTCTGCAAAAGCTTTACTTGTTTGCCAATTTAAATTGTTTCCCAGTTCCCAAGTACTTGTATCACCATGTTCTGCTATCGCCATCATAGTAGTATTGCTCAATATAGCATAAACTTTTTTTAACTTTGAAACAGTTTCTTTTTTTTGGTAATTATTAATCAATGTCGGTAATGTCATAGCAGCTACAACACCAATTATTCCGAGGGTAATTAAAACTTCAGCTAAGGTAAATGCGGATTTTTTCCCTTGTATTTCCATCCCCCTAGACTCAATTCTAGGAATACTCATAGTTTCAAATCCTCCTGTTTTTTATTAGTATAACACATTTTTTACTGATAGTCAAGAGTAGTTTTAGCCAATGGAGAACCATATTTTTATAAAAAGTAACACCGCAATCTTTATTAATAAAAACTGCGGTGTACTAAACCCTCTCTCCTCTTCATTTTGTTTCCACCAGAGATTGGAAACAAAGATTTTTACGTCGCTGATATTTCGTAAATTCGCTGCTCGTCTTGCTCTCGCAAGTCGACACCGACACTCACATCGGCTGCTTTGGATTATTGCTTCACTCGGACAAGTATTCGCTCCGCTATTACTACCGCTCATATTGTCCTCATTACATCTCGGATCTACGCTACGTTTCGCCCTACGCAAAATCCGCTACGCTTTTCATTGCTCCTGTGGGTTTCGGCACTTCGTGCCTGCAATCCTACGTCGCTATTATTGTGTTCGCAACCTGTTTGTCTTTGTCTTCACAAAGCAGATACTGTTGCTTACACCGGCTTACGCTTTTTATGAGCAGCCTGAATATCCGCAATTTAAGCAGATAAAACATCCTTCAGCCATTTCAATAGTATTACCGCATTCAGGGCAGGTAACTTTCTTGATTTCGCCTGTCGGGTTGTATTCTTCTTCCTTAACTTCTTCTACTACAGGTTCTTCTACAATTTCAACCTCTTCAACTTTTGCTTCTTCTTCTTTCTTTTTAGAATCCAAGTTCATTGGCTGGAATTGACGTGAGTTGTTTCTGTAAACAGTTATACCTTTCAGATTATTTTCATAAGCTAAAATATAAGCTTCTTCAATATCCTGACGTGTTGCATGTTCTTCAAAGTTAACTGTTTTTGATACGGCATTATCAGTATGTAACTGGAATGCAGCCTGCATCTTAACATGCCAGTATGGTGAAACATCATGTGCTGTAACAAAGATGTGTTTAATTTCATCTGAAATTCCGGCAACATGTGCTACAGAACCAGTCTTTGCAATCTCTTTCATCAAATCTTCACTGTACAAACCTTTTTTAATCATGTAATCTTTGAAGATTGGATTGATTTCAAGCATTTCGGTACCGTCCATAATTAATCTTGAGAATACAAGACCAAATAAAGGTTCTATACCGCCTGATGCGGATGCAATCATTGAAATCGTACCGGTTGGTGCAATACATGTTGTAGTAGCATTTCTGATACCAAATTTTTCAATCTGACTATCCAAATCTGCCCACTGCTCATCAGAAATCATACCTGCTGATTTTCCTCTGTACTTGTTAGTTAAGAATTTCTTATTGTCATAAACACTGCCAGAGAAATTATTAAATCTGCCGCGTTCTTTTGACAATTCGATTGATTCACATTTAGATTCATAATCAATAAATTCCATAACTTGAGCACCAAGTTTTGTTCCCTCTTCTGATGCATAGGATAAGCCCATCTTCATTAGCATATCAGCCCAACCCATTACGCCTAAGCCAATCTTGCGGTTATTTCTAACCATTTCGGAAATCTTAGGTAACGGATAATTGTTTACTTCAATTACGTTATCCAAAAATCTGATAGCCGTTCTTGTTGTGTCAGCTAATCTTTGCCAATTAATTTTATTACCTTCCGGAGTTTCATCAACCATCATTCCGAGGTTAATTGAACCCAGATTACATGCTTCGTAAGCCAATAGAGGAACTTCACCGCATGGATTTGTTGATTCTATTTGACCTATTAGAGGTGTTGGGTTGTCAGCATTCATTTTGTCAATATAAATGATACCCGGCTCACCATTTCTCCAAGCACCGTCTACTATCATATCAAATACTTTCTTAGCACTAAGTCTGCCGGCTACAGTATTATTTTGTGGATTTATCAAGTCGTAATCAGTACCGGCTTTTAATGCTTCCATAAATTTATCTGTTACTGCAACAGAAATATTGAAGTTATTTAGCTTGTTGTTATCACTTTTGCAATTAATAAAATCTAAAATATCAGGGTGATCAACTCTTAGAATACCCATATTAGCACCACGACGTGTACCGCCCTGTTTAACTGCTTCCGTTGCAGCATTGAATACTTCCATAAATGAAACAGGACCTGATGATACACCCATAGTAGAACGTACTACGCTGTTTTTAGGTCTTAATCTTGAGAATGAAAAACCTGTACCGCCGCCTGATTTATGAATTAAAGCCGTATTTTTAACTGTTTCAAAAATACCTTCCAATGAATCTTCTACCGGCAATACAAAACATGCTGCCAACTGACCTAATTCACGACCTGCATTCATCAATGTTGGTGAATTCGGCATAAAATAACGATTTGTAATCATCTTGTAAAATCTTTCAGTCAAAGCGTCTACATCTGACTGTGATTTGCCAAATTTTAAATCTCCTGCCGCAATTGTACTTGCAACCCTTCTGAACATATCAGCAGGAGTTTCTACACAATTGCCGTCCTTGTCACGTTTCAAATATCTTTTTTCAAGAACTTTTACGGCGTTTTCGGATAAGTTTAATTTGTCTTCCACTAAGTTCACACTAACCTCCAATTTGTATATCCCTACTATCTCTTTTATATTGTCTAAAGCATGCCTAACGCAAGCATGTGCTATTTTTAATTCTATATCAATTTAACATGTTAAGGCAAGCAAGTTACATTCAATTATTACGAAATGTAATTATGTGTTAAAGAATTATAAAAAATCACTTATTGCGTGATGAGTTTCTTCCCGATTAATTATTTCCTTTGTAACCGGACAATTTTCTCTCAAATTTGCAAGTTTCGGTGTCGGAGTTTTATCTTTTATATTCAGCTGAATTCCTGTCGGGAAAAACCTCGCATAATCCATGTGATAAACCCTGCCGTCAGTATCAATTAACCTTAATGCAAGATGTCTGTGATATCGCCCCTCTGTCTGCAACTCTTTATACATTAGTTTTGTCGTTTCTGTGTGATTTTGTAATGTGCTGTCTTTTATCTTAAAAGTTTCAATAAACTGTTTCATTCTGCCGGAAGAATTTAAACCCGTACTTATTCGTTCGGTTTTCTTTCTTATAAGCTTAATATATGTATCAATGTCGGCTTGCGATTTTACATATTTTTGACAACCTTCCAAATCCTTCTTATACAATCCCTCTACTTTTTTCAAAACCTCCTGAGTTAATCCTAACATTGCTTCAAAATTAAAATGGGTTGCATGCTCAGACTGTAAACCAAAACATCTCACTAATATATTGAAATTATCCTGCTTCATCAGAGGTGTAAAAGTATATATTGCGTTGGCAATTCTGTCGGTAAATTTCCCTCTTAATCTGACATATTTATCAAAATCATTTGTCCTCAATGCTTTTACTCCTGCTACATAAGAAGCGTTAAACGGATTAAATGAAAGATTGAACGCCTCAAGTTTATCCATATTTTCAGGTTTTGAAAAATATTCGGCATACTTTTCTGCACGTTCTTGCATAGCTTTGTTATCGGGATTCCAACCGGAGGTGTCAAAACATGACTTTCTTCCGATGCTTTCATATACTTCTGTTACCAAATCTCGCATATCATAAATCCTGCCTTTTTTATCTTTTATAGATAAATTCATGCAATCGGAATCGTAAAAAAGTTCTGTCGTTCTGTAAATAGGCTCTCTGCTTGTAGGCAGGCTTTCTCCAAATAACGGCGGTAAACTGCCGAGTCTTTTTCTGAGAGTTTTAAATCCTCTTGTAATAGTTGTAAAATCTTCCCATGACATTTCCCGTTTTGATGGTTTTGCATCCGCATAACAATATCCGCACATATTGTTGCATCCACGCTTTACTGCTATAACGTGCAGATTTTCACTCAGATACTGAATATCTTTCATGCTTAGTCCTTTGAAAACCTTTATCCCGTATTGAATTCCCTCTAAATATTCCATACTCAGATTTCTGAAATGCAGTTTTTCGTGATTTGGTTGTGCATTAAGGTATGTTTCTAAATTTTTTACAAACCTTGAAACCTGTAGGAACTTCAAATAATCTTTCACTGCCTTAACGGGATTAGCACCGAAAGAAATATCTCGCCTTTTTCCTGCCAAGTTTAAATCAAGTATGTCCTGAGCAGAGGTAAAATCATATTTTTGAATATTTTTGTCAGGTTTTTGTTTTAAATTATATACAACATTACTGTAGCTATTTTCTATTTTCATAATCCTGTTCAAAAATCATAAATAAAATTTTTTGCTATTATGTTGCTAATAGTAAATAGTTCTTAATAATATGAGAAGAAGTGAAATACAAACCCTCTCTCAAATTGCTAAGCTAAACTTCGTTTCGCCAAACAATTTTTCTCTCTCCAAGGCAGGCAAGCATGCCTTTATAGATGCTTCGCTCGTTGGATGCAAAGGTTAGTCGTGATAAAAATAAAAGGGTTGCAGAAGTAAAAAAAAATGTTATAATGATAATGTACAAAAACCACGGAGGATATTACCATGATTGGATTTAAGTATAGGGGGGGGGGTAAAATCCTCTCGTAGCAAGGGCTTACAGAGTTTCATAGCTGAGAAGTTCAGCTACTTTGGAATAGGAAATTTTCCCTCTACCGTCGGGAGAGGGTTGAAAATCGACTTTAGCAAAGCGAAAGTCAGATTTTCGGGAGAGAGATCAGACCTTTCAGATAGTGTTAAATCTTTAGTATCAACAGTCGAAAAAACGGCTGGATTGCCACGGTCGCAAGACCCCTTGCTCCCTCGCAATGACATGGGTAGTAAAGCAGCCTTTACACTTGCAGAAGTACTAATCACCCTCGGGATAATCGGTGTAGTAGCTGCAATGACTTTGCCTGCTCTGTTGCAAAATAACAAGGAAAAGGCTCGTATAACAGCTTTAAAAAAACAATATTCAATATTAAATCAGGCGTATCAGCAAATTGTATTTGAAAATGGCACTCCGGACATTTTTCTGAGAGGATGTGAAGGTCGTATAAATTGCCAAACAATTATGGCAGAAAAGTTCAAAGAACATTTAAGTATAATAAAGGATTGTGGGTTTGAATCAGGATGTTTTAAAAATGCGGCGATAAAAAATATTGATGGCTCAAACCATTTAAATTATAATACTAAAACAGATGAATACAGATTAATATTAAAAGACGGTACAGGACTTATCTTCTTTGTTGATGATGATGGTTATATAAATATAAAAGTTGATGTTGACGGATTTAACGGGGAAAACACATGGGGCAAAGATGTTTTTATTTTTGAAGTTTCTGATAATCGAATGTTGTTAGTTCCTATGGGTTCAAACTATCCTGACGGCTATAGAAATTCTTGTCTTGAAAATGATGAGGGGTATTCAAAACACGGATACTCTTGTACGGCTTGGGTTATATACAATGGGAATATGGATTATTTGCATTGTCCCGATAAATTAAAATCCAATAATTGGAATAGTTGTAGAGGTAAATAACAAAACGGCAGGGTTAAAAAGCAAGTTAATATTTAAATCAATGTCATAAGTCCGAAGATTTCTAATAAACAAATCAAATAAAAAAATTGATGTGTAGAATTTTTAACACTCAAATCATTTATTATTGTTAAATTTTACGGACGGTAAACTTGAATTCTTTTATAATTGCCTTTTTGGTATGTTCATGTAATAATTTGGTTATTGATTATTGAGATGGTAGAAAAGGACAATTATTATGGTAATGAACAGCCCCAGACAAACGTCACGTTTAAAAAGAGAAATTCTGGTAAGATTAATAAAAGCTTTTAATTCGGAAGATTTTGCGGAAAATGCAAGATTAATTCCTTATCAGATGCGTCCGAAAGATTTTGAAGCACCATACAGATGTTGTGTGTATAAAGAGCGTGCAATTCTTCGTGACAGAGCTATTGCAGGGTTGGGATTATCAATCGAAGATACTGATGACAGTGTTCACATGGCTGAATTGGCTAAGAAAGTTCTGGATAGAGAAACTCCTGAGGAAAATCCTTTGACAGTTTTGCAGACAGCTTGTAAGGGTTGTGTTCCGTCAAGATTTTATGTAACTGATTTATGTCAGGGCTGTGTTGCAAGACCTTGTGTTAATACTTGCCGTTTCGGTGCTATCTCTGTTAAAGACGGTAAATCAAAAATTGATACCGAAAAATGCAAAAACTGCGGTATGTGTGCTCAGGTTTGCCCTTATCAGGCAATCATGAAGGTTATTGTACCTTGTGAAAATGCTTGCCCTGTCGGTGCTATTGCCAAAGATGACAGCGGTCGTGCAAAAATAGATTTTGATAAATGTATTTCTTGCGGTAAATGTTCAAGTGCTTGTCCTTTTGGGGCTGTTCATGAAAAAAGTCAGATTATTGATGTTTTGAAAAATATAAAACAAGGTAAGAAAGTTATAGCAATGGCTGCACCGTCAATGTTCGGTCAACTGCCTTGCAGTCCAAAACAGCTTAAAGATGCAATTCTAAAACTTGGTTTTTATGATGTATATGAAGTTGCACAGGGTGCGGATGTTACATCAAAAACAGAGGCAGCTGAATTTGAAGAAAGAATGCTTGCAGGAGAAGAATTTATGACAACGTCCTGCTGTGCAGGCTATAATGAGTTGGTTGAAAAACATATACCTGAAATTAAACCGTTCAGATCAACAACGCATACTCCGATGTACTATACGGCGGAAATAGTTAAGAAAGAGCATCCGGATGCGGTTACGGTATTCTTTAGTCCTTGCGTTGCAAAACGTCGTGAGGCACTGAATGATAAGAATGTAGATTATGTTCTTAATTATGAGGAAGTAGGTGCATGGTTTATTGCTATGGGTGTTAAGGTAGAAGAGTGTGACGAGGTTGCATTTAATGTGGAATCTTCTGCTGAAGCAAGGAATTATGCCGTAACGGGCGGTGTCGCTCATGCGGTTAAAGTTTTACTGCCGGAAGAACTTCCGACTTACCCTGTTGTTATTGACGGATTAAACAAGCAGTCTGTCCGTGATTTGAAAAAATATGCTAAGAACGGAGTTTGTGAATTAGGTAATTTGATTGAAGTTATGGCATGTCCGGGCGGATGTTTGGGCGGAAATTCTACGGTTAACGCATATAAACAGGCATCTAAACAGCTTGCAAAATATGTTGAGGAAAGTGAATCATCTGCCATAAACCCTTACAATACTGACGGTGCTAACTAATTTACTTAAAAATTCTTAACATGTCGGCAATTTTAAATATTTACAGACCTTTATATACATGTAGGTAAGAAATAGGTTAAATTAGCATGTCAAAAATTGACGCTGTGAATGTAAATAGCAATTATAATACAAATTATATAAATAACGGACAACAACAGACCGCTCATTACGGTGTTTCTTATACCGGCGGTTTGGATAGTGATGTATATGAAGGCTCAAAAAGCAAAACAAAAAAAGTTGTTGGCGGTATAGTAGGATTGGCAACATTGACTGTAGGTGCTTTGTGGTTGTGGAAAGGTAAGGGCTGGAGTAAACTCCAAAACTTATACAACAAATTTTTCGGAAAAGCAACGCAAGAAGCTCCAAAGGTTGTAAACCGTGCAAATCCTGAAGTTGCAGAAGAAATTATACAAAAAAATGCAAATCAATCAAATATTATAAGTAATATTGAAACTGTTAACGCTAATCAGGCTAATCGCAGAGCTGTGGAAAGAGCAATTAAAGATACTCCGACTTCTGCTCAGCAAGCGGCTTATGATAAATCAATTGCATATCAAGCTCCAACAAAAGAAGAAGCTAAAATTATAGCAACGGTTAATAAAGAAGCTGCTGAAAAATCAGCTCAAGCTCGCCAAATCGGAAATAATATTTCTGATGCTCAAGTTCAGTCATTAAAATCTGTTGGTGAGTCTGCCGCAAGCGGTGTTAAAAAAGGCGTATATAAATCAAAAGACGGTTATACTTTGACTTATAATAAACAGGGTAATATTGAAAAAATAGTTACTCCTGACGGGAAAACAATTACCAAGCCAAAATCAATTTATAATTATGAACAGAAAATTGATTTGACTGATTTACAAAAAGCTTAATTGACTTAAATAGTGTGTAGTAGTGTTAAAAAGCTGAGATATTATCTCAGCTTTTTTATTTAATTATAGGCGTTTATATACAATGTTACAAAAGAATATTTTAAAAGTTATTATAATATACTTGCGGAAGCAATCCGATTGAGTGGGTTTCAGATATAGTCATATTCAATCCAATCATGGTTATTAACTCACTTGTCGGATTGTTTTTGTTTTAAAATTTGCATGGAAAACTTGTTTAATATACAATGTAGAGTACGGTGTTACCGTATCAAATTAGGTAAAAGAGAAAGAGGAATAAAAGATTATGCTAGGCGGAAATGAGATTAGAGATTTGTATTTGAATTATTTTAAGGATAAGCATCAACATACCGTTGTTGAAAGTTCAAGTCTTGTACCTGATAACCCGACGGTACTTTTAACAACTGCCGGAATGTTGCAGTTTTTACCTATATTTTTAGGAATTCAGCCTTGTCCTTATGAACCTGCCAGAGCTACATCCTGCCAGAAATGTGCAAGAGCCGGCGGTAAAGATTCGGATATCGAAAATGTCGGCAGAACTCCTCGCCACCATACTTTCTTTGAAATGTTAGGAAATTTCTCTTTCGGCGATTATTATAAAAAAGAAATTATACCTTGGGCATGGGAATTTGTTACAGAAGTATTGAAGCTTGATAAAGACAGATTATGGATTACAATTTTTGAAACTGATGATGAAGCTTATGATATTTGGAGAAGTGTAGGAGTTCCTGCTGAAAGAATTAAGAGAAAAGGTAAAAAAGATAATTTCTGGGGTCCTCCGGGGGCATCAGGTTCTTGCGGTCCTTGTTCTGAAATACATTACGATTTAGGTGAAGAATACAGCTGCGGACATCCGAATTGCGGAATTGATACCTGTGAATGTGACAGGTGGGTTGAAATATGGAATCTTGTATTCACAGAATTATATCAGGATGAAGAAGGAAACCAATCTCCTTTGGATAGCAAAAATGTTGATACAGGAATGGGGTTGGAACGTATTACTATGGTATGTCAGGGTGTCGCTTCAACCTTCGAAACTGATTTGTTAAAGCCGATTATGGATAAAGTTTCTGAGATGAGCGGGGTTCCGTATAAAAAATCAGAAAAAACAGATGTTTCCTTGAGAATAATTACAGACCACGCAAGATGTGTTACTTTCTTAATTTCTGATGGTGTTATTCCCGGAAATGAAGGCAGAAGTTATGTATTGAGAATGATTTTACGTCGTGCATTACGTCATGGTAAAATCCTCGGTATGGAATTACCGTTCCTTTACAAGCTTGTTGATGTTGTTGTTGACAGATATGGTGAAGCTTATCCTGAACTGGTTAAAAATAAACAAAAAGTTATTGATACAATTAAAAAAGAAGAAGAAAGATTTGGCAAAACCCTTGATAGAGGTTACAAACTTCTTGATGAGTTTATCGAAAATAAAAAAGATATTGACGGCGAAAGTGCATTTAGGCTTTACGATACTTTTGGTTTCCCACTGGAATTGACAAAAGAAATTGCAGAAGAAAACGGATTAAAAGTTGATGAAGCAGGATATAAAGTTGCAATGCAGGAACAAAAAGACAGAGCAAAAGCTGCAACCGCAAAAATTTCCGTAACCGGTGATATGAAATATGCCAAGGTTGAACAGGAAGTTGGTTCGACTGAATTTATCGGATACGAAAAGAATGAATGCGATGACGCACAAATCCTTGCTACTATTGAAGGTGAAGGATATGTTGATGTTGTATTAAACAAAACTCCATTCTATGCTGAATGCGGTGGTCAGGTTGGCGACTGCGGTATTATTGAAAATGACAGTCTGAAGCTTGAAGTTTTAACTACATTCAAAGTAAATGAATTATATGTTCACAGATGTTCAGTGCTAAATGGTGAAATAGAAATCGGTCAAACCGTTAAAGCGATAATTGATGTTGCAAAACGTGAAGAAATCAGAGTTCATCACACTTCTGCTCACTTGTTGCAGGCAGCATTAATTAGTGTTGTTGGTGATGAAGTTAAGCAGGCAGGTTCTTACGTTGATGATGAACGTATGAGATTTGACTTTACTTTCTCCAGAGCTATGACTCCTGAGGAAATTACGAAAACAGAAAATCTTATGAACAAATGGATTGGTGAAGGATATACAGTCAACACAAAGGTTATGGGTATTGAAGAAGCAAAATTAACCGGTGCTACTGCTTTATTCGGTGAAAAATACGGAGATAACGTAAGAGTTGTTTCTATAGAAAAAGACGGAAAATCTATTTCAAAAGAATTCTGTGCAGGTACTCATGCAAGAGAACTTAAAGATTTAAGATTTATAAAAATAGTTTCAGAGAGTGCAATAGCAGCCGGCACAAGACGTATTGAATGCGTTGTGTCTAAATCAGCCTTAAAATTTGTTAATGACAAAGTTGCAGTCACGGATGAGTTATCTTCTAAATTTAAAGTTCATGCTGATGAGGTTGTTGAGCGTGTAGAGAAATTGCAGGATGAAAATAAAGAACTTCAAAAAGAAATCGAAAGATTGCAAGAAGAAAATACAAGAGCAAAATTCTCAACGTTCATTGGTAAGGCTCAGGCAATTGATGGCGGAAAATTATTTATTTCAAAAGTTCTTGATTTAAAACCGCTTGCAATGAAAATTGGTTTAGAATTTATGTCTAAAAAATTAGGTGAAAGCATTATTGTTTTAGCCTCCAATAAAACAGTTGCCGTGAAAGTTTCAGATAGCTTTGTTAAAAAAGGTGTAAATGCCGGCAAGATTGTCGGAGATATTGCACGAGCAACAGGGGCAAATGGCGGCGGTCGTCCAAACTTTGCTCAAGGCGGTATCAAGGATGCGTCCAAGTTAGACGAAATTTTACCTCAAATTGAAGCAGAATTAAAGCAGTTCTAGTGTGGGTAAAATACGAGGTGAAAGAAAATAACAGCCCTCTCTTAGCTAGTTAAGCTCAACAAAGTTTCGCAAAGCAAGTGTTCATCTCTTCTTGAAGAGGTGAACAGGCTAGCCTGCTTTTATAGAAGCTTCGCTCGTTTGATGCAAATGTTATTCGTAAATATTTTTATGTAACATTGTATTTAGATGTTAAATTTAAGGATTGAAATAATCCTAAAAAATGTTATAATAATAATAATGTATGAAAACCTCGGAGGATATTATCATGATTGGATTTAAGCATGGGGGGGGGGGCGAAATCCTCTCGTAGTGAGGGTTCTAGCGATTTAGGAAGTTCTGCAGCTAAGCAGTTTTGCAGCTTGGACGATTCTGCATTTCCCTCTACCAACGGGAGAGGGCAGAAAATCAACTTGAGCAAAGCGAAAGTTAGATTTTCGGGAGAGGGATCAGACCTTTCAGATAGTGTTAAATCTTTAGTATCAACAGCCGAAAAAACGGCTGGATTGCCACGGTCGCAAGACTCCTTGCTCCCTCGCAATGACATGGGGAAAAGAGCTGCATTCACGTTGGCAGAGGTTTTAATCACCCTCGGCATAATCGGTGTGGTTGCGGCAATGACATTACCTGCTTTAATGCAAAATTATCAGAAGCAGCAGTTTCTGTCAAGTTTAAAGAAGAATTATACTGTTCTGGCACAGGCTGTAAAAATTGCACAGGCAAATCATGGTGAAGATTTAGTATCATGGAAGTGTAGCGATTGCCCTTTCCCGAGTTATCATAATGAACAATTTACAATCAATGTAATGAAACTTTTTGAGTATCTGGGTGAAGGTGTAAAATTTGCTGAAATTGTTGATAAACATGGTCAACAAGGTTTGACTCCTGTCACCTTCTGTGGTGTGCCTGAAGCAGAGGGTTATAAAAATATGAATGGCGGTACTATGGATACCGGAAGTTTTGGAGGTTTGTGGTCATCAGGATATGTAGTTCTTCAAGACGGTTCCTGCTGGTATGTGGGCGAAACTAAAAGATCCAATACATCTGATGTTATGGTTAACGTTGTTATTGATGTAAACGGCAGCAAAAGACCAAATCAAATGGGAAAAGATGTATATGTGTTTGATATTCACAGGAATGGTGCTGTAATGCCCCCTGAGGGTGATACCAGAAACTGTAGTCATCTTACATGGGCAAGCGGACGCAACTGTTCTGCTTTGATTATGAATAACGGTTGGTCATATCCTAAAAATTATTATTGGAAATAAGTTCAATTCACAGCATAATAGGTTCTATTTGCCTAAAATCTCGTTGTATTCTCTTATTGAAATAGTTTTTATTCCTTCAATACCTTTGAATACATCGTTGGTTTCAACAATAGGATTTGCAGAATTGATATCAACAACAGCATGAACTTTTGTCAAAAGTTCATCTTCTGTATTCTTAGTTTTGGATATTTCCTTCAATTTAGGGTAATTTTTAAGTAAAAAATCATAAATTTCATCTGCTTTTTTATTTTCACAGTTTAGAGAAATTCTTATGCGAGTCATATTTTTGATACCTGAAGATAAAATATGTCTTTCCCAGAAACCGATAGCAACAAGTACAATTATGCACAAAATCGTTGTAGCAATTGCAACCCCAAACATTCCTGCACCGCAAGCCATGCCGATACTAGCTACAGCCCATAGGGTTGCGGCAGTTGTCAAACCGAAAACCGTTGCACCATGTCTTAATACGGTACCACCACCTATGAAACCGATACCGGTTACAATTTGTGCGGCAACTCTGGCTGTATCACGAGTCCCGTATTCATCTCCTGTTACGGATACCATAGGAAAAGCGTATATGGAAAGTATTGTAAATACACAGGCACCAACACAAACAAGAAGATTGGTTCTTAATCCTGCATATTTGTTTGCCATTTCTCTTTCAAGCCCTATAGCAAAACCCAACAATACTGATGCAATTAGCCTTATACAAATATTCAGGTCAAATACAGGTATCAAATTTTCCATTTTCTCTCCCCTTACTTGTTACTTTTCGGATCAAGTACATCTCTAATTGTATCACCTATCACGTTAAAGGCAAGTACGGCAATAAAAATTAAAAATCCGGGAGTTAAAAGCCAAGGTCTGTAAATTATGTTTGTGTATTCCTGTGCCTCTTTCAGCATATTACCCCAACTTGCGTCAGGCTGCTGAATTCCGAGTCCGAGAAAACTTAATCCTGATTCGGATAAGATGTAAGATGGCACTGATAACGTCATTGCAACAATTACAAAACTTGTGGTTTGCGGCAGAATGTGTTTGATTATTATTCTCAATCGGCTTGCACCGATAGATTTTGCTGCCTGTACAAATTCCTGATTTTTTACTGATAAAACCATACCTCTTACAACTCTGGCAAATCCTGCCCAGCCTATAAGTGCCAATATTATTACAATAAGCATAAACCTTTGTACGCTTGTCATTCCGCTCGGAAGTATTGATGCCAAAATAATTAACAGGTAAAAGCTTGGTATAGACATTACTGCTTCTGCAAATCTCATCATTATTGTATCGGTTATTCCGCCGAAATATCCTGATATTCCGCCATATAACAAACCTATCGGGAAAAGTACAAATAAAGCAAGAAAGCCTATTGTCATTGATATTCTACCGCCAAAAAGTATTCTGGAGAATACATCACGACCGTTTATGTCTGTTCCTAAAAAATATAGCCTGCCGTCATTATCGGTTGTAATAAGGTGTCGTTTCATCGGTATTATACCAAACAATTTGTACGGATGTCCTTTGGCAAAAAATTTGATATAATGTTTTTTGCTGCGGTCAAAATTGTATGTTATTTTTAAATTCTCATTATCAAAGTTTCTGACATAATTGTATGTATATGGTTTTGATAAGTGATGATTTTCGTCAACTATAAATATTTTTGACGGAGGTACATACGCCATGGTTCTGTCTGAAAAATCTTTGTTGTATGGTGCGATAATATCAGCAAACAGCAGCGAAAAATATATTAATCCCAGTACAATTAGTGAAATTCTTGAAAACTTGTCAGCCCAAAGTTTTTTGATAACTTCCTTAAACATTACCCCTCCTTATTCTCGGATCGGTAATAATTAGAAGAATATCCGCTATAAGGTTACCGATAATAAGCATTATCGCACCCATCATTAGTGATGCCATTACAAGATTTATGTCAGAACGCATTACAGCTTCAAGTATTAATCTTCCCAGTCCCGGATACTGAAATACATATTCTGTCAACGCTGCACCGCTCAATAATCCTGCAAATTCAAAACCGAGCAGTGTAATCATAGGGTTAAGAGCATTCCTGAGTGCGTGTTTATATATAACATCAAATTCACTCAACCCTTTTGCTCTTGCAAATTTTACATAGTCACTGTCTAAAACGTCAAGGAGATTTGCCCTCATCTGCCTTTGTAATCCGGCAAGTGATATTGTAAATAGTACGGTGACAGGCAATATTAAATGATGAGTAATATCGATTATTTGCCCGAACAGATTTTTTTCGAGAAAATCCGAACCGGTTAATCCTCCAACAGGAAACCATCCCGTTTTAACGGCAAATATTAAGAGTAGTACCGCAAAGAAGAATGACGGAATTGCCATGCCTATACTCGTTAAAACCGTTAATATTCTGTCAAGATTTGATTTCCAGTGTAATGCCGCTATTACACCCAAAGGTATGCCGACAAGCCATGTTAAAAATATTACTATTGTTGTCAGTAATAAGGTGTTTGGGATGCGTTCCTTGAGTTTTGTACTTACCCTTTCTCCGTTGGAAGTTATGCCTAAATCACCTTTTACAAAAGATTTCGCCCATTTGCCATATTGAACGATAATTGGCTTATCTAAGCCTAAACGCTGAGTTTCTTTTTGTAAGGTTTCCTGTGATACGGAAGGATTTAATCTCAATTCTGCCAACGGATCTACGGGACTTAATCGTATTATGAAAAAACTGATTAAAGATACTATTATCAGCAGCGGAATTGATTGTAATATTCTTTTTATTATATACTTTAATATTTGCATTATTTTTTAGTTTCCTCAATATAAATTTCTTCAATATTGTGTGTTAAACCGCCAAGCATGGACGGATATAAGTTTTTAAATTTATTTCTTATTGCGGAGATGACAAGCGGAGAATATATGTAAATAAAAGGTTTTTCCTCATAAGCAATTTTCTGATATTCATCATAGTATTGTTTTCTGGATTTGAATTCAGTTGCAAGTGCCCCTTTGATAAATAATTCATCTAATCTTTTTTCCCATTCAAGTCTGTCATCTTGTTTATATCCGTTAGGACGCTGATTGAACATGTGTAATGTTCCGTCTGACATCCATACATTTTTCCCGCCGTTGGGTTCAAGCGGACTGCCTGTTAATCCCATTATAACCATATCCCAGTCATAAGTATTAACGAGTTTATTTACAAGAGTATTAAATTCAACAGGTTTGAAATTAACTTTCATTCCCAAATCTTCCAAATCCTGTTTTACCATTACCCCGATAGCTTCACGTTCAGTATTACCGGCATTTGTAAACAGGTCAAATTCAACAGGATGACCGTCTTTATCAGTAAGTTTTCCTTTTTTATCTTTGTGAAAACCGGATTTTTTGAGTAATTCTTCAGCTTTATTTAAATTTTTGTCATAAGGTGGGAGATTGGTGTTAAGGTATATGGAATTTAGGCTTTCTGCCGTATATAACGGTGCCCCAAGTCCGTTTGCTATATTAAATACCATATTTTTTCTGTCAATGGTATAGTCTACAGCTTGACGAAAGTTTTTATCCTGAAACCATTTTTGTTTTATCGGATTTACATAAAAATTTCCTTTTTCATTTTTACGATTATTAAGGTTCATTGTCAGAAACATTGTTCCCGTACTCGGACCAATATTATATACTTTAAAGTTGGAATGTTTTTCCATCTCTTTAAATCTTGGTACATTCGCACCCTGAAGCCCTATAACGTCTAATTCTCCACCCTCAAATTTTAAAACTTCATTATTTTGATCTCCGACAATTAAATAGACAAGTTTATCAAGATATGGTAATCTTTTGCCGTCTTTATTTATTACATAATAATTAGGATTTTTTTCATACACAACTCTTTGTGCCGGAACGTACTCTTTAATTTTGTATGCCCCTGATGTTACAAATTTTTCCGGTGGAGTATTTGTTGATAAAAATCCTTCAAAATATTCTTTACCCTTTTTTACAGCAGGTTCAAAGATATGTTTTGGTGCAATAGGAGTCGATAAATTTCTGATAAAAGGTGCAAAAGGTTTTGGGGTAGTAAACTTTACGGTATATTCGTCTATCTTCGCAACTGTCGGTAGTTTGCCGTCTATAAGCATGGAATCTCTGGTTGAAGTGTTGCCAAATCCGTCAAAAATAATATTTTGCCATGTGAACACAACATCATCTGCTGTAATCGGTTTTCCGTCAGACCACTTAATACCCTTTCGTAAATGTATTATGTAATTATTTCCATCTACCAAAAAATCCTTCGCCAATTTTGGTACGGGTTGACCTGTCGTAGGGTGTGTACCCAATAAGCCGTCGTACATTATATCTGACATTATTGACGAAATATTATCTTTGGAATTAAAAGGATTAAATGTTTTCGGACCTTCTCCTATAGTAGAAGCTATTAAAGTCCCTCCAAATTTCCCGACAGGTGTTTGTGATTCCAAAAAATCAATACCATTTTTGTTTGTAGTAATCTGTTCAGGATATGCCCTGTATAATATTTCATTTTTCTGATTTGTAGTTGTAATTTTGTTGTCTGTGTTAGGATTATCAATGTTAACACATGAGTGTAATAATAAACCTGCAAATATTAGTATTAATACAACATAACCCAGTTTTTTCATAAGTTTATTTTAACATAAATAAAGTTTTGTAAATAGTGAAATCAGGGTAAGCCTGCAGGATAATAAATCGGCAATATAATTTGTTTAATATATCTTAATAATCACTAAAGTTGCATAATAAAAATACCGTAAATCCATGCAGGAAAGGACTAATTATGGGTTTAGCGGCATCACAAGCAAAATTATTAAGCATAACCTCAAGGCTGTCAGACAATGAATTACGCTCACAGTCTATTACTG
>CACYTP010000017.1 GCA_902777385.1 uncultured bacterium
GTCGGGAGAGGGCAGAAAATCAACTTGAGCAAAGCGAAAGTCAGATTTTCGGGTGAGGGGTCAGACCTTTCAGATAGTGTTAAATCTTTAGTATCAACAGTCGAAAAAACGGCTGGATTGCCGCGGTCGCAAGACTTCTTGCTCCCTCGCAATGACATGAGTAGTAAAGCCGCCTTTACTCTCGCTGAAGTTCTAATCACCCTCGGTATAATCGGTGTAGTTGCGGCGTTGACTTTACCGACACTTATGGCTAATCATAGAAAACAAGTTGTAGAAACAAGATTGGCAAAATTTTATTCAGTTATTAATCAGGCAATAAAAATGGCAGAAGTGCAATATGGGGACAAAAACTACTGGGAGCCTTTGGGCGAATATTTTGTATTGGATGAAAATGGACAACCTACGACTGAATCTATACCTCTTGCTTGGGTAAATAAATATATTATGCCTTATCTCAACGGTGCGGAAGTATCTGCCCATGAAAGAGGGGGGCAGGCAATAATTAAATTTTCAGATGGAAGTTTAGCTAAATTTGAAAGAGCATCTATTCTCTTTTATCCTGAGGCTAAGAATTATACGGGTAAAGATAAAAAAGAAGATGCTGGTATTCAATATTTTTTATTCTTTTTTAATCCATCTGCATCAAGTTCAGAATACGCATTGCATTACAATAAGGGTATTGAACCATACGCTTATGGACCTGCAAGTCGAAATCCAGATAATGTATCAATATTAAAAAACGATTCGGGTTTTGGGTGTTCAAAAGAAATACCACGGAACGCCAGGGCATATTGTACAAGACTAATCCAACTGAATGGGTGGAAAATACCAAAAGATTATCCGTTAAAGTTTTAAATATAAATTACCGGTCAAATAAAAGTTTAGGATGATGTTAGGTGAGGATGTTTGCAGTTTATTGGTCACTTAATATTCAAATAAAACACCGAATAGTATTGTATGTATTGAATTTATACAACTACTTGCGAAAAATTTATTTATATTATATGATTGATTTATCTTGAAACAGAAATGAGAGGTTTACAATGGATCAGATTATAAAAGTAGCATGGGAATTGAATGAAAATACTGAAAACAGATATCAGTTAGTATATGAAATTGCTGAACTTGCGAAAAAGTTGGTTGATGAAACTCAGGCAAAGAAAGCTCATGATGATTTTGTTTTTGAGGAAAATTTTGAAACAGGTTATACAAGAGAAAATCCTGTAGAACATGCTATTATGGTTAAAGCGTCAGAAGCTGACGATAACAGATTAGTAGGTTAATTTTCAGAAGACACAAGCCGCTGTTCTTTGTTGCAGGCTTGTGTCTTTTTATGTGTAAATAATGACTTAATGGTCCGAGGGGGGTTATGGAAGAAACGATAAAATATATAAATGAAAAAACAAATAATTTTATGCCTCAAATAGGAGTAATTTTGGGTTCCGGTCTTGGTGAACTGGCTGATGAATATTGTGATACAGCCATTTCATATAACGATATCCCTAATTTTATTAAATCAACTGTTAAAGGTCATAAAGGCAGACTCGTTTTTGCAGAAATTGCAGGGAAAAAAGTCGTAATGATGCAGGGCAGAAATCATTTTTATGAAGGTCATTCCATGCAAGAAATTACATACCCCGTAAAAGTTATGAAAAAACTCGGAGTAAAAACCATTATTTTAACCAATGCTGCAGGAGGTGTAAATCCTGATTTTAAAGCAGGTGATTTGATGCTTATAACTGATCATATAAACTTTATGGGTGCAAATCCTCTTGTAGGAAAAAATGATGATACTCTCGGTGAACGTTTCCCTGATATGACACAAATTTACAGAAAAAATTTAATAAATTTGTCAAAAAAATGTGCTGAGAATTTGGGTATAAGTCTTAAAGAGGGTGTTTATCTGGCAAATTCAGGACCTTCCTATGAAACTCCTGCTGAAATCAGAATGGCGAGAATTCTTGGTGCGGATGCTGTAGGGATGTCGACTGTGCCTGAGGCAATCGTTGCAAATTATTGCGGTCTTGAGGTGCTTGGAATTAGTTGTATATCAAATCCTGCAAGTGTTGCCGGCGGTGAAAAACTTTCTCACGAAGATGTTATAAAAGCTACTGACGGAGCAAAGCTTAAATTTGAGTCATTAGTGGTGAAAATTATTAGTGAATTGCAGGGCTAATTCTTAGTAAATTTTTATTAACTTAGTAGCAAAAATAATAATTTTTGGGTTTTCCAATATGGTATACTGTACTAATAGGAGAATCTTAATGAAACTTTTTAGATTATTATTCGCTCCCAGAACTTTAGGTAAAGGTATGCAAAGAGTAGTCAGACGTACTGCGGCAAATTCTTCTGTCCAAGACGGTTCTACGAAAACTGAGATTACGGGTATATATTCTAAAAAGTATTTAGGACGTGGTGTTGTTGCCGAAATGACTACTGATTTTTATGGAAATACAAGGTTTATGATTTCCTCGGAAAATGGTAACAACATTCTCGGAAGTGTTATAGAAAGAGGTAACCAAATCTGGAAAAAAATGTCTTGTAATATCTTTAATTTAAAAAAGAGAATAAGAATACAAGCAGATGGAATGCTTCATGATTATAAAGAATCATTTGAGCCTGAAACTATTGAAGCAGAAATGAGAGAAATTAAAAAATATATATAAATATAAAATTGTTATAAGGAGAGCGTAATGGATAAAATAGGCGTTTTGAGTATACAGTATAATCCTATTCTGGGAGATAAATCAGGTAATCTGGAAAAAGTTGAAGAAATTATTAATCAGTATAGTGACAGCAAGCTGGATTTGGTTGTATTGCCGGAATTCTTTTCTACCGGAATTTGTGATAAATCTTTTATAAATGAGCCGGAAGATGTTAATGGCGGTGAAACAATAAAAGAAGTTCAGAAAATGTCAAAAAGATACAATACCAATATAATTGCGGGTAGTGTTATTACTCTTGTTGACGGAAAAAGATATAATACATCTTTTGCTGTTAACCGTAGCGGTGAAACTATTGCAAAATATAACAAAATTCACCTTTATGATTTTGGCGGCGGTAATGAAGACAAATATATTACCCGAGGAAACGAAATTGTTATTGCTGATTTTGATTTTGGAAAAGTCGGTATGAGTGTATGTTTTGATATAAAATTTCCTATGCACTTTAAGAAACTGATACAGCAGGGTGCTGAAATTATTACAGCTCCTGCCGGCTGGGTTACGTTGTCAGCATTTTCGGAAAAAGTAAAATCCGATTTCATAAAGACCTGGCAGGGTATGAATATGTGCAGAGCTTCAGAAACTCTTACATATTTTGTGTCTGCAAATCTGGTTGGTCTGGCAGGTAAAGAGTTATATTGCGTTGGTAATTCAATGATATGTGATCCTTTGGGTGCGGTTGTTGCAGGTGCTGATACTTATGAATCAGGTATATATGCAGAGCTTGATATGAGTGTCGTAAGAGATTTCAAAAAACTATATCCTATTGCCGAAATGGAATAACGGTTGCGAATGTTAAACTTATGTAAATTTTGGCGTTATTTATATAAAGTTTTGTGGAATATATCCGTATAGTAACTTGTGAAGTTTTTAAGGAGACCGATTTATGAGTTATGAAGGATTAATTACAGAACACAAAAAAGAAGCTAATTATGAAAATTTGCAGAATGATTTGAACAAAGTTGAAGCATTTATTGATAAATGTCTGAAGTTCGTTTGTGAATCTACAAGTTCTGTTGCAGAAAGAGATTTCAACGTTACTTCACTGTAGCATTTATCTAAAATACAGGCTTTTAAAGTTTTCCATGCTATTATACTTATTGTATGGAAAACTTTTTGCTTGAAATCAGAAAATTTATTTTGTCAAAGGTATTACATAAGCATTATTATCGTACGGGAAAATGTAAAGCGTGCGGAAAATGTTGTACAAAAATTTATGTAAAACATTTCAAACATGTTATTCAGGACGAAGAAGAATTTAAAAAACTGCAATATCTGCACAGATTTTATACATACCTGAAAGTTATAGATAAAGATGAAACCGGATTGGTTTTTGAGTGTCAAAATCTTGATAAAGAAACTCATAAATGTAAAATTCATAAATCTCGTCCGGGTATATGCCGACGTTATCCGCAGGAAGAATTATTTTCTATGGGCGGGGCTTTGTCTGATGATTGCGGATATAAAATGCTCCCTATTGTTCCTTTTGAAAAGGTTATGAAAAAATTATCCAAAAAGAAAAAAATTTTGATTTTATTGTTGTTATTTTTTGTAGGTTCGCAGGCATTTGCTTTTAACGGATTTTCAGATGATTTTATCGAAAATTTTAAAACCTGTAATTTGTTTGCCGAAGAAAATTCCGTAAATAATAAAGGTACAGTTTTTAATGATATGAAATTTTTTGCACCTAACGGAGATGGCAGGTGTTGCTATCATCAAATTATACAGTCGCAATATGGTACAATAAACCTGCATTGCAAATTCAATAATGAACAAGTCTCAAACTTATATAACACAATGCTTACAAATAATCCCCCGTATTTTTATAGTGCGGAAGCCGAAAATTTATGGAATAGTTATGTAAATGACGAAAACGTCTGTAAACTGGATATTCATACAATATGGGACTATAAAGCTCTCGTTCCTGACAGATACCTTCCGTGGAAACTGCCTCAGGAATAAATTTTTGTGTGAAAAAACTTTTATAAATTTTTTGTAAACTTTTGTAAATATTTGGATAATGTTAGGCAAATATGAATCTTGAGGACTATTAATAAAAGTACCAAATTGAAATTAATAATTAACACATATAACCATAACAATACTATAACATAACCAAAATAACCAACCTTGACCTCGAGATACAGAGGTCTTTTTTTTGTGCTTTCAAGAAAGGAAAATTACGGCACAAAAAAATATTTGTGCGTTATGTTCCATGTTTATACCGTTACATTAAAATACTATACATTAGTTGCTAATGACGGAGCGATAGCAATAAAATGTCTGACTAAATCTGCATCCCAAAGTTTGCCTGCACCTTCCTGTAGAATTTGACAGGCTTTTTCTACCGGCATGCCTTTACGATAAGGTCTGTCACTGATAAGTGCGTGATATGTGTCAGCAACCGCAACAATTCTTGCAGTGAGCGGAATATCATTCCCTTTTAATCCTTCCGGATATCCGCTGCCGTCTATATGCTCATGGTGATATTTTACAATTGGAATTAAGTGTGCCAAAGCTTCATTCGGTGCAAGTACCTTTTCTGCTCCAATTACAGGATGTTGTTTCATTATTTCCCATTCATCAGGTTCTAATTTACCCGGTTTTCTTAATACTGTTTCAGGAATACCGATTTTACCTACATCATGAAGTAATCCGCCTAATCTTATTTTCTGAACTTCATCTTCAGGCAGATTTATTGCTCTTGCAAGTGCTTCAGAATATCTGGATACACTTGTTGAGTGACCTTTTGTATATGGATCTTTAGCATCAATTGCACCTGCTAATGATGTTACCATTTCAATCAGGTGGTTTTGTGAAATAATTTCTTCATTATTAAACTTGTGTACAAGTTCGTCTTCAAAATTTATTCCCAATTGTGCATGTCGTTTTGCGATTACTTCAGCAAAAGAATTTAATGCTGTATCATCCCAGAAGTTAAAATCTGAAGAACTTATAATTGCAGACATTCCTTCTTTGTATCCTTTTGCTTGTGATATAAACATTGCCTGTTCCGCAAGAATAAGTAATTTTTCCTGATCTTTAGTGTTGTCAGGGTACGTTGAAATACCTACAGAAACTTTTACCGGCCCTACATCATCAACAAAGCAGCATGACAGGGTGTATGTAATATATTCTGCAAGATATTTTGCATCGGATGTTGATGTATTAGGTAAAATTACCGCAATCTCATCACCGCCATAACGTCCTGCTTTATCATTTGTTCTTATATTATGTTTGATTTTTTCTGCAAGTAATTTGATTACTTCATCACCTTTTGCATGCCCTAATTCACGGTTAATTTTTGAAATATTGTTGATGTCAAACATAACAATTGAAAGTTCGGTATCTGTTTCTTTGGCTTTTTGCAGTTCGCTTGCCAGAACTTCCTGAAAACCTCTGTGGTTATACAGGTTGGTTAAATTATCAGCATTTGCGTATTTGTTTGTTCTTTCTTTCAGCTCAATATTCTGCATATACATTGCAGCATAGTTTGAGATAAATGAAAGTATTTCCAAATTACAGTCTTCGTCTTCTTTACCTATAAGCATTACCCCTATAGGCTGATTTAATGATATCAACGGTAACACAATAGTGGAAGACTCTTTCATATATGGTATATTTAAAAATTTATTATCACTCTTTACAACGGCAGAAGAATTCATAAAGCTTTGTATTATCGGATTTTCGATCTCTGATAAGAATATTTTTGATGAGTATGTTCTGCCTAATGTATCTGTCAATTTCAGGTTAATACACTTCGATTTTTCGTGATATGTCCCAAATGCAACAAAGTTACAGTGTAATTTTGTCATCAAAACGTTATTAAATGCACTAAACAAATCATTTAACGTATTTTTGTTTATCAGTGCTGTATTTAATTCTCTTATTATTGAAATATAATCTACTGTTTTGCTTTGTGGTGACAGAGTGTTTTTTATAAATCCGCCGTACATTTTGTTGGAGGATTTAATCATGTTTGCATTACTTATCCTTGCAACAATCTCTCTGTTTCTGTTTATAGGATTTTCTGTCGGAGTCAGATTTTTAGGATGATTAGAAGGAATATGAGTACTTTCGGAATTTTTCTTAGTCCTTGAGTTCTTTTTCCGAATATTTTTTTCAGAATTTTCAGGCATGCTGTTTGCAGCCGCCGGATTTGTAACCGGTGCTGTCAGATTTTCCTTTAATTCAGTATTTTCGGTATTATTCGTTCTAACCTTATTACTCAATTTTACCTGCCTAACACTTACATCTTAAAACTCATCAATATATTAAATTGACAAATTTTGATATGTTTTTAACATTACTTAAAACTATTCTACACTTTAACGTATAAAATACAATCCATCATTCAGATGGCAACCTCATTCAATCCTTTCTACTACATACATCATACTACATTTGTAGTATAACACTTTTTTTTATATTTTTAAACCCTAAATTCAGTTTTTTTTACAATAATTCATTATATTAAATAAAAAATCTTGCCAAAATCGCTTGATTATCGTAAAATTATATTATGTACAGATGTAAAGAATGTAACAAAATATATCCATCTAGGGTTCAATATTGTGAATGTGGCAGTAGTGAATTTGTAACAATTCAGCCGAAAAGTAAACAGCAGCCAAAGAAAGAATTAAAATTAGACTCAAATCAGATTATATCTTGGGGCATATTTGCCGTGTGTCTGATTGCTGCTGTTGTTATACTTTGCTTGTAATATTTTTATTAAAAAGTCTGGTAATCTTTTCTATTATTGGCGGAATAGGTGAAATGATTATCTGTTCGATTAAATCGTCGTTCAAATTTTTGATTTCAGTGCCGGCATTTGTTATATCTTCGTTGTTGTTTGTATAGTATTTTTTGGTATATCTAAGCAGCATCATTCCTTTTTTGGGATGAGGTTCGTATTTATAGATGTTATGTTCTATGAATGGTTTACCGTTATCTTCTCCGGCATCAATAAAGCTAAGTATAGCTTTGTTTTGTTTTTTGTTTGCGATAAATTTTAAGAGAATTACTCCTGCTCTTGTTTCAATCTCTTTGTCGGCATTTTCTGCAAATTTTATCGGATTTTTGATTTCAGGGTAATAGTAAATGCCAATCATTTTTTCGGAGTTATTTTCTTTGTTATTATCGACATAGTATTCATTTTCGTATCCTTTGTTAATTTCGGAAAAATTTATATTTTTCAGGGTATAAATATCATTGTTAAAATGTATATTTTCTGCTCTTGTATATTGTGCAAAGACAATAAATGCGAACAATAAAATCATATATACTAAAACATTCAGTTTCATAATTCACCTCTGGTAATAATTTTAATATTAATTTTCTATAAATAGAATTGCATATACGGGTAATATTAATTTCTTGCGAAAAAATAAAAATTATAGTAGTATTAATTTAAAGGAGAGATATGTGTATATGGAAACATTAAATAAGAACGAAGGATTGATAACAAAGATTATAGGACCGGTAATAGACGTTGAATTTCAGCCGGGAGAATTGCCGGAAATTTATACTGCCTTAAATATTACGGCAGATGACGGGACGGTCATTGTTGCTGAAGTACAGCAAATGTTGGGACAAAATAAGGTCAGAACCGTTGCAATGTCTTCTACAGACGGTTTAAAAAGAGGTATGAAAGTTATAAATACCCATGAACCTATTAAAGTTCCTGTAGGGAAAGCCATTTTGGGCAGAATACTTAATGTTGTCGGACAGCCTGTAGATGAACTCGGTCCTGTTGAAACTGACACATATCTTCCTATACACAGGGAATCTCCGTCACTGGTTAATCAGAATACAGATGTGGAAATCCTTGAAACAGGTATTAAGGCAATTGATTTACTTCAACCATACCAAAAAGGCGGAAAAATCGGTTTGTTCGGCGGTGCAGGTGTAGGAAAAACAGTTTTGATTATGGAGTTAATTCATAATATTGCTCAGGAGCATTCAGGTGTTTCTGTTTTTGGCGGTGTCGGAGAAAGAACCCGTGAAGGTAATGACCTTTGGAATGAAATGAAAGAATCAGGCGTTATTGATAAAGTTGCACTTATATACGGTCAGATGAATGAACCGCCCGGAGCCAGAATGAGAGTAGGTCTATCAGCTTTGACAGCTGCCGAATATTTTAGAGATTATTCAAAACAGGACGTATTATTGTTTATTGATAATATATTCAGATTTACTCAGGCAGGTTCTGAGGTTTCGGCACTATTGGGACGTGTTCCGTCAGCAGTAGGTTATCAGCCGACACTTGCAACTGAAATGGGTGAATTGCAGGAAAGAATTACATCAACAAAAGACGGTTCAATTACCTCTGTTCAGGCAATTTATGTTCCTGCAGACGACTTGACCGATCCGGCTCCTGCAACAACATTCTCTCACCTTGATGCATCAACCGTATTATCCCGTCAAATTGCATCATTGGGTATCTACCCTGCGGTTGATCCTCTGGAATCATCCTCTCGTGCGTTAGACCCGAATGTTGTCGGAGAAGAACACTATAGTGTTACAAGAAAAGTTTTGGCAATTCTTCAAAAATATAAAGAATTGCAAGATATTATCGCAATTCTTGGTATGGATGAATTGTCGGAAGAAGATAAGGAAACGGTAAACAGAGCAAGAAAAATTCAGCGTTTCTTATCTCAACCGTTCTTTGTTGCAGAACAGTTCTCAGGCATTGCAGGCAAATATGTAAAAATTTCCGATACAATCAGAGGCTTCAAAGAAATTATTGAAGGTAAACATGACGATTTACCTGAACAGGCTTTCTATATGGTAGGTACAATTGAAGAAGCCGTTGAAAAAGCCAAAACGCTTTAGTAGTAAGAGGGTAAGATGCATTTAAAAATTATTACGCACCAAAAACTTGTATTTGATGAAGATGTGGATGAAATCTACACAAAAGGTACTGCCGGCGAGTTCGGCATCCTGCCTAATCATATTCCGATAATGTCCGCATTGGATATCGGAGTAACTAAAATCATACAAGACGGGAAGGCACGTTACTTTACCACAATGGGTGGCGTTTTGCAGTTTAAGGATAATGAAGCAATTATCCTGACCCCAACGGCTGAAGACGGTAACGATATTGATGTTGCAAGAGCAAAAGAGGCTTTGGCAAGGGCAAGAGCAAAACTTGCGGAACGTGATGCAGAATTAGATGTTAAACGAACAGAAGCAGCTGTAGCCAGAGCATTAGCAAGACTAAAAGCTACTATGACTAATTAGTATTTCATCTAAAATAAAATCTATTATTTCCAACAAGGATTATCTCTTGATATTTGCCAGCCGTCTACCATAATAAGGGCTGCACAATAGTTTCTTTCGATTAATTGTTCTCTGGTTAATGGGTTGGTATATTGTAATCCACTAAAATTAAGACCTTTTTTTGTAGAATCATTATTGCTATCAATCCCACCATTTTTAAAAGTAAATTTCATAGCAAATATATCTTTATTTAATTCATTTGGTCTTTGATTAGGACCATTAACATCAACATAGATCCACCCCCCAATATTCAATGGGCAATCTACATACAAAAGAAAGGAATATCCGCTTGTTGTAATAACTGCAATACCTTTACTGTAATTCGATTCTCTTACAGAAATACATTCTGGAGATGCCGGCTCACATAATTTTATTGTTTTTATATAAGGCAAAAAGTAGTTATCTGCGAAATATTTGCTTCTTTCATATTGATTTTCATAACTTGAAAAATCCCAGGTATCCATGGTTTCATGGTCTGCTTCCGCACGCTGAAATATCTGAGAAATTTCTGAATATGCCTTTTTTAACTGTGCTATTGTTTGCTGTTTTTGATAGTTATTAATGAGTGTCGGCAAAGTCATCGCAGCAACAACACCAATTATACCAAGTGTAATCAGAACTTCTGCAAGAGTGAACCCTTGTTTCATATGTCCTCCTAGTATATTTTATTAGCTAACATTTGTGTAATGATACATATTTATAATTTAAAATCAGACTACTAATCTATATTATACGATTATTAGGCAATTTTGTCAATACTGATTATGCCTAATAATCTATTTATATGCTGATAGAAATGAATTATTATAATTAAGAGGTTAATTATGGATAATTTAAAAATCCGTTTGGGCAGAAGAATTAAAGATTTGAGAAAATCTAAAAATATTACTCAAGAGAAACTTGCAGAAATTATCAGTATGGATATAACGAGCTTGAGTAAAATAGAAACAGGGCGTAATTATCCGCAGCCGGAAACCGTTGAAAAGTTGGCAAATGCACTAAATGTAAGTATTGATAAATTATTTTTATTTCGGGATGATTTTTCAAAAGAAGAATATCTCAGAGAGATAAATAACAATATTAAGTTTATAAGTAATGATATTAATAAATTAAAAATTTTGTATCGAGTATCTTCATCTTTGTTATAACCGTTTTTTTCGTTATAATAGAACTATGCAAAAATCAGTTTGGAGTATTTATAAAACCTTTTTTAAGATAGGAACATTCTTGCTCGGCGGCGGATATGTTATTTTGCCTCTATTGCAATCAGAAATAGTTGATAAAAAAGGTTGGGCAAATTCTGAAGATATTGTTGAGTATTTTGCATTATCTCAAAGTCTTCCGGGGATTATTGCGGCAAATATTTCCATATTTGTAGGACATAAATTGCTTGGTTTACGAGGAGCATTCGCTGCAGTTTGCGGAGTAATTACTCCTGCGTTTCTTGCAATTGTATTGATAGCAAATATTTTATCAGAGCTTGTTACAAAACATCTTGTTCAGGGGATTTTTGCAGGTGTAGGGGTTGGCGTTGTAGTACTTGTCCTTTTAACCATAAAAGAAATGTGGGGCAAAAGTATTGTTGATAAGTTTACTACGGTTATTTTTATTGCGGCAATGGTTCTTGCTTGTCTGAAAATTTCGCCTGTGTGGATTATAATCGGAAGCGTAATTTGCGGCATATTGTACAGAATTTGCTGTCGTAAGGAGGCTGAAAAATGATTTATTTTCAGCTAATTTATGAATATATTAAAATAGGGTTATTTTCTTTTGGAGGCGGATATGCAACGATTCCGTTTTTGTATCATCTTGCAGAAAATTATGACTGGTTTACTACAAAACAACTGTCTGATATGATTGCGGTTGCATCAATTACCCCCGGTCCTGTCGGGGTAAATGTTGCAACGTTTTCCGGATTTACTACCGGCGGAATATTTGGGGCTTTAATTGCTACAGGAGCATTAATTTTACCGTCATTTGTAATTGTTGCTGCGGTTGCCAAATTGCTTGCAAAATTTCGGGAAAATAAATATGTTCAGGGAGCAATTTATGCTTTAAAACCTGCGGGATGCGGGTTGTTGGCAGCCGTTGCAATAGGCTTATTCAGGGAAAACGTATCACAATTATGGGCTTATATATTATTTGGTACACTCTTTTTAATGAGTATAAAGGTCAAAAAAGATCCTCTTATATATTTAGGTCTGTCAGGTGCTATCGGATTAGTTTTAGGCATATTGAAAATATTATAATAATATGATATTTGCTGTTTACTTTAAATATTGAGCATGTTAGTATTTTGTCATAGAATAGATTTTCTATATTTAGGTGATTATTATAAACATGGAAAGGAAAACTATGACAGAAAAAAGAGTATGGCTTTTCCGCGAAGGTGACGCTACTATGCGTAATCTGTTAGGCGGAAAGGGTGCAAACCTTGCAGAAATGACTAATTTAGGTCTTCCGGTTCCTCCGGGATTAACAATTACTACCGAAACTTGTATGGATTACATCAACCATGGTAATAAAATGCCTGCAGGTTTGATGGATGAAGTAAAAGAAGCTTTAAAAGATGTTGAAGCAAAAGCAGGTAAAAAATTCGGTGATACTACAAATCCGCTTTTAGTTTCTGTTCGTTCAGGTGCAAGAGTTTCTATGCCGGGTATGATGGAAACTATTTTGAACCTTGGTTTGAATGATGAAACAGTAGAAGCTATGGTTAAATTAACTAATAATCCTCGTTTCTGCTATGATTCATACAGAAGATTTTTAACAATGTTTGGTTCTGTTGCTTGGGAAATGGACAGACAAAAATACTTCGAATCTGAAGTTGAAAAAGTTAAAGCAAGAGAAGGCGTTACAGAAGATACACAAATCTCTGCCGAAGGTTGGAAATCTTTGATTCCGATTTATAAAGCTACTATTAAAGAAGTTACCGGAAAAGAATTCCCGCAAGATCCGTACGTTCAGTTGCAAGAAGCTATTGAAGCCGTATTCCGTTCTTGGAATATTCCTCGTGCCGTAGCTTACAGAAATATGAACAAAATTGATCATAATTTCGGTACTGCAGTTAATGTTCAGACAATGGTATTCGGTAATATGGGTAATGACTGTGCTACAGGTGTTTCATTTACTCGTAACCCTGCTACCGGCGAAAATAAATTCTATGGTGAATATTTGGTAAATGCACAAGGTGAAGACGTTGTTGCAGGTATCAGAACTCCTAAGCAAATTGCTGAACTTGAAACAGATATGCCTGACATTTACGAACAATATGTAAGTATTGCAAAACAGCTTGAAAAAGGTTATCACGATGTTCAAGATATGGAATTTACCGTAGAACGTGGTAAATTATGGATTCTTCAAACTCGTAACGGTAAGAGAACAGCTAAAGCAGCTATCAAAATTGCCGTTGATATGTGCAATGAAGGTATCATAACTAAAGAAGAAGCTATTAAACAAGTTGATCCGTATTCGGTATATCAAGTATTGTTACCTTGCTTTAACCCTGATAAAGTAAAACATTCTCACAAAGTTTCAAAGGGTGTAAACGCATCTCCGGGTGCAGCTGTAGGTAAGATTGTATTTGATACCGAAGAAGCAGCTCGCCGTGGTGAAGCAGGTGAAAAAGTTATCTTGGTAAGAATTGAAACCTGTCCTGATGATATTCACGGTATGGCAGTTTCTCAGGGTGTTTTGACTCTCAGAGGCGGTGCTACTTCTCACGCAGCTGTTGTTGCAAAAGGTATGGGTAAACCTTGTGTAAGTGGTTGCGAAGACTTGAAGATTGACCTTGCTAACGAAACAATCACTTGTTCAGACGGAACAGTATTCCACAAAGACGATATTATTTCTCTTGACGGTGGTACAGGTGAAGTTATGGAAGGTGCTATTGAGCTTGTTCAGGCAGGTCTTGATGCTGATTTTGAAACCTTCTTCGGATGGGTTAACGAATATAAAACTTTGAAGGTTGAAGCTAACGCTGATACTCCAAAAGATATTGAAAACGCAATTAAATTTGGTGCTGAAGGTGTTGGATTGTGCAGAACAGAACACATGTTCATGGATCCTGACAGATTGCCTTGGGTACAAAAAATGATTATTGCAGGTACTAAAGAAGCAAGAAAAGAAGCATTGGATAAATTGTTACCTATGCAGTATTCAGACTTCTATGCAATGTTCAAAGCATTGGGCGACAAACCTCTAACAGTTCGTTTGTTAGATCCGCCTCTTCACGAATTCTTACCTTCAAAGATAGAATTAGTAGAAAAAGTTGCTACTAAAAAGGCTTTAGGTCAGGATTATGCAGAAGACGAAAAAATGCTTGAAATCGTTGAAAACTTGTCTGAATCAAACCCTATGATGGGCTTGAGAGGCTGCCGTTTAGGTTTAACTTATCCGGAAATTAACGAAATGCAAGTTAGAGCAATCTTTGAAGCTTGCTGTGATTTGACTAAAGAAGGTCATCATATCCAACCTTGGATTATGGTTCCTCTTATCGGTCATATTAATGAACTTAAAACTGCAAAAGAAACATTGGTTGCAGTTGCAGAGCAAGTTATGAATGAAAAAGGCGTAAGAGTTGATTATAAATTCGGTACAATGATTGAAATTCCTCGTGCAGCATTGACTGCTAAGGAAGTCGCAACAGAAGCCGAATTCTTCTCTTATGGTACAAACGACTTAACTCAGATGACATTTGGTTATTCAAGAGATGATGCTGAAGGTAAATTCTTGAAGAATTATGTTGAACAAAAAATCTTACCTTCTAATCCGTTTGTAACATTAGATGTTAACGGTGTTGGCAGATTAATTGAAATGTCTATTGACGAAGGTCGTGAAGTTAATTCTTCATTAGTAGGCGGTATTTGTGGTGAACACGGTGGCGATCCTGATTCTGTAAAATATGCACACAGAATTGGTTTGAACTACGTTTCTTGCTCACCATACAGAGTTCCGCAAGCAAGATTGGCTGCTGCTCAGGCTGCTATTGATTGTAAGAAAAAAGAACTTGCTGGCTGCTGTTAAGTTAGTTAAAAATCGTACAAAATTAAAAGGTGCGTACTATGTGTATGCACCTTTTTAATATCTACATATCTTCACTCACAACCTTTTTAATTGTATCTACAATAATGTTTGTACATTTTTGCCAGCTAAACTGTTTTGACCGTTCAAGAGCTTTTTCACGGCATTGATGCCTAAAATCATTATCATAATACATTTTTCTATATGCCTCAATCATTTCTTCATCAGATTTCGGATTGACCTGAATACCTGCATCACCTATAACTTCAGGAATTGATGTAACATTAGAGGTTATACAGGCACAACCGCATTGCATTGCTTCCAATACAGGCAATCCAAAGCCTTCATACAGTGACGGATATACAAAAATTTCACTTGCACTATACAGTCCAGGTAAATCTTCATCATCCACATAGCCTGCTTTTATTATTTTGTCTTTGTAGTTTGTCCCTGACAACTCTTTATCCAGCAAGTCCAAAAATGCCTGCCAGTGACCACCGCCCATTACAAACACCAAATCATCAATATTATTATCATTTATAAATTTTACAAAATTTTTAACCGCAAATATCAGGTTTTTTCTCGGTTCAATTGTACACAGACTGAATATAAACTTTTTATCGGACGGAATATTATATTTTTCTCTTACGGAACGTAATATATTCTCATCTTTTACGGGATAAAAATTTTCATTTGCACCAAGCAACGTTGTTGTAATGTGTTCAGGATTCAATTTATCACAATATTTTATAAAATCCTGTTTTGTGTATTCAGAATTTGCAAAATAATAATCATTTCCGTTTAACGTGTCGTATAGCTGCCTAAACCATGTATTTTTTATTTTCATATTGAAAAAATAATCTTCAAGTGCCAGTGGAATTGCATCATGCAACAATACAAATCTGTGGATATTATCAGAAGTTAATATTTGTTTTGGCGGTGCCTGATTTGGAGAAAAATAAATATTCCATTTTGAAAGTTCTTTTTCGTTAATTTTTGAGACAAAATTATATTGCATAGAAAAATTTAAAATTCTAATTGCAAAAAACCTGACAAATTTCTTAAAGAAGTTATCTTTTTTATCTAATTTCCGACAGCTGTATTTCCATTGTTCCAATAAACCAAGGAAATATGTTATAAACGTAGTTTTGCAGATAATTGGTATATTAGAAAATTCAGAATTTGTTTCGACAAATTTATGTATTCCTAATATATTAGAGGGTTTTACATAAAATCCTATTTCTATATTATCGTATTTAGTTAATTCTTTCATTAAATTATATGCTACAAAAAATATTCCGCTTCTTGCACCGGTTTTTTGATAATCGTAGGATAATATATTTGCATCAAATAGTAGTCTAATCTTCTCTTTCATATATCTCCACCAATTTTTGATATTTGTTTAAAATATTTTTGAATTGAATATCACTCTCAGAAATTCTGTTAATCTTGTATAATGTATAATCATTATTTAAATTAAGTTCTCTGTCAATATTAATTATTGTCAGATTGTTAATTGCATCATTTGCAATACGAATTTTAGTATTATTAAGTACTGCCATGGCCCAGAACCAGATGTCATCATTAGTCTGGCATAAATTTAAAAATATATTTTTATCTGTAACATCTTTATACAGTGAGTTCGGCGGATAAAGAACCCCTCCGACACCCATTAAAAGATTATTATAAGAAGCACATTTTTCAATATTATCAGTCCATAGTTTATATGGAAGAGGGTTGTTGTCATTGAACTTTATATTCTTGTGCTTGTGAGTAATAATATCATCAGGATATTGTTTATGTGTTTCTACAAGCTTTTTCAGCCAGTCTTGTTCATAAAAAATATCATCGTCTGCCGTAACAATCGTTTTATCCTTAAATTCATCCAGAGCCGGTACAAGTTTTGTAAATGAGCGGACATCTTCTACAAACCTGAATTCCAATCCGTATTTTTTAAAATCAATAACCCTTTGGGGAATATCGTTTTCTCCGTTTGGGAATTTGTCCCTGCCAAGATATAAAATAAATTTTTCGGGTTTTATACTTTGTTTAATTATGGAATAGATTGCATAATGGATATCTTGCATTCTGTCAGGTATTGTAGTCATAGATATTATAGTATTTTCAGCTGTTTCTTTATCGTTATTGTTTTCTGTTTCTATAAATCTGTGGATTTCTTTTTCTAATTTGTTCTTGTTAATACGTTTGATATCAGGATACAAGTTAAATACATTTATTGTAATTTTATAATATATTTTTCTCAGGATTTTTTTTATGGTTTTGAGTGTTGGTTTTATGTTGTAAAGCCCGTTTTCGATTATTTTAAATGTTAAAGGTAAAAATATTTTGAAAAAATGCTTTTTATACAAATCTTTGTGGAGTTTGATAATATTTTTTCTTATTTCTATGTATTTTGTAAATTTTAGTGCTTCTTGCGTTCTTGTGGCAAGATGTTTCCTGTAAAAAAAGAGTGTTTCAGGTATTTTATATGTTTCATAACCGGCTTCAATAAATGAAAGCCATAAGTCCCAGTCTTCACAGCCTAATTCAGCTTCTCCTTTGTAACCGCCAATTTTTTCAAAATCAGATTTTCTGAACATTGATGTTGCAAATATTCTGTTTTGAACAAGCATATTACTAATCGTTGCCGGTTTCAAATTCCACTTACCCGACTTTGTTCCAAAATATTCAGCTTCACAATATACAACTCCGATTTTTGTATTTTCATCGAGAATTCGTACTGCTTTTTCTATATATGAAGGTTCAATCTTATCATCAGCATCGAGTGGTAATATGTATTCTCCGCTTGCGATATTTATTCCGTTATTTCTTGCTTTGCATACTCCTTGATTGTTCTGATGAATAATTTTGATATTGCTAAAATCATTCAGGAGATTATTTAAATCTTCAGGTTTTATGTCTGAAGAGCCGTCATTAATTACTATTATCTCAACATCCTGAAATGTTGAGGCTTTTACTGATTGTATTGCCTCGGATATGAATTCGGATTGGTTGTAACAGGGAATAATAACGGATACTTTATTCAATATTTGCCTCACTTTTCTTCAATGATAGCATATTGTATTGTGATTGTGAAGATTTTTATGCTATTTTTTGAATACAAGTGCATTGTTTTCACAGTCAACAGTGATTGTATCTCCTGTTTTAAATTCATTTTCAAGAATTTTCAAAGATAATGGGATTTCTACAATATTCCTGATAACTCTTCTGAGTGGTCTTGCCCCATATAGCGGTTCATATCCTTCATTTGCAAGGTAGTTTTTCGCATTATCGGTTATAACAAAATTCATTCCCTGCTCTTCTATACGTTTTTTCAAAGATGCTGTCTGTATATCAACTATCTTACTCAAATTTTCTATAGTAAGCGGTTTGAATGTTATTATTTCATCAATTCTGTTTATGAATTCAGGTTTGAATTTTTCTCTTAATATTTGATTTACTTGAAGTTTTTTGTCGTTGTCTGTTAATTGGTCGTTCAGAAGGATATCACTTCCGAGATTACTTGTCATAATAATTACGGTATTTTTAAAGTCAACAAGTTTACCCTGACCGTCAGTTAACCTCCCGTCATCAAACATTTGCAGCATAATATTAAATATATCCGAGTGAGCTTTTTCTATTTCATCAAACAGAACAACGGAATAAGGTTTTCTTCTGACGGCTTCGGTGAGCTGTCCGCCCTCGTCATAACCTACATATCCTGCGGTTGTTCCTGTAAGGCGGGAAATGGATTGTTTTTCCATAAATTCACTCATATCTATTCGTATAAGTGCATCTTCATCGTTGAATAAAAATTCAGCAAGAGTTTTACCTAATTCTGTTTTTCCTACGCCTGTTGGTCCTAAGAAAAGGAATGAGCCAATAGGGCGTTTGCCGTCACGAAGTCCCGAACGTGATAATCTAATGGCATTTGCTAACTTGTTAACTGCCTCATCCTGTCCTATAAGACGTTTATGCATGTATTCTTCCATCTTTATTAGCTTTTCAGATTCGTTTTCGACAAGTCTTGTTGTCGGAATGCCCGTCCATTTTGCAACAATTTGAGAGATGTCATCCCCGTCAAGATATTCTTTCAGAAGATGTTTTTTAGAATTATCAGATTGCAATTTCTTTAGTTTTTCTTGCATTTCCTGCATTTCTTTAAGCTTTGCTTCAAGTGAGGATGTTAATTCACCTTGTTTTTTTGCTTTTTCTATCTGTGAATTTAGTGCTTCAAGGTTTTCCTTAACTTTTGTTGTAGCTTTTATTATCTTCTTTTCTTGTTCCCATTGATATTTTAGCGTTCCGATTTTTGCTTCAAGCGAATCTATTTTCTTTGATAGCTTGACTATCTTGGAATCACTTGAATTTTCTTCATTTAGAGCTTTTCTCTCTATTTCAAGCTGCAATTTCTCTCTTGTGCAGTTATCTATTTCTTCCGGCATGGTATCAATATTTATTCTTAAAGAACTTGCCGCCTCGTCAATAAGGTCAATGGCTTTATCCGGCAAGTATCTCTCGGAAATATATCTGTGTGAAAGCTTGACTGCCTGAACTATTGCATCATCAAGAATTTTTATTCCGTGGAAAACTTCGTAATTATGTTTCAATCCTCGAAGAATACTTATTGCAACATCAATCGGAGGTTCGTCCACTAATACAGGCTGAAAACGTCTTTCCAATGCTTTGTCTTTTTCTATATATTTTCTGTATTCATCAAGTGTTGTTGCTCCGATAACCCTTATTCTGCCTCTTGCTAACATAGGTTTAAGCATGTTGCCTGCATCTACTGAGCCTTCAGACGCACCCATGCCCATAATCGAATGAATTTCATCTATAAATAGCATTAAGTCGTCTGTCTTGTCTTCAATTTCCTGCAAAACTTTTTTAAGCCTGTCTTCAAATTCACCCCTGTATGACGCTCCTGCAAGTAATGAACCCAAATCAAGCGAAAGAATTTTATCATTTTTAAGACTATCAGGAACCTCTCCGCTAATTATTCTTTGGGCAAGTCCTTCTATAACGGCAGTTTTACCTACTCCGGGTTCTCCAACTATTACCGGATTGTTTTTTGAACGTTTGTTCAAAATCTGTATAACTCTTCTGATTTCGTCATCTCTTCCTATAACCGGATCAAGTTTGTTTAATGCAGCTATTTTCGTAAGGTCTGTTGTATATTTTGCAAGAGCCGATTCGGAGTCTTTTGACTCTTTGTTTGACGATTTCTTTTCGCTGTTAGCACTTTGGGATGCTGAAATTTTTTCAGAATTATTGTTGTCAGACTTTTTGCCTTTTGAAACAACTTGTCCGTTAATAATATCCACCCGTTCAATTCCCTGTACAACTTCGCACATTTTGTTATAAAGTTCACCGAGTGTTATTCCGTATGCTTTAAATACGCTCCTCATTGTGTCGTTTCCGGATTTGAACAGTGCCATAAACATATATTCAAGTCCTACAATATCATCATCAAATGCCAGTCCTTCTTTTTCGGCATTTTCCATTAATATTATTGTTGTGGGAGATAATGGAATATCCCCGGAACGTGTCTGGCGTATATTGTTTGATCTTGGAATACTGTCATTAAAATCCCTTATTAATCGTGGATTATTCAGCCCGATTTTTTCCAGTATAAGCTTTGGTAAATCATTTTCATCCATAAATAAAGCCAGCATTATGTGTTCAGGTTCTACAAACTTGAAATCTCTGGCGTAGGCTATCGTTTTAGCCGAATGAATAATATACTGTAAATGCTCGGTAAGCTGCATAATCACCTCTGTTTTTAAGTTCTATTCTGAAATTTTATCATATATACGCCAAAAGCCGTTCATATAATTGGTGTAATTTTAGTACCCGAAATTTACTTTAAGTCTTTTTTATAAATATCATCCATTTGTAGGAACAAATTTATTAAATTATAGTTTATTTTATAACTGTGATTATTTTTTGCACATTAAATTATAAAAATTAGGGAATATATCTGAAAGCATGGGTATCTAACGGATTGTTACAGAATGTTAACTAACTTTTAAGAAATATTAAAATCCGCAAAAGCATGTGTTTATCATGGTTTTGGGGAAACGGACAAGGGGAATTTAAGTGTGAAAAATAAAATAGTTGTCCATATCATGACGATAAGTTAGAATTAAAATATGCTCGTTATGGGCAGATTCTTGTAGGGGTAAGATAATGCAATACAGAGTCAGTGAAAATCTTAAACAAATACAAGAAGAAATCGTACCTTATAAACCGAATATCATTGCAGTTACAAAGTATTTTGATGAAAATGCTATTGTGGAAGCATATCAGGCAGGGTTGAGAAATTTTGGAGAATCAAGAGTAATTGAGGCGACCGAAAAAATCAGCAGATTGCCTGAAGAAGTCCGTAATAATTCAAAATTCCATTTTATAGGACATCTTCAGAGTAACAAGGCCAAAAAAGCAGTATTAAGATTTGATGTTATTCACTCGGTTGATACATTCAAATTAGCTGATGTAATTTCTGATTGTGCTTCTGAAATAGGCAAAAATCAAGATATATTGTTGCAGTTGAATAATGCAAACGAAGTTCAGAAATCCGGATTTTCAAAAGAAGAAATTTTTGAAACGTTTGAAGCGATTAGAAAACTTCCGAATTTGAACATACTGGGTTTGATGAATATGGCACCTCTGGGAGCGGATGAAGGAAAGTTGAGAGAGCTTTTTTCTGAAGTAAGGAAAGTGAGAGATGAATTAGAGAGAGAGTTTGATTGCAGCTTGCCTGAAATTTCAATGGGAATGAGTCAGGATTACAAAATTGCAGTGCAGGAAGGTTCGACTATGCTCAGGATTGGGCGAAAATTATTTAGTTAGCAGAAGAGAGTTAAAAATAAATTAAAATAAAGGACGGAGGCAAATACGGTGGCAGCAGTTACAGACAAAATCAAATCAGTAGTAGATTTCTTTGTAAAAGGATTTGAACCAAAGGATGAAGATTTTTGGGATGAAATGGATGAAGATATGGAAGGTGAAGAAGGCTATGAAGTAGATAGAAATTTAGCTGTTGATCCTGCATATTCTTATCAGCCGAAACAAGAACCGACAAATGATTTGAAGGTTGTTAATCACCCTAACTATAAAGGTTATGAAGTAATGGTTATGGAACCTCGTTCTTTTGATGATGCTGCCCAAATCGTTCAATACTTAAAAGAAAGAAAGACCATTGTTTTGAACCTTCACTTGTTAGATAAAGAACAATCTCAAAGAACTATCGATTTCGTTTGCGGTGCAGCTCACGCACTTAACGGTAAACCTCAAAAAGTCGGTGATTTGGTATTCGTATTTACTCCAAGTAACGTAACTTTATCGGTAGATATGAATGAAGTTCAAAATAAATTCAGCGATTCATTGTGGAGAGCTCCTTTACAATAGTTGCTATATGGATTTAATCACAATAATCTTGTAAAGAGAGAAAATTAGTAAGAAGAGATAGAGGATAGTTTAATTTGTAAGCCGTATTTTATGCGGCTTTTTTATTTTGTTTTTGTTTCGTAATTGTTAATTTATAATTTGCCTGTGAGACCTCTTGAATAGTAATTAAAAACATGTTAAAATAATAAAAAACAGGAGGATTAAAACTGTGATTATATCTGAATTTAAGCATAGGGGGAGGGAGCGAATCCTCTCATAGCAAGGATTTACAGGATTTTATAGCTGAGAAATTCAGCTATTTTGGAATAGGGAATTTTCCCTCTACCGTCGGGAGAGGGCAGAAAATCGACTCGAGCAAAGCGAAAGTCAGATTTTCGGGTGAGGGGTCAGACCTTTCAGATAGTGTTAAATCTTTAGTATCAACAGTCGAAAAAACGGCCGGATTGCCACGGTTGCAAGGCTACTTGCTCCCTCGCAATGACATGGGAAAGAAAGTCGCCTTTACTCTGGCTGAAGTTTTGATAACCCTCGGCATAATCGGTGTAGTTGCTGCGATGACGTTGCCAACGTTGATTAATAATTACCGAAAACAGGAAACTATTGCAAAATTAAAAAAAGTTTATTCGGTACTGGGTCAGGCGTCTTTGTTGGCTCAGGCAGAATATGGAGAAACTTCGGGTTGGGTGTTTGATAGCGGTAAATCACGGGCAAAATCCAAAAATTTTTCAGAAAAATATCTTATACCATATCTGAAAGTTGTAAAAAAATGTGAAGATTACAGTACTTCGGATTGTAATTATCCTATATATAAACTGAACGGTCAAAGGTATAGTGTAAATGATTTTAATAATTGGACTTATCGTTTTTATCTTGCGGATGGTACTTTTCTTATTGTATATTCATTATATGATTCAAACGAGGCAAGACACCCTAAGTATGCTTCTATAATCTTTGATATTAACGGGGAAAAACGTCCTAATAAGTGGGGTATAGATGTTTTTAAACTTCAGTATATTTTACAGACCAAATTGGATAATTCAAAATCGTTTGAGGGTAAAATGACTCCAGCCTGGGCTGATGCCGATTCACGAACACAACTGTTAAGTGTTGGCAATAGTGAATATTGTAATAAAAATAAAGAGGGTGTAGCTTGTCTTGCAGTTATATTAATGGATGGCTGGGAAATAAAAGATGATTACCCTTGGGAATAATTTTTGATTATTGTAAATGTATCTAAAATTGAAATGCCACGTTTTTTTATTCGTGGTATATTTAGCGTATGAGTCTGAATAATTTTGCAGTTGTATATAATAACAATATTTCACATTCAGTTGAGGTGAAGGATGCAGTAATTTCTGTTCTTGTCAAAAATAATGTCAAAGCGGAAGCACTTGATGTAGATAATTTGAAAAACGGTTTTGATTTTGTAATTGTTGTAGGCGGTGACGGGACTATACTCAAAACTTCAAGATTTTATGCAAAATATAAAACTCCTATTTTTGGTATAAATCTTGGCAGATTAGGCTTTCTTTCTCAGTGTTCTGCCGAGAATATCACGCAGGCAATAGAGAAAATACTTTCAGGAAATTACAAACTTGAAGATAGGATTATGCTTGAATTTGGTAATTATACGGCATTGAATGATTTTGTTATAAAAAGTTCACTTTCCGGCAGGACTTCAAAGTTTTCGCTAAAAATTAATGATAAAAAGGTGTGTGATTACCTCGCAGATGGAATAATTATATCAACTCCTACCGGTTCTACAGCTTATGGGCTGTCTGCAGGCGGTCCTGTTCTTGTTCCGTCACTTGATGCTTTTGTAATTGTTCCAATTTGCCCTCATACCCTTACTGCACGTCCTATTGTAGTTCCTGATACGGAAAAGATTACTATTTGCGGTTTGGAGAATGAGTCTACATACTTCTTTTCGGCTGACGGACAGGAGTTTATGGAAGTGAATTCTGAAATTAATATTTCTAAGTCTAAATATTCCGTAAAACTGGCACTGCTGAACGGAAACGAGTTTTATTCCGTGTTAAGAAATAAGCTGCACTGGGGTATTCCGCCTGCTAAAATATAGCAAATTCTGTCTGTATTTGATAGCTTTTGGTTAATTATTAACTTTTGTTCATAATTCTTAGAAATTTATTGTACTTTTTTTTTATTTAAAATAGTATGTTAGTATATAATTAAGATACCTAATGTAGAATTGGGTGTAAGGTATGGAAATCTAAGTAATATTAATATAAGAGGTATGTATCAGTGGAAAATTTCGTATCAGATATCTTTGCGAAAAAAGATGAAACTCAGACAAGTTCAACTTCAGACCAAACGTCTCGTTCAAGTGTTAACCCTACAAAAATAAAAGTTGTTGGTGTAGGTGGCGGCGGAGGAAACGCTGTTAACCGAATGATTAAATCAGGTCTTTCAGGTGTTGAATTTTGGCTAATGAATACAGATTTACAAGTTCTGGAATATGGTCAGACTAAAAATAAAATTCAGTTGGGTGCAAAATCAACTGAAGGTCTTGGTGCCGGCGGTGATCCGTCTGTAGGTGAAAAGGCTGCAGAAGAAGCTCAACAAGAAATTACAGAAGCATTAGATGGTGCTGATATGGTATTTATTACTGCAGGTATGGGCGGCGGTACAGGTACCGGTGCTGCTCCTGTTGTTGCCAAAATTGCCAAAGAATTGGGTATTTTAACAATTGCGGTTGTTACAAAACCTTTCTCTTGGGAAGGTCGTAAAAGACAAAATCAGGCTGAACAAGGTTTGGAAAAACTTAGAGAGTCAGTTGATGCCGTTATTGTTGTACCTAACGATAAATTGTTGCAGGTTGTTGACAGACAGGTTTCATTGACTGAATCATTCCTAATTGTTGACGAAGTATTATTAAGAGGTGTTCAAGGTATCTCTGATATAATCACAATTCCTGGTATGATAAATGTTGACTTTGCTGATGTTAAGAGTGTAATGCAGGGTTCAGGTTCAGCATTAATGGGTATCGGTCGTGCTCAGGGTGAAGGCAGAGCAATTAAGGCTGCTGAAATTGCTATTAATTCTCAATTGCTTGAATCTTCAATCAACGGTGCAACAGGTGTAATCGTTAATATTACAGGCGGACCTGATATGACATTGCACGAAATTTCTGATGCTGCAAATATCATTCATGATGCAGTTACTGATGATGCTACTGTTATCATTGGTACAGCAGTTAATGAAAACATCCAGAATGAAATTAATGTTACTGTTATTGCAACAGGCTTCAAAGTTAAGAAAGAAGAACTTACTAAGGCTGATGTTAAACAGCTTAATGCAGCTGATTTCTTTGGCGGCACTTCATTCTCAAGTAATTTGGGTGCAAGCTCAAGTTCATTAAGCAGCAGTTCTGCTTCTCCTAAGAGAAGTTCTGTTCCGCAGTTCTCATCAGGATTTTCAAATATTGAAATCCCTGATTTCTTGAAAAAGTAGTTTATCATTAATTGATATATAAATATGAAGTATGAAAAAATTTACGGGTAATCTTTTTTGATTACCCGTTTTATTTTTGTTCAGGTAGCAAAAAATATTTTTACAGGTTTTAGTATTCATATCTCAAGAAATAATGAAAGGATTTTTTTATGAACATTGGTCTAAAATTTGATGTAAGGGCATTCGCAAAAAAATATAATTATGGTATCGGTAATTTCGGGTTGAAAGACGGTTCGAGTGTAAAAATTCTGAGTGATGCGAAATCAGGTCTTACCCATATCTGGCAAATGAAAGATGGTGCAATAATATCTGCTCAAGGCGGCAAGGGGGATGAGAATATTTCTTCAATGTTGTACGCATTCAAGGATAGAGCCATAAATTCTGATGATATTTTGGCGGCTTATAGCAAAAGCTTTCATATAGAAAAATAAACTTATTTTAAAAGGTAAAAAATAACCCTGTCTTTTTAAGGCAGGGTTATTTATATTAATTAATTTTTTATAAATTAGTCTTTAGCATGACCTGCTGTACCAAGAACGTCACGCATTTTGTGCATAACCATTTCTTTAACAGCTGTTCTTCCAGGTCCCATATATTCTCTAGGGTCGAATTTTTCAGGATGTTCAATAAAGAATTCTCTGATAGTAGAAGTCATTGCTAATCTCAAGTCAGTATCAATATTGATTTTAGCAACGCCGTGTTTAGAAGCGTAATTAAGCATATCTTCAGGAACACCTTGTGCATCAGGTAAGTTGCCGCCGAATTTATTACATTTTTCAACAAATTCTTTAGGAACTGATGATGAACCGTGAAGAACGATTGGATAATCGCCAAAACCTGCTTCTTTCAAAGCATCTTTAATTTCTTTCAATCTTTCAAAGTCTAATTTAGCTTCGCCTTTGAATTTGTATGCACCGTGTGAAGTTCCGATAGCGATAGCCAAAGAATCACAACCTGTTTGTTTAACAAATTCAACAGCTTCTTTAACGTTAGTATATTTAGCATCTTTATCAGAAACGTTAACGTCATCTTCAACACCTGCCAATTTACCCAATTCAGCTTCAACTGAAACTCCTCTTTCGTGAGCATATTCAACAACTTGTTTTGTTACTCTAACGTTTTCTTCAAACGGGAATCTTGAACCGTCAATCATAACTGATGAAAAACCGCCATCAATACATGCTTTACAAATTTCAAAATCAGCACCGTGGTCTAAGTGAAGAGCGATAGGCACGGTAGTTGTAGCTAATGCAGCTTCAACCAACTTGATTAAGTAAGTTTGGTTAGCATATTTTCTTGCGCCTGCTGAAACCTGCAAAATGATAGGTGATTGAGTTTCTTCAGCAGCTTCTGCAATACCTTGCAAAATTTCCATGTTGTTTACATTGTAAGCACCAATAGCATATCCGCCGGCAAGTGCCTTTTTGAACATTTCGTTTGTTCCGACTAATTTTCTTTCAGCCATTTTGTTTGTTCTCCTTCTTTATAACTTTGTCAGATTTGTAATCCGACCTACAATTAAGCATACTTTCATGTTCAGAATATAACAAACATAAAGTAGTTACAAGTACAGGATTAATCTTTTTGCTTGTTATGAAATAAATCTGTAAACATTTATTAAAATAGTATATATAATTTGCAAAAAATTTGTTTCAGCTGTTATAATCTGTCTAAGTGTAGTTTATTAATGAGGGGTATGTATGGCAATAACACCTGTGTCTAACTTGATTTCCGCAAACAGGATAAGTCCGGTAAATTTTGGAAACAGAAGGAGAAACATTGAGCCTAAGCAGTATCCTGTTCAAAGTGAAAGCAGGAGTGCCGCATATAAAAGAGTGCCTGTAATTGTTATGTTAGCGATGAGTCCTCTTACGGCTAGTGATTCATTTTCTAAATCTCCGGCAGAATACAGTTATCCTGAAATTGAGCTTATAGAGCATCAGCGTCAAAAGACTCAAAATAACATTATCGGTCAAAAGACTGTCGATAGCAATTATGAGCATTGTACATTCATGAAATATGATTCTGATAAAGTAAGAAGTGATGCTGAACTTTTGGCATTTAAATATAATTTCCAGTCAGAGGGTGGATATAAAGGTTTGTTGGATGGCTTTTTCTATTCTGTTTGCAACACTCCAAACTCTGACGGCAGAGTATTAGCGACTTATGTTGGTGTAGCAGATAATAAATTTGACAGTAATGTTAGATTATGTACTATCCCGTCAGGTTTTGCAAAATATATTTTAAATTTTGCTAATTCAGGGCAAAACAATGATGCAGTAAAGGTTGCGAGAAAATCGGATTATATAGCTTCCTTTGGCAGGGATGTGGTTGTGAATGTTCCAAAAATTGAAGATGAAGTTAACCGAATTCAGGACTGGGATGGAACTATAAGGGTTATAACCAGACCATCCGAGCAAAACAGAGTATCTGCGAAAAAAACTCACGGCAATAATGTTAAACGTACTCAGCAGGGACAAAATGACCCGTTCAAGGGTTTGATTTTGCTTGCCGGTGATACAAAAACAATAGGCAATGAAAAATATGATTTTAAAGCCTATACTGCGGACGCTAATTCCGCTAATTACGAAGTAATTGGTTTTGATTACAACGTAAATATCAAAAATGGTTACATTGGCAGTATGAAGGGAGCTTTTCAGGCTATTTGTCCGACAAAAGCATCAGATGGACGATATGTAGTTGTATATACTCTTGTAAAATCCGATGGTACTCAGGTTAAAAATCAGATATGTAAAGTGCCTTCTTCTATAGGAAATTATTTATTGCAGCTGGCAGAATCTCCTATGAATAATAATGCTATTGTTCCAATGTCAAAGAAAGATTTATCTTCCGTATTTGGTACTTCCGGAGTAAATAATGCACCAAAGATTGACGATGCCATAAAAGTATATAAGCATCCAAACGGATCTGTAGTTATTAAAACGAAATAAGATTTAATATAATTAATATATAAATTGTAAATATTTATTACAATATCCATTAAATGGTGAAATTCCTTGCCATAACATGTTTTTACATGTTTAGAGAGAATAATCAGAGGATGTTTATATGGTCAATGAGGAAGTAAAATTAGATTTAAATGTGCAAGCTGTGCGTGCCGGGCAGAGTTCCCAGAAAGTTTCTCCTGCAAAATCTCAGACTGTTACAAATATTTTTGAGGGATTTAAGAAGTACGCAAAAAAATTAGGCTTTGAACTTTCTACAGAAAAAGTCCAAGAATTCATCAATGCAAATCCTGATATTTTGACCAAAACTCCTGAAGAATTAGATAAAGCATTCAGAAATTTTATATCTTCCCAGAAAAATACAGAACCAGCTCCTACTGCGGAAGCTCAACCGGCTGTTGAAAGTGAAGCAGCATCTTCTAAAACAGAAGATGCACAACCGGCAAATCCTTTTGGTTCAGCTTCTGATACTGATATAGAAGCGTTACTTACCAATTTAGAAAAAGCTGAAAGTGCTGCAGAAGAAAATCCTGCACCTGCCGCAAAGAATTTATTTGCGGCAAAAGCTGATACTCAGCCTGCTTCTGCTGCTCAATCAGAAGCTGAAACACAGCAGGCATCAGCTGCAAAACCGGAGTCTGAAACTCAGGCTGCGGCTAAAGAACCTGCAAAAGCAGAGGATACACAGAAAAAAGATGCTGCTGTAGGTTCTAAAGACGGTCAGAAAAAAGACGAAACTATAGCAGAATATTTTGATCGTCAGGTAGATTTTGATACAAAAACTTACAGTGAAAAATTAACAAAAGCTGAAATGGAACAGGTTTATGTTCGTCAGTATGCAAAAAATATGTTCCTTTTCGGAAATTCTGATGAACCTAAATCAGATGCTGATTGGGTAAATTTACCTGAAGATGAAAAGCAAAAATATATTGAGCAGGCAAAGCATGAAGTTTATGCGGATAAATCATTCTCTTCAGCTATGGATAATGAGATTACAGCAAAAATAATGCTGAATTCCCGTATGAGGCATTTGCAAGCAGCTTCAGCAAATGGTACTACTTTGTCAGAATTTAATAAGCAAGATCAAAATGCCAAAAATTCTGCAATATATGAAATGCTTGATACGAAGCGTAAAACTAACGAGAAGTATTCAGAATCTCAAGATGCTAAAGATTATGATTATTCTCAATTTTCAGCTTCAGAAAGATTATTTATGGATAAAGCTGATACTTCTTTATCAGCATTACAGTATTACGCAAAGAAACAAGGTTTGGCAGGTGCTGATGGGCTTTGCCATGATAACATAACAGAGTATGTAAAGCATAATAAAGTAAATATGGCTATTGCCACAAAAGAATATTTGACCGAGAAATCAAAATCCGGCAATTTAACTGCTTTTGAGAAATTGGAACTGGCTGCACTAAATAAACTTGAGCCGGCTTTAATTGAAGCTTATGGCAGTGAAAGCGGTCCATCTTTTATTGATAATGAAATTGCTTCTGATGCAAAATATGCGGACAAATTTAATAATGCCAATTCTGCTTTGCGTCAGATATATAAAGTGCAATATATTACAGAAAAATATAAAGATAATCCTGAGAAGATTAAAGAGTTAATACAGGATGAAATTAGGCACAGTAATATAGAAACAGCGTTGGCTATTCATGCTCTTGCAGGTAATGACGAAAACCTTTCAAAAGAATTAGCCGAAACAAGAGATAATAATATTGCTGTTTTAAATGCTTCAGGTCTCGGTAATTTAAAACCGGAACACATGCAGACAGCTATAAAATTAGGTGCTTCATTGTTAGGTGAAGAAAATGTTGTAAACTTGTTTAATCATTATGGTATAAATACCGTTAAGGATAAAGATTTGGGTACTGCTGCAGATGCAATTGGTACTAATGTAAAAGATCAAAAATTGTTAGATACCAGTATGTCACTTGTTTTTGACAGATCTAACCATTGTGAAAACGTAGAAGATGGTTTGAACGGTATTAACAGAGCGAAAGAACATGCCTCTCAGGGATGTCAACAAGAAGCATCTTTAGGTACTGTAGGTTCTCCGCACGAAGCAGAATATGGTGCTGAGTATGCAAAAGATAACGGTGCAACAGCTGCTTTCATGGTTGAACATGATATTCCTGCAAAATATAATAAAGAAAACCAAACAAAGATGTTCAAGGTTTTAAAAACCAGCATTGAACAAAATTTACCTGAAGATAAGGCTGTAGCTTCTTTAAATAAATTATCCGATCAGATTGCAAAATGTGATGCTTCAAATCAACTTGAAATGCACAAAGAAATTTCTAAATCTAAATATAGTGCAGTAGTTGAGCATGCAGCAAAAAACATTAGCAACTATGATTCATCTGTACAGGCTGAAGCAATACGGACAACATTATCTTCCGGTAACGTTGCTGCTATAGAAGCTGTTATTTCCAATCTTGACAAAATTTCAGCTGTAGCATTATCTGAGGTTAGAGCTGAAATTAATGCACAGATTGAGGCTATGGAAAGTCGTCATCTTGATGACTTGTTGAGCGATTATGCAAAACAGAAGCTTGGCAGATCACTTGAAGGTTTAAAGCCTAAAAGTGCTGAGTATTCTGACAGAATGCAGGCATATATTGCAGAATTAAAGAAATTACCTCAGTCTGAAATCTATCAGAGAATTTGTGCAGATTTCAAAACTTGGCCATCTTCATTGCAAACTATGATTTTAGACAAGATTGCAAAATATAGTCCGACATTGCTTGCAATGTTTATTGACAGATACGGAATCAAACTTTTAACAGGTTTTGGACAGGTAAATATTGCTACAAAAAATCAGATATTAACAGAAATGCTGAAAACTCCGAGTAAACGTGCTGAAGCTATGGAATACATAAAATTTAATCATGGCGGTAATTTTAGTGATTCTGTAAAAGATATGTATAACAAGATTGTTGCCGAAAGAGAAGGCGATGATTATGATAATGTAAAAGCAAGAAGACAGTCGGAAACCGAAGAAGCATCTTACCAATCTGCCCCTGCAGCTTTCGGTTCTCAGTCAGGTGCTACAAGAACTAATCTGAGCAGTGGTGAAGGTGCATACTGGAAAACAAAAGCTAACCTGAATTCGTACCTTGCTTAGAAATATTGCTTATTTCAAAACCATTTATTGACAATTTTTTTTAATCTGTCTATAATTTTCGTATGGCTAAAATTATAAATGTAATTAAGGGAACGAAAGATATATTACCTCAAGATGTCGGTGAATGGCACAGATTGGAAGAAACAGCATTAAAAGTTTTTTCAAAATACGGATATCAGGAAATAAGAACACCTATTTTTGAGGCTACTGAACTTTTTGCCCGTGGGGTTGGTGATACTACTGATATTGTTAACAAAGAAATGTACACTTTTGAAAAAAGTGAACGTTCTCTTACGTTAAGACCGGAAAATACCGCAGGGGTTGTTCGTTCATTTATTGAAAACGGAATGTCAAGATTGTCTGCACCTGTCAAATTATGGTATAAAGGTCCTATGTTCAGATATGAACGACCTCAGGCAGGTCGTCAACGTCAGTTTCATCAGGTCGGGGTAGAAATGTTTGGTATCAAACAGCCGGCTGCAGATGCTGAAGTTATATTATTGGCTATAAATTATTTGAAGGCTTTAGGGTTGAATGATTTGGAAGTAGAATTGAATTCTTTGGGTTGCCCTAAATGCAGAGAAGAATATAAGGCTAAAATTAAAGAAGTTTTGAAGCCTGAATTTAATAATTTGTGCGAAGATTGTCAAACAAGATATGAAAAAAATCCGTTGAGATTGCTGGATTGCAAGGTCGAATCCTGTCAGGCAATATTCAGTAAGCCGGAAATAAAAGAAGTTATATTTTCTGATTTCTTGTGTGAAGAATGTGCGGAACATTATTCACAATTAAAAGAGTATTTAGATAAAGCTAAAGTAAAATATACGGAAAATAAACTTTTGGTTAGAGGATTAGACTATTATAACAGAACTGTTTTTGAAATTAAATCAAACGATTTAGGTTCTCAAAACGCCGTATGTGGCGGCGGCAGATATGACAGTCTGGTTAAAAATCTCGGGGGAGAAGATACTCCTGCTATTGGGTTTGCAATGGGAATGGAAAGATTAAACGCTCTTTTACCTAAAGTTGAACCAAAACTATTAGACGGATATATTGTTTCAAATTCTCCGGTTGAGGCTTTTGCTTTGGCTGAGGAGTTAAGGGCTGCAGGTAAAAATGTTGAATTTGATTTGGCAAATAAAAAGTTTACAAAACAATTGGAAAAAGCATCAAAAGTTGCTCGTTATGCTTTAATCCTTGGTGAAGATGAAATCAAAGAAAATGCAGTATCTGTAAAAAATCTTGAAACATCTGAGCAAATAAAAGTTTCGAGAGAAAATGTTTCTGAAATGGTGTAATAAGTATAAGGGGTTTACGGTATAAATATGTCAAATAAGGTTCATGAAGTAATAAAACTGCTCTCGGGTGCATTTAGAAGAAGATTTAATGACTATAAGGGGTTATATCTTTTCGGTGCTTATGTTGACGGGCAGGAGCATGAAGATGAAGATATTGAAATAGTCGCTCTTTTTGATAATACTGACAAAGCGAAAAGAGAAAATATTTGGCCTGTTATAGGCAAAATAGAAACTGAATTAGACGTATCATTAGACGTGTATCCGTACACAGATGAAGAATTTAAGAATGATGATGTCTTGTATGATGAAGTTATTTCGGAGGGAATATTTTATAACCCTTTGGGAATTGCACAAAAAGATTAGTACATAATTAGTTAAGCTAACAGAAAGGAAAAACAATGGATAAGATTACAATTCGTTCAGACAGAAAAGAAGATTACAAATTTATGTATAAAGGAGAGGATGTTATTCTTGGTGCAGGTAAAATTATCAGTATTGCTGACGGATTAGAACATGTTGTTCTTCCGACTTGTGCTATGAAGATTATGAACAATCTTATTGTTATCAAAGAAGACGTTAAAAAGTAATATATAAATGTTTTATTTCGAGAAAATTAGTGATAAAAAGGTTTTGAAATCAGATTTAATCAAAGCCGAGCATTTTTTTACGACCAGACAATGTTGTATCAAGTCTAAAGAACCTGATATGTTCGATTTTGTTGCAGATAACAGGCAAGCTGTTTGTAACTATCTGAAAATTGATTTGGAAAATCTTATATATCCTTCGCAAACACATACTTCTAATGTTGTTTTGGCACAAAAGGGTAAATCGGATTATCCTGAAACAGACGGGTTAATCGTAAATGAACCTGATATTGCGGTATTTTTGAATTTTGCTGATTGTACTCCTTTGATTTTCTATGATGAAGTAAAAAAAATCGGAGCAATTTCTCATGCAGGATGGCGAGGTACTGCGGCAAATATAGCAACAAAAACCATTCATAAAATGATTGATGAATTTGGCTCAAATCCCAAAAATATATCGGCTGCCGTTGGTCCTGCAATCGGAATTTGTTGTTATAATGTCGGGGAAGAAGTATATGACAGGTTAAGGACTACAGTATCTGATTTTAGCGGTTTGTATGAAATTCGTAACGGTGAAATATATGTGGATTTAAAAAATATAAATGCCCGTCAGATTTTGGAATGTGGTGTTGAAAATATTGATATTGCCCCATATTGTACATGTTGTAACAATGATTTGTTCTTTTCATACAGAAAAGAAAATGCAACAACAAACCGCCACAGTGCAGTATTAAAAATAGGCTAATTTCTGCGTTTGAAACTTATTAAGAATGTACCCTTGAATAACTGTAGAAAATATGTTATACTAATAAAAAACAGGTGGATTAAAACTATGAGTATATCTGCATTTGACCTAAGGAGGTGGGGGTAAATCCTCTTGTAGTAAGGATTTACAAAATTTTGATAATATAGTTGCATGTCATTACGAGCTAATCAAAGGCTTAATTTGCGAAGCGGATTTCTGTACGGTACTTGTACCGGATAGCGACGATATTGAGCGATTTGCACATAGTGCAGGTAGCGAAACTCTCGGAGCGTGGAAGAAATCCAAGGCAGTAATCCAGCCATTAGACTACAGAAATATAAAGGAATGTTTGCTTCTCGCAATGACATGGGAAAGAAAGCCGCATTCACTCTTGCAGAGGTGTTAATCACACTCGGAATAATCGGTGTAGTTGCGGCAATGACGTTACCTGCATTGATACAGAATTACCAAAAAGGTGTAGTACTAAATCGTTTGAAACAGACTTATGCACAGGTTCAGACGGCTATAGATACCGTTGCGGCAAGAGATTTTGACGGACTTCCGCTGCATCAGTGGAGTTGTGATGATCAGACAAAATTTAGTGGTGTTGAATCTTGGGGTGATAGAGCCGGTGATTCTTGTCTTTATCTTGCGATACAAGAGATTGCAACAAAAATGTATAGAACAACTAATGTGGAACAGGCTATGTGTTATGAGGAAGGCAGAGCGTATAGACCTTATACATGTTTAGATGGATCTTCTTGGTGTTTTGAGAATGGAAAAGCTATTTCAACTGCAGGTATTGCCGCATTGCTTCCAAACGGGGCTTGTGTGCGTTGGCATTGGGCTGCACATGCAGGGGATGCAAGAGGAAGTTTAGTTATAGATGTTGACGGACCGTATTCAGGATACAATCGATTAGGCAAAGATGTTTTTTCATTTTATTACTCTACTCCTAATACCGGTATTGGTATGGGAAATAATGGAAGAACAATAGTTCCGTATGCTCAGGGAAATACCAGAGCTCAACTTTTAAATACTTGTAATATACGGAGTTCCGGTATGAAATGTGCCGCTTTAATTATGAATGACAGTTTGCAGATGAAGTCTGATTATCCTTGGTAATGGTATATTTATATATATTAAAAGAGGTCGGAACTAAGTTTCGACCTCTTTTAAGTTTAGTATATTAATTTAAAAATTAATTACCTGTTTGAATGAAAAGGCTGATAATATCGTTAATAGCTGCGAATTGTCTTTGATATTTCTGAGCCTGAACTTCAAGCATATTAATTTGTTTTTTGTATTCAAGAACATTATTCTGGCAATCTTTAACAGATTGAGTTAAGGTTTCCTGTACTTGTTGAGCTTCCTGCAAAACATTAGTCATAGAAATTCCAAGAGCTTCCATTGTTTGTTTAATAATTAATGCACCTGTTTGTTTTGAAACCCCTGCCGGAATTTTAGTGATTAATTGTTTTAAAACCGCAACATTAGCAGGCAAATCCATATCATCAACAGCAGCTAAATTTGCATCCTGATTGTTTTGTCTGAAATTCATCATAGTGCGGTTAAATGCGTTATCTATAGCATTTGCCATATTCAAAGATGATGTTATATTGCTGTTAGCTTCATCGAAAGAATTGATTGAAGGTTGTACACTTGGTGTAAATTCTTCATTATTAACAATACTTTCTTCTGCAGATAAATTAGGTGTTTCTGCAGGTTCTGAAACAGGAATAATATCAACATCTGATGATTGTTGTTTTAAAGCTTCAACAATTTTTTTCCCAACACCTTCAGTCATTTTATTGCTACTCATATTTCTAAATCCTTTTTATTTACTTCCGTACTTCTGCATTATATTAAAAAGGTAAAATTATTTCAACCGACAATTTTATAATTTTACAAAAGAAGTTCTTTATGGTATGTTTTTCACATAAGAGGGATGATTATGGCAAAAAAAGCAAGTATAAAAGTTTATGATAACTTGAATGAAATGTTGAGTTGGGAATTGGAAACTGATAAAGAGTTTACGCCTTTATGGGATATGTATTACGGTGAAAATCCCCAGCAGCGTGCAGGTATTTTGCAAACCGACGGAATGGCTGATTTTGAAGTTATGTTTGGCAAGACTCTTTCCTATAATGAGGTATTGAGTTTAACGGAATTGGCAAATATTTTGTGTGAATTTTATGATGTGTGTGCCGTTGCTATTGTAAAACATGCCGCACCTTGCGGTGTTGCTCTTGCTCCGACTATCGGGGAAGCATACACAAAAGCTTTTGATTGCGATCCGATAGCTTCTTTCTTTGGTTCTATCGGATTTACAAAAACTGTTACGGCAGAACTTGCAAAGCATCTTAATTCAATGTCTGTAAAAATGGTTTTTGCTCCCGAATTTGAAGAAAAAGCTCTGGAAATTTTCAAAGTTAATCCTCTGATAAAGATTATAAAATTAAATACTCCTTTACAGGAATTCAAAACATTGTTGCAAAAGGATATTCATGTTACTCCATTTGGAACTTTGTATCAGGATGCTAACAAAAGTCGTCTCGGGAAAAATTCATTCAGAGTTGTAACGAAAACTAAACCTACAAAAGAGCAAATAGAAGATTTAGTATTTGCGTGGAAGGTTTCAAAGTATGCCCGTTCAAATTCAATTGTTATTGCAAAGGATTTTAAAACAGCAGCAATTACTCAAGGTTTTATTACACCTGTTACTGCTGTTGAAGTTGCAATGGATACAGCCTGTGATGCGGCAAAAGATGCTGTGTTGTCTTCTGATACCGTGTTACCTACTGTGGATTGTGTTTATGCGGCAGCACAGGGCAGAATTTCTGCTATAATTCAACCGGGTGGTGCTGCTAACGAAGATAAAATTATTGAATTGGCTGATAAATACAATATTGCAATGATATTAACCGGTATAAAAAATTATAAACATTAAAATATAAGGACTAAGATTATGGAAATTAAAAGTTGGGAAGAATATTTTTTGGATTTGGCGAGAACTTGTGCCAGCCGTTCTAATTGTTTGAGAGCTCAGGTAGGTGCGGTTATTGTTGGTGATGATAAAAAGATTAAGGCTACAGGTTATAACGGTACTCCGTCAAAAGTTGAATCCTGTTACGAACGAGGCAAATGTTACCGTATTGAAAATAATATTGAATCCGGCACAAGATATGAAACTTGTCGTTCAATTCATGCAGAGCAGAATGCAATTATTCAGGCAGGACAGGACAGATGCAAAGGTGCTACCATGTACATCTGGGGACATAATTTTATTTGTATCTTGTGTAAAAGATTTATTGTGCAGTCAGGAATAAAAGATGTTTACCTTAAAAAAGATGAAAATACTCCTGTTGTTCATGTAACTGTAGAAGACATACGCAGAGAATTGGAAGCATAATTACTGAAATTGTATTGTTTTTTATATTATATTGACGGGTTGAAGCAAATTGTTCAACTAATCCTACCTGTCTGCTGAATGTGTAAATTTTTATTTAGTTCTTCATTTTTAATGGCAAATATTTCACAGTAAATATTTTAATATATTTAAGTAGTACAAATGTAGGTAAAATTTTATGGTAGATGCAGTTAATTACGCAAATAAGTTAAACTCTTGCCCTTGTCCAAAACCGCAAGTAGCATTTAAAGGTGAACAAGTGCCTGTCGATATGGAGCAAAAAACCGATACTTTTGAAAAAGACGTAAAAAATAATAAGATATATCCAATTAAATCCGCTGTTTTAGGCGGGCTTTTATTGGGTGGTATAGAAATCGGAACGGACTTCTTACTCAGAAAATTTACGAAACTTGATATGTATCCTAAAAAGATATCTTTTATAGTGGGTGGGTTAACTGCTTTAATAGGAGGAGTTTTTACATATTTTAATGCAAAGAAAATTCAAAAAAATGATAATATAAAAAATTACGAAGATTTGTTTAACTCACAAATTAACAAATAATAACAACATATTGAATAGAGAGAATACGATTTGAAATTATGAAAAAGTTTATAATAATTGGTTTATTCCGGTTTTAATTTAAAATTTGATAATCTTTTATGTTTCTTGTACGATTGACATGCGAGAGATGTTTATTTGTTATAAATAAGGAGAAAATTATGAAAAAATCTATCAATGATTTGGGTGACGTTAGAGGCAAAAGAGCGTTAGTCAGAGTTGACGTTAATGTACCTCTTGATGCTGATAAAAACGTTACGGATGACACAAGAATTCAAGCTATTGTACCTACCGTAAGAGCATTACAGGAAAAAGGTGCAAAAATTATTTTAATGGCACATTTAGGCAGACCTAAAGGAGAATGGAATCCTGAATTTACTTTAGCACCTGTTGCAAAGCACATGTCTAAAGTTTTGGGCGAAGAAGTTTTATTCGTATCAACTCCTGTCGGAGAAGGTGCAGAAAAAGAACTTGAAGGCTTAAAAGACGGTCAGGTAGCTTTATTGGAAAATATCCGTTACTACAAAGCTGAAGAAGCAAAAGACGATGATATGACATTTGCAAATGAATTGGCAAAATTAGGCGATTTCTATGTGAATGATGCGTTTGGTGCTGCTCACAGAAATCATACTTCAACAGCAAAATTGGCAAAGGTTCTTAAACCTGCGGTTTCAGGTTTGTTGATGGAAAAAGAATTAAGATGCTTATCTCAGGCTCTTGATAATCCTACACGTCCTTTCACTGCGGTTGTTGGCGGTGCTAAAGTTTCTTCTAAAATCGGTGTTTTGGAAAACTTGTTGGATAAAGTTGATAACATGATTATCGGCGGCGGTATGGCTTATACATTCGTAAAAGCTAACGGCGGTAAAATCGGTAATTCAATTTGTGAAGATGACCAAATAGAAGTTGCTAAAGCTATCGAAAAGAAAGCACAAGACAAAGGCGTAAAACTTGTTATGGCAACTGATGTTCTTGTTACTGATGATTTCTCAGGTAACGGAACAAACAAATTCGTTAAAATCAACGAAATTCCTGACGGATTTGAAGGTGTTGATGCAGGTGAAGATTCAAGAAAAGCGTTTGCAGAAGTACTAAAATCTTCAAAAACAATTTTGATGAACGGACCTGTTGGTGCATTTGAAAATCCAAAATTCGCAGAAGGTACAAAAGCTGTATTGGCTGCTGTTGTTGATGCGACAAAAAATGGTGCAACTTCTGTTATCGGCGGTGGTGATTCCGTTTCAGCTGCTAAGAAATTCTTTAAAGCTGAAGATTTCACCCACGTTTCAACAGGCGGCGGCGCTTCATTAGAATTTATTGAAGGTAAAGTACTTCCGGGTGTTGCAGCTTTGGATGAAGCTTAATCTTAAAAACGATATAAATAAAAGAGGCAGGATTGTTGTACTGCCTCTTTTTAATGTAAAATTTTATTAATATTTCTATATAACCTAGCAAAAATTTATTTTTAGATGTATTATACACGATAAATAAATATACAAGGAGTATAGGCATGGCAATAGATCCGATAAGTTCATTAAGAATAATAACCCCTCAAAAAACAAATCAGGGCAATGATTATAAGAAATCCAATGCAGGTAAATATGTCGGTGGATTAGTTGGTGCAGGTTTGGCTGCCAAGTGGGTTTATGGGGCTTCAAAAGTTTCAAAGTCCGTTGATTTGAAGCGTATGTTTATTCCTATTTTTGATTCTATTGCAAAATCAGTTGATGATTTTACTAAAACAGAACCTATGCCGAGAGCAGATTTTAGAGCGGTAAGAAAAACATCTTTTGTTAACGGTCTAAGAATAGGTGTTCCGGCTATTGCTGTTTTGAAATTTGGTGCAGGTTTAGCAATAGGTGCTATCGGTGACGGCATCGCTAACTACTTTTCAAGAAAGAGTGCGGACAAAGCTAACGTATAGCTGAAATTAATTCAATCTTGATATTTATGTTTGTTTGTGATGTAATGTTCTTACCGCAGATATTTTGTTTGCGAGTCCAATAGAAAGAAGACAATTAAAAGTTGCCTAAAAATATTAAACTAGCCAAATTTGCAGGTTTTTGTTACGGAGTAAAAAGAGCTGTAGAAACTGCAAAAAAATTAAAATCTGAAAACCCTGATAAAAATGTTTTTGTATTAGGTGAGCTTATTCATAATACTGATGTTATAAATGAGCTTGAGCAGCTTGGTATAAAGACAATAAATGAAGTTCCCGATAAAGGGGACGGAATTTGTGTTGTGAGAAGTCATGGGGAGAGTCCTGAAATTATTGATAAGATTCGTAGAGCAGGATTTGAGCTTGTTGATTTGACGTGTCCCGATGTAAAGAAGGTTCAGCAAAAGGCTATAGAGTTAGCTAAGGACGATTATTTCGTAGTAATTGTTGGTAAGTCTGAGCATCCCGAAGTTGTGGGAATAAACGCTAACGCAAGATTATGGAGTAATAATGTTGTAGTTGCAAGTTCGGTAGAGCAATTAAAAGATTATGAAAAAGCAATAAAGGCACATAAAAAAGTCGGTGTTGTTGTGCAGACAACTCAAATGCTCAGAACTCTAAATCCAATTGTTGAATATTTAACTTCAATATCAAAGGAATTGCATGTAGCGAATACTATTTGCCAGAGTACAGCTATGCGTCAGTCAGAAGCAAAAGAGCTGGCTAAGGAAAGTGATTTAATGATTGTGGTGGGTTCAAAAAAGAGTGCAAATACTACGCATTTGGCGGAAATTTTGAAAAATATTACAAAAACAATTCATATAGAAAATGATACAGAGCTTGATAATTACAAAGATGTAATTGGCAGTTCGGCTAATATATCAATTACGGCAGGAGCGTCAACTCCGCAAAATGTAATAGAAAAAGTTATAGAAAAAATAAAATAAAGAAAAGGAGAAAATAAAAAATGACAACAACTTTAGAAAAAACAAACATGGATGAATTTGAAAAATTATTGGAAGAATCTTTTTCAAAATCATACTCTGTAGCAGATATCGTAGAAGGTACTGTTATGAAAAAAGATAACGACGGATATTTGGTAAGTGTTCGTGGTGCAAAGACAGAAGCTTTCTTACCTAACAGAGAATTGTCTTCAGCAGAAGGTGAAGATACACTTGAAGTTGGGGATGAAAAGGAATTCTATGTATTAAAAGAAGAAAATGATGAAGACGGAATGCTTCTTTCATTGAAGAGATTGGCATTTGCTCAGGCTTGGGCTCAGTTGAATGATGCAAAAGTTCAGGGTGATACAATTCTTGCAAAAGTTGTTTCAATCGTTAAAGGCGGTGTGTTGGTTGATGTAGCTGATTTAAAAGGCTTCATTCCTTCAAGCCAATTGAGAACAGGACAACCGTTTGACGGTTTGATTGATACAAAGATTGAAGTAAAAGTTTTGGAAGCAGATCCTAAGAAGAATAAATTAATCCTGTCTCAGAGATTGGCTGTAGCTGAACAAAGAGATCAGGTTGTAGATAATATTCTTTCTACTCTTGAAGAAGATCAGGTAGTTAAAGGTGAAGTAGTCAGAATTGCTGATTTCGGTGCATTTATCGACATCAACGGTATTGACGGTTTACTTCCTATTTCAGAAATTTCTTGGCAGAGAATTAAACATCCTTCAGATGTTATTTCTCTCGGTGAAACTTTAGAAGTTAAAATCATTAAGATTGACAGTGAATTAAAGAGAATTTCACTTTCATTAAAGAGAATGGGCGAAGATCCTTGGCAGCAAATTGAAGGACAATTTGAAGAAGGTCAGGTAATCACAGGTACTGTTAATAAAGTTACAGGTTTTGGTGCATTTATTAACATCTTCCCTGGAGTAGAAGCATTGTTACCTGTTTCAGAAATGAGTGACGAAAACGTTAATCCGTTCAATGAATTCAAAGTTGGTGACAGCGTAGAAGTTCTTATCAAGAAATTCACTCCGCAAGAACACAGAATTGCATTGAGCATCAAAGATATTAAGAAAGAAGCGTAAGTTTCTAATATCAAATGTTAAAAGCAGGACGGTAATTATACCGCCCTGCTTTTTTATGACGGGATATATGAAACAACATCTCCCCTATGGGGAGAAAAGAATTTCAATTTGAGGCGATAGCCGAAAATCAGAAATTCAAGAGAGGGTAAAAATACGATGAGCAAGGAAATCCTAACCCTCTCTCAAATTGCTAAGCTCAACTCCGTTTCGCCAAGCAATTTTTCTCTCTCCGAGGAGAGATGGCAGGCAAGCATGCCTTTATAGATGCTTCGCTCGTTTGATGCAAAGGTTAGTCGTGATAAAAATAAAAGGGTTGCAGAAGTAAAAAAAAATGTTATAATGATAATGTATAAAAACCACGGAGGATATTATAATTGAACATAGGGGGGGGGGTAAAATCCTCTCGTAGCAAGGGTTTACAAGGTTTGACGGCTGAGAAATTCAGCTGTTTTGGAATAGGGAATTTTCCCTCTACCGTCGGGAGAGGGTTGAAAATCGACTTTAGCAAAGCGAAAGTCAGATTTTCGGGTGAGGAGTCAGACCTTTCAGATAGTGTTAAATCTTTAGTATCAACAGTCGAAAAAACGGCTGGATTGCCACGGTCGCAAGGTTACTTGCTCCCTCGCAATGACATCGCCTTTACTCTCGCTGAAGTTCTAATCACTCTCGGTATAATCGGTGTGGTTGCGGCGTTAACTTTACCGACTTTAATGAATAAAATTAACAACAGTGAAAAAACGGCAAAATTAAAGAAATTTTATAGTGTTATGACTCAAGCTTATACCATGGCAGAACAAGAATTTGGTTCAGGTGCAGATTGGGAAAAAGAAGCTCCGCTCAGAGATGATGATAATAAATTGATTGACCAGCCGGATGCCGCACTTGTGTTTTTTAAAAAATATTTTGCACCATATTTAAAGGTTACTGATATGGGTATTAAGGATTTGTATAATAACGGTGTTTTGGAAAATAAAGCGTATGTCGCATTTGCTGACGGCTCAATGGTTTATCTTACAAATGGTAATTGTATTGATTTTATTTATGATGTAAATGGTGCTAGTGTTCCAAATAAGTTTGGTTATGACCAGTTTGATTTTTTATATTGTAATAAAACTTATAGCAATTCATTTTTTGGAAATGAAAACAGATATTTTGGAACTTATGTGCAAAAATATACGGAGCAAGGACGAGATTATAATAAAGAAATATGTGCAGCCAACGGTATTTATTGTACGACATTATTATTAATTGATAATTGGGAGTTCAAAGATGACTATCCATGGAAGTAGTTTAATAATTATTAACAATTAACCTAAAACCTAGCAAAAAAATAATTTCTGGTGTATTATTCTAAACATCACTTTGTTTATATAAATACTCGTTGTTTGGAAATTATAATAATGAAATCGTTAATTGAAAAAGAATTACAATCTGCCGATAAAATTTTAAAACCTGATTTTAGCTCAAAAAGCGGAAGGGAATTGCTTGTATTTTATTTGCAATCAAAGTTTAAGCAGATACTTTCTTATGACGGACGTTGCGAAAATCCTATATTTAAAGGTATAAATCCGAATTTTGCAAGTAAATTTTCAAGAAGATTGATTGATAATCCGTCAAAACGTTTGTTGATAGGTATTACCGGAGAATCTGCATCAGGTAAATCAACTATTTGCAGAGAAATAAAGAAAGATATTGAAAAATTCGATTTACCGGTCTCAATTTTAAGTACAGATAACTATTTTAATGATATTTCTAAAGAAATAAAAGAATACGGCGGATTCGATAATTTGCGTGATGCGGGATACGATTTGGATGCTCCGTCAAATTTTCAGCTTGATATTTTGAAAAATGATTTAATCAGCTTATCAGAAGGTTTTGATATAAAAGCTCCTATGTATCTTCCTAACGGAACGGGGATTTCAGTTCCTAACGCTCAGGATATTAAATCAAATAAAATCATTGTAGTTGAAGGTATTGCAACAATGTATGATAATGTGCAGGATGTATTCGATATAAAGATTTATGTTGAAACTGAAAATGGCATCCGTAAAGAAAGATTTATTACAAGAGCATGTAAAGAACGCAATCAGGACGAAGAAAATGCTATCAAACACTGGAATTATTTAATAGATGTTGGCGACAGATATGTTAAGCCCTTTAGAAATCAAGCGGATATCGTTTTGAATGGTAATGCGGATTTGGAATATTTTGCAGATATTTTAGAATATATACATGCTTTTACTAATAATTATGAGCAATCTCCCGTTCCGGCTTAATATAACTTAATATAAAAATACTATATATATAACTCTGAAGGGACACTTATTTATTGCTATTTGGCATGTACTTGCTTTTTTTGATATATTTACTGTTGTCCGAAGCATGCAGAAAATAATGTGTTTTGCCAAAATTTCTAATATATGGTATTATACGAAGTATGATAATGTTAGTATTATTATGATAATTTCGAAATAAATACACTAAAAGATTGATACATAATTTTACTAATTCTTATATAATCAAAATGTCAAATGTACTATTTGAAAAAAAAGAGAGAAATGGATTAAATTAAAAGTATGGGAAATATTACAGGAATGCTTATGAAGAGGAAATTTTGGGCAATTTGTGGTACTGTTGCCTTCGCATTTGTAGTGGCATTGAACCTTACCGGATGTACTCCGGGAGGTGGAACGGAGGATTTGACAGACAGTATTCCTCAGCAAGAGGTTGATATACCGGTGTCTGAAGATAATCAGGAACAGACAAGCTCCAAGGAAATTAATATTCCTGACGATGCTGATATGGATAAAATGGTTTCAGTATCTTTGGATAATGTAGGAAGAGCAAATCCGTTTATGCCGCCTGGAGAAAAACCGGAATTGAGTGAAGCGGCTAAAAATGCTGTAGCAGCAATTCCGCAACAGCGTTTACAATATGACGTTTTGCCTCCGTTGGAAACTCCTTCCGCATCAGTTGATGAAAATGCTAGAAGAGCGGCAACAACGAGAATTTCCGGTATAATGTATGATAAAAATAATCCATCTGCAATATTGAATATAGATGGCATGGATTATTTCGTAAGATCAGGTGACGTTCTTAACGGATATAAGGTATTATCTATAAGCAAATCTGTTGTAACGGTTCAGGTTGGAGCAAACGTTTATAAAGCGGGTGTAGGTCAGCTTGTAGAAGAGGGTAAGAACCTCGTTAACTATAATACCGTCGCAAATTTATCGACTAAGTTCGGCGGTAACAAAAAATAATGTAATAAAATAAGAAGATAAGCAGGAGCAGTAATGAGAAATTCGATTAAAAAATTAATGGCATTAACTATGTTGTTATCATTTACATTAACAACACAAGTTTCTTCATCAATGGTGTTTGCCGCAGGTGGGGATGCAATGGGTTATAGCATGGACTATATGCCTGAGATAAGAGGTAGTCAACCGTCAGTAGTTTCATTTGAAACTGCAAGCGGAGTTATTTCTACTCAAAATCCGACAGTGAGTTTGAGCCTGAGAGATTCTGATGTAAAACAGGTTCTTAGAATGTTTGCTGACAAGGCCGGTAAAAATATTATTTTCAAAGGTGATGTTGGTAATAATTCGTCAGGTGCAGGCAGTGATAAATCAGGAAAAGGTAAAATTACAATGGACTTAGTTAATGTTCCGTTGAATTCTGCTTTTAATATGGTTTTGACGGCTTCTGATTTAACATATACAATCAAAGATAATACAATTATAATTGCCGATGCAAAGGATTTTGCTAATATAGGCAAGCAGGAGATGGGTGTTATTCCTGTTAAGTATATAAATGCAGCTCAGCTTGCAAATTTCTTGAACAAGAACATCTATGCTATGCAGAAACCCGGACTTTCCGGTTCTAATATAGCATCAGTTAATCCTGCAACAAATGAGATTTTAATTTTTGGTAGTGATAATGATGTTAACATTGCCCGCAGAGTAATTTATCAATTCGATAAAAAACCTTCGGTTACTTCATTCAAAGTAAACCACACTACTCCGCAGCAAATGGCTGACATGATATGCAGTATGTTGCTTCCTAGTACAGGTGATGTAAAGGGTAAAGCTACAGGTGGTGCTGCAGGTATTATGACTGGTGGTGCAAGCGAATCAAGCGGAAGCGGAGATTCAATTACTCTTGGTGAAGGTGCAATTGCTTGCTCCGGTTCTGTATCTGAATCCGGCGGAAGTGGCAGTAGCGGTACAGGTTCAGCTTCATCATTAGGTCTGAATGGTATAACAGTTGCTTATTATACTCAGTTAGGTACTATCAATCTTATTGGCGGTTCTCCTCATCAGGTAGAATTAATAAAAGAATTTATTGCAGCAAATGATAAACGTCAGCCTCAGGCTTACATTGAATTTTCTATCATTGAGTTGTCTGAAACAGGTACAAGAGAATTCAATAATGAATGGTCATTTGTTAGTAAACACTTTAACTTCAACTTCAACTCAAGTACAAGTCCCGGAAAAGTTAGTTTCGGTGACAAAGGTATAGCAATATTCGGTGATAAACCTACATATACAACAGGTAATACTACTCTGTTATATACATTGAGTTTAATGTTGCAGAACGGTAAGGCGAGAACAATTTCAAATCCGAGAGTTCTTGTAACAAACGGACAGGAATCTACAGTTGATATGACTGAGGATTATGTTAAAACTGTAACTTCTCAGATTGTACAAGGTTCATATTCAAATGTTCCTACTGTTGAAAGAACTTATGAAATTGGTGATGATATGGGCTTGAAAATTACTGTAACCCCATTTATCTCACCGGATGGATTTGTTTATTTGAATGTAAAACCTGATTATACAACTAAAGCAGGTGATGTAAAGGTTAAGAATGCTGAAACAGGTGATGAAGACTTGCAGGCTACTTTACTTAGAAAGAATAATATAGAATTAAAGAATATCAGAATCAAAGATGGTGATACTCTTGTAATAGCAGGTATGATGAAGGAATCTGAATCAAAGTCTGTTAGTAAGATACCTTTCTTAGGTGATATTCCGGGACTTGGAACTTTCTTCAGAAGTTCTAGTACTGAAAAATCAAAGACTGAATTAGTTATTTTGATTACTCCTAAGATTATTACTGATAATGATGCTCCTTCTACTGCAATGGAAAAAACTACTCTGTAGTATTCCCTGCCAAATGTAATCAGACAGTAATTTTCAAATAAGAAGAACGATGAACGAAATACAAAACAGATTAAGAAATAGTATAAATAAACAAATATTAAATCAAGTCGATAAAACACTGATGGAACAACTTAAGTTTGTTCCAGTCAGTGTAAAAGACGGGTATTTGTTTGTCGTTGTTAATTCTACTTCCGATAAGGATACTGTAAGTGAAAAGTTACGAGCTACATTCCATTATCAAATAAAATTTATTCAGGTTCCTGATAAAGATTTAGATGAGTTAATAGAAAGTTTGTTGCCAAAAGATGGAGCAAGCGGTGGTAGTTCTTCTGATGAGAAAAATCTTACGGATTTGCCATCTTCATCGTCTGAAAATGTTGTATCTCAACCACAGTCAAAATTAGGTGAATTATTTATTGAGCGTGGATATATTACGGATGTCCAATTATTACAGGCTCTTGCAGAAAGTAAAAGACAAAAAATACCTGTAGGATCTATGCTCTTCAAGTTGGGATTTATTACTCTTGAGCAGTTAAAAGAAGTTTTGCATAATCAGACAGGTTTTGATGTCGTAACGGCTGATCAGCTTGCAAAACAATCTGCATTTATTAATATATTACCTGAAGATTTTATCAAGAATAACAAAGTTGTTCCGGTGTCTTCTGATGGTAAAAACTTAGTTCTCGGTGTTGTTGCTCCGGTCAAGCCTGATGTTCTGAAAGAAATAATTTATTTAACAGGTCAAAATCCAAAACAGTTATTAATGACTCACTTTGAGTTTATGAACTGTATGGAAACATTCTTCTCGGAACATAAAAAAGAAACCCAAAAAATTATTAAAGATATTCAGGATGAAACGGCTGCACTTCAGGTAGAAGAATCGTTATGGCAGCAGGTAGATAAGGAGCTGGAAGACTCAAGCGGTTCTATTGCAAAGTTTGTAAACCAAATTATTACAACGGCAATTGATACCCATGTTTCCGATATTCACATTGAACCAAGACTGTCAGGTTATATTGTAAGATACAGAAAAGATGGTATGTTGTCAAAAGTTTTGGATATACCATCTAAGGTAGAGACCTCTGTTATATCTCGTTTCAAAGTATTATCAAGAATGAATATTGCTGAACACAGACGACCTCAGGATGGTACGTTTTCAATTAAATATAAAAATCAGTCGTTTGATTTCCGTATTAATACGTTGCCTGTTTCCGGTAAAGAGAAGGTCTGTATTCGTGTATTGGCACCTGCAGTATCTTTGAATTCGGCTGATAAAGATATAAGTCTTGTTGGTGGTACTCCTGAGGATATTGATAAGATTAAGAATATGATTTCATGTCCGAATGGTATTATTCTTACATCAGGTCCTACCGGTTCCGGTAAAACAACTACATTATATTCTGTATTAAAGAGTTTGAATAATGAAGACGTAAATATTACAACCATTGAAGACCCTATAGAAATTAAACTTGAGGGTATAAACCAATCTCAAATTAATGCGAAAGCAGGCATTACATTTGCTTCTTGTATGAGAGCTATTTTACGTCAGGACCCTGATATTATACTTGTCGGTGAAATCCGTGACTATGAAACATTGGAAATTGCAATTGCGGCAGCACTTACTGGTCACCTTGTATTAAGTACTGTCCACACAAACTCAGCTGCAGCAACAGTTACTCGTTTGGTTGAAATGGGAGCTAAAGATTACCTTGTTGCTTCAACTTTATCAGGTGTCATCGCACAAAGACTTGTAAGAAGACTTTGTGATGATTGTAAAGAAGAGTATTATCCTACAAGGGAAGAGGTAGAAAAAATTTCTGTAGATGAAGAAGAAATTGAAAGATTAATGAAAACGCCTTTATACAGACCTGTTGGCTGTAATAAATGTAACTTCTCCGGTTATAAAGGACGTTTAGGTGTATATGAAATTATGGCAATAACCAAGGGTATCCGAAAGTTAATAGCTTCAGGTGCTCATGATATTGAAATTGAAGACTTGGCTGTGAAGAATGGAATGATAACATTGAATAATTCTTGTAAAGGTCACATCATAAACGGATTGACAACAATTGACGAGTTTGTCCGTGTACTTGGTATTGTAAATGAATAGGAATTTGTTGAAAAATGGCAATATATAATTACGAAGCATTAAAAGACGGAAAAGAAATTGTAAAAGGTAAAGTTGAGGCAGAAGACGTCCAAGAGGCGAAGGACAATGTCCGAAAACTTGGGTTTATGCCTACAAAGATTTACGAAGAGCGTCTTGGGAAAGATGCTAAGGAAGATGCTGCAGCTGCTGTCAAAACAGGTCAGATGAAAGCTTTAGGGCTTACTGATAAGATTGAATTTACTTCAACTCTTCAAATCTTAGCTGCTTCAGGTATTCCAATGATTGAGTCTTTGTTATTTATTGAACAGGATGCTGCAAAACTCAAAATCAGACTTGTTGCAAGAGAATTAAGAACACAGATTATGGCAGGTTCTACTTTTGCGGATACTTTGGCAAAATATCCTGCACAGTTTGGTCAAATTTATATTGGTCTTTGTAAAGCCGGTGAAGATGCCGGTGAATTGGAAAAAACACTTGATCGTTTGTTGGAAATTTTAGGTAAACAGCAGGCAATTAAGAGTAAGGTTATAGGTACATTGATGTATCCGGCATTCGTAATATGTTTGGCGGTACTTATTGTACTTGTCATGTTGATGTTCGTATTTCCGGTATTCGAAGATATGTTCAAGAGTATGGGTAAAGAATTACCGTTAATTACGGCTACATTAATGGAAATCGGTAAAAAATTAAAAGAATTTTGGTATATGGTGCCGTTATTATTGGGTTCTATTACTTACGGTATAATTTATTTGTTCAGATGGGAACCAAGCCGTAGAAAAATAGATAAAATTTCGTTAGAAATTCCTTTACTAAAAGATTTAATGCACTTTTCAAACTATGCAAACTTTGTTGCGGTAATGCAGGTTGCTTATGATGCGGGTGTTCCGATTGTTGAATGTTTGCATCTTGCTGTGTTAACATTGACAAACTATACTTTGAGAGAAAAAATCAATTCTGCAACCGAATTGGTACAACAAGGTCAGCATTTATCTGTTGCTTTGCGTTCAACAGAGGCAGTTCCAAAGATGATTTTGTTTATGATTGCGACAGGTGAACAATCAGGTCGTTTGGGTGAAATGTTGTTGCAGGCTACAAGATATATTGATAAAAAACTTGATGACATTGTAGATACAATGACTAAGATGATTGAACCGTTGATGTTAATCGTAATCGGTTCTATCGTATTAACTTTGGCACTGGCATTGTACTTACCACTGTTCGGTTCTTATGTAGACTAGAAAGAATGTGTATGAGTAAAAAAGTTGTCGTAATTACAGGTGCTACTTCCGGTATTGGCAGAGCTATTACTGAAAGTTTGGCAGATGATTATACGGTTTTTGCCGGCTATAGAAATCCCGATTATGAACGTGATTTGCTTAAAATTTCGTCAAATGTAATACCGTTTTTCATTGATATGGAAAAAACTTCAATAATTGATGGGGCGGCTATATATATAAAGCGGCAGGTTGAAAAAATAGATTTGCTGATAAATGTTGCGGGCTGCGTTATGGCAGGGGCTATGGAAAATATGTCATTAACAAAGCTAAAGACACAATTTGATGTTAATACATTTTCGCATCTGCGTTTTACCCAAAAACTTATGGATAAACTTGACGGTGCAAGAGTTATCAATATCAGTTCTATGGCAAGCTTTGGCATATTCCCTTTTGTTGCTCCTTATTGTGCGTCAAAAAGAGCATTGGATATATTGTTTAATGCGTTAGAAATTGAAACTAATCATAAGATAAAAGTTGTTTCCGTGAAACCTGGTGTTATTGCTACTCCTTTGTGGCATAAATCTATTGAAATTAATAAAGACAGTATTTCGGAAGACAAAGCCTATGCCAAACAGATGGATTATATGAAGCGTAATGCCATGAAAAATGGTCAGCGTGGATTACCTGTAGAAAAAGTTGTTGATGTTATAAAGAAGATTATTGCATCTGAAAATCCAAAGGCATCATATACTGTGGGACTTGATGCAAAAGCTGCGGAAATCGTATCAAAATTACCTCAGGACTGGGTGAATTGGATGGTTGATATTGGAATGAAGAAAAGAGGATTAATATAATATTATTACGGTATCAATCTTAACATTCGGCAAAAAACTATCGACAAACGGTTTTCTTTGTTGTAATATTTTTTCACGGTTAGAAATATAAATAGAAAAAGGAGAATAAGAAATGCAAGTTATATTAAAAAAAGACGTTCAAAATCTCGGTGAAGCCGGTGATATGGTAAACGTTAAAGACGGTTATGCAAGAAACTTTTTAATCCCTCAGAATGCTGCTGAAGTAGCTACTGAAGGTGCTATCAAAAACAGAGAAAAGAATATTGCAAGAATTAAAGCTAAACAAGAAAAATTACATCAGGAGGCTCTTGCTACTGCTGAACAAATCGAAAAATTCGGTGAATTAAAATTGTCAGCTAAAGCAGGTGAATCAGGCAAATTGTTTGGTACAATTACTACTAAGAAATTGACTGAAGAATTGCAATCTCAAGCCGGTATTACAGTAGATAAGAAAAATGTTTCTTTGAATGCTCCTATTAACAAAGTTGGTGCATATAAGATGCTTATTAAGTTAACTTCAAAAGTAAAATGCGAATTAGCAGTTACTGTTACAGCTTCTGAAATATTAAAAGAATCTGTTGAAGAAGTTGTTGAAAGCACTGAAGCAGAAGCATAGGTTATCGTCGAACGAGGTATAGATGGGTGCGGATATAAAAGAACTAAAACTTGAATGTTTGGCAATTGGTTCTATGCCCCATAATAACTTGAATGATGCAATGGAGCTTGTTGAAAAATTTTTCGGTAATGTTCCGTTCTGGCCTCAGATGGTAAAGGTATCAAAAAACGAAGACATGATAATCCAATTTTTGGAGGGTATGCCTTCGTTTTTTGCTGATAAATCTTATTTAGATACAGATTATGAGAATTTCTATGAAGATTTAGAAACCTTTTTTATGGATTATGAAATGATAATTTCAGGTCAGGATGATAACGGAGAAATTATTTCAAAATACGGAATATCTCAGAAAGCGGCATCATCATTTGGCAGTTTTCTTAATTTGGTTTCAAAATCGAAATTTGCAAAAGGTCAGATAGTAGGCCCGTTTACTTTGGCGACAACCCTTGTGGATAAGGATGGACGTTGTGCAGTATATGATGAAACTTTAAAAGAAATAATCCAAAAAACGCTAACTATAAAGGCACTTTGGCAAATACGGGAAATGAGAAGGGTTAATCCGGAGATTACGCCTGTGATATTTATTGATGAACCTTCAATTTCTCAGTTAGGAACATCTGCTTACGTTACAATATCAGAGGATGATGTTTTATGTATGCTTAAAGAGGTTTCAGACGTAATAAAATCGGAAGGTGCTTTGAGTGCTATTCATTGTTGCGGAAAATGTGACTGGAAGGTTCCTATGGACAGTGGTGTAGATATGCTGAATTTGGATGCTTACGGTTACGCAAAAAATTTGAGTGTATATTCAAAAGAAGTTGAAAAATTCTTGTTGCGTGGCGGTAAAATTGTTTGGGGTGTTGTTCCGACTTTAGATAAAGCTGCACTTGAGGCTGCTGATGTTAAGATTATTGAAAATAAATTTCATCAGGCTGTAAAATATTTGACTGATAAGGGTATTAATGAGAAACTTATAATAACTAATTCTTTGGTATCAACGTCATGTGGTGCAGGAAGTTTGAGCATTGATTTGGCAAATAAAGCTTTTATGCTGACTCGGGAGATTTCAAATTACTTAAAAGAGAGGTACAATGACTTATAAATTAGCAATAACAGGTAAAAGTGGAAGTGGAAAAACAACTATTACAAAAGCTTTTTTGAGAATATTTCAGGAGATGTTTCCGGAAAAGTCTATTTTGCTGTTTGATAATGATTTAACGAGTGAATTGGGACATAGTTTCGGTTTGGATGTGAGAAATACCATATACGGTATCAGAAGCGGAAAGCACGAGTATAAAACAGGTATTCCGGATGATATGTCAAAACAGGAATTTATCGAATGGGCTATGGAGGATATTCTGGTTTCTCTAGATGAAAATGTAGATTTAATTGTTTCATGGTTTGTTGGTGCAAAAGACTGCAGATGCCCGATTACAGGTCAGATTAATTATGCCGTTCAAAAGCTTATTGACAGGTATGATATAGTAATTTTTGACTGTGAATTTGATTTGAAGTATTTAAATCAGCTTGTTGATACTCAGATAGACTCTACTCTCATTATAGCAAATCCTACGGAGGATTCTGCTCATTTGGCAAAACGTATTGAAGAGTTTAGTGCGAAGTATGCCGCAGGCAATCAACTGGGTGTGATTTTGAATAAGGTTGATAATAGTGCGTTGGAGCATGTTTACGGAATGTTAAAGAGATTTGATTTGGAAGTTCTCGGAGTTATTCCTTTTGATAATGACTTGAAGCAAAATGCAATGTCCAGAGAGTCTGTCATTATTCAAAATGCAATTAAGCAGTTTTATTATCGTCTGAATTTACCTCAGAGTAATAGTGAAAATGCGTAATAGGAGGTGTTATTTTGGCAGTAATTTTGGATGGAAAAGCTTTAAGAGATAAAATCCTTCTAAACTTAAAAAAAGATATTGATTTGTTGACAGAAAAACCAAAGTTGTCTGTGATTTTGGTTGGAGAGAATCCTGCAAGTGTTTTGTATGTCAATAACAAGAAAAAAACTGCCGAAAAACTTGGTATTATATCCGAAGTTATCAAATTCCCTGCCGATGTAGAGGAGGAAATTTTACTCGATAAGATTAAAGAATTAAATAATGACGATAAGGTAAATGCAATTCTTGTTCAGTTGCCGCTGCCGGAACATATAAATAAGCAGAAAGTTATAGATACAATTAACCCTAAAAAAGATGTTGATTGTTTTACGTCTGTAAATTACGGCAGGCTTGCAGCAGGTCTTAAACCCTATGTTTATCCTTGTACTCCAAAAGGAATTTTACTTTTGCTGGATGAATACGGTATTGATTTGGACGGGAAAAATGTTGTTGTAGTCGGACGTTCAAATCTTGTAGGTAAACCAATGTCTTTAATGGCTCTTGGGAGAAATGCAACTGTTACAACTTGTCACAGTCATACAAAAAATCTCTCCGGCATAACAAAAACTGCAGATGTATTAATTTCTGCAGTAGGTGAAGTATTAATAGAAGAAAATATGGTTAGAGAAAATAGTGTCGTAGTAGATGTTGGTATTTTCCGTGATGAAAACGGAAAAGTAAGAGGGGATGTAGAATTTAATGATGTAGAAAATGTGGTTTCTTATATTTCACCCGTTCCGGGTGGTGTAGGTCCAATGACTATTGCTTCTTTGATGTTGAATACTTATGAATTATATATGGTTCAAAAAAGCGAAGTTCATAGCGACCTGAAATAACTCAGGAGCAACACCACAAACTTCGCTTATAAATTTTTATAAATTACTTGATTCAGGTCGTACGGCTATTATTTGCCACCGTTGAATGTCATACCGCAAGAATCTTTGATGCCATTTTCAACTTGACTTTTCATTGTCTGAGCTAATGTGTTAATAGCATTATTTAAATTTTCGTAGCTTTCAACACTTCTGCTCAGGTGGTTTGATTCTTTTTCCAGATATCTGTAATACGCTTCATCATCAGGATTATATTCTCTTGTATCAGTGATACCCAGTGAATCATACATCTGTTCCAATTCGCTACGCTCTGTATCTAATTGCATCATACGTTTTTGGGCAATCATCATTTTATGCTGAATTTCGCTTTGCTCTAATTTAAGTAACATAAATTGTGAATATTGTGCTAAAAATGTCATAATGCTCTCTCCTTATATTTATTTTACTCTCTTGTATATATAAAGTATTTTTTATAAGGTGAATTTCAAAGAGTATTATTTTTTGTAATAAAACTTAATACAAAACGCAAAACCGAGTAATACTAAGGGTTTCTAATCTTCGGGTTTCCATTTTTTAGTATCAAATTTCAGGTCATTAACCTTTATTTTAAGAGATTCCAGATATGGTTTGAATTTGACGAGCAGCTGAGTTTTTTTCAGCATTAATTCTTGAGCTACAGCAGGACTTTCGCAAGAAATAACCATTACTCCGCCTGCCTGCATAGAATAGGGTTTTGATTTTTGTGAGAATTTTGCTCCGGCAACTCTCCCCCAAAATTTGTATAAATTTGAACGTGTAATTGCCTTTTTTATTTCTTTATTACCCATTAACTCAGACATGAGGTCTTCAGTAGATACAAAATCTGTGTATAAAATTTTTCCCAATTTGCGTCACCGTGTTTTTTCTGATAATATTAAGGAATGGATTGTCAGCAATTAGATAATATCATAAAATCGTCAAAAAATATATTAATTATTTCACACATAAATCCCGACGGGGATACATTAGGCAGCATGTGCGGATTATATTCTGCAATATATGATAATTTCAAGAAAAAAGCGGATATGCTTTTGATGTCAAAATTGCCTGCTATATATACATTTTTACCTGATATTGAATTGGCAAAACATATAAGTAATTACGACTTGTCAAGAGAATATGACTTGGTTATTAATGTCGATGTAGCATCATACGACAGAATGTTTGACTCAAGGACTTTGTATGATAAAGCAAAGTACAAGGTAAATATTGATCATCATATAACAAATGATAACTACGCTGATTTAAATATTGTATGTCCGGATGCAAGCTCAACAGGTGAAGTTTTACTCGATATAATGGAAGCATTAAATTGGAAAATAAGTCTGAATACCGCAAAGAGTTTATACACGGCGATATTAACAGATACAGGCTCTTTCAAGTATAATAATACAACTCAAAAGGCTCTTAATTCTGCCGCAAAATTAGCCGGAGCAGGTGTTATTCCTTCCGAAATATATAAGTATTGTTATGAGTCAAATTCAAGAGAACATGTACAATTTCAGGCACATTGTATTAGTAATGCCGTATTTTCTGAGGATAATAAGATTGCATACATTATTGTCTACAAAAAAGATATGGAAAGATATAACGTGGCAGAGGATTGTACGGAGGGTTTAACAGAAAAATTACGGGCAATAAAATCCGTTGAAGTTGCGTTTATTGCTAAGCAGCTTGGGGCTTCATTATCCAAAATTTCAATGAGAAGTGAATCTGCGGATATTTCTTCTGTATGTGCAAAATTTGATGGCGGCGGACATAAATTAGCGGCAGGATGTATGATAAAATGTTCTGTGGAGGATGCCGCAAGAAGAGTTTATGAAGAGGTTAAGAAGTTAAAGCTATGAGAATAAAAGGTCAGTACGGTTTCATAGAAGGTGTAAAACGTCTTATCTTTTCGATAATTGATAACGATTTTTTCGGTATGTCTGCGGAGATGGGATTTATGCTTGTAATCGGTATATTCCCGTTCATGTTGTTTTTAATGGCAATCTTTGGCTGGTTGGGAAATCAGTCTTTAATGGAGCCGATAATGATATTTTTGGGCAATTTTATGCCTGAGCAGGCAATGAATCTTATAAGAACAGTTCTATCCGAAGTTATGATTTTTGATCAGGGTGGGATAATGGCTATTATAGGTATTATAGCTACAACTTTTCTTTCAATGAATGCGATGGCAGTAGTTCTAAAAGGCTTAAATCGTGCGTATAAGGTCAAAGAAACCAGAAACCTTATATATACAAGAATACTGTCATTATTGATGCTTTTGGTGGATGTAATGGTGTTGTTTTTGTCAATTAACCTTATTATATTCGGCAGAATTATAATAAATTTCTTGTTCAACCACTATTATATAACAACATCTATAGCAAAAATGCTAATGCTTTTACGTTGGCCGATAGCATTTGCAGCATTATTTTTAATGGCATTTTTAAGCTATTATATATTACCTGATTTAAAGGGAAATGAGCAATTCAAAAGGAAGAGTGCAATTCCGGGTTCATTTTTCTTTGTAATATTTTGGTTGGCTGCGTCTTGGGGCTTTTCTATATATGTAAATAATTTAAAAACATATAATATGGTATATGGTACAATCGGTGCGTTTGCGGTGCTGATGGTTTGGTTGTACTATACTTCAATACTTATTCTTATTGGCGGTGAAATAAATTCGCAGACATATAACAGACTGAATGACAAGGCTGATGAAATTCAGGCTGATTTTGATGCGTTAAAAAAATAAGGTAATTATATGCTATGTTACAGTAAATATAGCCGAAACCTCTCCGTAGGGGAGAGGATAGAAAATCAAGTTGAGTTTACGAAACTTAGATTTTCAGGAGAGGGTGTTGTCCCGTTAGGAAAATCATTTCCCCTCTCTTGAATTTTTAGAACTCAACTGCGTTTCGTCCTAAAATTCTTTTCTCTCCAAGGGAGAGATTGTGTATAAATACCAAAATAATTACAGAATTTGAGCATTAATCCGGTTTTTGGCTTGTTCCATCTGATTAATTTTAGCTTCACGTTGTAAAATCATATTGTTGAGCGTATTAATTCTGTTTTCAATAACAGATTTTCTTTCAGGATCTTCTTCTGATTTTAATTGAGTTGTCATATCTGCAATAATAGATTGCATTCTGCTTATTGCACTATATTCGGCAGCCATGTCAAAAGAAATTGCCATGCTTTGTTCTTCGTTGAATTTTTTTTGTTGTTCATTATTTATTTGAGGCTGCGGATTTACCCCACAGTTAGGTGCTGTAACATAACCTTGCTGAACAGGTTGTATCGGTTGATTCATCATTGAACAATATCTCCTATAATACACATAACTTCTATAAATTTAATAAGGTAAATTTACAGTGAAAATTGCGTGTAATTATTTGATTATTTCATAATATTAAGTAAAAATTTCCGGAATTATAATTCGTGAAATATAGGTTGCATCTTTTTAAATGTTGTAAAATACCTGTAGCCTAAGGATTTAAGTATATCTCTGACGTACGGGATTTTGTTTCCGAGTTGGGCTTCTCTGTGTGAATCCGAACCTATTGTGATAATTTCGCCGCCTAATTCTTTATATAATTTAAGTATAGGGGTTGCAGGGGTAAGGTCGTTTAAGTTGTATCTAAACGAAGATGTGTTCACTTCTATTCCTTTTTCTGCAGCAATAAGATATTTTAAAATCTCTTCAATTTGCTCTTTTGATTTTTCAAACGGGTATTCTCCGTATCTGTCATATCTTCTCATTAAATCCATGTGAGCAAGAACGCTGTAATTTTCAAAGGCTTTCATGGAATTGAACATTTCTTCAAAGTATATTCTATTGTATTCTGCCTGTGTTTTGCCTGCTTGAAAATCCCCGTTCCATAATTCTTTGTCTTCAACCTGATGAAATGACATCAGAACAAAGTCAAACGGATATTTGCGGAAAATATTTTCAAAATAATTTCTGTGATGAGCCTGAACTCCAAATTCAATTCCGAACTTGAGTGTAATTTTTTTCTGATATTTTTCTTTGTATAAATTGAACCCCTCAAGGTAACTGTCACAGTCGCAGCAAAAAGAAGTAGGACACCCGTGATCAATGTGTTCCGTAAAGCATATTTCATCAAAACCGAGTGAAATAGCCCGATTAATACAATCCTCCATGGGATATATAGAGTCATCACTATAGCTTGTATGTATATGGTAATCAGCCAGCATAAATTTTCTCCTGATAAAATTATATACAAAAAGACCGCATTATTAAATACGGTCTTTATAATATATAAAATTTATTAACTAAACGCCGCAGCAAGAAGTTTCTTCAGAGTTAACGCTGCAAAATTCGAAGTTGTTAGCAGAAACGCTTGAATAAACTGTTCCGTCGATTTCAAATGTTTCACAGCTTCTAATTGCAGAAAGCGGCATATTTTTAGCAGTTTTAGAATCTACAACCAATCTTTTAACTCTCAATTCTTTAGGTAAAGTTTCTACTTTTGAATTTTTCATGCAGAGAGTATTGCATCTTACGTCAGTATTAAGTTTGGAAATACTGCTTTTTGAAATATCAAAATAATTAGTATATACATGTTCAGGCAATTTTTTGATAGCAGCACCTGTCATAATAACACTTTCTGCGTCAATCGGATTTGTAATATTTTTGATTTCAGCACCGCTCATGTTTAATTCGTTGCTAACCCAACCGATAGTCAGTGTACCAATAGTAGATTTAGAAAGGTTAAGACTTCCGCTAACGTGATCTAATACAAGATGTTTGATGTCACAGCCTGATAAATCTAAATCCCCTTCAGTATAATTTCTGATTAATTCTTCGTATCTGTTACTTTTGCCTCGCATTTAAATTACCTCCATATTTTGTCTAACGTACTACTTATATCTCAATGCTTGGATTATGAAATCATCTATATATATGTTTTTTGGATTAAAAGTATTTCCCTGTAGTAATCTGAAATTTATCGAGATTTATTGCAAAATAAAAAATTTATGCTATCATTGAATAAGTGAGGGGGGAAACCCTTTTGCATGACAAATTAATAAAGAAGGAAAAGTGGCCGAGTGGCTTAAGGCGGCACCCTGCTAAGGTGTTGTGTGGGGCTACCTGCACCGTGGGTTCAAATCCCACCTTTTCCGAATGATAGCCGATATATCTTTAGATATGTCGGCTATCATTGTGTATAGAGGGATTAGAATTTAACCCACACAAAACGAAGTTTTGTCAGTGGGTTCAACGCGAGGGTGCTGAGTGCGGAGGACTTTTGACGAAAGTACAAATAATCATCTGGAGTGTGTCTTTACATTTATTGTGGATTTGCCTAATTTTAGGGCAATAGAGGCAAGTTTATAGTGTAGAGATTTACCGGACTATTCTTGCACTTTTGTCATAATTTTTGCACTA
>CACYTP010000018.1 GCA_902777385.1 uncultured bacterium
CTTGATACGGAACACTCTGCTCTTCAACAGGAATATGAATCAGCTAAAGCCGTTATTACAAAGAATACCGAAAGAACATTAAAGATGTATTCCGCTTAACCCATAAATTATAAATATAAAGCATTTATATAAATAAAAGACAAAAGAAATTTGCGCCTGGCGCGATTCGAACGCGCGACCTCTCCCTTAAAAGGGGATTGCTCTACCGGCTGAGCTACAGGCGCAAATGCTTTTTAAGACTATTCAATTTCGACGTTCGACCCAATTGAGCCTCAACGAATACTAATTTAGCAAGAACAAAATTCAATGTCAATAGGCTTAGCTAAATTGTGTATTGTTAAATATTTTTAAATTTTTGATAATTTGTAAAAATTAGTCTAATATTCATATTACTGTTTGTAAAGATTTTTTCTGCATGGTAGCAAAAAATATAATTCAGATGTATTTAACACATAGTTTGCATTTATAACAGGAGTCAGTTTATGGGCATAAGTGTAGGTAAAGTATCATTAAAAAACACACTCAATTTCAATGGTACATCGGATAATTCTGCTTCAAAAATCAGTAATACAGCATCCTTACTAAATAAACCAACAGATTTGAATTCAACACCTGCTCAAAGCTATCCCGTAACCGACACGCAGCCTGCACAAACACAACAGACAAATACAACTGCTGACAAAAATTTTCTTAAAGACAATTTTGGATACATAAACGCAGGTTTGGCTCTTGTTTCACTTGGAGTTGCCTCATACGCAATAATAAAAAACGGCAATACAAAAAGTTTATATAACAACATAAATTCTAAAATTGGTGACATTAATTCGCAATTTGGAATTATATCGGACAGATTGACTGAAGTCGCTGCTAAAAATTCTTCGATAGATGCAAAACTTACTGCAGTTGAAAATACAGCACGCTCAAATGCGAACGAAGTTGACAAAGTAACAAGAGAGTTAGGTGACACAAAAAGATGGTACGATGGTTATCTATCCTCATTAAGTGAAGATATGAAAAGTATGCAGCTTTACAAAGCAATGGAAGCCGCACCTAAAGAAAGAAACTTAGGCAGTATTGACGGAATTCCTCTTCTTAGAAATCTTAAAAATGACGGTTCTCCTATTGAACTAAGTAAAGGGCTTAAAACATGGCTCAGTGATGCAGCTGATATATTTATAAACAACAGAACAGACAGAATGCCTAAACCGAAGCCATTAACAAAAGATTCAACGATATGGTCTTTAACTTCGGAGTCTATCCCTGAAAAAGAAGGCGGTTTAGGAGAAGTACCTGTTCAAATAGCTAAAAATTTAACGAAAGAATTTAACATTGACAATTATCTTGTAAGACCTGTCAGCTTAATACACGGAAAGTCAAAGCTTGAACAGGTAGGAAATGTTTACAAATACACTTATGATTTGGATAAACCTAAACATTTTGAAATAACATTAGACAAAGTTGCAGAATTTAATACACAAGCCTTCCGTAATGACAGAGTAGAAAACCAGACGGTTGAAGTGTTTGTGGGCAACGATCCAAGAGGATTTAAGCGTTTAATGTTCAAAAACAACGATTATTTTACAGCCAACGGATTATATACTGATTCTCAAAAAGTTTCTGAAGCTGAAAGATATGCTTTCTTCTCAAAAGCTGTTTATGAATTTATGAAAATAAAAGCTGACCCAAATTCTCAGACATGCTTGAAAATATGTAATCCTGACAAATTTAAAGAAATAAAAACTCCTGATGCAATGATACTTAACGATTGGCACGCAGGAGCTATTGCTCCGTTATTGAGGTTAAAAGCTCCTTGCGAAGCTGAAATGAAAGAGTTATCATCCCGTGCTGCCGAGATGTTTAAGTCTATGAATCTGATAAATATCGACCACAATTTAGATTATCAGGGTACGAGTTGGAAACATACCTCAGAAATTTTAAATACATTATTTGATAAATATGCATACGACATACATCAACATGCAAATACAGGTTTTGAATATGATGCACTTAAAAAAGTTTTGGTAACGGATAATCAGGTAAATCTTGCGAATATGGGTGCATGCCTGTCAAACAAGATGAAACCTGTATCGCCGACATACGCAAATGAGCTTGCGGAGCAATCCGAAAGAAGCCACGCTATGCAGCACATCTGCAGCATAAGAAAAGAAAACGGAACACTACAGGGGGCAAGCAACGGCTGGGACAGAAGTGTAAATGAAGTAAGTCAGGCAAATATTGCAGGATTTATAAATTCAATAAACAGCGATAAGCTGACACTATTCCAAACCACATTGAGAAACTTATCCGGAATATCTGACATACAAAGAGCTAAAATGGAAGAAGTACTTTCAGGAAAACTGGATGCCGGAAACCTCAGAACAAAAATTGAACAGTTAAGGGAAATCGGTTCTGAATGTATTAATACAGCACTTGAAGCTATGGAAGCAAAAGGTACAACAACATTAAGAGAATTTAAATCATATACACACGCAGACACAACCGAACATATACTGCTTAACAGACACCACAATAAAGAAGTATTTATAGAATATCTGAAAAGCATGATTGAACATAACAAAAAGCGTGGAGATAACCTGTTCAATATTGGCGAAGCTGAACTAACGGATTTATCACATATCAAAACTGAAGATTTAGACAATACAATGGTTCTAAATATGGGTGTCAGATTTGTAAGTCAAAAAGGTGTAGATGTAGCTTGTAACGCTATTCGCAGGGTAATGAATGAATGGAGTACAAAATATCCTAATAAACCTAAACCTATTATCGTCATAGGCGGTGCTGACGGTGAAGGCGGAAAAATTAGAGCCATTGTGCAAAATCTTAAAAAAGAACTCGGATATGATATGGGTAAACAGCTTGTATGGCAGGACGGATACACCGCTAATAATATATTCCAGGCAGGCAGTGACTTCACACTATATTCAAGCCACTTTGAACCGGACGGGGCTAAATGGGAATCTTTATACAAAGGTACCCCTGTAATATGTACCCGTGTAGGCGGTCATGTTGACAGCGTAAATGACGGAGTCAACGGATTTTTAACCGGACGTACCGTTCCGCAAATTAAGTCAGGAACAGGTGACAATTACCAAGCATACCTAAATGAATTGAGCAATGACTTTACTGATGCAATATACAGAGCTGCCGATACATTCTATGATAAGCACGCCTACGCAGATATGATAAGACACGCTATAGACGGAGATCAAAGCTGGGTTATTAAAAATGAAGCCGGAGAAATCACAGGCGGAGCATTACTTGGTCACATGAAAGACTTAGGCTTTAACCTTAAAGATTTTACAAACATTAAATTAGCTGAATAAATACTAATAACTGTTACAAAAAATACATTCCCATAACTTCTTTTTCATGTTTTTTGTATAATCAGATTATAAACATTTTAAAGAGGGTTATATGAGCAGATTTTTTGGAATTTTTGGGATTGTATTTATATTTTTACTGGCATACTTGATGTCTAACAATAAAAAAGCAATAAACTATAAAACCATTGGGACAGGATTTGCACTACAAGTATTGCTGGCAGTATTCATTTTTAAAGTACCATTTGGAAGAGCCTTGTTTATGAATATAGGTTTAGGCGTTCAAAAAATCCTTGATTTTGCAAAAGACGGAGGAAGCTTTGTCTTTGGTCCTCTGCTTAATAACACTAAACTTGCAGAAATATTCGGAATGGGTGCAAATGTATTTGCATTACAGTTAATATGCTCACTAATATTTATGATGATACTTGTAAACATACTGTATTATTACGGCATTATGCAAAGAATTATACCAATTTTCGGAAAAGCTATGAACAAATTAATGTCTGTCAGCGGAGCAGAAGCTTTGTCTAATGTAGCCAGTGCATTTGTTGGTCAAATATCGGCACAAATCATGATTAGACCTTATTTAGCAAAACTTACCCGTTCTGAATTACTTGCATCAATGGCAGGAAGTATGGCTTGTATATCGGGTGCGACAATGCCGATTTATATTTCAATAGGAATTCCGGCACATTATTTGTTAGCATCATCAATAATGGCAGTTCCCGGAGCAATGATTATAGCAAAAATAATGTATCCGGAAACACACACACCTGAAACAAGCGAGAATTTCTCAATAACATACAGCAAAAGAAGAAAACCATATATAAATGTATTTGATGCAATATCGGCAGGTGCATCAGAAGGGATGAAAGTTGCTATTAATATTGTTGCAATGATATTAGCACTTGTCGCCCTCGTTGCGATGATTGATTATATTTTAGGCGGAGCAGGTAATTTAATTGTCAAATATCTGCATATAAATTTCGCAACCTTTGACTTAACACAGCTTTCACTAAAAATGATACTAGGCAAAATATTTGCAATATTTGCATACCTTATGGGTTGTCCGATGAACGAATCAACAACAGTCGGAAGTCTTATGGGTACAAAACTTGTTTTAAATGAAATGGTTGCTTATGTTGATTTAACAAATCTTCCGCAGCAATTATCTCAAAAAAGTTACCTTATTGCTTGTTTTGCTTTATGCAGTTTCGGGAACTTCGGTTCTATTGCAATCCAACTGGGAGGTATAGGAGAGCTTGCTCCAAACCAGAGAAAAAATCTTGCAAGATTAGGGGTAAGAGCATTAATAGCCGGAACTTTAGCCTGCTATCTTTCAGCAGCAATTGTAGGTATTTTATTTAATTAAGTATTGTAAAAAAATATATTACAAGCATAGTAAGAAAAGCTTTTTTATTTTATTATTTGACAATAAGGGATAATGAAATGAAAATATACGGCATAGCAAACAGCCCCACATTCGGCTACAATAAAAAACTTAATGAACAAGTACAGAAAAAGTTGAAAGATGAAGAATTATACGGCAAAGATCTTGAGCAGCGAGAGATTGCTCAGGAACTTCGAATATTGAACAAATCTGTTATGGAAATGGAGGACACCCTAAGAGAAGCAACAATGCTTAATAATAAAGATTTAACGGAGTTCTATTCGGACATATTTGTAAACCAAAAAGTTGCGGTAGTAAAACAAATTGACAAAAAATATCCGTCAATGCACTACAAAATGAAAGAATATAATACCTACATACAGGAATTGGCAGAAGACGGTATCCCTGGGGAAGCAAAATGGATTTATGATTTGATTGGAAAACTTGATAGCACTTCTGACAAGGAAAACAATACAAAAGTTCAGACAACAGAAAAAGCGTCCAATGCCACAAAACCTAACAATACTCCGCAAGTTAAAGAAAAAAAGAAACGAGAACCGAATACACTCGTAGAAGAATTTGTACCTTCAGAATTTTCTCCTAAAGATTTTTCAAGCATTGCAGGCATGGACAAAGAAAAAACAAAGATAAATAATATTTTAATTACACCGTTAAAGAATCCTGAAATTGCAAGGCTGAATGAAATAGAATACGGCAAGAAAATGCCAAGAGGAATACTTCTATACGGGCCTCCGGGATGCGGTAAAACATACTTTATGGAAGCTATAGCTCAGGAAACCGGACTGCCAATGTTCAAGTTTAAAGTTTCAAAAGTGGGTTCAACATTTGTAAACGGCTCGTCAATTCAAACGCAGGAAGCTTATGATTATATAAAAGATATCGCAAAAGAATCAGGCAAACCTGTATTTATGATGATGGATGAAATGGAATCCCTGACTGCAAAGAGAGATTCTTCAGGCACTCATGCCGAAGGCAACAAACTGGTCAGCACGCTGCTCCAAATAATAGATCAGGCAAGAGGAGATAATATCATAATCCTTGGTGCAACAAACAACTTTGATCTTGTAGATGATGCAATAAGAAGCCGCCTGACATATAAAACTTATATTGGCTTACCTGACGACAACCAGAGACAAAATTTAATTATTATGAGATTAAATCAATTTCCGAAAGGTATTGAATTAGCATCTTCCGCATCAGATATAGAAAAACTTGTTAACATGACAAGAGGCTTTTCTAACAGAGATATAACCGTTCTGATAGATGATGCAACAGAAACCGCTATTAACGACAACCGCAGAAATGTCAAATTGGAAGATTTTATAATTCCAATACAGGAAAATCAAAACATGAAAGTTAAAGAAACTTTATATAAAGACCGCACAGCACAGGCTAAGATTGGCTTTACAAAATAGTCACAAAAATTTCTCCATGATAATGTTGAAAAAATTTATAACGTCATTATAAATAAATATATGACAATAAAGTGTAAGAAAAATTATTATGATATTCTTGGAGTTACCCCTGACAGCGATAATGCAGAAGTAAAAACTTCTTACAGACATCTGGCAAGGATATACCACCCTGACGTAAATAAATCTCCCGAAAGCATCGAGAAATTCAAAGACATAATCGAAGCTTATGAAACACTGTCCGACGAAATCAAACGAAAACAGTATGATATGCTTAACGGATTTTACAAAACGCCTAACAAAGGGTTTGAAAAAAAATCCGAAACCAAGAAAGAAGACAAAAAACCTGAATTCAAAGAAACATCCTCTGCAAAATCCTCATCATTTGTTGAAAAAGAAAATAATAATGATAAAGAAGGAAAACAAACTCAAAATAAGAAACAAGATATATATGAAACTTATACACAAAAATTTTTTAAGGATAAAGTTTCATCCATACTTGATGAAATAAGCAGGAAACACGCCGAAAAAGCATCTAAAAGACAACCTAAAGACGGCGATGATGTACATACAGAGGTATCCATAACATTAACGGAAGCCGTTAGGGGATGCGAAAGGGTTTTAAACATAATGCATAAAGAATTATGTCCTCATTGCAGCGGCAGAAGATTTATAAATTCTTCAAAATGTCCAAAATGCGGAGGAACAGGAGTCTATCAAACCAACAGAAAACTTACCGTAAAGATTCCGAAAGGAGTACGCAACAATTCAAAATTAAGACTTGCCGGAGAAGGTAATCCCGGATTTTTCGGCGGAAACAACGGAAATCTTTACATTACAATAAAAGTCGAAAAAGATGAACACATGCAGCTTGACGGGAATAATGTGATTTATAAGCTTCCCATATCTCCGTTTGAAGCTGTATTAGGCTCAATTGTAGAAGTACCTGCGTTTGATGGGAATATTAATCTTACAATTCCTCCAATGACACAATCAGGGCAGAAATTCAGAATAGCAAACAAAGGAATAATGACAAACGGACAAGTTGGTGATATGATAATTTCAGTAGAAATTCAGCTGCCAAAAACACTTTCTGAAGACGAAGTTTCAATGTATACAAAGCTGAAAAAGATGTCACAAAATTCCGTAAGAGATTATTAAATTGTCAAAAGTAAACATCAGAGAAATATTTTTATCGGTACAAGGAGAAGGTCCTTATGTTGGCGAACGCCAGTTATTTATCCGTTTTTGCAGCTGCAATTTAAATTGCCGTTATTGTGATACGGATTTTGAATTATCAAAATCAACAGAATATTCACCGCAAGAATTAATAACAGAAATTAACAAATATGGGGAAAATTTAGTTCTTTCTCTGACAGGGGGCGAGCCTCTGGTATCAGTAGAGTTTTTATCCGATTTTTTACCCCTTGCAAAAGCCAACAGACACAAAATTTATCTTGAAACAAACGCTACTTTGCCTGAAAACTTAGAACAAATAATAAAATATACTGATGTTATTTCAGCTGATATTAAACTTGAAAGTGCAACAGGTCAAAAACAAAACAAAGAGAATATAGAAAAATTTTTTAAAATTGCATCCTCTAAAGACACTTTTGCAAAAATAGTGTTTGATAATCACATAACGGAAGAGGAAATTTTATTTGCAATAAAGACAGCCCAAACTAACAATATTTTAATTATCCTGCAACCCAAAATGGAAGGGAATAAATTTTCAGTCAGTACAAATTTTTGTGAAGAAATATTTGACAAATTTTATACAAAATACAACAGAGTTCGCATAATACCGCAAATGCACAAATTTCTGAACGTAAGATAATAAATTGCAAATACGCTCAATTTATAGTAAAATTACTATAGGCGAGGTAAATTAGTTATGGCTATCAGAAATATATTAAAATACGGAACAAAATCGTTAAGAGAACCTTCAAAAGAAGTTCATAAGGTATCAAAAAAAATAACGGAATTAGTAAATGATTTATTGGAAACTATGTATTCTGCAAACGGTGTCGGACTTGCAGCACCGCAAATAGGTGTAAATTACAGGGTATTCGTTCTTGATGTATCTTCAAATGATGAGCCTTTACGCCCAATGGTTTTCATAAATCCCAAGATTATCAAAAAATCAGGTGCAATTATCAGCAACGAAGGCTGCCTAAGCTTTCCGGAAGCATATACTGATGTAAGAAGATATAAAAATGTAACAGTAAAAGCACTGGATTCTCACGGGCGTCCGTTTGTTCTGGAAGCAAACGGAGGAACATTGCTAACCCGTTGTATTCAGCACGAATTTGATCATCTTGACGGAATTTTGTATATAGACCACTGTATAAACAGATTTGAAACAAATGAAACACTTGCTAAATATAATCTGCCTCCGATTGAAGAAGATAAACTTCTTGAAGAACCTGAATTGGAGGAAGAATTAAAAAATGATTAAAATTGTTTTTTTCGGAACTCCAGACATAGGGCTGAAATCTCTTGAGTATCTTCATAACTCGAATAATATTGAAGTTGCAGCAGTAGTTACTCAACCCGACAAACCCGCAGGACGGGGAAACAAAATAACAATGTCTCCGATAAAACAGTTTGCACTGAAACATAATATTTCTGTATATCAGCCAAAATCTATAAGGAAAGAACCTGATATACAGGAAGAATTAAAGAAATTAGAGCCTGATTTCTTTGTTACATTTGCGTTTGGGCAAATTTTGTCACAGGAAGTTCTGGATATACCTAAATATGAAACTATAAACCTGCACGCATCACTTCTGCCTAAGTACAGAGGTGCAAACCCTATTCAGCGTGCAATTATAAACGGAGATAAAGAAACCGGCATTTGCACAATGATTACGGAACTCGGATTAGATTGCGGAGATATATGTAAACGCCTTGTTATACCTATTTCCGATACAATGAACTGCGAACAATTGTATGAAGAAATAAGCGAAAAATCTCCAAAGATGATAGAAGAAACGCTATTAGGTCTGGTAAACGAATTAATTAAACCGATTCCGCAAGGCGAAGATGGCGTCTGTATGGCTAATAAACTTCAAAAGGAAGAAACAGAAATAGATTTTTCAAAATCTGCTTCTGATATCCATAACCTTGTAAGAGGAGTTTATAAGTCCCCATCCGCATATTTCAAATACAATGACAAAATAATTAAAGTGTTGGAAACAAAAGTCTGTGAAGGGTCAGGCAAATCCGGAGATTTTACTGAAATTACCAAAGAAGGCATCAAAGTTGCCTGCGGCAAAGACAGCATAATGCTTATTAAAGTAAAACCTGAAGGAAAAGGCGAAATGTTTGCCCGTGACTGGTATAACGGATTAAGAAACAAATAACGGGAGATAGAAAATGTTAAAAGGCATAAGAGGAGCAACAACCGCAGATGAAAACTCCATTGAAAGCATAAAAAATGCTACATTAGAGCTTTTCTCAGAATTAATTAAAAAAAATTCTCTGACAGAGGATATTGTTTCTTACGTTGAATTCTCAGTTACAAAAGACTTAGATGCCGTATATCCTGCAAAATTCATCCGACAGAATTTAGGTTGGAACAAAACAGCTTTTATGTGCGTACAAGAAATGACGGTTAAAAATTCTCTGCCGAAATGTATTAGAGTATTAATACTCGCTGACATAAAAAGTGAACCTGAATTTATATACCTTAAAGGTGCATCTGGTTTAAGAAAGTAAAACAGCCTGAAATTTTGTATTCCGGTGGCATATAAGAGCAGGCTTAGCCTGCAAAAAAAAACCCTATCTTAAAGATAGAGTTTGGAATCTTTTTAATGATCCCTCGTGTGTGTAGAAGGTTAGTGTGTAGTAGTAGGTAGTGTAGTATGTTTTATAATCTCGTGTTATTTAATTCGTTATTGCTTACATTTATATAAAGTATTTTTATGATATATAATTGCTATATACATATAATATCGTTACAAAAATTAATAATTAAAGTAAAAAGCTTAAAAATAGCTGATTGTAAACTAACATTAAGGGATAAAATATAATATTATACGACAATTCAGAATTTTATATATTCTTAATACGAAATATATTGACCTTTTTGATAAAAAGTATTCTAATAAGAATAGTTTATAAATTTGCCTTTGCATGGCAGGAAGAGGGATTATGAAAGAATTTATGCACAAGAGGCTTGACGGCAAAAATTTTACCGATGATGAAATTAAATCACTGATAAAAAAATATAACATTAAATTTATAAAATTGCAGTTTGTTGATATCAACGGACAGGTAAAGAATATGACAATCCCATCAGAGCATATAGACAAAGCACTAAACAATGAAATCATGCTGGATGGTTCTTCAATAAAGGGATTTCGGAGCATTGAAACATCTGATATGTTTTTCCACCCGGACAGAAATACCTTTCAAATATTACCTTGGAGAGACAGAGATGGTATAAATTCTGCAAGATTAATATGCGACATATATAATGCAGACAACACCCCGTTTGAAGGTTGTCCTCGATGCAACTTAAAACGTGTAATGAAGGAAGCTGAAGACATGGGCTATTCAATGAACATAGGTCCTGAAGCAGAATTTTTCTTATTTGAAAAAGACAAAGACGGAAGAGTTACAACATCAACTCAGGACAGAGCCGGATACTATGATGTGGGGCCTGAAGATTTAGGTGAAGACATTCGCTCAGATATTGTTTTAACCTTACAGGAAATGGGCTTTGATATTGAAGCTTCTCACCACGAAGTAGCAGACGGACAGCATGAAATAGATTTCAGGTATGCTGATGTGCTGACTGCTGCGGATAATGTAGCAACATTTAAGATAGCTGTAAGAGCAATCGCCGCAAAACACGGATTACATGCGACATTTATGCCAAAACCGATATATGGAATTAACGGTTCCGGCATGCACTGTAACGTTTCTTTATTCAAAGGTAATAAAAATGCCTTTTATGATGCGAAGGCAGAATATGAGCTTTCTGATACTGCCAGATATGCTATTGGCGGGATGTTAAAACACGTTAAAAGTATAACAGCAATATTAAATCCTACTGTTAACAGTTACAAAAGACTGGTACCGGGTTATGAGGCTCCTGTGTATTTAGCATGGTCACTTGCGAACAGAAGTGCGTTATTGAGAGTTCCTGCAAAACGAGGAAAGTCCACCCGTGTAGAATTAAGATCACCTGATCCTGCGTGCAACCCATATCTGGCATTTGCTGCAATACTGGAAACTTGTCTGGACGGAGTCAGAAATAAAATAGATCCGCCTGCACCTGTAGAAAGTAACATATACAAACTAACGACAAAAGAACGTAAAAAACAGAGAATAGACTCTCTGCCGGGTTCATTGGCAGAAGCTTTGGAAAATCTGGACAAATCGCTTGTCGGACGTGCGGCACTTGGAGAACACGCATTTAATGAATTTATGTCATCAAAGCGTAAAGAGTGGGATTCATTTAGAACTTACGTTTCGCAATGGGAAATTGACAAATATTTAGAAAGATACTAAAAAAATAGGGTTGCAACTCAAGCAACCCTATTTTTTTTAAATATAATTACAGACCATTATTTTTATTATGCTTTTTAGATTTTAATTTCATTTTTCTGGCGGCTCTTCGTTCATTCTTTGTTGGAGTCAATCCCTCATTTGCGGTCATATATTTATACTTTTTACCTTTCTTAGTCGGTTTTAACAAATCTAATTTTGCATTTAACAAGCCATAAGATTCGCTGCAAAAAGTTTTATTTTGCTGAGTAATATAAGATTTTTCCACTTTACCCATCTTATGAATTTTACACAATCTTGCCATATATCTTGGGTAATTTGATAACATTGCAGGATTTTCCGAAATTTGTTCAATAATATAATCCGAACCATGACCATTATTATCCGCAGCACACTCAACTGCAAGATTTTTAGGTTCTGTTGTTCCATTCCTAAACTGAGCCTTTATATGCTCGACCGTAGCAAGCGAATTGCTCAACATTCTGAGAGCAATTTTTTGGTCAGGATTTGCACCCTTATAATCTCTTTTTGCATATTTTACGATAAAGGCATCAATATTATTACGAGCAATAGGCAATTCTACAGCTTTTTCAATAATTATATCCTGTAAAGGCGTATATATCCAGTTATCATTTAAATTAACTCTAAAATTTTGTCTGACAGTTTCCGGAACAAAAATATTTTTTAATTTATTAATAAATATTCGGCGACTAAAACGTGATGTTTCTCTTGGATCAAAAATTCTTGCGAATGTTTCATTCAAAAGAGCTTGAAGTTGAGTTCTATTATCGATCGATAGATTTCTGGATAAAATTCCTATTTCTGAAAATATTTTGGCTTGAGTTTGAACAATTTTTCTTTCAGAAACAGGCAATTTTGACTTTAATATGTCATGTAAAGAATAGTCTGAATGGAAATTACGTTCCTCTTTCATCATTAAAAAGATTTTTCTTTCAACCGGATGCAAATATTTTTTTAGTTCATCAATATAACTCAAAATTTCATCAGGATTTGTAGTGGACAAAACTTTTTGCTCAAAGTCATTGAACTTTTCTACATCTAACATAATACGGCCACATACAGGACATGGTAAATCAAATTTTGCTAAACGTAAAACATTATATCTCAGCACATCAACAGCTTTTGTTCTTTTAATCAAATCTTCCATTGTAGGAGCGACTATACTCGGGATTTTTCCGTTAAAATTAACAGTATCCTGTGCCAACTGACCTTTTAACACTAAATTATTATGCCGGCTATCAGTAACATTATTAATGCTACGGGAAGCAGTTAATGGCTGTGAATTAATGCTTTGGAAATTATTAATGCAAAATACTCTCATTATTTTTCACCTCCCTTCAATGCGGACAAATCAACCTCAACATGCCCTTGCTCCTTCAATGTCAAAGCCTGTCCTTCTATATCGGAAGGACTAATTAAATTTTCTTCATTTGAAATTTTTATTACATCATCAAAGTAAACTTGCGGATTTTTCTTGTTCCACCTGTCCAAATAAACATATTGAGGCATGGAACCGCGATCAAAATTATCGGCATTACATGCCAGTACGCAATTAGATAAAGCGTCACTGCCACCGCTTGTACGAGTTTGTTCATGTTCTATGGTTGTAATTGATGGTTTTAAAAGCTGATAACCAATTGTATCAGAATTTGAATATCTGTGTTTTACTACAAAGGAACTCATATTACTGTTTGAACTCGGCAATTTTCTTGAAATTGCAAGCATATCGTAATAAACGGGATTTGGTCTTAACTCGGCTAACTCAACCTTTGCTAATTCTTTAAGAAATTCTTTATTGGAAAACGGAATAATTACTTTTTTCCCTTCAATCATTCTCTGCGAAGTCCTACATAATCTGACAATATCCTGCCTGTCAAGTCGTTCTCCGATTTTTTGGACTCTGTATATTACATATTCACTAAAATCTTTTGCCGTGTGCAATTTATCAATTCTACTGCTTGTCATTTGCAATCCGAGTTCTCTTGGAATAAGATTTTCAGGGTTCTTAAACTTTTCTGTAGTCATAGGAGCAGTTATTCTCAGCAAATATCCTCTCAACTCAGGATTTGGAACAGATTGAACCATTTTATGAACTTTGTATGCAAAAGTTTCAGGATTAAACTTTTCCTGATACGGAATTTCATATAACCTTTTATGCTGTACTTTCATAAATTGACGAAATCTTTTCTGCATATCCGGAGGCAGTTTCTTTGATTCTTCAATAAGTAATTTAAAAATTCTTGCCTGAGTTTTCACAAGTCGTTTTATCGAGTTTTGATGAAGCAATTGTAAAATTTCTTCGAGGTGAGTTTGCGGACATTTTTCGGCATATTTAGCAATCTGGTCAAAGACTTGCTGCTGACCTCTTTTCATATAATCTCTATATGGAGAAATTTCCTTGACGAATTCGGACACAGGACCGCTGAAAACTCCTCTGGCAAGCATGTCTCGCAAAGTTCCATGGTATATTAGAGGTTTCTTACAATAGATACAATGAATTACATGATCTTTTGTAAGCATTCTGAACTCTTTATGGTTAGTAACGGGAGTTTTTATACCAAAAGAAACAGTATCCGAATAAGAATTCTTATTACTTATAGTCGGACAAATTGGATTTCTACAATAACCAACAGAAATACCTGAGGAATTTTTAGCAATTCCTACACGATTGTATGCAATTAAGTTTACTCTCGATATCAGCATACACTATCAAATCACCTAATAAATTTTTTTTGCGAGTATGTTAAGAAATCTTTACCCCATTGGAGGCGGCTGAATATACAAAGGTTTTAATTTACGCCAATTACACTCGTCAGTCTCAGATTTATTTATTGCAAGTTTGATAAGAATTTCACCAAGATTAACATTAGTATTCTGGTAAGACTCGCCTCCCAAAATTGGTTTTAATTTATCATCCGTAACCAAAGATTTTTCTGAAACAAGAGTTTTAACCTCTTCCAAATCAACAGCACCTTTAATTTCACTATCGAAATATAAATATGCCTTATTTTTTCTTGCGTCGAGTGCTACGGCATGCTCTTGTCCATCTATCCTTGATAATATCTCAAGAGAAGAAACACCTATTGCTTTACAATTAAGCTGCTGAGCCATAACTCTTGCAACAGTAGTGCATGCTCTTATACCTGTAAAACTGCCCGGTCCGATATTAGTGGCAATTAAATCTATATCAGAAGGCTCAAGATTATTTTTTTTCAGAATATCTTTTATTGAGGATATTAAAAAAGCAGAATGATACTTCTCGTCATGGTTCACAACAATTTCTGATGAAAGAATATCCGTACCGCTTGCCAGTGCAATATACATCTTATCCAAACATGTATCAAACGCCAATGTTATCTCTTTATCCATTAATCAATCCTTCTATAATTGCATCCCCGTATGGCTCGTTTGATTCGAATGTATATAACCTTGAATCATCATCATTATATGTAACATTTATCTTTAAATGCCTAAACGGGATTTCATTTTGCGAAAATTCAGCCCATTCAACAAAAGTAAGTTTTTTACCTTCAGAATATTCTCTTAGTTCATCAAGAATTGTCTTTACGCCTTCGTTTTCAAGCCTGTATAAATCAAAATGATATACAGGAATTACACCGCTATGATACTCATTAAGGATAACAAAACTTGGAGATGTAACTTTTTCTTTAATTTCGAGGGCATCAGCTACCAGCTTTACAAAAGCTGTTTTTCCAGCACCAATTTCTCCGTATAAATTTACAAAGCAACCGTTTGTAACAAGTTTTGAAAATTTCTGTGCCAATTCCTTTGTATCATCTATTGTCAAGCAAGTCTTTTCGTACTTCATTTATAATCCTCAATAAAAAAATTATATCACGAAATTAAAACCTATACTATTGCTTTTTATTAAAAAAACATTATATAATTTACAGGTATGTTGAAGTTTTTTAGAATATTATCAATATTGTTTTTTGTATTTTACACCGCAATAATGCCAACATTTGCGACAACACTATCCGCCGGAATTTCTCACAATGAGGAAATCCCTGCCGATTTAATAGGAACTTGGAGAGTAGTATCTAAACTTGAAGAAACAGATAGCCCTGCAAATTTTAAAAATGCAGGACTGGATATATGGAACTTATCTAAATATGGTGACGTCATAAATTTAACAAACCCAGTAACAGGAGCATCCGCTTATGTAAAAGTCGAATATGTTAAGGGGAATACCATCAGATTTGTTAAGGAAGGGAATTATGACAATCAAACATTATTAGATACTGTAGAAATCACTTTAAGCGAGAATAAGTTTGTTGGAAAGAATTATTTAAGCTTAAAAACTTTTTCTGCTGATAATTCTTTAAAAAGTGAAAAAACTGCAACTTATACCTTGCGTGGAAACAAAATTTCTGGTACAAGTATATTAGAGAAATAGAAGGGGAAAGAGGTATATGCAAAGTTATAATTTTGACACGGTTATATTAGGCGGTGGACCTGCCGGTTTATCTGCAGGTATTTATGCAAGCAGAGGTGCTGTTTCAACCGCTATAGTTGATATAAATATGTTTGGCGGACAGCCTTCCAATTACTTGGAATTAGAAAATTATCCAAGCTATTCCACTGTTGGCGGATACGATTTAATGGAAAAATTTGAAGAACATGCCGATAAATTTAATGTTCAAAAATTTCCAATGCAGGAAATTACTGAAGTCGATTTAATAAACAAATCAATCAAAACAACCGAAGCAGAATTCAACGCAAAGACTATTATTCTTGCTACAGGAGCTCAACCCATGAAACTTGGAGTTCCGGGCGAAAAAGAATTTGTCGGAAGAGGTGTTAGCTACTGTGCAGTATGCGATGGGGCTTTTTATCGAGATAAAGTTGTCGCCGTTGTCGGTGGTGGTAATGCGGCTGTAGAAGAAGCTATGTACCTTACAAAATTTGCAACTAAAGTTTATCTTATACACAGAAGAGATGAACTTCGTGCTGACAAAATTGTTCAGGAAAGAGCTTTCAAAAATGATAAATTAGAATTTATATGGGATACAGTAGTTGAAGAAATTAAGGGCAAAGACCTTGTTTGTTCTGCAACAATTAAAAACGTAAAAACTAACAACGTTTCAGATTTGCAAATTGACGGAATATTCCCTTACATCGGAATGACACCGAATGTTGACTTATTTAACGGTCAACTGGAACAAGATGCAAGAGGATTTATCATTACGGATGAAACAATGAAAACATCACTTGATGGTGTTTACGCTGTAGGGGATGTCAGAACGACTCCTCTGAGACAAGTTATAACAGCAGCAGCAGATGGTGCTGTTGCGGCTGTATACGCAGTACGATATCTTGAAACATTAAAAGATATTCCGCAAAAGGTTTAACACTGCAAAAACAGAAAATATTTTTGGTATTTAACACATCACACCTCGGGGATACATTGTTATGTAATTCACTTTGTCAGAATATAAAGAACGTATACCCCGATTCTAAAATTGTGTTTACATAAGGGGTTGCTGAGTCGCATTAAATTTATTTTAAAGTTTCCATATAAACATGCTGATTACGCATTTGTTACATACAGAAATAATACTAATTCACTAATTCCCAGACTAATCATGAGTAAAAAAATTATAGAGTACACAAAAAAGAAAATTACAGTACCGATGCAGGAATATTTTATAAACTTATTAAAAAATATTACAGATACCCCTTTACATCCTGTACCTATAAAATTTGAAGTATCAAAAGATTTACCTTTGCCTTTACAACAATTGCTGCCAACCGGCAAAAAATATATTGGCTTATGTACGCTAACGACTAGTAAAATAAAGGATACACCTATCGACACAGCAATTGCCGTAATAAATCAATTAGTTAAAAAAGATTATATTCCTGTATTCATGGGGGCAGGGGATGATGCCAAAATATATGCGGAAACATTAAAACAAAACCATTGTTTATTTATTGATTTAGTAGACAAAACATCAGTTAAAGAAATTGGCACTGTTTTACGAAACTGTAATGCCCTAATAAGTGCTGATACCGGATTGGTTCATGTTGCATGCGGTGTAGGAACTCCGGTTGTTGAAATATTTAATACAACTGAAACGATTAACCAATGGGCACCCGATGAAAATTTATACAAAATATCAATAATTTACAAAGATAAAACTGCTCTTAATATTGTTAATAAATTAGAAAAGCTATTAGAAAAAAATACGACTATACCTGTATAAATAATAAATATATACCTACAACGCCCTATTTATTAACAAAAAAAAGTTGCCAAGAATTGGCAACATTAAATAAACACGAGGATATTAAGAGAGAGAGAGTATAAAGTCTGATATTATTTCGCTTAATTAATTTCGTTTAAGGTTTTATTATCTTTCCAATTTAAATGATTTAATTCCCTTACATTTATATAAAGTATTTTTAGCTCCATAAATTGATATATTTATTATAAATATTAAGAAATTGTAATATTTAAAAAGCCCTTATACATCAAATGGTCGGTATTCTCAAAAAATCTTGTCAAAATTGAACGTTAATGTTACAATTGATAATGAAAGAAGAGAGATACAAAGATAGGATAGTTATGGATTTCGATATTGAAGATTTTTTAAGAAAAGCCGTTGCAATTGGAGCTTCCGACGTTCACTTAGCTGTTGGGGAACATCCTACAGTTCGTAAAGACGGAAGAATTCTTAAAATAAACATGCCGGTTTTAACCGATGATGATGTAGACAAGGCTTATGATGGACTATTACCTCGTACGGCAAGAGAAAACATGGAAAATGTTTATGATTTGGATTTTGCGTATGAAATACCCGGAGTATCACGTTTTCGTGTTAACTTATCCAGACAGTTAGGCAAAAGTAAACTTGTAATTCGTCTTATTCCATATTATGTTCCTAAAATCGGTGAGTTAAATCTTCCTTCTTCATTAGAACAGTTTGCCATGCTTAATCATGGTTTGGTGTTGGTTACAGGCCCTACAGGTGCAGGTAAGTCAACAACTATTGCATCTTTGATTGACTATATTAATACTAATTATCCAAAACATATTATCACAATTGAAGATCCGATTGAGTTTATTTTTAATAATAAAAAATGTATAATTTCACAGCGTCAAATTTTACTTGATACGGCATCATTCCCTGATGGGGTTAAATATGCTTTAAGACAAGATCCGGACGTAATATTTATTGGTGAAATTCGTGACAGAGAAACTATTACGGCAGCTCTTAAAGCTGCGGAAACAGGGCATTTAGTATTTGCAACTATTCATACTAATGACGCTGTTCAAACTATTAACAGAATTATCAATATGTTTGAACCTTCCGACAGAGATGTCGTTCGTAATCAGTTAGCAGCATTAGTAAGAGGTACGGTTTCTCAAAAACTTATTCCTTTAAAAGATGGCTCAGGAAGACGTCCGGCATGTGAAGTTTTGGTAGTCACATCAACTGTTAAAGACTTTATTGAAAAGGATGAATTAGATAACATTTATGACCTTGTTAAGAAAGGTTCATTCAATTCAATGATTACTATGAACATGTCATTGTATAACATGTTTGTTAACGGTTATATCTCAGAAGAAGTTGCTATGGAATTTTCTGATGATAAGACGGAATTGGTACAAATGATTAAGGGAGTGTATAGTGGTACCAAAGCCGGCGGCAGTATGTCCGAAGATGACGATGATGACTTTTAATATATAAATATAATGTCTAAAGCTTCTTATATTACAAATGCAATTAATTTAAAATCTTATACCCTTAGCGAGTCAGATAAGATAGTTGTTATGTACTCAAGAGATAGAGGGTTAATTCGTGGTGTTGCAAAAGGAGTTAAAAAGCCTAAAAGTAAACTTGGTGCGAGAATGGATTTGCTTGTGGCTAATCGGTTGATGTTACATCCGGGAAGAAACTTAAATACCATATCACAAGCAGAAGCTCTGAACACATTTAACAAGACCAGACAAGACATGGATAAAATTTGCTATTCAATGTATATATCAGAAGTTGTTAGTAATTTTGGGATAGAAGATGATCCTTGCTCTGCAGCTATTTACGATTTACTATACGAAGCATTGGATACAATTTCAAAGGCTGACAATAAAATTACTATTATTAATACTGTACTTAAATTCCAATTAAAAATGATGCGTATATCGGGATTTTCACTTGAATTGGATAAATGTCTGTGTTGCGGGAAACCCATAGAAAATGAAAATATGTATTTTGCGACAAAAGTTGGCGGTGTTATTTGTAATGACTGTAATAGTACATATCACTTGCATGACATAATGCACTACAAATTAAGAAATTATCTTTCAGTGTTGGCAAACACAGAATTTGATGAGCATTCCGATTACGAAAAAAAATCAACCGAAAAAATCTGCACAGTATGCTTTGAAATACTAAAATCGTACATCAATGCACATGCCGCAAAAAAACTCAAGTCTGTGGATATATTACAGGAAGTCTGCTAATATTTCTCGGTTTATAGACTAAACTTATTAAAATAACTGAATTATAATTTTATATAATTATAATCAGGATTTGTCTTTAGTTTTTCTTCAATTTCCTCAAAAGTTAGTAAGCCTTCAGTTGCACCAAATGCAGATACAACACCTGCGGCATTAACTGAAGCATACATTAAGGATTTACCGATATCCAAGTCAGTCTTTGCTAAAGCTCCGCAGAAGGTTGAAGCGAAGGCATCACCGGCACCCAAAGTAGATACAACAGGGCCATCCCATACAGGACAAATATAATAGTTATTACCATCATAAGCATAAGCACCTCTGCCGCCATCGGTAATTACTATTACCTGATAATCAGAGACCTTCAACTTTTTAAACATTTCTTTTATATCAGGATGAATTATTTCTTCAGAATATTTAATATCCTTTGTATCAGGTCGAACCTGAATATTAGTTGCCATCATAGCCTCTTCTTTATTCATAACAACAATTTGTGCTGTCTCAAGTATTTTCTTCAGATAATTAAATCCTTTTTTAATACTTGTTGAACCTGCGTTAAAACATACATAAACATTATTTTCTTTTGCAAAATGCACAATATCATCTAAAACCTTATTACTATCACCATTTAAAGGTGCAATATATAAAAATTTTGAATTTTTAATAGCTTCAAAATTAATTTCTGATTTTTTAATATGAGCATTCGCACCTCTGTGGGCTAGAACTGTTCTGTCACCTTCAAAACTTACAAGAATAATCGAAAATCCTGTAGAATCTTTTGGATCTTGAATTTTATTAGACAAATCGACATTTGTATTCTCAAAAGATTTAACTATACCCTGAGAATAAATATCATCACCAATTTTAAAAATAGCACTTGTCGAGAATCCTAAATTTGAAAAATTAACAGCCGTATTTACACCGCCGCCACCGACTTTTGACGCAAAATCAGAAATTTCAAGTTTTGCACCATATCTGTAGCTCATAAACTCAGATTTTTTATTTTTTGCAGAAACAGAGACAACGTTCGCGTCCTCGCACTCTACAAAAACATCCATTGTCGCACTACCAATAGTTATAACATCAAACATAGTATTCTCCTTTTCATCCTATACAGATTATAACATAAATGTATTAATTAATTGTAAAATTATATTCATATCAGAGCAAATTTTTATATTGAGTTAGTTTGTATAGATAAAGATTAATTAAAAGGAAATTATACGGATGATTATTAACAAAGTAAACTTGACCCCTATTCACAATTTTTATAAATCTGAAACCACAGCAGAACCTGCCAATATTCCACAATATAGACAAATTAAAGAGCTATCAGGCATTACATATCGGGATTTTAATATAAATTTTGGAGCAAGATTATTTAGAAGTCCTGAGAACTTCTATGAACAGCCTTTTAATCAAAAAAATATGCCTGATTCAATGAGGGAATATCTTTATACTGATTATAATGAAAGAAAGAATATCCCGCCTGCACTTATGATGAAATTGGTATTTGAAGATATAAATAGCATAAATTCACTTGATTTTATAAAACGTCATTACAAAAATGAACCGTTATTTGAAAACTTGTCTGATAAACCCAAAAGACAAGCAAGAAAAGGTATTGTATCAGAAATAGAAGCCCTAAAATCAGAAATGGATGAAATACCTCTTTTTAAAGACGGAAATTCTAACTTTGGGGTTTATGTATTAAGAAAAATATACTTTGAAGGAAAAACGCTAAATGAAATCAATAAAGATTTTAAAAAGGATTTATCTGAAGCATACGAAGGTTTAATAACATCACAAATAGATTACGATGATATAAATGCCTACGGCATAAAGTTTCCCAAAACACCATTCTGGAAATCATTTATCGTAACAAGAGAAGATTTTCCTTATGTATACAGACCAAGAAAAGCCGGAGAGCAAAACGCTTTATCAAAAGAACGAACACTATCAGACATAATGTCAGGGAATTATACAACAACCCCAAGAACTAAAAAACAACGTTATAAAGTAAAAGACAATGATGAAGCTAAACGAATTGGAGATGCTCTGATTAATGGTCATGGAAATGTTCAAAGCACTGAAAAAGCACTCCGAAGCAAAGGTATTAGAGATACAGAAAGGCTATCTTTCGTAAGCAAATACCTTAGCCAGATTATGAGCATCGCATTAGAAAAAACGCATGCTTCAGACGAAATGCGAAGCTTCTTTGAAAACTATGACAACATGAATAAAAAGCAAAAGGAAAAACTTGAAGCATATTGGAAGAACAACTCACAAATGAGGGAACTCCAATCTTTAGCAATTTCGGACACTATAAAGTTGTTTTTCGAAGTTTATGAAGACGGCACAAACATGGACGAATTTCAGGAATTACTTGATTATGCCAATTCAATAAAACCAAATAGAGAAGCCTATTTGAAAGAATTAGAAAAGAAACAGCTTATGTATGAGGACATATTTAAAGACTACAATCCTGAAAAACATAATAATACAGCTTCAATACCAATCGACACAGCTGCTCATAATACAGCTAAAACTACAGATGAACTGCTGGTAGAAGAAGCAATGAAAAATGGAGCAGAAATTTTCAGTTTTATAGCAGCTAACGGCAAGGAATATAAATTTGTATACAGTCCCGATGAAATGTGGAGAAAAAAGTATAAAGACGAATATTACCTCATGCCAACAGCATTTGTCAACAAGTGTATAAATTTCGTACAAAATTCAAAATTGGCAAATGAGGATTACTATAGAATAATGGCTCTTAGCCATACAGTTCCCAGCAATGAACTCGAACGAATTATGCCATCCGAAGAGTACAACAAAATATCTGAACAAATAAGCAAGGAATTCAGCAAGAAAAATATTCGTGCATCCATTGCCGCACAACAAGCAGCGGCGGAAGCGTTGATATCCAGACTTGGTGAAGAATATATAGAACTTATGGGTATTACAGCTTATGATATGTGCAATCAGGCAAAGGAAAAATTTAAGATTAATGAATGGACTCCGGAAGAACGTACTTTAGTTGATGCAAGATATCATGACTATATGCAGCCATTATCAGATAAGCATGTGATAAATGAATTGTCTAAAGCAACAGTAGAAAATCTTGCAAAACTTGGAACAAATGCTCAAAAAGTGTTTGTTTGCGACGACATGGATAACTTGCTCGGAGCAAATTTAAGAGAAAATCCTGAACTAAAATCTCAACTTGCTAAGGCACTTAAACAATTTAAAGTATTTACTGACTATGGCAGTTCCTCAAGATTTATACTAAGAGATGATGTATCCGACGCAATGAAAATGTATAAAGCCAGATTAATCATAGAACAATTTATGGAAAATCACGCTGATGACTATATACCATACTTATTAGTTAACTATGACAACATAGGGAAATATATAACGGAACCTGACGTTAAAATGGCTTTATATAACAAATACTATCAAATTAAAAAATAATAAAATAAAAACAGATGCAAAAAAAATCCCGATTTTAACATCGGGATTTTTTCTATTTTTGTTAGAACCGTTACAATGAACCGCCAGCACCATCATTAAAGTAATCATAGTGACGAATATCATCGTAATTCTTAACAGGTTGAGCCGGAGCCGGTTGCGGTTTTGGCTGAGGCGGAGCCGGTTGTGGTTTAGCCTCAACATGACGGCGTCTCAACAATGCATCGAAGTTAGGTTCCATTGTCAATTCAAAGTGGAATCGTCCAACTTTTCTGTCACGTTCCAAGTATTGGCTGTTTATCAAAGGGAAACCCCAATACAAACGACCTGTCAAGTCAAATGGTAACTGAATTCTTAAGCCCATACCGATGGATGCCATGAAGTAAGATTTACTAACTCCAAATCCGGCATCATAACCGTACTGATATTCTCCAACCTGAGGGAATACACCACCGAAGTCAGCAAATACGGCACCTTTTACGAACTTTCCTACAAACGGTATCTTTTCACCAGTTCTACGACTTGTAATCTGTCTAGGAAGTAATGGGAACATCAATTCTGCACTTGTGAAGAATCCGTTTTTACCAATCATACATCCTTCAGGATAACCTCTAACAGTTGCCATACCACCTGCCTGGAACTGGTCAATATACGGAATATATCTGCTGTCGCTACGATGGCCCATACCGGGAACAATTTGATAATTACCTCTCAATTGACCGATAACACCGTGTGAAAAATCGTGTAATCTAACAGCACCACCAAATATTTTGAAGTAGTTTTCACCTTTACCAAGATTTATATTATAACTGCCGCCCTGATTTAAATACCAAATACCATATCTGGTATCTTTTCTCATATTCAAAGCGAGGTCAAATCCAATAATATCATCTTTACCAAGATTAGGATCAAAGCCAAATTCTTTTAAGATTCCCATCTCAGAAAGAGCTCTTTTATAATTTGCAGCTACATAACTTTTTAACTCAAAACCAGGTTTTCTAACTAATGGTTGAGTATAGTACAATGAATAAGTATATGCACGGCTTCTTAAATCCATATCAGAGTATGGACCCCATTTAATCTTAGAGAAAGTTGAACTAAACATAAAGCCAACACGACCATCCCTACTATTAATCGGGATATTATAATCGGCGAATGGACTAACAGAACCACCTGCGAAATAAGAACCGAAACTTAATTTATCCCTCTGATGGAATAAACTATCAGCAGAAAGCATTACACCGCCACGAATTTTACCTGTCGTATAACGTCCTGCATTGTCCATCATTGCTGTCAAATGGAACGGGAATCTTTCATGAGCTTTTAACTCAATATCTGTTGTTCCTTCTGTCTGACCTGCCTTTAGGTTTGCAGTTAAATTTACACCCTCATTGTATCGGTTAAAGTCCATGATATCTCTTTCTAATTCAACGATATCAAATAATTCACCTTCTTTTGGATGTATTCTCTTTTTAATGAAATTATCAGTAGTCCAACGGTTATCTTCAACAGTAACATTACCAACTTTACTTTCTACAAGTTCTATTCTAATATGTCCGTTATCGACTGACTGTTCAGGCAAAAATGCACGAGCAGTAACAAAACCTTTATTAGCATACATTCTGTTAATTTGTTCAACAGCAGCCTTCAAATCAGAAACATAAACATTTTTACCTATAAGAGGCTGTACAACGGCATTAACATCTTCTTTTGATAAAATCTGAGAAGGTGAAACCTCTACAGAATTTACATACACGCTTTGATTATCAGCTTGGTTTATAGAACCTTCCATATACCCTGAACCGGCTCTGTCATCAACGACACCGCCAGGAGTATTAGGATTGCCGCCACGACCATAATCGGCATACTCTTGATATGTACTGTTTACATTTTGATTTTGAATATAATGTTTATACATCAAATCATCTTCAGCGTGTTTGTAATTCAAACCGCCTTGCATTTCCGCTTCCGTACGCAAACCTGCCGGAACCGGCATTCCCGGATCATAAGCAAGTGCCGGGACAACGGATGCAGGTAAAGCAAATGCTATAAGGGTCCCTAATCCCAAAATTGCTTTAATTGTCTTAGTATTCTTTGTTGTCTTTTTCATTACGCACCTTCAATTTAGTAATTAATCAATATTTTCGCTAATACCATTTTGTTACTTAATAACCAAATAAAAACAGTTCTTATATTTTTGTTGCATTATTTTTACAAAAATTCACAAACTAGCAAATTTCTTTATTCAGCTAACATTATTATAAAGAATAATTGTATCTGTGTAAAGTTGCTTATAAAAAGTTCACATTTATATACTAGAATTTCTTTGCAATTTCATATACTTGTAGTAGAATATTAGCAGACAAAGTATGAAGGAGGGTAGAATGAATACAAAGTCTAAATTTTTAACAATAGCAGCTGTTGCATTTGCTGTTGGAATGGGGGTTAATAACTTCGCAATGTCTGAAATTCCTGGAAATTACAGAATTGCAGTTGTAGATGTGCAACAGGTTGTTGCAGCATCTTCTCAAGTTAACGAATTAAAACAAGAAAACCAGGCTAAGACTACTGAAATTCTTTCATTTATTGAAAAAGCAAGAAAAGATGTAGCTGCTGCTACTGATGCCGATAAGAAAAAATCTTTAGAAGAAAAATATACCAAAGAATTAAATTCTAAACGTGAAGCTTATGGTGCTGAATACAATTCAAAGATGATGGATATTCAAAAGAACATTCTTAATGCTGTAAATGAACAAGCCAGAGCAAATAACTACGATATAGTAATATCTAAAGATGTTGTTCTTTATGGCGGTGAAGATATTACAGGTTCTTTAAGAACAGCTGTTGCAGCAATTAAGACTCCGGCTAAAAATAATAAAAAGAGAAAATAAATTTTGTTTTTATTAAGTCATTAAAAAAGCAGGTATTTAATACCTGCTTTTTTATATTAAAAAGGAACTTTATAACGAGTTTTTTTAAATACTTATTTCCCTGCCTTATCAAACATTTGTTTAATACCGTCTACAGAAGATAAAATACCTGTAGCTTCGTATGGCATATAAACAACTTTGTTATTCTGACCTTTTGAAATATCGGACAATGCTTCTAAATACTTCATAGCAATCAAATATTTATCAGGTTGACCTTTATCTGCAAGTGCATCAATTATACGTTTGATAGCTTCTTTTTCAGCTTCTGCTTCAATTATACGAGCTTTTGCAACACCTTCAGCTCTTAAAATTTCTGCCTGTTTAGCACCTTCAGCTGAACGGATTGCGGCTTCTTTTTCACCTTCAGCTTTTCTGATGGCAGCTTCTTTTTGACCTTCTGCTTCTGTTACGGTAGCAGTTTTTTCTCTGTCTGCTTTCATAAGCTTGTTCATGGAAGCCTGAATATCGGCAGGAGGGAATATATCCTGAATTTCTACACGATTTACTTTAACACCCCACTTATTGGTAGCCTCATCAAGAATCGCTCTTAACTCGCTATTAATAGTATTACGGGAAGTCAAAGTTTTCTGCAAATCCATCTGACCTACAAGGTTTCTCAATGTAGTTTGAGTAAGTTTTTCAATAGCATCTGGAAGGTTAGCAATTTCATATACTGCCCTTTGTGAATCAAATATCTGGAAATAAATAAGAGCATTAATAGTAATAGAAACGTTATCCTCCGTAATTACATTTTGTCTTGGAAAATCGTAAATCTGTTCACGTTTATCGATTCTATCAACTTTTTTTATAAATGAATAGCTCTGCCCATCAAGTCCTCGTTGTTGAACTTTAGTTAAAATACCTCTCGGAGCTTCCAAAATAGGATAAATAAAATTCAAACCTGCTCGTAAGGTTTTTTCATATCTTCCCATTCTTTCAATGATAACTTCCTGCTGTTGCTGAACAATCAGGATACCTTTTGCAATATAGATAATTACACCTACAAGTAATACTAATAAAAAGATTTCCACAATAATTCTCCTTTATACTTTCTCTACATATAATAATAAACTTTCAGATTTAATAATTTTAACCTCTGAGCCTTCCGGAATATCCTCAGCATCTTCAGTTGCAAGTCTTGCATCCCAGCGTTCCTCAAAAATAGTTACCGTACCTGAAGATTTTGTAATCGGCTCAACCACTTTTGCGATTTTACCTATATACATGTTTTCAAGTTCTTCACTTTTTTGGTCAGCCTTGCGAGATTTCAATAACAGAGGTCTTATCAATAAGATAGAAAGCATAGATAAGACAACGAAGACTATTATTAAAGAATAGAAACTACACACAAAAAAGGATGTAATAGCCGTTAAAAAGCCGGCAACAGCGAAATTTAAGAAAAATCCGGAAGGAATCACTATTTCCAAAATTAACGCAACCAGACCGACTATGCCAAACATCTGCCAAAATTCCATAATCTGAAACTCCTGTTTTTAGCTACTATAACGCATTGAGTATATCATTTTTTTAGGGATTCGTCAAATAACCTTTAAGATAATAACTGCCATTAATCATATTATAAAAGGAATTTCTAAAAGTTTATAAAAAATCTTCCGTACATCAAATTTATAATACGGAGGAAATAAAACATGGCAAGAATAATTGAAGGGGAAAGAAGAATAATCAAAATATCAACTGATGACGTAATTGCAATTGTCCGCAATTATCAACAAACAGCACAAAAGGCATGTTGTTATGAGCATTTAAGAGAATTACTGGACAAAACAGACTTTTACATACCTGAAGATTAGCTAAAATCTTATTTAATTTTCTTCTTAACCCAATCTGTTAAAATTTTTAACGGGGAACGGGTTAATCCTAACGCCCATGCAGGAATATCCTTTGTAACAACAGAACCTGCACCGATATTTGCACCTTCCTCAACAGTTACAGGAGCTACCAGAACGGTATTTGAACCTATTTTCACAGAATTTTTGAGAATAGTTTTACTTTTTATTTTACTTAAAGGATCATAATTAGCTGTAATTGTTCCTGCACCGATATTGACCTGTTCACCAAGTTCACTGTCCCCAATGTATGACAGATGTCCTACATTGGTATTTGACTTGATATGAGATTTTTTAACTTCTACAAAATTACCAATCTTTACATTATCATCGACAACAACATCACCTCTTAAATGGGCACATGGACCAATACTACATTTAGAACCGATTACATTCTTCCCTTCTATATAAGTAGCAGGATAAATAATCGTATCTTTACCTATTTGAGTATCCGCACTAATCCATGTAGAAGCAGGATCAACAATTGTTACGCCGTTGAACATTAGATTATTTAATACACGGTCAGTTAAATATCGTGCAGCCTGTGCAAGATTTAATCTTGAATTTATACCGTAAATTTCTTTGTTATCTTCAAGAATATAGGCATTTACATTTAGTAAATGCTTTTTACCCCATTCTATAATATCTGTTAAATAATACTCCCCTTGGGCATTATTACTTGTTAATTGAGAAAAAGCTGCTTTTATTTTACCCCAATTTAGGCAATAAATACCCGCATTAACTTCTTTTACGGCTTTTTGTTCAGGAGTTGCATCTTTTTCTTCAACAATACATTTTAAAGAATTATCGGCTTCCCTGATTATCCTTCCGTAATTTGTAGGATTATCGAACAAAGTACTCATAACAGTTAAATCAGAATTTGTTGAATTATGATATTCAACAAACTTTCTAAGTGTTTCTTCAGTAATCAATGGGGTATCACCGCATAAAATCAAAACTAACCCGTCATAGTTCTCTAAATTAGGACAAACCATAGAAACAGCATGACCGGTACCAAGCTGCGGAGACTGCAATACTGTTTTTGCATTATTATAATTAAGATTTACAAATGCTTCGACCTCTTCAGCATGATGTCCGACAATAACAAAGTTTTCATCAGTTATATTTTTTACACTGTCCAATACATAACCTAATAAAGTCTTACCATAAATTTTATGCAAAACTTTCGGGGTATCTGATTTCATTCTTGTACCCTTACCTGCTGCCAATATAACCGATTTAATATTCATAACTAACACTCCCTTTTTCACGATTATATGAAAAATAAAAAGGAACGTCAACAAAAAAGCCGTAATCGTTTTTGATTACGGCTTTTTACACTAAAATATTGAACTACACTAATCCTTCTCTAACAGCCTTAACCGCAGCCTGAACCCTATCATTTACACACATTTTTTGCAAGATTGAACAGACATGAGCTTTTGCTGTATGAACACTTACAATCAGTTCTTTAGCTATCTCTGTATTACTCTTACCTGTCACAAGATGCTTTAAAACTTCATATTCACGTTCTGTCAAAGGCACCATTGTTTCATCCTGATGCTTATTTTGCAGTAGATTTAAATTATCTGATTTAGGAAATGAATTAAGTGCAAGTTGAGAAACCACAGGATCAATCCAGCAAACACCCTCATTAACATCTCTTATAACATTGGCAAGTTTTTCCGGATCTATGTCTTTCAGACAATATGCACTTGCACCTGAGCTCAAGGCGGCAACAACTTCTTCTCCTCTATCGTGTGAAGTTAAAGCTATTACTTTCATATCCGGAAACATTTCTTTCAGCTTTACAGTAGCCTCAATACCGTTCATTACAGGTAATCCCAAGTCCATCAAAACGACATCCGGATGTTCTCTTTCTATAGATTTTAGCCCTGTAATCGCATCTTCAGATTCAGTCACAACATTAATATCCTCATTTGCATTTAATGCACATCGCAGACCAACTCTTGTCAACTTAAAATCTTCAATAATTGCAACTTTAATAATTTTTTTTGCAGTTTCGTTTTCCGTTTTTGTTTTTGTAGCATTAATCATAGTTTGTAAATCCTCTCTGTTTATTTTCAACAGAATTATTTAACAAAAAGCATATTGCACGGTCTATTACCCGACAGGCTAGAATCAGGAAATATCAACCATTTGATTTAGAACTTTATAAAAATTTAATTTTTATTTATTTTTTTTGGTGTATTATATTGGTAATAATACATTTGTTACAGAGGCTAAAAATGAAATATTCCAAATATTCAACAGTTATAATCGGCAGTGGTATTGCAGGACTATATGCTGCGTTAAAAATAGAACAACAGGCAAATTTACCCGACGGACTTCTCGTAATAACAAAATCCAAACTCGGAGAAAGTAATTCCAGATACGCTCAGGGTGGAATGGTAGGAGTACTAAAGGAAAATAAAAAAGATTCCGTTACATCTCACGTTATTGATACGTTGAAAGCGGGAGCCGGACTTAGTGAATTAAACACCGTAAAATTTATATCCGAGAATTCGGATAGGGTTATAAAAGACCTGTTGAATTTCGGCGTTGAATTTGATCGAAATGAAAAAGGTGAATTAACATTTACTCTTGAAGCCGCTCATAGTGTAAACAGAGTATTACACGCAGGCGGCGATGCAACAGGTAAAATGATTGAAAAAGCACTATGCAAAAAAGTTTCCGAAAATGACAATATAGACATATATGAACAATCACTTGCAGTAGAATTGTTGGTTAACAGTAATTCCGAATGTAAAGGATGCATCATTTTCAACGAAGTAACCAATGAATATGAAACGATATATTCACCTGTAATCATCTTAGCTACAGGCGGCATCGGTCAATTATATAAATATACGACTAATCCGATTGGTGCAACAGGTGACGGGTTATCAATTGCATACAACGCAGGGGCAGTTATGCAGGATATGGAATTTGTACAATTTCATCCGACAGCTTTAGCTATTGATGGGGATGAAAACAGATTTTTAATTTCTGAAGCTGTAAGAGGAGAAGGTGCTAAACTCGTTGATGCAGACGGTATTGAATTCATGCACAAGTATGATGACAGGTTAGAGTTAGCTCCGAGAGACATCGTTACAAGGGCTAATTTTAATGAAATGAAATCTAACAATACAGATTGTGTTTATCTGAATGCAACCTGTATTGACAGCAAAAAAATTGCTAAACGTTTTCCTAATATATCTAAAAAATGTATTGAAAACGGAATTGATATGACAAAAGACTTTATTCCCGTAGCTCCGGCAGCACATTACTATATGGGTGGTGTAAAAACGAATATTGAGGGGAAAACATCTGTTAGCGGTCTTTTTGCCATAGGTGAAGTTTCTTCAACAGGTTTGCATGGCGGTAACAGACTGGCAAGCAATTCTTTACTTGAATGCGTAGTTTGTGCTTACGAAGTAGCCGATACATTAAAGAAATACGACCTTTATGCCCCTAAACAAATTGATGAAAAAATCAAAAATACTATTGACATATATTCTTCTGAAATTGAAGATAATAAAATTGATGTCAAGGCACTTAAAACAGAATTAAAGGAAATAATGTGGTCATGTGTCGGTATTTTGCGTGATGAAAAATCTTTACTGGAAGGATTGAACCGACTCAATATTTTAAGTTCAAAGTTTAGCAGAACATCAAAATGCTTGACGAAAGACGAATATGAATTCAGAAATATGCTGTGTGTTGCAAAACTTATTACGACCTGTGCCCTGAACCGAAAGGAATCAAGAGGGGCACACTATAGACTGGATTATCTTAATACCAAAGACAAATCGACTCATAGCTGTCTGACCAAAAAAGAAGGAGAACTTTGTTTTGTTAAGTAATTTTTATATAGAAGATCACGTCAAAGCAGCATTAAACGAAGATATTGGTTTCGGCGATATCACAACCGAAAATCTTACCGGAGAAAGTGATACGTTATCAGCAACCCTTGACACAAGAGTTGACGGGATTCTGTGCGGCAGCGAAGTTTTCAAAACCGTATTTAAAATTTTAAATCCTGCCGTCGAAGTTAAATTTTATTTTAAAGACGGAGATAAGATAAAAAAGGGTGATAAAGTCGCAGATATTAAAGGTCCTGCAAGGGCTGTTCTTATGGGAGAAAGAGTTTCTCTAAATTACATCCAGAGAATGAGCGGTATTGCAACGGAAACTAATAAATATCAAACAGCAATCGGCAATCTCCCGGCTAAAATCGTTGACACAAGAAAAACAACGCCAAATTTTAGAGCTTTCGAAAAATATTCCGTAAAAATTGGCGGTGGAGCATTACACAGATTTAACCTTTCAGATTGTGCAATGATTAAAGATAATCATATTAAATTTGCAGGCTCTATAACTAATGCCGTGAAACAACTAAGAGAAAATATCTCGCACGCTCATAAGATTGAAGTTGAATGCGATACAATTGAACAGGTAAAAGAAGCTGTAGCTGTCGGAGCTGATATTATAATGCTTGATAATATGCCTTGTGACAAAATGAAAGAAGCTTGTAAGATTATAAATAAAAAAGCTATAGTCGAAGCAAGCGGTAATGTAAATTTAAATACAGTCAGACAAATTGCAGAATGCGGAGTTGATATTATATCATCCAGTGCAATAGTGGCAAAAGCCCCTACATTAGACCTTGGACTGGATATTTTTTAATATTCTGCTTTCACTTATGTAACAAAATGTAACAAAAGAAAACAAAAGCCTAAAGATTTCATTTAATCTTCCGATATATATAGTACGGAAATTAAAATGAAAGGGAACAA
>CACYTP010000019.1 GCA_902777385.1 uncultured bacterium
GGGTGATTTGTGAAAGGCGAATTCATCAAGTACAACTTTTCCACCCTTTGAACGGAATCCTTTAGGGTTTGAAGAAAGTGCGTGAATTTTTGTACCATTGTTAAACTCAATTACAAATGCCTTTATATCTTTATCGTTATCGATTATTACTTCACCCAATGACTTTGCCGCTATATTGAAGAGTTTTGTCCATTGTTCGCAATAATCAATGTATTCTCGTGCGGCAGATTCATCCGCTGATGAAAACCAAACGGCAGGGACTCGCTTATAAACACAGTCCCTTACGTCTTCATAACTTTGTACATATGTCGCTCCTATTCTTCGGGATTTTTCCCAAATTTTTACTTTTGATTTATCGTTCAGCCATCTTAATTGGTATGGCAGAAAAAATGCTTTATTATTGTTCTTCATCTTCAGATTCTGTTTGTGGTGGAATACCTAAAATATCCTGTTCGATTTGTGCAATTAATTCAGGTGTTAAACCTTTTGCCGGATTCTTCGTTTTAGCTCTAGCGACAACATCCTCGTAGTCTTTAACTTTTGCAAACATAGGTATTACTTTGCAAAATGCATACATTCTTCCGGGATCAATTTTTTCACCTGCTTTCATATCGTCAGAAATACCCTTCATTAAGCTACGAGCAAACTCGTATAACTCTTCGTGAAAGGTCTGCTTAGATTTAAAATATTCTTTTCGTCTATTTCCCCAATCGCCTTCTTCTTTCCAAGCCATAATTGTTTTGCGATTGAGATTAAGCTCATTGGCAATGGTGTCAATATTTTTGTTTTGGAAAATATAAAGCCTCTCGGCTTCGCTGAATAAATGCCTTTTACTATTCAAGTTCCGCCTCCAAATTTTTAATTTTATGTGTTACTTCTTTTAATTCAGCTTGGACATCATAAAGTAATTTCATAGATGACAAAGCCTTTTCAGTATCAAGTTTTGATACATCTTCGTATGGGTTAAGTAATGAACGAATAATAAGAACGTAGCCGGAAGCTTGCGTTTTCAATTCACCATACTGTTTTTTAGGATTCATTTATTGAACCTCCTTTTTCAAAAGAGGACACCACAAATTGTTATCTATCTTACTTTCAATTCTTGAAAGCAATGCCGCATGGTATTGGTTTGTTTCAAGCAAGTCTTTTAAGATTTCAAAATTATTTTGAATAATCTTTTCAAAAGCCTTAACCTGTGCTTGGTGGTAAATGTACCATATAGCGAAAATAAGAGCAGGGAAGCCGATATTTTCAACAAATGGTGTTAACTGATCAAATATTTCCATAATACTCCTTTGCTGTTGTAGAAAGAAAAGGGGTTGAAAGCCTTTCGGCTAAACAACCATACAAATTAATTAAGGGGTTATGCACACAGTTTAACTGTATTTACAAAGAATATTCAAATGACTATTTCATAAAAAAATATAAGTAAAAGTCATTTGAAAATGGTCAGAAACACCATTTATAGTGTGTGTAAGAGAAAGTTTTGTATTACTTAAATTTAAAAGAAGGTTATCGAATGAAGTATTTTGAAGTTTTCAAAGCCGGCGTTTATCCGCAAGGCAAATTTACAAAAAAACAGATTGCAGAAATTGCATCAAACTATGATCCAAAGTTCTGCGAAGCTCCGATTACAATTGACCACCAACAGTCCGGTCCTGCATACGGATGGGTGCAAGATGTAAAAGCAGAGAATGACAAGTTAAAGGTATGTTTTAAAGATGTGCCGGAAGAATTTGAACAAGAAGTTAACGCAGGGAAATATAAGAAAGTTTCCGTTGAGTTATACAGAAATCTTGAAGGCAAAGGTGCATATTTAAAAGCAGTTTCATTTTTAGGTGCGGCAATTCCTCAAGTAAATTTATGGAAGCTGAATCAGACACCTACGAGTTTGAATCAGATGAAACTGAAGATAATGCAGAAAAATTCTCACAAGAAGATATCGATGCACTCAAAAAACAAATTGATGATTTAGAAGTTCAGGTTGCTAAATTTAAGCAAAAAGACGAAAACCGTCAGCAAAAACTTGAGACTATTAAATCATTAAAAGACAAAATCAATGCATTAACAGATGAAGTCGCATCTTTCAAAGAAAAAGCAGAAGGTAAAGATGCTATTGAACGTGAGTTGAACGAGATTAAAACCTCTCTAAAAACAAAAGAGTTCAATGAATTTATTGATGCACAAATAACAAAGGGTATCCTCGTTCCTGCAAACAAAGACATTGTCCTTTCTGTATTACAGGAATTAGATAATGTGAAAAAGTTTGGCGAAGATTCACCAGTCATTGATGGCTTTAAATTGCCTAACCAAATCACATACCAAGAACTTGCTACTAAAGAAAAGCAAGCAGATGCTACAAGCACCGAAGAAGATAAATTTGCAAATGCCGATGAGGACAGTTTGGAAATTTTCAAAGAGGCAAAAGCACTTGCCGCAAAAGAACAAATCTCATTCAGAGATGCATTACTAAAATTAAATATTTAAGGAGAGCAAATGGGAAGACTTGAAGATTTACGCATAAATGCGTACCTTTCAGAAGTTGCTCGTGGTTACAGAAACAATGCTTTTGTCGCAGATGTCTTATTCCCGACCATCTATTCTGAAAAAGAGAAAATTGATATTTTTCAATTTAACAAAGAAGCGTTCAATATCTACGATACTGAAAGAGCGAAAGAGCAATTCGTGCAAACTCTAATGTTATTTCTCCGCAGGGTTTCTCAAAACATACTGCAACATTAACAGAACACGACCTTTCATATCCTATCGATTACAGAGAAGAACAGGAAGCAGAAAAAGTTAAATTGCAATTACACGCAACTAACGTTGTAACAAACGGACTGCAATTAAAACACGAAAAAGAATGTGCAGATTTAGCACAAGATCCTTCTAAATATGCTAATTCAAATAAGATTGTTTTATCAGGAACATCTTGTTTCAATTGGAAGAAATCAGATCCGCAGGGTGTTGTTGATGATGCAAAAAATGCAGTTTCATCTAAAATCGCACAAGATCCTAACACAATGGTTATAGGTGAAGATGCTTGGCGTGTGTTGAAAAGAAATTCTCAATTAAAAGGACTTATTTCAGATAATCAAAACAAATTGATTACTCTCGATTTATTAAAACAATTCTTTGAAATTGAAAATATTGTTATCGGTAAATCAATATTCGCCGATGCTAACGGTAATTTCACTCGCATTTGGCAAGATAACATTATCTTGGCTTATGTTCCGAATTTAGGAGCATCAAGAACAGAATATGATCCGTCTTACGGTTATACTGTCCGCAAAAAAGATGCTCTGAATATTGATGAATATAACAAAGAAGGCAACAAAGTTAAATATATCAGAGCTACTGATATTTACACTCCGTTTTTGGTCGGTGCGGAGGCAGGTTACTTAATTTCAGGAACTAATGATCCAAATTATGATCCTGAAAATGACCAATAAGGATAAATGCTAATGGCAAAATATAAGATTAAAAACACTAACATTCTTCATGATGGAAAAATCAGAAAAGAAGGTTCTGTTGTTGAATTAACAGATGAACAAGCGAAAAAACTTGAAGGTTTTGTTGAACTGGTAAAAGAAAAAGCACCTGCAAAACAAACAACAGAAACCAAAACAAAAACAAAAACAGAAACTAAAAAACCTGAAGTAAAAGCTGAAGGTGAAGATCAAAACGGAGGTGAATCTAATGGCAAATAAATTATACCAACCTTTATTGATTGAATCCGTAAAAGCGACTGCTGATATAGAACAACACAGATTTATCGGATTTGACGGTGCTTATTGCACCGCAGGAGCAAAGGCTCTCGGTGTTTCTGATGTTTCTATTGAAAATGGTCAGTATGCACCCGTTGCTGTTTTAGGAACTTTGCTTGTTGAATCAGCCGGCACAATTAATGCCGGAGAACCAGTTGCATCAGATGGAAACGGCAAAGCAGTAAAAGCAACAGGCGATGCATTAGTTAACGGTTACGCTCAAGATTCTGTAACTGAAGGTCAAGAAGTTAGAGTTTTGAGAGGAATCTAATGGATTATTGCACGATCGAGGACATTGATACACACATCTCTACCCCTACCCTTATCCAGCTGACAAATGATGATGGTGGAGAGACAGTCGATCGTGGTGTGGCAACAGAAGCCATTGTCTATTCTTCTGCTATCATCGATGGGTATCTGCGTGGCAGATATACTCTGCCGTTGGATACCCATTTTCCTTTACTTCGTATCTTGGCTATTGATTTAAGTGTTTATCGTTTATATGCAAGACGAATGGCTGATGAAATGCCTGAAGTCATAGAGAGTGCTTATAAAAATGCAATTGCCACTTTAAGAGATATTCAAAAAGGAATAATATCCCTGCAAGCAGAGAATGACTTACTTGAATCATCAAGTTTTAATCCTGACGAATACCGAACTAATAAAACTCTTCTTGATAAGTTATTCGGAAAGCAAAAATTAAGTGAATATTAGAACTGTTGAAAATGCAATTATTGAAAAACTAAAACTCTCATTCCCTGAAATATTGGTTGAGGGTTTCCCGGATAAACCGAGTGAATTTATTTTATTACATCAAATAGGAGCGTTGCTTGTTCATTATCAGGGAAGTAATTACACCTCAACACAAGCACTTGGGTTTGTAACTCAAGTAAATCAAAAAGAATTTTCTGTAACTATCGTCACAAGAAACCTCCGAAACAATAACGGAGCTTATGAATACCTCGATAATGTCAAAGCCGTATTAAGCGGATTTCAAATAGATGAATGTACATCTCTAATCCCCACAAAAGATTATTTTATTTCGGAAAACAAAGGAATTTGGCAGTACGGAATAAACTTCACACTAAAAACTCAAAATATACAAGAATTATAACCCCATAGGAGGATAAAATATGCCTGCATCATTTTTACATGGCGTTGAAACAATAGAAATTACAAAAGGTGCAAGAACTATTCAAACCGTAAAAACTGCGGTCATTGGTATTATAGGAACTGCTCCTATTGATGATGTTGAAGAACAATATAGAACTATAAATGAACCGACTTTAATTCTTAATGAAACAGAAGCGGTCAGATATTTTGGACAATCGAAAGCCGGATTTACAATACCTGATGCACTTGATGCAATGTTTGATCAGGGAGCAGGGATTGCAATCGTAATTAATGTTTTTGATCCATCTAAACACGAGTCTGTCGAAGATGTTGCTCTTTCAGATATTATCGGAGGAATTGATGCAATAACAGGTAAAAGAAAAGGATTAAAAGCATTTGAAGATTGTTATTCTTTATTCGGATATTATCCTAAAACTTTAATCGCTCCTGTATTTTGTGAAAATACAGCAATCGTTTCTGAAATGAATGTAATTTGTAATAAAATCAGAGCGATTGGTATTGTTGATGCTCCTGTCGGTACAACAGTTCAGGAAGCAATAACAGGAAGAGGTTCGCAAGGAACGATAAACTTTAATACCTCTTCAGAACGCATTATTCTTTGTTATCCGCATTTAAAAGTTTATGATACTGAAACAGATACAATTAAACTGCAACCTTATTCTCAAAGACTCGCAGGAGTAATTGCTGCTAAAGATATTGAAAAAGGTTATCATTGGTCTCCTTCAAACACAGAAATAAAAGGAATTGTTGGTGTTGAAAAACAATTAACATCAATGATTAATGATCCGACTTCAGAAGTTAATACCCTCAATGAAGCCGGAATTGTAACTGTGTTTAATTCCTTTGGTACGGGATTCAGAACTTGGGGAAACAGATCAGCGGCATTTCCGTCATCGACTCTTCCGACTAATTTCATAAATGTCAGAAGAACAGCTGACATCCTGCACGAGTCTGTTGAATATTCAATGTTGCAATTCATTGATTACCCGATAGACAACGGTTTAATCGATTCTATTTGTGAAACGGTTAATCAGTTTATAAGAACTCTTATCGGTAGAGGTGCATTAATTGATGGCAAATGTACCTTTAACCAAGATAAAAACCCAACAACGGAACTTGCTAACGGTCATCTACTCTTCGATATTGAATTTATGCCTCCGACACCTGCCGAACGCATAACCTTTGAATCGTTTATTGATATCGAATTGTTGAAATCGTTAGGAGCATCTTAATGTACGCAATAGTAAATGACGAGGAAAATTTAGAAGTTCACACAGACGAAAACGATAGCTGTTTCTTTTGCAAAAACGTTTATAAATGCCCTCTTATACAAGCCATCAGTAAGGAATATGTGATACTGCATTATTCAGAAATTGAAATAACAAAATGCGGTCTATTTAAAAAGTAATTACTTAACCCCAAAGGAAATATTATGTCGAAGATTGAGATTAACAAACTAACAAATGCCAATGTTTATTTGGATGGAGTAAATCTGCTCGGTCGTGCAGAAGAAGTTCAACTACCGCAAATCAAACACAAAATGGCAGAACACAAAGCACTCGGTATGGTTGGCTCGGCTGAATTTTTCGCCGGCATAGACAAGATGGAATGCAAGATTAAGTGGAATGCACTATATCCTGCTGTTTTAAGGACTTGTTCAAATCCGTTTACTGCCGCAATGATTCAGGTCAGAGCATCTCTTGAAACTTACAACGGAGCCGGAAGAATATCCGAAGTTCCTGCAACAGCATTTATAATCGGTACTTTTAAGGAGTTTCCGCTCGGTAATATTAAACCTCAAGAGAATGCCGAATATGAAACAACGATGTCTGTTACTTACGCAAAGTTAATCGTTGATAAACAAGAAGTCTTTGAAATTGATGTCCTGCAAAACATCTACAAAGTAGGAATGATTGATGTATTGAGCAAGTTTAAGAAGAATATAGGTGCATAGTGGAAGATTCCGTTCTAAAACAAAAAGGAATAAAAAAAGGGATTACGGAGGAAATTGCCACTCGCAAACGTGCGTTGAATTTTTATTCTTTGGCTAATATCCTCCCCGATCCTGATATTGTCTTAAAAAAGCAAGGCAAAGACATTAGGATTTACAAAGAATTACTTTGTGATCCGCACGTCTTTGCTTGCACTCAATCACGCAAAGCCGGTGTTTTATCTTTAGATTGGGAAATAAACAGAGGACTTGATAAAGACCAAAACGCAGAAGATGTGGAAAATTTATTAAAGAAATTAGACATTCAAAAAATAATATCTGACATTTTAGATGCGACACAGTTTGGTTTTCAGCCTCTTGAAATTATGTGGAAACGAGATAAATCAGGTCATATAATGCCTGAAAGAGTAACTGCAAAACCACCTGAATGGTTTTGTTTTGATGATGATAATAATCTAAAATTTAGAACTAAAGAGAATTATTACGGCGAAATTGTTCCTAATAAAAAGTTCCTGCTTGCACAAAATAATCCAACATATAACAATCCCTACGGAGACCGCACTCTCTCTCGTGTCTTTTGGAATGTTACCTTTAAAAAAGGCGGATTAAAATTTTGGGTTGTGTTTACAGAAAAATATGGAATGCCTCACTTAATTGGGAAACATCCAAGAGGATCAACCAAAGAGGAAACAAATTCTCTTGCTGATATGCTTGAGGATATGGTGCAAGATGCTATTGCGGTTATTCCTGATGATTCATCTATTGAAATTCAGGAAGCAAGCAAATCATCATCTGCCGAGATTTATGAAAAACTAATCGATAAAATGAACACCGAGATATCTAAAGCAATTCTCGGACAAACCTTAACAACTGAAATCGGATCAACGGGAAGTTATGCCGCATCAAATACGCATATGCAAGTCCGTCAAGATATTATTGATTCTGATAAAAAACTTGTTGAAGGTGTTATAAATCAACTAATTCAATGGATTTATGAAATTAATTTTGCTAATGCGGAAGTCCCTGTTTTTGAATTGTACGAGCCTGAAGATGTTGATTTAACTTTGGCTCAAAGAGATAAAATACTTTCTGACACAGGAGTTAAATTTACAAAAGAGTATTTCATTAAAAATTACGGTCTTGAAGAAGAGGATTTTGATATTAGAGAAGACATTATCCCTCCAAGTCCTAACTTCAAAGAGTTTAAGGAAGAAGAGGAACATCTTGTTCCCGGACAGGCTCAAATAGAAAATTTATTTAAATTCATAACTGAAGGAGATTTAAATAAACAAGCTCAAAGCATGCTTTCACCTTTAATAAAACTCTTTGAATCCTGTGAAAGTTACGAGGAAGCATTTGAATTGCTGACCGATAAAAATCTGCGAAGCAAAAAGTTTGAAGAAACGATACAAAAGGCTTTATTCCTGTGTGAGTTACAGGGTAGAGCAGACGGTCTTAACGAGGATTAATATGGCATCCATTTCCCCTGAAGAGTATGCGATGAAACGCAACTTCTTAAAACAACGGCAAAGTTTGCCGCTACATTTAAAAATTGAACTGTCAAAGAATAGAATTAAGCAATTTTATGAGCATTTTGACGGTCAGGTTTATGTATCTTTCTCCGGCGGAAAGGATTCAACCGTTCTGTTGCATCTTGTCCGTTCTCTTTATCCTGAAGTACCTGCGGTTTTTGTTGACACAGGACTTGAATATCCTGAAGTTCGTCAGTTTGTAAAACAAACTGAAAATACAATTACAATCAGACCGAAAATCACGTTCAAGCAAGTCTTGGAACAATACGGATATCCCATTATTAGTAAAGAAGTCGCAAAGGTTATTGAAGAGAACCGTAGGAATCCTGAAGGATACACTAAAAAGAAATTTGATCCTAATAGTGATTATGTGAAAAGGTACGGCACTCACTACTGTATGGCAAAGTGGCAATTCCTCCGAGACAGCGACATTCCTATATCTGCGAAATGTTGTCAGGTTATGAAAAAGACACCTGCAAAGAAATTTGAGAAAGAGTCAGGACTTAAACCATTTATTGCAACAATGGCGGCAGAAAGTAACTTAAGAAAAACAGAGTATCTCAAAAAGGGATGCAACTCTTTTAATTCAGATCGGCCGGCATCAACACCTCTTGGTTTTTGGACTGAACAGGACATTTATCAGTATATAAAAGAATTTGATGTTCCTTACTGTTCCGTTTATGGAGATATCCTACAAGACAATAAAGGGAAATATTACACGACAAAGGTTGATCGCACAGGATGTATGTTCTGTATGTTTGGTGTGCATCGAGAAAAATCCCCGAATAAATTTGAAAAAATGAGAGAAACACATCCAAAGTTACACGATTATTGTATAAACACTCTTGGCTGTGGCAGAGTTTTAGACTTCTTGGGGGTGAAATACTGATGATTCAATTAAAATCATTATTTAAACTCGCTCCTGCGATGGCTATTAAATACTTTAAAAACAAAAATAATAAGTTTACTTGGGATTGGTACGAATTATGGCAAGATGCACATAAAAAATCATTTACAGTAGCAAAAGCAATGAGAGAGGACATCTTAAAAGACATTCGTTCTGCTCTTGAAAAAGCACTTACAGAGGGAAAAACCTTCAGAGAGTTTTCAAAAGAATTAAAACCAACCCTGCAAAAGAAAGGTTGGTGGGGTGAGCAGATAGTTGTTGACAGTCAGGGTGTCGCAGAAAAAGTTCAACTCGGCTCAATGTACCGCCTGAAAACGATTTATTCGGTTAATATGCAGACGGCATATCAAACAGGGCGATATAAAACTCAATACGAAAATGTGGATAACAGACCGTATTGGGAATACGTTGCGGTTATGGATGCCTCGACACGACCTGAACATGCTATGCTAAATGGTCTTGTTTATAGATACGATGATCCGTTTTGGCAGAGCTTTTACCCTCCGAACGGTTGGAGGTGCAGATGCAGAGTAAACGCACTATCTGATTATAACCTGCAAAAGAAAAACCGAACTGTCAGTTCTTCAGCCGGCACACTATCAGAGGAATTGGCTCTTGTTTCTAAAAAGTCAGGAGAATACAAGCCGGTTACAGTTTACACAGATCCTCTGACTGGTAAACGTGTCGCACCTGATGTCGGGTGGAGTCATAACCCTGCAAGCGGTCTTATTGAAGGTGATTAAAACGGCATTTGAACAGTAATAAAAAGGAGTTTGAATTATGACAATTGATAGAAAATGTTTAATAAATTGGGTTGGCGGTAAAAGATTATTGAGAAAAACTATTGCTAAACTCATTCCTGAAGATATTAAATCCTACATCGAACCGTTCGGCGGAGGCGGTTGGGTGTTGTTTTATAAAGACAAGTGGGCAGATTTGGAAGTCTATAATGACCTCGATGGCAGACTTGTAAATCTGTTCCGCATTGTCAAATACCACCCTAATGCTTTTATTGAAGAATGGAGGCATTTACTCGGCTCTCGTGAGATGTTTTTGCAATTCTTGAACGGCACATTTATTACAGATATTCAAAAAGCAGTTCAGTTTTACTTTTTAATTACACGTTCATTTGGCGGTCGTGGTGATACTTTCGGAACGGTAAAGAAAACTTCCGGCGGTGCTTGTAAATCCCTGCACAATGTTCCTAAAAAAATCGAGGCTATCCATGAGCGTTTGGATACCGTAATGATTGAAGGTCGTGATTTTGAAAAACTAATCAACCAATACGACCACGAGGGAGCATTTTTCTATTGTGATCCACCGTATTCGAGAGGTTGCGGTTATGAAGTAACCTCTACAAAAGACTTCGATCACGAGCGTTTAAGAGAGGTTTTAGGAGCGGTCAAAGGGCGTTTTCTATTGTCTTATGATGACTCACCTAAAATCAGAGAATTATACAAAGGTTTTGATATGATCGCTGTTGAAAGATTAAACGGAATCAACAACAGAGAAGGAGTTGAGAACCGAAATAAAATGTTCAAAGAGTTGTTGATTGCAAATTATCCGATAAAGGAATTATATGAGCGACAAGCCGATTGAAATTGAATTTGATAATAAAGAAGTTCATGAAAAACTCCTTAATCTTGCAAAGAGGACAGAAAACCTGCGACCGTTAATGAAGAACATCGCAGGTATTTTTGCCTATTCAACTGAAGAGAATTTTAAAGAAGAGGGCAGACCTGACAAATGGGTGGATTTGGCAGAATCAACAAAAAAACAGAGAACTAAAAAACGGAAGTGGCCGGGACAGATTTTACAAGTTGAAGGTAAACTTGCCGCATCAATTAATACATATTATGACAACGATTCTGCGGTTATTGGATCAAATTTAGAGTATGCGGCAATTCATCAACTCGGAGGTCAAGCCGGCAAAAATAAATCTGTTGAAATCCCTGCAAGACCTTATTTATTACTAACGAATGATGATTATGACGAGATACTTACTGAATGTGAGAATTATTTGTCCGAAAATTACTAGAGAGAAAACAATCTCAAGTTTAGTAGTTACGGGAAGAAAGGAGATTTTATGACAACCGTAGAACCAATTAGAAGTATAACAGATTTAAAAAAAGTAGAGAGTGTTTTAGCGAAACAAAGTCAAAGGAATTTATTATTTTTTACAATCGGAACAAATTGTGGGTTGAGAATTTCAGATATTTTGGCTTTAAATGTTGGTGATGTCAGAGGTAAAACTCACATACAAATTATTGAGAAAAAAACGGGAAAATTTAAAAAATTTCCTATAAATGCTAAATTAAAACCTATGTTTGAAAAATATACAAAAAATCGAAAAGCAGATGAGCCTTTGTTCAAAACAATATTTCAAAACAGATTAGAAAGAGTTGCAGCATATTACATAATTAGGAACGCATGTAAAGAGGCAGGATTACAAGAACGAGTTGGAACTCATACGATGAGAAAAACTTTTGGTTATCATCATTATCAAAAGTTTAAGGATGTTGCAATGTTGCAAAAAATATTTAACCACTCAAGTCCCCAAATTACCTTAAGATATATCGGAATAGAACAAGATCAAATTGATGAAAGTTATAGTAACTTTATTTTATAGCTGAAAACCCTTTAAAAACAACTATTAAGATTACATTTTGAGAACATTACACTTTATTCAGTCTGTAATGAGACCTGTCACTACAATAATTTTAGCACAAACATTAAATGTAAATTATTCTATTAAAGATATTTTAAATTAATTTAACATTTTTGAAATGCCCAACACATAAGATAAATTTTTATTAATCTCTTTATTTTTTATTCAAAATGTAATGAGATAAATTTTTCAAGATATATTTGAATATTCGGGGTGTAGAACAATAAAAAAAGAAGAGAACATTACATTATTTAATATAAAATACAATATCTGTATGTTCGTGATAATATATATTTGAGCCAACTAAAAAACTAGCTCTTTACAAAATGAATAAAATGTCATGAAAATTTGAAGTGATGTATGTCGATGGAGAAGCTTATGGGTCAGTATACTCATCAGAAATTTGATGAACAAATACAAGAATCAAATCTAAAGATTTTATATTATAATTGGGTTCAATTTGATAACGAAAAAAAAGAGGGTGGTGGAGTAAACATCTATCAAAAAAATTTGATAGATTATTTGGTAAAAAATACTAATAACGAAATTTATTTTCTAAGCTCAGGTTGGAAATATGATCCAATAAAGAAATATCCATATATAAGACAAACTCAGAATATATATAAAGAAAAATGTCATTCATTTGAAATAGTTAATTCCACAGTTATGGCTCCGGCTTTTGCCATTTATATGTATCCACAAAAATTTAACGAAGATACCGGTACTTATGAAATATTAGATAAATTTATACAAGAACATGGACATTTTGATGTTATACATTTTAATAACATTGAAGGAATTTCCATCAATGTATTAAAATTAAAAGAAAAATACCCAAATACAAAATTTATTGTTTCTATTCACAATTACCAACCAATTTGTCCATTAGTGCAATATTTTCAATATAACAACAACATTATTTGCCATAATTTTGACAATGGTAATGAATGTGTTAAATGTTCCTCTAGTAAACCAAGCAAAAAGGAATATTATAAACGATCCAGAAATTTTTATTATGATATTTTGGTTGGAAATAAAAAAATATTTAGACTTCCATTTAAGTTAATGTGCAAAATTTTTAAATATCGAAGCAAGAGGTTTATCGGAAGTAAAAATACAATGCTTCCTGAACAATATGCTTATTATAGAAAACATAATATAGAAATGCTAAATAAGTATGCAGATTATATTTTAGCTGTTTCTGATAGAGTTCGTCAAATTATGGTAGAGCACGGATGTAATCCCGATAAAGTTATTACTTCTTATATTGGAACTAAATTTGCCGAAAACGAATTAAAGCATTCAGTTGCAACAATCACAAGACCGTTTACTATTGCATATTTAGGATATGAAAGGATAGATAAAGGCTTTTTCTTCTTTATTGATTCACTTTCTAAATTAGATAAAGAAATTGCCAAAAATATAAATGTAGTATTAGCGGTTTCAAAAATTCATAAAGAAAATTATGAAGCTCAATTAAAAAATTTTAATAAAGTAATAGTTTATAACGGTTATACGCATGAAAAGCTTCCTAATATTTTAAAAGATGTTAATTTAGGTGTTGTACCAGTCCTTTGGGAAGATAATTTACCGCAGGTCGCTATTGAAATGGTTGCATTGGGTGTTCCAATTTTGTGCAGTAGTTTCGGAGGTGCAAGCGAATTGTGCAGTAGTGATTTATTTAAATTTGAAGGAGGAAATGAATCAGATTTTCTTCAAAAATTAGCAAATTTTGTTAAGAATCCTGAGCATTTGGATGAATATTGGAATCACCATACGGATTTAACAACAATGAAAGACCATGTAAAACAAATTATAAGAATATATAGAGGAGATAATTAATGCCCAAAGTATCAATAGTTTTACCTACATATAATGGTGAAGAATTTTTATCAAATTCTATCGAAAGTGTTATAAATCAGACTTTTCAAGATTGGGAACTAATTATCGTAAATGATTGTTCAACAGATAATTCTCTTTCAATTGCTGAAGATTATGTAAAAAAAGATAATAGAATAAAAATTATAAATAATGATGAAAATAAAAAACTCCCTGAATCATTGAATATTGGTTTCAGAGAAGCTAGAGGTGAATATTATACTTGGACTTCGGATGACAATGAATATTATCCTAATGCAATAGAAAAAATGGTAAATTTTTTGGATATCAATAAGTCATATGGAATGGTGTATGCAGTTTGTAAAACTATTAATATAGAAAATGATGAAGTAGGTAGATGGGGGGATATAGCTATAACTCCCGTAGAATTACTTGAAGGAAATATAATCGGAGCTTGTTTTTTATATCGTAGTGAAGTTGCTAATATAGTAGGATATTATGATAAACGACATTTTTTAGCTGAAGATCATGATTATTGGTTAAGATTATATAAAAGATCTAAAATTGCTCATTTAGAAGAGGAACTGTATTTTTATAGGCATCATAAAAATAGTTTGACAGCAAAAAAATCAAAGAATGCATGGTATATAAGTAGAAATTTATCTGTACATTACTATACAGAATATGAACAGATTTTCCCTGCTTATGCAAGTCTTATCCAGAATAGATGGCAGCTTATGCAGGCAATTGTTAATGAAGATGACACATTTTTTAATCAAATAAAATCAAAATATTCCAAAAGATATATATATAAACAATTGAAAAATTTTAATAAGATACATTATTCTCCTTGGAATATAAATCATATTTTATTGTTAGGAGGTATCTATTTTATAAAAGGTTTTATTTTGTTTATGAAAAACCGATAAATGTGTATATATGCTATTAAATAAAATTTAATTAAAAATACAAATTATTAACGTAGTCAAGGAGTAACAAACAATGAATATATTATACTTTTCACCGATTCCATTTGAACCTGTAAGACATGGCAATATCAGCACTGTAAATCAATACATGAAAAGATTAAAAGAGCTTGGGCATACTGTGCATTATGTAATGTTACAAAACTATGGTACATCTCCTATGGATTACTATAAAATGATGCAAATAGCTGATACTATGGATATTATACCTTGGACACCGAAGAATAAAAAGGTATGTAATGAAGATGGGTATTATATCTACGACTCATTATATCCTGAAGGGGCAGGTGAAGTTATATCATATTTCTGTAAGAAATACAAAATTGAAACAATAATTTGTACATATGTGACAATGTCAAAAATTTTAGAATTTGTACCTCCTAATGTTACAAAAATAATTGATACTCATGACCGGATGTCAGATAGGCATTTATATCTTAAAAAGAATAATATAAAAAATGATTTCTTTTCTTGTACAGAAGAAGATGAGGCTAAATACTTATCTCGTGCTGATATTATATGGGCTAGGAGAGATGAAGAAACTGAATTCTTTAATAGAATTACAAATTCTAAAAAAGCGATAACTGTAACTCATTTTGAAGCACCTAAATTTTTGAATAAGAAATACGACAGATGCAAAAAAATTGGAATTTTAGCTTCGGAAAACTCTATAAATGCAAAAATGGTTTGTGAATTTGTTCAACAATTTAGTAAAAAAATGAAAAGAGAGAAAATTGATTTGGAATTAGTTATAGCAGGAAAAGTTAAAAATACTATTTTTGCAAAAAAAAGAAAACATTTTAGAAATCTTGCAAATATATATTTTAGTATAATAGGTAGACAGGATAAAATTAAGAAAGAATATTTAAAATATTTTGAAAATGATTATGTAAAAGTAATAGGTGAAGTTGCTAATATCGAAGATTTTTATTCTGATATTGATATTGCCTTAGTCCCTATTACTATCGGCACCGGAATTAATGTAAAAATGGTAGAAGCTATGGCTTTTGGAGTTCCTGTAATTTCAACTGAGTGCGGTATTAAAGGAATGAAATCTGAGTCTGAATTTCATCATTGTCAGACAATTGAAGATGTTATTGATAAAATTTATAAAGTTTATAAAAATCCTCGATTATTAGATGATTTAGTCTCAATAAGTAAGAATTGCTATATTGAATTTGTAAATAATGCTCATCGAAATTTTGATAATAGCTTGGGGGTTGTTAATAAATGAAATGTAAGAAACTAAAATTTAACAAAAATCACGAAATTATAACACTTGGTTATAATTGTTATGTTCGAAGATTTCTCACTTTTTGTAATTATATTCCAACAAAAGAACAAGGTCGCTTATCTTTACCTTTTGATTTGTGTACAACAAATATAGAAGCTATAATTCATTTTTTAAATAGTAATTTTGAAGATTTTTTTGACGATATTGTTTTTGACCAAGAATATAAAATATATAGAAATAAAACATACGGTATTGATTTTTGGCATGATGACGATTTAATTAATTTTGAACAATTCAAACTCAGATATAATAATAGAATTAATAATATTAAAAAGATAATGTCTAATGATGATAAAGTTAAGTACTTTATCAGATTGGTTGGGTACGAAACAGATTGTAATCAAATTATAAAACTCTATAATTGCATACAAAATATAAATCCTGATTATAAATTAATTATTATTAATTATGATCCAAATAAAAACTTTAAATTTTCAAACAATGAATCTTTTATATATATAAACAAAAAATATCCGTTTAAAAATTATGATTCTATTTGGTATAAAGATGAATATTTTTTAAATAAAAAACATATTAAATTAATGAATTACGTTATAAGAAAAATAGATAATTTTGTGAATGGATACTCCCAAAATATTAATTGTTTTGAAATTTTTAATAAAATAGTAAAATTAATAATAAATTTAATTCCTATTAAACCTGTTAGACGTCATTTAAGAAAATATTATTTTGATAGAAATTACAGAGATTTTTTTAATTCTGAAAAAGAATTGTCTAAATATAATGATAAAACATTTTTTAATACAAATGTGCGTGATAATAGTATTTTAATAGTTGAACCTAACTCTTATCATGCAGATGCACTTGCTTCATATACAAAATATTTTTTAGATTTGGGTTTTAATGTCGATATAATACTACGTCACGAAAATTGTCTTGATAATTCTTTTGTTCTTTGTCCTAAAGAAAATATTCCCAGAATTTTTAAAGGAAATATTAAACATATAAAAAGATTACTTTCTTTAGATAAATTAAAAAAGTATGAATATGTATTTATATCAACATCAGCATACTGGCAGCCTGAGATTGGCTATTTTGACTCTTTTATTAATTATTTAGGGTTTGAACCAAAAGGTAAAAATGGATTGTTGATGATTGAGCACAATTTAGATTCTTGTTTAAAAGAATATAAAGAAGAAAAGTATTTAAAAGAAAATAGACTTTTCACACTTTCTGGTTTTCACAATACACCAATGCTAAATCCTAATTATTATGGGAATGTAAAAATTACAGATAAATCTGAAGATATTGTTAATTTTACTGTAGTTGCAGGGATTCAAAAATATTGTAAAGATCATGATTTAATTATAAATGCTACAGAACAATTATTGAAAGAAAATATAACTAATTTCCAAATAAATATAATTGGAAAAGGTAATATTGAGATTCCGATCGAGTTATCTAAATATATTAATGTCCTTGGATATCTATCATTTTTAGAAGTTTTTCAACAAATGGAAAAGGCTGATTTTTGTTTAGCTCTTTTAAATCCAAATATAGCTGAACATCAAAAATATTTAAGTGGGACTACTACAGGTTCTCGTCAATTATCTTTAGGATTTGCAACTCCAATTTTAATAAATAATCAATTTGCCCAAGCCTATTCTTTTAATAATTCAAATGCTGTTATTTATGAGGGCAACGATTTGTTTAGTGCTATGAAACAAGCAATTTTTATGGATAAAAATGAGTATAAAGTAATGCAAAATAATCTTAAAAAATTAAGAGACACATTATGGAATGAATCGTTAAATAACTTAAAGAAATCAATATCCGAAACATCATTAAAAACAAAGAAAAAGGAGGATATTGAATGCAAGCAGTAATATTGGCAGGCGGATTTGGAACAAGGTTATCACATGTTGTAAAAGATGTGCCAAAGCCTATGGCTCCGATAAAAAATGTTCCGTTTTTAGAATATATTATTAAAACCTTGAAACAACAAGGTTTTGATCGTTTCGTATTTTTAACCGGATATAAATCGGAAATTATAGAAAATCACTTTAAAAATCTCGAAAATGCTATTTTTATAAAAGAAGAAAAAGCACTAGGAACGGGTGGAGCTATTTTAAATGCTTGTGATAAATTACAGGACGAATTTTTTGTTATAAACGGTGATACATTTTTTGATATTGACTATTCTTTAATTACAGATTTTGCAAAAAATAAGGATAATTCTTGTACAATCGCATTAAGATACTCAAATAATGTCTATAGATATGGTCTTGTTGAGATAGATCAGAACTATAAAATTAATTCTTTTATAGAAAAAGGAAATCTCCCTGAAAACAAAATAGATGGATTTATAAATGGGGGCATTTATTATATTAAAAAATCTTGTTTAAAAAGTTATTTTGTTGATTTCAAAGGCGATTTTATATCATTAGAAAATGATATTTTTCCAACACTTTTAAAAGAAAATAAAATGTTTGGTTTGCCTTTAGGAGGATGCTTTATTGATATTGGAGTTCCTGATGATTATTATAGAGCTCAAAATTTAATCCCTGAATGGATAGAAAAAGAAAATAAACCGGCTTTATTTATTGATAAAGATGGGACAATTATAGAAAATACCGAATATCCACACGGCAAAAATTTCCAAATTATAAATTCAACTGTTGAAATTGTAAAAAAATATTATGAGCTCGGATACCGAATTGTTATGATAACAAATCAAGCCGGAATTGCCAAGAATAAGTTTAATTTTGAACAAATGCAGGAAGGTTTAGAGGGTATAAAGGAATATTACAAAAATCAAGGAATTATTTTTGATGATATTGAATATTGTCCTTACCATAAAGATGGGGTAATCAAAGAATATTCTTACGATACACTTTTAAGAAAACCAAATCCCGGAATGATTTTAAAAGCGTGTGAAAAATTAAAAATTGATTTAAAAAATTCAATAATGATTGGTGATAATTCGGCAATAGACAACATAAAATTGCCATATTTAAAATGCAAAATAATTAAAGTGGAGGAAAAATAAAAATGGATATAAAAAACTACATAAAAAGTTCTATAAGTACAAAAGAACAAATTTTATTTGATGAAACAATAGTTAAGACAATAGAAGAAATAGCCTCTTCAATAGTAAATGCTTATAAAAACGGTTGCAAAGTTTTAACTGCAGGAAATGGTGGCTCAGCAGGAGATGCTCAGCATATAGCAGGAGAACTTGTATCTAAATTCTTTTTTGATAGACCCGGATTAAGTGCATTTTCTCTTGCAACTGATACATCCATACTAACTGCAATAGGAAATGATTACGGCTATGAGAAATCATTTTCTAGACAAATTCAGGCAAATGCAAAAAATGGCGATGTTTTTATCGCAATTTCGACTTCTGGTAATTCTAAAAATATAATAATGGCACTTGAAGAGGCAAAGAAAAAAGGGGTTATTACCGTTGGTTTTGTTGGACAAAAACAATGCGAAATGGACAAATATTGTGATTATATAATTCACGTTCCGTCTTCCAGTACTCCTACAATTCAGGAGTCACACATAATGATTGGACATATAATTTGTGCATTAGTAGAAGAAAGTATTTTTAATAAGGTAGGTGTATAAATGATAATTCGTGCAAAAGCTCCATTAAGAATAGGTTTAGCGGGTGGAGGAACAGATGTCAGTCCATACTGTGATAATTATGGCGGTTGTATTCTCAATGCGTGTATCAATATGTATGCTTATGCGACTATTGAACCACGTAATGACGGAAAAATTGAATTCTGTTGTGAAGATAGAAATGCGAATAAAATATTTGATTCAGTTGACAAATTAGAGATAAATAACGAGTTTAGTTTATTAAAAGGTGTATATAATCGTATTGTTAAAGATTTTGTAAAAAAGCCTTTAAGTTTTACATTAACAACATATGTTGATGCCCCGGCAGGAAGTGGCCTAGGTTCATCATCAACACTTGTTGTAGCTATACTAAAAGCTTTTCAAGAATGGCTCAATTTACCATTAGGAGAATATGATTTAGCAAATTTGGCTTGGAGCATAGAGCGTGAAGATTTAAAGATGGCCGGTGGTAGACAAGACCAATATGCCGCAGCTTTTGGTGGATTTAATTTTATGGAATTTAAAGGAGATAAAGTTCTAGTTAATCCTTTAAGGATAAAAAAAGAATATTTAAATGAATTAGAATTTAATATTTTACTGTACTATACAGGAACGAGTCGCCTTTCTGCCGAAATTATTGAATCACAGGTAAAAAACGCAACAAATAAAAATAAAGTTGCAATAGATGCTATGCATAACTTAAAAAAATCAGCATATGACATGAAAGAAGCTCTATTGACAGGTCAAGTTGACAGAATGGGAATATTACTAAACGAAGGTTGGGAAAATAAAAAGAAAATGTCATCTTCTATTTCTAATTCCGTTATTGACAATATATATAATACTGCGACTAATGCAGGAGCAACAGGAGGTAAAATCTCTGGTGCTGGAGGCGGAGGATTCTTTATGTTTTATTGTCCACATAATGCAAGATATAAAGTAATACCTTCTCTGCAGGAATTAGGGGGAGAATTTAGAAGATTTAGATTTACAAATATAGGTGCTGAAAGTTGGACAGTTAATTAAAATGAAGGTAGTCTAGTAGAAATGCATATGTTAAACGTTAAAGAATTTATTAAAAATATTTTGTCTTTTAGGAATTCTGATGACAAAAATCCATAAAATAATTACATTATTCTATATTAAGATTAAATTTAGAATTAATCCGAAAATAAAAATATATAGGAAAAAACAGAAATCTTATATAAATAGGTATAACAAAATTTTAAATATTCTAAAACAAAAATCAAAAAATAATAAAATTAGGGTATGTTTTTTAGTTTCTGAATCTGCCAAGTGGAATGCTCAAAGCCTATATGATTTAATGGAAAAAAGTGATATTTTTGAACCGTTTATTTTGGTTACTAACTTATCATATAATGTATATTTCCAATCATACAAACAAATATTAGAATTTTACAAAACTTGTGCGAATAATGTTCAAGTTGGTTGGAATGATGAAACTAATGAATCAATTGATTTAAAATTATTCAATCCTGATATAGTATTTTACCAACAACCTTGGGGACTATATGATAATCAGAGTGTAGAATATGTTTCCAATTTCGCCTTAACTTATTATTTTTCTTATGCCATGGGCGATGCTTTGCATACATTTAATTGGAATTTTGAAAACTTTTATTTGATTTTAAAAAATTATTTTGTATTTAGTAAATATGAAAAAAAATTATATACCGATAATTTAAAATTTAATCTCAATAATATTGTTGTTATTGGGCATCCAAAATTAGACACGTATAAAAATTATAAAGAAGAATATCATGAACATAAATACGTAATTTATGCTCCCCATCATTCTCTTGAAATTGATTCATTAAATTATGCAACTTTTTTATGGAATGGAAAATATATTTTGGAATGGGCACAAAAACATCCTAATTTTGATTGGGTGTTTAAGCCTCACCCAAGGTTAAAACAAGCACTTATTTTAAATAATATTATGAGTGAGGAAGAAGTTAATAAATATTTTAACGAATGGCAAAATGTTGGTATTTTTTGTGACGAAGGTTCATATTTTAATTTATTTAAAAATTCAAAATGTTTAATTACAGATTGTGGTTCATTTTTAGTTGAATATTTACCAACTAAACAGCCAGTTATACATTTAAGAAATCCAAAAGCAACTGACTATATTCCTGCAAGCAAAGTAGCTATGCAGTCTTATTATGATGTATGGAATATTAGAAATCTAGAAAAATGTTTAAATGATATTTTGATTAATGGTATTGATACAAAAAAACAAGAACGTATGGATGCAATACGAAAATTAAATATAGAATCTTATAGTTGTGCAGAAAAAATTATAAATACAATTAAAAATGAAATAGGAATAAGGAAATAAACAATGAATAACTATGCAATAATTTTAGCAGCAGGAATAGGTAGTAGATTATATCCTTTAACGCAAGAGTATCCTAAATCACTTATAAAAGTTGATGGTAGAGAAATTCTTGATTATCAAATTCAAGGATACATTAAATCAGGAATAAAAGAAGAAAATATCTATATTGTAACAGGTTATAAACATGAAATGATTGTTGATTACCTAAAAAGTCATTATTCTAAGGTTAATGAAATATATAGTCCTGATTATTTAGTCACAAATAACATGTACTCATTGTACCTCGGATTAAATGCTTTAAAAGATAAATTTGAGAATATTCTCCATTTATTTATAAATAATGCGGACTGTCTATATGATGAAAATTTAATGGAAGAGTTTGTTAATTCGAAATATGAAAGTGCAATTGCTGTTGAAGTAGGAACATATAACGAAGAATCTATGAAAGTTGTGACAAGAAATGATAACAGTTTAGTTAATATATCAAAATCCATTTCTAAAGAGGATGCTTATGGTGTATCAATAGATTTGTATAAATACTCGAAAAAGTCAGTTATAAATTTATTGGAAATTATTAACGATTACATTGAAGTCAAAAAAGATCTAAAACAATGGACAGAAGTAGCCTTTCCACAATTATTTAAAAAAGAAAAAATTTATCCATATGATATAAAAAATAAAAATTGGGTTGAAGTTGATAATAATGAGGATTTACTTTTAGCCGATAAATTATTTTCGAAAATTGATTTGCGTAAGAAAAAAGTGATTATTAGTGACTTGGATGGCACATTATATGTTGGTAGTAAACCTATAGAAAATGCAATAAAATATATTCAAGATACAAATTTTGATTGTTATTTTTTTACAAATAATACTTCAAAAACCCCTGATGATTACATTAATAAACTTAATAATTTAGGTATAAATTGTAAAAATGAAAATATCCTAACACCACTCTACCCATTAATTAATTATTTGGAAGAAAAACAGTATAAATCAGTATATTTAGTTTCAACCCAAAAAGTTAAAGACTACTTTGTTACAAAACTTCCTAATATAAATTTCGAATATGACAAAAAAAATAATAAAGCTGTAATTTTAACCTATGATACTGAAATTGATTACAGTAAATTGTGCAATATTTGTTATTTATTACAAAATAAAGAAATTGAATATTTAGCGACTCATCAAGATGTTTTTTGCCCTTCTGAAAATGGGAATATACCAGATATTGGCAGTTTTATTAAATTGTTAAAAACAACAACATACAGAACACCAGATAAAACATTTGGGAAGCCTTCTACAAAACTTGTTGAACAATTATTAAAGAAATATAAAACAGAGCAAATATTTGTTGTGGGAGATAGATTATACACTGACAAAGCATTAGCAGATAATATTGGTTGTGATTTTATTTGTGTTCTTTCTGGTGAAACTCAGAGATTAGACATTCAGAATTATAAAGATAAATACCCAAGTTTAGTCGTTAAAGATATAAGTGAAATTTCTTATCTTGCCGATAATTCCAAAACGCAGATGGTTGTAGAGAGAGAGAGAGTAATATCCCTAATAGCATATAAACGAATCAAATGTCAAAAAGTAGCATAAAAAAGGAAAAAGAAAATGAAATTAGAAATGACAACAGCAAAAAACTCGTTTAAATACAGATGGTTATTATCAAGAATTATGCCATATATTGCACCGTATTGGTTTAGGATTACACTCGGTTTTCTAGTCGCAATACCGTTAGGTTTATTAGATGGTGTAACAGCTTTTGCACTAAAGCCATATATGGATTACGTAGTAGGCGGCAAGGCATTAGAATTTACATTTTTAAATAATGATATAACAATAACAAGTATTCAAATGGCATTTATTCTACCATTTGCCGTAATTTTATTTGCAGTTATTCAGGGTGTATTGAGATACTTAAACGGATATTTATCAAGTTGGACAAGTGCTCATATAACTAACGATGTTAAATTCGATTTATTCAAAAGATTAGTACATATGCATCCTCAATTCTTTGATGAAAATTCATCAGGAATTATAATTTCTCGTTATATGGGTGATCCCGGTGCAGCATCAGCAGGAATTGTAGATAACATTAAAACAATTACAACAAGTTTATTTGGAGCTTTAGGGTTAATTGCAGTTATGCTATATAGTTCTTGGAAACTTGCAATAATTGGAGTTGTAGTTTTATGTGTTGCATTTTTACCTGTTGCTTTAATTAGAAAAAGAATAAAAGAAGCATCAAATAGAAGTATGGTTATAGGCGGAAACATTACAACAAATATAAATGAAACCTATAACGGAAACAAAGTAATGGCGGCATATGGTCTGCAAGATAAAATGTATGATTATTTTGAAAAGCAAACTTGGGATGGCTATAACGTTGGGATGTCATTGTATAAACGTTCAGGTTGGATGTCTCCTTTGATGTATTTAATTGCATCTTGCGGTATCGCAACAGTTTTAGGTGTAGGTACATATTTGATTAACTCAGGTCAAATGACAGCCGGAAGTTTTGCATCTTTTGTAACTTCATTGTTACTTTTATATAAACCTGTAAAAACATTAGGTAATACATTAACAGGTATTCAAGGAATATTTGTTGCAATGGGCAGGGTATTTGAATTGTTTGATTTAAAACCTGAAATTATAGATTCACCTAATGCAAGAGAATTGCAAGGGTTAAATGAATCAATTAAATTTGAAAACGTAAACTTTGAATATATTCCAAATCAACCTGTATTGAAAAATTTGAATCTGACAGTTGCTAAAAATGAAACACTTGCAATAGTTGGCAATTCAGGTGGTGGAAAATCCACATTAGTAAATCTTATTCCGAGATTTTATGACATTAAATCAGGTGCAATAAAAATCGATGATGTAGATATTAGAGAATACACAATTGATTCTCTAAGACAAAATATTTCAATGGTATTTCAGGACAACTTCTTATATTCAGGGACAATTAAAGAGAATATAATGATGGGCAACTTCAATGCAACTGCTGAAGATTTGCAACAAGCAATATATTCTGCACACCTGCAAGATATGATAAAAGAACTTCCTCAAGGATTAGAAACTATGCTTGGAGAACGTGGTTTAACTTTATCAGGCGGTCAAAGACAGAGAGTTGCAATTGCACGAGCAATGTTAAGAAACGCACCTATTGTAATTTTAGATGAGGCAACTTCAGCTCTTGATAACGAATCAGAGGCAATTGTTCAAAAGGCAATGGATAACTTGATGAAAGACAGAACAGTATTTATTATCGCTCACAGATTATCCACAATTAAGAATGCCGACAGAATCGCTGTAATCAATGAGGGAGAACTTGTTGAATTAGGAACTCACGAAGAATTGATGAATATTGAAAACGGTCAATATAAAGCTCTTTATGAAATGCAATTTAAGAAACAGGAGGTTAATGCATAGTGAATGAATTGATGCAAATCTGTATGCAAATAAGAATAGATATTTTGAAGATGATACATAATGCAAAATCAGGTCATCCGGGCGGAAGTTTGTCCTGCGTTGAAATATTAACTGCACTATATAAGCAAGTTCTAAAATTTGACCCAAAAAATCCAAAAAGTGAAGAAAGAGACAGATTTGTTTTATCAAAAGGACATGCATCATCTGCATATTATGCAATACTTGCAGAATGTGGGTATTTCCCAAAAGAAGAGCTTATGACTTTTCGTAAATTCGGCTCTCGATTACAAGGACATCCGTCAAATCTTTATTTAGATTGCGTAGAAGTCCCGACAGGTTCATTAGGTCAGGGATTATCAATGGCTTGTGGCATTGCAATATCTCTAAAATTGGATAAAAACCCTGCAAGTGTTTTTTGCCTGATGGGAGACGGGGAATTACAAGAAGGTTCCTGTTGGGAAGCATTTATGAATGCGGATACAAGAAACTTAAACAATTTAATTGCGATAATTGACCGAAATAAGCTGCAAATTGATGGAAAAACAGAAAACATCAAAAAATTAGATAACCTTAAGCAAAAAATTGAAAGCTTTAATTGGAATGTCATTGAAGTTGACGGACACGACATAAGTCAAATTACAAATGCTTGTTTAAAGGCAAAAGAAAGTGATAAACCAACTGCAATTATTGCAAACACTATAAAAGGCAAAGGAGTTTCATTTATGGAAGATAATACCGGTTGGCACGGGAAAGCTCCAAATGATGAAGAATTGAGTCTTGCATTGAAAGAGTTGGAGGTGTAATGGTGACTGCATTAATGGAATTAAAATCATTAAGAAAAGCATATGGTGAAACTCTGGTTGAATTAGGTTCAGAAAATAAAAATATTGTTGTTTTGGATGCAGATGTTTCATCATCAACTCAGACAAAAATGTTTGCTCAAAAATTTCCAAACAGATTCTTTAATTCAGGAATTGCAGAGCAGGATATGATTACTACAGCCGCAGGTTTGGCATCTCAGGGAAAAATTCCTTTTGTTTCAACTTTTGCAATGTTTGCGACTGGAAGAACTTATGATCAAATAAGAAATTCTATTTGTTATTCAAAATTCAATGTAAAAATAGTTGCAACCCATGGCGGTGTAACTGTTGGTGAAGACGGAGCAAGCCATCAGGCACTTGAAGATATTGCTTTAATGCGTAATCTCCCGAATATGACAGTCATTGTTCCTGCTGATTATAATGAATGCCGACAAGCTATAAAATATGCTGTTGAAAATGAAAGACCAATGTATATAAGAATCCCAAGAATTAATTTGCCGGACATTTTTGATAATTCTTATAAGTTTACTCTTACTGCAAAAGTAGTTGAAAAAGGAGATGATATTTCAATAATATCCAATGGAGATACGTTAATTGAATCAATAAAAGCCGGACAAATGCTAAAACAAAAAGGAATATCTGCACAAATAATTCATTGTCCTGTAGTTAAACCTATTGATAAAAATATTTTAAAGTTGATATCTAACTGCAAAAATAAAATGTTATTTACTGTTGAAAATCACTCTATTGTTGGAGGATTAGGAAGTGCAATTTCTGAATTAATAACAGATGAAGGGCTTGGATTAAAGCTTGTTCGTATTGGTGTTAATGATCAATTTGGACAAAGTGGAACAGCTGAAGAACTTCTTGATTATTACGGGATATCAGCAATTAAAATTTCAGAAAAGGTAATTTATGAAATGAAAACAACGATTTTATAAAAATGAAATAATAATAAATACTGAATTTAAAAAAATAAATATCAACCAAAAAGGAAAATAATGATAGATATAATAGAATTTCATATAGTAGAGCATTGCAACTTAAACTGCAAAGGATGTATTCATTTTAGTCCTTTGGCAGACAAAAGTTTTGTAAAAATGAAAAACTTCAAATCAGATGTTAAGAATATCGCTGATCTAACCAAAGGAAAAGTTAGAGAAATACACATACTTGGTGGTGAGCCATTACTTCATCCTGAATTAAATAAAATATTAAAAATTACAAGATTTTATTTTAAAGACAGCCAAATTAGATTGATATCAAATGGTGTCCTTCTATTAAGTATGAATCTTGCTTTTTGGCAAACATTAAGAAATAGCAGAATTCATTTATCTGTAACAGAATATCCTTTAAATATAAATTATAAAGCTATTTCTCATTTAACCAAAAAATATAATATAGAATTTTCTTTTTATGCATTAAGCAAAGAAAATTCTCAATGGCATTTCCCGATAGATATCACAGGAAGCCAAGATGAACAATACAGCTTTGATAACTGTAGAAAAGGAAACAATTGTACAAATATAAATATAATAAATGGAAAATTATATATGTGTCCAATTTGTGCAAATATAAAGTATTTTAATAAATATTTTAATAAAGACTGTATTGTTGATGATAAAGATTTTTTAAGAGTAAGAAGCATAAAAGATGTTGGTGAAATAGAAGATTTTGTATCAAAGCCTTCCCCGTTTTGTAGATACTGCAACGTTAAAGACCGAACGTTTGATAACAAATGGGATATTTCACAGAAAAAAATAGAGGAATGGGTGTGAATATCATAGTGTAACAGGTGTAAATATGAACAAAGAACTGACAAACAGAGAAAAGGAAGTAATGAGATATGTTTGCAAAGGTTATACAAATAAAGAAATCGGAGAAACTATATATGTGACTGAAAATACTGTAAAAAAGCATATGGAATCAATATTAGAAAAATTACATGTAAGAAATAGAACAGAAGCTGTCTATGACCTGATGTTAGAAGAAGTTACAATCAGTCAAAAATCTTAAAAATAGGAGGTATCTGTTTAACAGATAGTTAAAATGGCAAAAATATTACCAATAAAAAAAGTAAAAGATATAAAACGAATAAAGAATAAATACAGGGAAAAAGAACTGTATTATGATTTATTGCTTTTCTTATTGGCAATAAATACAGGTTTAAATACAGCCACTCTATTTAACATAAAAGTTAAACAATTAAAAAGAAAAAAATATCTTGTGGTTAAGAAAGGAATATCATACAACCTAAATAATGAAATCTGTGAATTAATCAATGTTGTTTGTAAAGGGAAAGATCCTACAGATTTAGTTTTTGCAAAGCAAATTAGGAACAATGTCTCAAGGCATAGTTACTACACAAATTTTAAAGACATTTGTGCAGAATTAAATATTTATAATGCCTCAATTGATTCTTGGAGAAGGACTTTTGGGTATCATCATTATTTAGCACATAAAGATTTATTCTTTTTGCAATGGTATTTCAATCAAAATACAGCTGAACAGGCAATGGAATATATAGACATACACGAACCTATGAGTTCAGGCTTTAGAGAGGGCTTAAACTTGTAGATTCAAATAAAAGTTTTTAATACTTAATTTCGTTATTTCTCTGGGAGATATTTTTCTCCCAGTTTTCTTATATTCTTTTCATTGCACTTATAACTTGCCCAACAACTGCAAATTGTTTTGTTTTATCTATTTCAAATGGTTCATAATCTTTATTGAATGAAATCGCTGTTATGCCTTCAGCCGTTTTCTTTAATTGCTTACAATATAATTCTGAATCATAAACAAAGGCATAAACTTTGCCATTATTTATGTAGGTTTTAGATTCATCAACAATTAAGGCATCCCCGGATTCAATCCTATCTGCCATACTATCACCTCGTGCAAATACAACGGAAACTGTTTTAGGATTTCCTCCGAATTTTCTAATAAAATTAATATTAAATTCGATCGTATCTGAAACAAAATCTGCGTTTGTAGAAGAACCTGTACCGCAACTTAATTCAACCTCTGTTCTCACAGGAACTTGAACAATTGAGTCATTTATAACTGCAACATTTAACATCTTTGTTGGAAGTCCGTTATCCTCTAACCACACCCTCAACATATCGCTTTCTTTCTTAGAAAGTTTACTATCTCTATTAATCCTCTGACCTATGTTTTGTTTCGTGCTTCCGATAATAACTGCAAGTTGTTTCTTTTCAAAATTAGGATTAAACTTCAGGATTTCTTCATAGCAATATTTGACTGTAGTGCTTGTCTGTTCTGTTTTTGCGTACTTTGGCATAATGACCTCTTGACATTTTTTAGATTATTAGTAAACTATTATTATACAAATAGTTTACTATATCAAATTTAATTTTGCAAACTATCTCGACTATCAAGAAAGGAAATATATGTTTGATGCCCATGGACAAAAAGTTGATGCTCGTTATCAACTCATACAAATGAAAAACTGTGAGCGGATAGTTAAATTCAAAACTGCAAGCATAGACTCTGCTCTTGGTTATCTTCAATGGCACATCCGAAAATATAAACGAGGACTTTTATTAGAAGTTTCTTTATTGAAAAAAATATACGACTGGCGGACAAAATCGGTGAGATATTCTTATGAGTAAATATATTGCTCTCGTTGACTGCGACAGTTTCTTTTGTAGTTGCGAGAGAAAGTTAAATCCTGAATTAAACTGCAAACCTCTCTGTGTTGTATCAAGTGAGAGAGGGTGTGTTATTGCTCGTTCCAAAGAGGCAAAAGCAATGGGGATTAAGATGGGCGATCCTTTATTTAAAGCCGTTGAAGAACATCCGAATTGTATTTATATGGTCGCAAACCACCACAATTATTTAGCAATATCAAAACAAATAATGTATATTCTAAAAGATTTAAGTCCGAATGTAGAGATTTATTCTATTGATGAGGCTTTCGTTGATGTGACGGGACTCGTCAAAGTTTATAATAAAAATTACTATACAATGGCAAAATACATTCAGGACAGAATTTGGAACGAAGTTGGTATGCCGGTTAGTATTGGAATAAGCCGTTCAAAAACTCTCGCTAAACTTGCATCTGATAGAGCCAAAACAACAAAAGACAGGATTATTTTATTAGGTAAATCAAAATCTAAAAAATACCTGCAAGATGTAGATGCATCAGAGGTGTGGGGAATTGGAGGAAGATTAACTTTAAGACTTCAAAGGTTCGGTATAAGAACTGCAAGCGAATTCGTAAGCAAAGATGACGAGTGGATGAAGAGAAACTTTGGCAAGAACGGATTAACCACTAAATATGAATTATTAGGTCATTCCGTAATTCCGATTGTAAATAATCCACCACCGCCAAAATCTATCTGCGACACACAGTCGTTTCCTGAATTTACATCAGACTTTGATTATATTAAGAATGAACTGCAAGTTCATATTCACTCTGCATGCCGGAGACTTCGTCAGGCAGGATGTAAATGTAATACGATTGGGGTTATTGTAAAAACAAAAGATTTTAAATGCGGTTTTTTGGAAGCTAAACTTGAAAACCCGACTGATTTTGAATTGAACATATCTAAAACGGCATTTGAACTTTTAGAAATGATGTACTCTCCGAGTATCCTTTATAGGAGCGTTGGCATACTTTTAGAAGATTTTAATATAACTGCAAATGAACAACTTAATCTCTTTGAGGATCAAGTTAAGAAAGAAAAGAGCGAACGGCTTGGTAAGGCTATCGATAGAATTGAGGAACGATTCGGTCGTAATAAAATAAAGGTAGGTTTCACTAATAAGGATGTTCCTAACAAACAGGGATTTATGACTTCACCAACTTTAATTTATTAAGATATTGATTTATTTTGCTATTATTATATATAATTAATTATCCTCGTGGTGAGGAGTAAATAAGAAAGGGGACTATAATGAACAGAGAAGAATTAGTTGCTGAAATTGCAAAGGTAGCAAAAGTTTCAAAAAAAGAAGCAGGTGAAGTTTTAACTGCAACAATCGATACTATCGAAAAAACAGTTAAAAAAGGTGAAAAAGTAACATTAGTCGGTTTCGGTACTTTTGAACGTAGACAACGTGCTGCTAGAACAGGCAGAAACCCTCAAACAGGTGCTACTTTAAAAATTGCCGCTAAAAAAGTTCCTGCATTCTCAGCAGGTAAAAAATTCAAAGAATTAGTAAAATAGTTCTTTTTGAAAAATACTTAAAAAGTGTCGGATTTATTGATAAATTCGACACTTTTGTTATTTTTATACTTTGTACAGGAATTGACAGGATTTTTAGTAAAAAATGTGTACATTAAAACGATAATCTAAATGTTTAGTTGCCCGAAAGAGTCAAACTAGGTGTTAAAGTTATCCTTTCCATGTGTTCTTTTACAGTAAGAGTGAAGTGAGCGATAAATTAAACAATAAAAAGTTTGCGAAAACATCAAGCTGTTCGCAGGACATATGTAGTAAGACAATCAGTTTGACAGAGATGGTTAGTTTGATAATTTTTAGCAAAGTCCGCTCGTTGTAGGGATTTTGACGGTCGGAAGCAGGTTGATTTAAAAAATATCAAACTAATCTTTCTTGCACTTTATCTTCATTTTAACTGCTCGCACTTTCACTTTATTTTCAATACTTTTCGGCAGTTTGATAGTTTACGGTTAGTTTGATATTTTACGGCGATGTAAAAATAAAAAATCATTTTTCGTTATCAATAAAAAATGCATTTAATAAATCTGCGTTTTCTCTTAAATTTTTAATCACAGGTGCAAGGTTGTAACATTCTTCTATTTCAGGTTGATTGCTAACGAAATAATCAACGATAACGGCTATATTATAAACATTTTCTGCCCATTTACTAATCTGTTTAAATTCTTTATTTGTAATATTGTATCCTATTTCTTCCATAATGCACTCCTAATATCAGAAAACACAATACATGAAAGTTGTCAGAAAAGCGAAAAAGCAGAAAATATTTTACAAAAGGACATATAAATATTATAGCTTACTCATAGCTTCGTTAAATTGAGCTTGTCTATCGGCAACATTAAAGAATGGGAATCCTATTATCTTATAATTGTTATCATCTATAAGTGTTTTAACAGGTCTTCCAGATTCTTCAATCTGTAATAAAAATTCTTCTTTCCATGTATTGGTCTGTAATGTTACCTTCTTGTTTTGTCATAATAAGAACATAATCTGGTTCAAAGCGTTCACCACCATTAAATGAGAATAACTTTAATTGTCTTTCATTTCTTATTAGATATACCTTATCATATTTGTTCTTTAAGTCTTGAACGTGGTCTTTGAAGTATGCAACAAATTCCTTTTCTTCACTTGTTCCGTAATTATCGGTAAATACAAACCAGTCTTCATTAGAAAGATTAACTTTCAAGTGTTCTGATATTGCACCATGTGATTGTGATACACCTTGACCGTCTCCATGAGGGTCAGTATAACTTACAGTCTTATCTCTGAATACTTCACATAGTTTTCTAGGCTTAAATTCCTTTGTTCCTTCGTAAGTTTCTTCAATGTCTGAGATTCTATTTGATATTTTACCTAAAGTATATTTCAAGGCTAAATATAACTGTTCATTAGTAATATCAGATTCACTAATTCTTATACTCAGCTTGATATTCCCTAAATACTTAGAATCCGTTATGAATTGTTTAATTGATGTTAGATTAGGATAATATTGTTTAAGTATATTGAATTTAAAAATATTATACTGTCTTAAAGCCTTATGCACGATAGGATAAGGAATATTAGAAATAACAAATTCTTTCAAGATTCCTCTTTCTCCTGTGCTTGTGTCATCTGCTGAACTTTCCAATAAGGTAGTTGTGCTTGAAGCACCTGCTGATAGGTCGTAACTATATATTGTATCTCTGACAGACGGTAAAAGTTCAGTTATTGTATTTCTTGATTTAACAGCTCTTTCATTTTCAAAGACTAAACCATGTTTATATAGGTTATCATTCTTGAATTCTTCTTTAAGGATATAAGGACATTCTTTGATGTTATCTGGCATTAAGCCAATACCTCTCATAGCTGTTGTAAGTTCTGAGATATATGTGGAATTATTCATACAATGGTAATAGAGAGTCTCACAAACTCTTAATTCATTTTCTATATCTTCATCAAACTTACGCAAGAATCTTTCTGCTTTATCCGTAGTTGTGAATGGACAATATCTTGCACCACGACCAATTAATTGTGCTTCTTGAATAGTTTGTTTTCCCGGACCGCCATGTCTTTCTGCACTTCTTGTTTCATAAAGTCTAACTATATCAAACAAGTTAAGAACATCCCAACCTTCATTTAATTGGTCAACAGCAAAGATACAGCGAATCAGATTGTTTCTGTCTTCTAAAGAGTTAATCTGTAATTGATAATTTCCTTTGTCTTCTTTACTGTTTACTGAAACACATTTCTCATCAGAAAAGTCTTCTCTGATTTCTGCAATCAGTTCTTCTGTTGTTAAATGTTTGTCAAAGTATTCAAACATCTTAACAAGTAACGGATGATTATTCTGTGTTCTAATTCTTGTTAAATCCGCTTCTGATAGGTTCTCAATAAGCGGTCTGAATTGTTCTGTGTAGAAGCTCTTACTTGATTCTATCTTATCACTTTTAAATAAGATTACAGGCTTAATAGTTTTCTTATTATCTTGAAACAGCTTTAATCTGTACTGACTTAATAGTATTGCTTGTAATACTCTGTCAATTAAAGGTACATGAGATTGAAAAGTCTTAACTTCCTTTGAATAACGGTCTTCTCTAAACTT
>CACYTP010000020.1 GCA_902777385.1 uncultured bacterium
ATTTGTCGATAATGATGAAATAACTGGATTGCTTCGTCGGAAAGCCATTTCCTCCTCGCAATGACAGACATATTTACTGTAACATTGTATATAGTTACCTTGATGAAACTAATATTATTAATAAATAGAAAATTACTGAAATTATTTCTATTATAGCACATATAGTATTATTAATTACTGGTTTCCATATATACTTTTTAGCTAAAATATGAAATATTTTCATTACAATTAGCGGTATTGATAATACGATAATATATATAAAATAACCTAAAAAAATTTGAATATTACTTAATTGTATGCTATGCTTTCCAAAATTTACACAAAACAATAAAAATATAATTAATATATTTATTTTGTACAGTACATAGTAAATTGAATCATCATATTCTTTCATAATTTTGCATACTATAATAAACTTAATACCTTGTCAATGACAAGGTATCAGCCGGACTATTTAATATTTTTGTTATACTTTGAAAAGTTTTCTTTAGGTATTTTTATAATAGCTATGATATAATAAGGTTTTAAATCTTCTTGTTCTTGTAATTTATGTCCTACACGAGCCTTGACACTTTTTCTATCCGGATTGAAATTATAATAATCTTCAAGTCGTAAAATAAGATTTCCATCATCATCAAAACGAGTATCATATATTTCTGCCCCATGGAATGATGCATATAAATCTTCATCATATTCTCCAAATTCAAGTTTTGCATATTCTAAATAACCTTTTTCATAAATATATTGAATGTTATTTATTAAAAAGTCTTTAAATGCATAACTTTTGCTGATTTGTTTTGAGATGGAACTATCTTCATTTAAAATTAGTACACCACAATCATCTTTATTAGGATTTTCTGATTGTATTCGTTCTAATATACGTTTTTCATTTTCGGGACTATTTAACGCTTCAATACTATTTAATAATGCACCATTTTTTTCAATATATTTCTTATTATACTTATCCCATTTTAAGCCAATTCTAAACAAGTTATATGATTCTGGCATAGTATTTGTCCAATGTGTATGAATCCACCCATAGACAGTAGCATTTTGCTTATTGGCAATAGAAACTAGCACATCATCAGCTATTTTATGAAACATCCATTTTAATACATTAAAAGCAGTTAAGTATAATTCTAAGTCTGTAGGTTTTGAACCAGATAATTTTTGGAATTCATGGGTTTCTTTAAAATGCTTTATATTAGTTTTTACTTCTAATTGATGTGCCTTTTCTTTTTCCAATTTTAATTTTACATCTTTTATTTTTTCAACATCAAGCGGTCTTAGAAACTCCGGATTAATCGTGTATTCAAATTTTTCAATAGAGTCTAATTCTGTTTCAATCATGTCAATATTGAGTTTCGTTTCATTTTCCAAAACAGCTACATCACCTTTCAATTTTTCAAACTCAAGTTCAAGGTCTTTTTGTTCTTGGATTTTATCTCTGCGTTGCTGAATTGGATCTGATGAGGGGTGTTTTTTACGTTCTAACCAACATTTACAGTTTGGGTGTGGTTTATCAGGAATAGTATTCGCATCGTCAAAAGTTTTTCCGTCCATTGCCTGACATTTTTCACACGCTCCGAGTTCTGAGTGCCATAAGTAATAGTAGTCGTTTTGTTCAACATTTCCGTATAATGTTTTTGCATTTTCTTCGTTTGTCATTATTTTTCCTCCTCAGTTAAGTTTTCTGCTACCTCGTCTACAAATTCATTTGTATCAATTTGGTTATCGTCTTTTGTTTCCCATACCGCATTATTAGATGCTCCCATTTTAATATATTCTTTGATTACTTCCAGCGGATAATATTCCAGTGCTGACTGTAACATTGCATAAGTCTTAACCCCGAAGTCAGAGTCTTCTTCCAGTCTGGTTTGTTCATCCAGTACGGTTTCTTTCTTGTAGCCCGTTAAAAATTCAATCCTGTTTGGAAATCTTTTATTGCCTGTTCTTTACCGACCGCTAAAATATGTTCCCGTATAAATTCCGCAAGGCCATCAAAAATCATTCTCTGATTTAACGGTTCTTCCAATTCAGGATTAACCTTGCATAAATTTTTAATTTTAGTGTACATAATCTCCTGTTTGATTTTGTCACTAAATAATTCTTCAGGACTTTTGTTTAAAATTTTTTCGTTCGGAAAGATAATATCTTTCGTCAATTCTGCATCAAATTTTCGCATTTTACCTCCTCATTTGGTTTAAAAATTGTGTAAAATCTGTAAAACTACAATACTCTATTATGACAGGTTAAATATAAAAATAAAAGTCGCTATTATTAGCTAACTATTATCAGCTACATCGCAAGGATTAATTCTTTGTGTGATTATCTTTCCTACAGAGAAAAAATTACATTTCTCAGCGGAGAGGTTAACTTTTTTGACTGTTTTTCACTTTCAAAAATTTATATTTTTTGCTTAAGGTAATATTACTTAAAATTACTGTTGTAAACAGGCAAAAACTGAAGTAAATTTGTTTTTAATAGCATGTAGGGAAAAATTATGGTTGACCAATTACAAACAGCAAATACTACAAATTTACTGAGAAATTATGTCCGTAATTATAATAACAACGGACAAAATTCTTATGCTGCACAAATTTCTGCGACTAAACCGGACAAATTTGAAACAACAAATTCTGAAAATACAGAAGAGCAAGCTGAAACACCCGTTCAGAAAAATGGACATAAGAAGAGAAATCTTGCGGTTGCAGTAGGCAGTTCTGCACTATTAGTCGGCGGCGGTATGCTTGTATTGATGAGAGGTTTACCGAAAAACACCGAAAAATATTTACAGAGTTTAAAAAAGTTTTTGGAGAAAAAATTAGAAAAATCATCCTCTAAAGGTTCAGACGGTTGGAGTACATTCTGGGAAAAATCTATCAGACAAGTTGATTCAACAATAGAAAAAACTCAAAGTATAAATAACTTTACTTCATTAAAAGATGTATTGTTCAAAAACATTATGGACAGAAATAAATATACTGCTAAAATTCATAAGGGAATCAGCAACTATTATGAAAAAGTTGCTCGCCAAACAGTTCTGAAATCATACAAACAAACAGGTAAAAAATTTGACAAAATGTATGAAGCATTTGACCGCTTTGACGAAAAATTACTTCAAACAAATCCGGATGAAATAATATGTTACAACGGCAAAAATTATACTAAACGTGAATTAATAGAACTCGCACGTCAATACAGAAAAAATGTACAAGACGCTGTCAATAATTTTACATCCCAAAATGAACTTGATAAAAGATACGGTTACATTCAGGATGCAACAAAAGATTTATATGAAAAATTCTGGGATGAAAGTTTCAAAGAATTCTGGACAAGAAAAGACGGATTCAAAAACAATAAATTCCGCCGCAAAGAAATGTGGCAGACCTGCATTTATGATGAGAAAATAAAAGGAAACAAAAAATCTCTCTCTGAAGACGTTTCAAAAGTAAGAAATATTATCTCTTATACTGACAAAGACAGAACAAAACTCATATCTAACCAGATAAAAAATTTGAAAAATATTGTATCACCTTCCGATAAAGAAGGCTTGAACATAATTAAAAAACTTGAATGGTTTATGGATAATCCGGAAGGACTGAATGCCAATAAAGATGTCCTTATAAGAGAACTTAATGCTCTGAAAGAACGTCCGCTTGAGGAAGGTTTATCGGAAGCCGTTACTGAAAGCCAGCTCAAGCTGAGAGATGCAAGCATAAAAGCTATAACAGATTTATTAAACAATCAAAATGCAGGCAAATTGCAAGAAATGCTTGCGATATACAGAAAAATTGCACCGTATGAACTTGAAAAATCAAAAGCAGAACTGGCTGTAAGAAAAGCAGTAAGTTCATTCGATAAATCTTTGGGAACGGAAACAGTAGAATTCTTTGACAAAGTAAGGGATATTCAAATGGGTGCTGCACCGACAGATGTTCTTACAATTCTGTCATCAGCCGGAATGATTGCCTATGGTCTTGGAGATGCAGAAGACAAAGATGAAAAAATTTCGGTACTTTTAACAGCAGGTATCCCTATTTTTGGTACAATCGGAACTACTGTTATATGTACAACCAAACTTATATCCGGCGGAATGTCAATGTTATTCAGTTTAGGGATAGGCGGCATTTTTAAATATGTATGCGACGGCTTGGACGCACATCGACTTGCTTCAAAAGGAAAAAATCATACAAATGATGAAGTGGCATAATTAATTTATATGATAGAATGCTTCTGATAAGCAATAAAATTATCGGAAGGATTTACTAATTATGCCTTATTTCACAAATATAAAAACAATCAGAGAGGGCTTAGAAGACAGGGAATTCAATATTCTTAGTGATATTGCAACAAAAGCTCGTAATTCAAAAGGAAGAAAAGAAAAAGAAGAAGAAAGCGATATGCGAACCTGTTTTCAACGTGACAGAGACAGAATATTACATTCTAAAGCCTTTCGACGCCTTAAACACAAAACTCAGGTATTTTTATCTCCGTTCGATGACCACTTCAGAACGAGATTAACACATACCCTTGAAGTTTCACAAATTGCGAGGACTATTTCACGCTGTCTGTGTCTGAATGAAGATTTAACAGAAGCAATAGCACTCGGACATGATCTTGGGCATACACCTTTCGGACATTGCGGAGAAGGCGTATTAAACGAACTTGTAAAAGGTGGATTTCACCATAATATTCAAAGTGTAAGAGTTGTTGAAGTACTTGAAAATCTTAATTTATGCAGGGAAACAATTGACGGAATTTTAACACACACCTGGGGTTATGAACCTAAAACTCCGGAAGCTCAGGCAGTACAACTTGCCGATAAAATTGCTTATATAAACCATGATATAGAAGATTCAATCCGTGCCGGAATAATTGCAGAATCAGATTTGCCAAAGGATTGTATAGAATATTTTTCATCAAACCAAAGCCAAAGACTTAATAAAATGATTAGCGAAATAGTCACTAATTCACTTGGTAAAAACAATATATCAATGAGTGAAGAGGGTTGGCATTATACGACCAAATTAAGAGAATGGATGTTTGAAAATGTATATATAGATTCTCCTGCGAAATTGGAAGAAAAAAAGGCAAGAAGAGTAATTAAAGAATTATTTTTCTTATACTGCGACATGCTTAAACCTGTTTGTGAAGAAAGTAAAATAGAAAGAGTTGTAACAGACTATATCTCAGGAATGACAGACAGATATGCCGTAGAAAAATATAAAGAAAACTTTATTCCGATAGGTTTGCATTGCGGAACAAAAGAAGATTTCCTGTTCAAACTGGCAAAGGTAATTGAGTAAGCCGGCTAAATTTTGGCATTATTTTTTTATTGCAATTTTAATCCCTTGCCACAATAGCAAAATTAATCCGCCGCCAAATAAGAATTTAACAAGGGTTGGGGTTTGTTTTTTATCTTCAAAACTATAATGCTTTTGATGAGAGTAAACATCTTTGTCCAATGTTTTAAACTTGTTTTCCAGTTCGGCATCGGTTAATTTCCACCTGCCTAATTTGTCAGGAGGATTAAGGACCCCTACATCCGCTGATGTATAATTTATTGGAGCATTATTCGACACACCATTCATATTTATATTAAAACATCCAATCATATAAATTTGCTTTAGTTTTTATAAATCTTAATATTATGTATATGAGCGGTAAAAAAGTTTTAAAAAGTAAACTTGCCGTAAGCTGTGATTTTTTCTATAATAGTATCATGAAGAAATTTGATATTTTCAATCAGTTTAGGGATGCTGTTATTATCGTTAACAAAACGGGAGATGTCGTATATCAAAACGCCACCTTCAAACGTTGGTTTAGTGATTTTGTTGACCTGAAAAAATTTTCGCATAATACAAACTTTGATATCTGTCCGCTTAACAGTGAAAATATCGAAAACTATTCTCCCATTTGGCATGCAATATCTTCACCTGAGAATTTTTTTGCTACGGTTTCATATCAAAATAACCAAAATAAACTTTATTATTACGATCTGACAGTTCAAAAAAAAGGCAGATATACAATATTTTTCTTTTCGGATGTGAGTGCAAATAATAATCTTGCAGCAGAAAAAAAACGATTATCCAAACTTACTGACGATTACAAAAAACTGAAAGACGAACTGGAGGATTTAGAAAATATAAAACAAAAAGCTCAATCACAAGCTATCCGAATTGCCCTCATAAACAAAGTTTCCAACACTATAAGAGAATCTATGGATATATCAAAAATTTTACAGTCAGCACTTTCCGAGTTAACTGTAATGTTTGGTGCATTCAAAGCTTACTATGCCGCAAATGAAAACGGAGCATTTAAAATAGAAGAAATTTATGGCGGAAAAAACTTAAATCAGGGAGAGCTAATAACCTTTGATAATCAAACTTTCAATACAATCAATTCAAAAAAAATATCAGTTGTTCACTGTCTGAAAGAATATATAAATGCAGAACCATTCAAACAATCGGTAATGCGAATTGTCGTTCCGGTATATCACCTGCAAAACCTAATAGGAGTGATAGTTTTACTTAGTTATCAAAAACGTGAGTTGAATGAAGAACTGGAAATACTTGAAGCGATATCCTTCCAGTTGGGCAACGCCATAATAAGAGCAGAACTTTATCAAAAGAATATTGAAACAGTTGAAGAACTGAAAAATACACTTAAAGAATTAAAAGAAACTCAATTACAGCTGATTAACTCAGAAAAAATGGCGTCATTAGGTCAACTGGTGGCAGGCGTGGCACACGAAATAAATACACCGGTAGCATCCATTAAATCTAATAACGGACTGATTGCAAAATTAATATCAAAAATAGAAAATCCTGAAATATCAGGTCTGATGCAAGAAATCAATGTCATTGACCACGAAGCAATTGAAAGAATTTCTAATATAGTATCCTCACTTAAAAAATTTGTAAGACTTGATGAAGCAGATGTTCAGGAAGCAAATATTAATAAAGAACTTGACTTAACACTGGATTTAATACGCCATGAAACAAAAAACAGAATTAATATAGTTAAAAATTACGGAAATATTCCAATGATAAAATGTTATCCGAATATGCTTAATCAAGTTTTCACCAATATTTTAATAAATGCCTGTCAGGCGATTGAAGGTAACGGAGAAATTAAAATAACTACCTCGTATGAGGCTGAAACTTTGACTGTGTCTATAAAAGACAATGGCAAAGGAATTCCTGAAGAAGAAATTTCTAAAATTTTCACAGCCGGTTATACGACAAAAGGTGTAGGTGTAGGAACCGGACTCGGTTTAGCAATTTGTACAAAGATTATTGAAAAGCATGAAGGCAAAATTACCGTAAATAGTGAAGTTGGCGTAGGTAGTGAATTCATTATTACTATCCATAGTAAGTAGTATATGTTAAGATATATTACTATTTACGTCAGCATATTGCTGAATTAAACTATACTTTAAAAAAACAATCGTACATTTTCTTCAAATAATACATATTACCCATGTAATAATTTAAAACATGTGTTAATATAATAATATAAAGTGTTCGTTGTACCCTTAATAAAGGAAAATGATACACCCCAATAACAAGTAAAAACAACGTCACTAAAGATTATCAGCGTAAAAGGTTAAAAAGTTTGTAACAAATAGTTAATATATATAGGTAAAAAAGGCAATAATTTTCACAAAAAAATTTTTATAGAGATGTAGGTGTGGAAATTATAATGTGTCGGAGGAAAACGAATGACAATTAGTGTGAACAGTAAGAAAAAACAAGTTAAAAAATCTTTTGATGAATTATTAATGGATTTAAAGACAAGTAATTCAGAAAAGGTTCGCTATAACGCAGCAAGAATTCTTGGTGAAATGGGTGATTCTAAAGCTGTTGAACCGTTAATTGAAGTTTTAAAACATGATAAAAACGGATCTGTTCGTTTGTATGCAGCTCGTGCTTTGGGCGAACTTGGTGATTCTAAAGCTACTATGCATTTAATCGAATCATTAAGAGAAGATAGAAATGTTGACGTTAGAGTTCGTGCAGCTCGTGCATTAGGTCGTTTGGGCGGTGCAATTGTTGTAGAACCGCTGGTTGAAGCTTTGAACGATGAGAATCCGCAGGTTTGTATAACCGCAACTGATGCCTTAATTGAAATTGGTGATGTTGCAACAGATGCTTTAATAGAATCTTTAGACCACGAAAAAGTGAATGTAAGATGTGATGCAACCCGTGCTTTAGGCGAAATCGGAAATAAAAAGGCTGTAGATAAGGTTATCAGCATGTTATATGACGAATGGGTTAACGTCAGAATTTATGCAGTTACATCATTAGGCAAATTAAATGATGTCAAAGCTGTTCCGGCTTTAATTGATGTAATGAAAAATCGTGAAGAAAACGAATTAGTTAGAGCAGGTGCTGCCGCAGCATTGGGCGTGTTGCGTGATCAAAGAGCATTACTTCCTTTAAGAGAACTTATTATGGAAGCTGAAGAACTCGGCGAATTGGAAGATACAGCATTGAAATCATTTAAGAAAATCATGGCTGCTAACTGGCAATCTATTCCGGGTGCTACTGCTCAGAGAAAACCGGTTGCTACATTATAATAAATAATAAAATTTAATTTTCACAAAAGAACCGCTTAGAAAGTGGTTCTTTTGCTATACATACAAATTAACGACAATGTAATAATAAACTTACTCATTAAAAGATCAAGATTTATACTAAAAAACTTATCTTTACATATTTTAACTTATTTACACCAACAGAGTATAGTTGTATTATGATATAAGAAGTGAAGATTAGTAGGATATATTATTTTTCCGGAGGGAAAATTGACTGATAAATATTATGTAAAAGGTGGAACCCCGTTAAAAGGTGAGGTAGAGATAGGCGGTGCAAAAAACTCCGTTTTAAAACTTATGGCGGCAGCAATTTTAGCTAAAGGGGCAACCAAAATATATAACGTACCTGATTTGACAGATGTTGAAATTATGCTTAGTGTTATTTCAGGATTAGGTGCAAAAACTGAGTACAATAAGAACGAAAAATCTATTGTTATTGATGCAACAGATCTTACAAGTATAATTGCAAGATATGAACAAGTAAGCAAAATGAGAGCATCATTTATTATTCTCGGGGCTCTTATGTCTCGCTGTAAAGAAGCTATTGTTGCACTACCCGGAGGTTGTGCAATAGGAGAAAGACGTGTTGATTTTCATATAAAAGGACTTGAAGCTCTTGGGGCAAAAATTAAAATAGAAAACGGTTATGTACATGCTAAAGCCTCAAAACTTGTTGGAGCAGATATTTATTTGGATATTCCGTCAGTTGGAGCAACTGAGAATATTATGTTGGCTGCAATTTTGGCAAATGGTTCTACAAGAATTCAAAATGCGGCTCAGGAGCCTGAAATTGTTGATCTGGCAAACTTTTTAAATACACTCGGAGCAGATGTAAACGGGGCAGGAACTTCTGAAATTATTATTAATGGCGTTAAGCCGGAAGATTTACACCCTATTGAATACACAACTATTCCGGACCGTATTGAAGCAGGAACATTCATGTCTGCAATTATAGCTACAAGAGGTAAAGGAATTATCAAAAATGTATTTCCTGCTCATTTGACATTCTTTACGGACAAATTGTTAAAAATGGGTGCCAACATCAAGTTGGTTGAACCTACAATTTTAGAAGTGAGCTGCAAAAACAGACTAAATTCTATTAACTTCGTAACCCAGCCATATCCGGGATTTCCTACGGATTTGCAATCTATGGCTATGGTACTGTTGTCCACTGCTAACGGAGTGGGTATTATCACAGAAAGTCTTTATGAAAACAGATTTATGCAAGTACCTGAATTACGCAGAATGGGTGCAGACATTCATCAGGACAGAAATCATGCCATTATAAAGGGAGTAAAAAAACTTACCGGAGCAGGAGTTTCGGCATCAGACCTGAGAGCAGGTGCGGCTCTTGTTGTGGCAGCCCTAATGGCAGAAGGAACTTCTGTTATTGATAACCTACATCATATAGATAGAGGATACGAAAATTTCGAAACTAAGTTAAGATTGTTAGGAGGAAAGATTGAGAGAAAAGATGAAGAAATCATTTTTCCTGACAAATTGACGGAAGGAATGCGGAATGAATCCTACTTATAAACGTTGGTATGACCATGATCCACTATTGTTGGAAGTTATAGAACTTTTAAAAAATTATCAGACAGAGCTGCATGCTCAGGCAGAGATTTTTTTGCACAAAATAGAAGAGAAAGTGTCTAAAGAAACTGTAGATAAGTTTTATGCTATGGTGAAACCTGTTAATGCAAATAATCGTTGGTATGATAAGGATCCGATTATTTCAAGAACTGTTGAAATTTTGAGAATTGTTCCGCCGGAAGCACAAAAAATTTGTGCCCAAAATTTTATCAGAACACTTAAAGAAATGGGCATTGAATATGAAAGTCCTAACGGAAACAGTTAGTTTTATATTTTTATATTAACGAAAAGTGTATATGAAAATTCATATACACTTTTTTAATGGATGAGTTGATGTTTAGTGTAGATTATTAATCTTTATCGATTTTTTTAGGGGGAAGTTTTTGAGTTTCGTTTCCCTGTGGTTTGTCAAACTTTTTTAAATCACCTTTTTTCATAAATGATTTTCCATTAAATTTTTCATGCCTAGGTCCATCGCCTCTTCTAAATTCGCCATGACCTCTTCTAAAATCTCTTGGACCGTGTTTATGCATCATTTTACATTTACATGGCGGCTGCATAAACGGATTAGAACCACAAGGAGGTTCAGGAGGACGATGAGTAGCCGCAAATAACAGTAAAGCTAATGATGCCCCAATAAATGAAGTTCCAATTCCCGTTAAAACCTGATATGTTTTTTCTTTGTCCACATAAAAATACTTTTCTCTGTTTTTTTCAGTTTCAATAATTTTTTCTTCCTCTGTCATAATAGATCTCCTTATATTTTTACTTGTATTTTCTGTTTATATTCCCTAAACGAAATTTAAAGATAAATTGTTCATTTTTTACATAAAAAATCAAGTTAAACGTGAGAGATTGACTTACATATAACTTAAAAAGCATTCTATTTTGGCTTTTGGAACAAAAAAAAAGCTACACATTCTTGTATAGCTTCACAATAATCTTGGGAGGAGATTTGGGGATAGTTGTACATGCATGATATGCTGAACATGAAAATCATGTTACACATGTAATGAAAATTGTAATAAAAATTTACAATTTGACAAAATTATAGTATAATTATCGACAAGGAGAACTTATGAAAATACTTATTATTAATGGCGTTAATATGAATATGCTCGGAATTAGGGAACCTGAAAAGTACGGTTCAACTACACTTAAAGAACTCGAAAAAGATTTATATTCTTATTCTTTTGAACTTGGTGTTGATATTGAAACCTACCAAAGTAACTACGAGGGAGATATTGTTGAAAAAATACATTCCGCATACGATAATTTCGACGGTATTGTTATAAATCCGGCAGCTTTCACCCACACAAGCGTTGCAATTAGGGATGCAATTGCTGCTGTGAATATTCCCACTGTGGAAATACACATGACTAATATTCAACAAAGAGAAGATTTCAGACACAATTCATTTATTGCACCGGTTTGCATAGCACAAATATCAGGTTTTGGGAAAGACTGCTACAAACTTGGTTTACAGGGACTAATAAACTACCTAAAACAAAACAGCGACCAAATTTAATTACAATGTAATCTATTCAGTCGCTGTTTTACATATATCTTTTGATAAATTAATTCAAAAAATCTTCTTTAAAAGCGTTTGTTAATACTGCTGCTTTTTCATAAGCATCATCTGCACCCTTTTGTTGCAGGTGATTATATGCTATATCAAAGAAATCAACTGCTTTCTGCACTGATTGCGGGTTATCTAACATTGTTTTCATATCTGCCTCCAAGTTGTCGGTTTTACTTACACCTGACATTTGAACTTGAGATCTGCCAATTACGGCTTCCGGAGAAAGAGATAAGTCCTCAGTTGTAATAGCCTGTGCTGCTGCATCTTCCGATTTCACAGTTTCTATAGGTTGCTGAGTATCTTTTCTAATTTCAACTTTTGGGAAATTTAAATTGTTTTGGTTATTAATTTCTCTCATAGTTGCACCTCTTTCTGTCGTAGTCTTTAACTCCCAAAGACTCTGTCATTACCTCTGTTTCCATTTATAGTTTTAAAACACCAAGATTATATTTTTTGCTAATTTGTAAAAAAAAAATTACAAAAGTTAATAAAAATTTTCTCCTACAAATTTTATGCTATCATTAATTATATAATATAATGGGAAGTAATGCAAGCTATGAATTTTTTAAATAATTTATTTAACGGAATCAATATGAAAGATGCACTGCTATTCTTACCGGATGCAGTGTTTATCGTTGAAGAAGAAACAGGTAAAATATTATGGGCAAACAACAGAGCTGCAATAATATTTGAAGCGACTGACAGAGAAGATTTTGTCGGTATGAATTTTAATGATATTGTTGCTCAGGGTATGAGTTTGGCATATCAATCTTCCTGCAGAGATGTATCAGTTATCGGTGGTGCCGCAGTTAATGATAAAGAATTCTTTGTTGAATTGAGTGCAAATATGCTGGAAAATCAGTATTTCATCACAATCAGAGATGTAACTGAAATGACAAATATTCTTGCACAAGCAGAAAAAACAGGGCGTTTAAATAAAGACAAAAATTTAATGTTGTCAAAATTATCAAGTGAATTTAAATCGCCTGTACAATCAATTCTTGGATTTTCTCAAGCACTTAATGACGGTTTGGGCGGAGAAATTAATGACAAACAAAGAAAATATGTCCGCATAATTAACAAGAATGCAACAGAACTTCTGTACTTTATGGATAAATTCTTTGAATTTGCACAGGTTGAATCCCAATTATACCAGAAACACATGGGTGTATTTGATATAACTGAACTTATCCAGAACGTAATCCGTGAAAACGAAGTTACAATTGCAACCAAAAAACTTAATGTAACAACTAATTTTGAAAATATTGCAAGCAAATCAGTATATAGCGATGAAAACGCACTTAAAATAGTTTTGCAAAACATTTTGGAAATATCTATTAAATTGACTGAAATTGGTAATATATCCGTTGAATTATTCAATCCTACACTGGAAGATGTAGTAGAAATGGGCATAGCACCAATCAAGAGTGCCACAGAAACTTCATACCTTTTAATTCGTATAAGTGATAACGGTATCGGATTGCAGGAAAATGATGTCGAAGGTATTTTTGAACCATACACACAGCTTGATAAAACAAATAAGAAAAATTTAGTTCGTTCTATTTCTCTTGGAAGTGCAAAAGAACTGGTTAGAGCTTTAAATGGTGCAATATGGCTGCAAACAGAAGTTATGAAAGGTACTATTTTCAGTATAGTTATACCTATAGAAAACGGAGCAATTCCACAAGATGAGTAACGTTATACTTAAAAACGTAAAAAAGATATACGATAAAAAAACGGTTATTGATGGTGTAGATTTAGAAATTAAAGACAAAGAATTTATGGTTCTTGTCGGAGCTTCCGGTTGCGGTAAATCTACTATTTTAAGGATGATTGCAGGTTTGGAAGAAATTTCAGACGGAGAAATATATATCGGAGATAAAAAAGTAAACAATGTTCACCCAAAAGACAGAGATATAGCTTTTGTTTTTCAAAGCTATGCATTGTATCCGCACATGACAGTCAGAGAAAATATTGCTTTCGGTCTGAAAATGAGAAAAATTGACAAAGAAACAATTGAAAAAAAAGTACAGGAAGCCGCTGAAATTCTTGATTTAACTGAATATCTTGACAGACGTCCTAAACAATTGTCCGGAGGACAAAGACAACGTGTAGCTCTTGGCAGAGCAATTGTCAGAAATCCTAAAGTATTTTTGATGGATGAACCACTTTCAAATTTGGATGCAAAACTTCGTGTTCAAATGCGTTCTGAAATAAAAAAATTGCATGAAAAATTACAGACAACTTTTATATATGTAACTCATGATCAAACAGAAGCCTTAACTATGGGGGACCGAATTGTTGTTTTGGACAAAGGACATATTCAGCAGGTTGATACTCCTGAAGAAATATATAATAACCCGCAAAATCTTTTTGTAGCAGGATTTGTAGGTTCTCCTCAAATGAATTTCATTGATGGAGAGTTGTTATCCGATAAATATAAAGGCTGCACGGTCGGAATAAGACCGGAAAAAATGATTACAGGCGGTGACATTAAGTTATCCGCAACTGTAGATATTACAGAGATGCTTGGTTCAGAAAAGATTGTATATTTTAATATAGGAACCGCTAAATGTTCGGCAAAACTTGCAGCGGAAGAAACCATAGGAAAAGATATAAATCTTTCAATTAATCCGAATGATATTTATATCTTCAACAAAAACAGCGGTAAAAGAATTATTTTATAATAAAAAGGCTGAATTGAATTCAGCCTTTAGAATAAATATATAGTTAAGAAAAAGAAGAATTATCTAATTTTCAAAAATTGATTTGTTAGTTTTAATATTTTTATGTAAATCATCGGGTTTAAATATAGAACGGCAATTCATATTTACAATATCCGAAACAGAATTGTCGGCATTATCCTGTTGCTTTAAATCCTGCCAATACGTTTTACCTAAATCAGGCATTCCGCTTTGTATTTCATTAAAATTGCCCATACCATGTCCTTTGTTTTACATAGTAAATAACGAGCGTAAAGATTTAAAACTTTACTTTTTACAGGTAAAATTTACATAACTTAACAGTTATCTTTTGCTTTTCTGAGATTGTAAAACGGGCAAAGGAGCTTGATTCTTGAGAATTCTTACATTATTTGGATCATATTTATGAATAATCAATCTGCTATTTTGAATTTTTTGAAGACTATTAGTTTTTGATAATTCTATCGGACTTTCCCAGTTAATTTGAACCGAATTTTCGCCAGAAGCGTTTTTTTTTATATTTGTCTTGCCATCAGCAGAAAATACTCTTGCCGAAAGAGCCTTTACATATTTGTCATCTAAATGTGCATAATCAAAAAGTATTACACCATTTACATTTAACTTTCTGGTTTCATGGATTTGGCGGATTAAATCTTCTTCACTACCACCCATAAACGTAACAAACAAACCGGCAAATAAATCTGTTTCCGGTTCTTTCGCATTTTGTACGGTAGACACCTGAGAGCTGAGAGTTTTGGAATCACACGTCAAAAATAACGGAGTAAAACCGTTTACATAATGATTTTGCGACCAGTTCGACCAATCCTGCATCTTTCTTGAATATGCGACATTTTTATCCGGAAATATAACTGCACTCAAATATATCTCTTTTTTGCGTGCCAATTTACTGATTTTTTCAACAAAATCAGTTATATTTTGCCTTCTGTATCTTCCCCAGCTAAACCATAAATCATCACTCTGCTTTAATGTAACAGGATCAACACCATATTTTTCATTAAATTCGGCTCTTGCGTAATCAGTATAGCCCCAATTACCTGACGGGGAAGAAGATATAGCCTGAGGGTATCTGATATAATCTAAATTTATTCCGTCCGGTTTATATGTAGTAATAATTTCAGTCAACAATTTTTCCAGAAAATTCTGAACTTCCGGATTTGCAGGATCCAAAAAATATCCGTTATGTTCTGAAATTGATGGAGTAGCACCTGAAGAGGTATATCCTGCCAAAGTTTTATTACCCCACTCAGGTTTAACCGCCAGAATATTTTTTGAATGAGATGACGGAACCATGTTTCCTACATAAAAAGATTCAAACCAGATATGAACTTTCATACCATTTTTATGAGCCTCATCAATCCACATTTTCAAAGGATCTGAACCTATAAATTTTTCATTTTGGGATATAAAACCATAATCCTCCATAGTTTTACTCGGGAAAATAGTTCTGCCGTGAAAATAAGTTTCAATAAATATATTATCTATACCTGCAGATTTTATTTTTCTGACAGACTCGGCAATTTGATCTTGACTTATTTCTGTTGGACGAAGCCATACACCTTTAAATTCATTCCTTTTGAACGGTAAAACACTTTTTATAGCAAAATTAGCTGATTCAATTGCTAATTTTGAATATTTTTGCATTTGGTTCGGGTTTTTCTCACCCTTACGCATATAATTCTGAGCCTCTTTTATAAAATCCATCGGAACTTTCCAGTCATAACCGGGATTTGAAATTTTGTAATAATCAATCATTTCACTTGCTTCATCAATTTTTTGATTAGCTTCAAACATAAAACTTTTTGAAGTGGTATAAGTAGTGATTACACCCGTAATATCATCGTAATGTATTTTAGTTCCGACTGATATATTTGAGCTTATCCAGTTTTTTGCAGAACCATGACCACTCAAAACTGCACCATTTTGCGGAATTACAGAATCAGCACCACTAAGTTCAACAACCGTATTACCTTCAATTATTGCTTCTGTACCAAATTCGTTTGTTCCTGTATGTTCTCCATAAGACGAAGTGTACAATACTAACTGGTTTGCTCCTCTTGCCCCCGGGAATGCTCTGCCTGCATAATTTGAAGACGGAGTAGGATTAACCGAATCGACAACTCTGCGAGATTGGGAAAATAAAATTTCTCCACGCTCAAGCTGAGGCTGTTCGTACATAGAAACTGCTTCATCTTCTGCATACACCGGTACACTTATCCCTATAAACAGCATTATTACCAATGCTATAATATTATTTAATTTCATTTATTTTCTCCGAAATTCACTACATCTTATAACTTGATTTACTGTAGTAAACTTTATCTAAAGATTTAATTTTACTGTCTATCCCTTCAATTGAAGGATTTTGTTTGCCTGAAAGATTATAATGGAACTTTGCCTTACTAATATCTCCAAGTTTTTCATAAACTGTCGCCAGTTTAATATTAACCTGATATAATTTCTGATACCCGTTATTATAAGCAACCTTATAATATTTCAAAGCATTTAGATAATCTCTCTTATTAAAATAATACTCTCCAAAATAGAAATTGGCAAAAGGATTAAGATATTCTAAGTTTATAGCTCTTGTCAAATATTCTTTTGCAACATAGGGATGTCCGAGATTATCATGTATTACACCAATTTGGGCGGCATAAATAGCATTATTCGGATAAAACTTTAAAAGAAGCATGTACTTTTCAAGAGCTTTTGAAAGATATGCTTCTTTTGTATTTTTATCCGAATTTTCTATACCTGCATCAAAATATGCATCAGCTTCCTTCTCAACAGACTCTTTGTCAATAGAAGGTTTTACATACTTATCAGGCAAATCTGCCGGCGTATTTTCTTCGGCTGTCTGCACATCTTCCGCAACAGAAAAATCATGGCAAAAAACTATGCCAAACAAGCCAATAATTAAAAAAACTATTGCAAAATTTTTAACGTGCATCTTTGGTATTGCTATAGAATTTTATATCCTTATTATTATATACTCCGCCTTCTTCAGCAGGATCTATATAATTAAAGAGAGATCTGGTTCCGTTAACAAGACCGTTCCAAGCACGATTATGACCATAGTATTTTAATTCAGGTCTGAATTTGCTGTTTGGATAATATGCCAATCCGTTTGCATTTGCCTTATGTTGTTGAACGTAATTATTCAATGCATCCGAATAACCGTAATTATCCATGAACTGTATTGAAGTTGACTCCTTAACATCTAAAGCAACAACCGGAAGTGACACTGCCAATACAGCAACAACTAATAAAAATTTTTTCATATCGTATATTCCTCTATTCAATAGTATATTAACATTTTTTTTCAATACATGCAATAATATTATAAATTGTTTACATGAAAAAAAAATGTACTATTCGTATGATTTTTTTATAACTTCTTCTAACTTTTCAAGTAGCATATCTTCCGGAACTTTAGCAACTATTTCACCCTTTTTAAACACATATCCTTCACCGATACCACCTGCAATACCGAAATCGGCATGTCTGGCTTCTCCCGGGCCATTAACCGCACATCCCATAGTAGCTATCGTTATAGGTAAATCTAAATTCTTAAATCGTTCTTCAACTTTTTTTGCCAACTCAATTAATTTAATTTGGGTTCTTCCGCAAGTAGGACAGGATACAAAATTCACACCACGTTCCTTTAATCCCAGACTTTTCAGTATATCAATACCGGCAATCACCTCTTCTACCGGATTTTCCGTAAGAGAAACTCTGATAGTATCCCCAATACCTTCTGCTAACAATGTTCCCAATCCGACAGAAGATTTTATTAATCCTCCATGCATTGTACCTGCTTCCGTAACACCAAGATGCAACGGATAAGGGATTTTCTGAGCAATTGAGCGGTACGCTTCAATAGTTGTTAAAACATCAGACGATTTTAAAGATACTTTTATCAAATCAAAATCTAAATCCTCTAAAATTCTGATATGCCCTAAAGCACTCTCAACCATTTTTTCTGAAAGCGGAATATCTTTTTCTATTAAATTTTTCTCCAAAGAACCTGCATTAACACCAATTCTTATCGGAATATTTTGTTGTTTTGCAAGACTGACTACTTTCTCTACATTTTCTCTTTTACCAATGTTACCCGGATTTATTCTCAATGCACTGATACCATTGTTTATACATTCTATAGCTAATCTGTAATCAAAATGAATATCTGCAACAAGTGGTACAGACGTCTTGCGAACAATATTTTTTATCGCAGCAGCGGCATCTTTATTAAGAACAGCAAGTCTTACAATATCACAACCTTGTTCAGCCAATTCATCTATCTGTCTGCAAGTAGCATCAACATTTCTGGTATCGGTATTACACATTGACTGAACGCTAATCGGAGCATTACCGCCTATCTTTACATTACCTATCGAAATTTGTTTTGTAACTCTTCTTTTAATCATAATTTTATGTTAACATAAACATAGAAAAGGAGAGTTATTTATGAAAGTTGCGGTAATATCTGATATACATGGTAATTGGCAAGCACTGGAAAGCGTTATGGCAGATTACCAATTGGCAGGCTGTGAAAGAGTATTGTGCCTCGGAGATTTAGCTATGGCAGGTCCTCAGCCGACTATAGTATTGGATTACATTATAAACAAAATTTCTAATTGGACAATCATACAGGGAAATACCGACAAAATGATTGCCGAATTTAATCTAAAAATGTATGACAAGCTGAGTAAAGAATTTCCGATAATGGCAAATGCCTTATTGGATGACACAAACATTATTTCAAAAGAACAAAAAGATTTTTTGGCAGAATTACCAGAACGTAAAGAACTTATGATAGAAGGGGTAGGAGTATTAATGGTTCACGGTTCTCCAAGAAAAATTAACGAGGATATTTTACCGAACATGAAAATTTCAGAAATACAAGAAATGATATGTGGTGAAGCATCCGATTTAATTTTATGCGGACATACTCATGTACCTTGCGGATACCAAACATTGTCAAAACAAACAGTTGTCAATGTAGGAAGCGTCGGACGTCCTATGACAGGAGTTCCAAAAGCAAATTATGCAATTATAGATTTTAATAATGGTTCATATACAGTAGAACACAGAGAAGTTGAGTACGATTACAATTTGGCTGCTCAACTTATGAAAGAGCGTTCTTTTGAAGGAGCCAATGACATCGCAAGTCAATTAATCCTGCCATTAGTAAGACATTTGTAAAATAAAATATTGATACTTTAATGAGAACGACAAATATAAATTTGTCGTTTTTTTATAAATAAATTTATAAAATAAATAATATAATCCGTAATCAATACATTTTAAGCTAATTTAAAACATAAAAAAAAATGTTATAACTTTGTTGAGGAGGATTATATGGACGTTTCACCTGTTAGAGTATTATTAGTAGAAGACCATAAACTTATGCGAGTAGGATTGAAGTCCCTGTTTGAAGAACACAAAGAAATTGACATCATATCTGAAGCACAAAGCGGAAAAGAAGCGGTAGAAAATTATAAAATTTCACATCCTGATGTAGTTCTTATGGATATAGGGCTGCCCGATATAAACGGTATTGAGGCAACACGACGAATAGTGGAACACAATCAAAACGCCTCTGTAATAATGCTGACTTCCCATTTAAGTGAACAAGAAGTGCAGGATTCTCTACTTGCCGGAGCAAAAGCTTATGTCATGAAAGATATAAATATAGAAATACTAAAGATGATAATTAAAACTGTAAAAGACGGTGCAATGTGGCTTGATCCAAAGGTTGTACCAATATTAAGGGACAAAAATTGCGGAATTATACCGCCAAGACAAATGTCAAGAGCCATGTTCAAAGAGCAGCATGCAAACCTCACCCAAAGGGAATATGAAGTGCTGAAACTTGTTGTTGACGGGAAATCTAATAATGAAATAGCACAGGAATTAACAATTTCTGAACATACAGCGAAAGCACATGTTTGTAATATTATACAAAAACTCGTTGTTGATGACAGAACGCAGGCTGCTGTTAAAGCTTTAAAAGAAGGTTTGGTATAAAAATAAAACGTATTTATCAAGCTTATGTATGAAATCCCTTGCGAAAAAGTAAAATTTCTTCTATAATCGAGTTATGATTACGTTCAAGCAATACTTACGACAATCTGCTACATGCAAGATATTCAATGCGTTTTACAAGCAATTTGTTGATTTTGTATCAACTCTTGGTGCTATTGTAGCGAATGGCTTTACTACATTAAAGTACATCTGTCTTGGGCATATAGACAGAAAAGAGTTAATGGACCAGTGCGTCAGATTTGGGATAAGCTCATTGCCTATTACTTTATCAATAGTCGGAATGACATCCATAATCGTAACTTCACAGGTTGCTTCCGAAATGGTAAAACAGGGCGGCGGAAATTTTGTAGGTCTGCTTGTTAGTATATTAATAGTAAGAGAAGTAGGGGCTGTTATGTCAGGATTTGCAATCATATCAATGATAGGCTCTTCTCTTGCCTCTGAATTGGCTACAATGAGAGTAACCGAACAGATAGACGCCATTACTGTATTAAAGGTTAATCCTATAAGATATTTATTTGTTCCGAGAGTACTTTCGGGAATAATTATGATGCCGATACTTGTTATTATTGCATCAGCATTTGGGGTATTAACAGGTGCAGTTACAACAGCAATGACAACAGAATTGGGATACAGAGCGTATTTTGACTCGGCATGGCTTGGAATATATATGAAAGACTTAGGTGTATGTCTGCTTAAATCTGTAGCATTCGGAGGTACTATTGCACTTGTAAGCTGTTCATGCGGATATGAAGCATCAGGAGGTGCAAAGGGTGTAGGTCTTGCAACGAACAAGGCTGTAGTCTGGTCTTTGGTTGCAATAGTAATATGGGATTTAATTTTCTCAATAACATTTTTCTTCTAAAATAAGGATATAATATGAGCATAATAGTTAACAATCTAACAAAAATATTTGATGAAAAAAAAGTCTTAGATGATATATCATTTAAAGTAGCAGACGGTGAAACCTTAGCTGTGGTAGGATTTTCAGGTTCAGGGAAAAGTACCGTACTAAAACTTATATGCGGACTGCTGGAAAAAGATGAAGGTGAAATTATCACCTCAGAAGGCGATATTGCAATGGTTTTCCAATACTCTGCACTGTTTGACTCTTTGGATGTAGCTGATAATATATCTTTTGCACTTAGAGAAAGACGTGATTTGAGAAATAAATATACTGAAAAAGAATTGAAGGAAATTGTTACACAGAAATTAGGACTTGTCGGTTTAAGCGGAATAGAACGGAAATTTCCGTCGGAATTATCAGGCGGTATGCAGAAGCGTGTAAGTTTTGCCCGTGCTATTGTAACGGAACCCAAAACTATACTATATGATGAACCAACAGCCGGACTGGATCCTATATCTTCAACCCTGATTGAAGATTATATCGTAAGACTTCAGCAGGAAACTAATGCGTCCTCAATTGTTGTAACACACCAGATGTCAACAATTACAAGAACGGCAAACAGACTAATTATGTTGTATAACGGTAAAATAGTTTTTGAAGGAACTCCTGAAGAGATGTTAAGAGCGGATACCCCTTACACCAAACAATTTGTAACAGCTTCGCTGGAAGGTCCGATGCAAATGATTTCATAAACGGAACATTTGTTGCTTAGATTTTTATAATGTGATACAATTTTGTGGCGGTATGTGTTATAGGAAAATTAAGGATAAAATAATGACCACATTGGAAGAAAAAATATTTAATAAAGACGTAATGTCATTAGAAACTTATATAATGTTTAGACTTAAAGAAAAAACCGAAGCTTTAAGAGAAGAGTTAACAAACAAAAATCGTAAGCCGATATTTCTTTCAATGGGTGCCCCTACTATGACACCTCCAAGGAAATTAACAGAGCGGGTTAAGGAGTTAATGGATGAACCTAATATCCATCTTTACGCCACTCCAAGAGGGGAATTGTCTTTCAGAAAAGCTATTTCAAAAAGAATGAAAAACCGTTTCGGTGTTGATATTGACCCTGCAACAGAAGTGTTTTCTCTTATAGGTTCTAAAGAAGGTATTGCAAATTTAATAAGGTTCATGACAACTCAAACTGAAAATAAATTTGAAAAAGATATTTTTATGGTACCTGACCCGTGTTATGCTTCATACTGGCAGTTTATACAATGTTCAGGCGGTTTGGGTTACCATTTGCCTCTGACTCCGGAAAATGATTTCAAACCGAATATCGAAGAATATTACAACAAAATGATTTCAGAAGGTTACAATCCTGAAAAGCTCAAGGCTGTAATAATAAATTATCCGAATAATCCTCTCGGGGTCGGTACAACAAAAGAATACGTTAAATCTGTAGTTGATTTTTGTAAAAAACATCAAGTGCTTTTGATTTCCGATGCAGCATATTGCGATATGTATTTTAATGAAGAAGAAAAACCGTTCTCAGTATTTGAAATTGAAGGAGCAAAAGATATTGCGGTAGAATTTTACAGTTTTTCAAAACCTTATGCTATTACAGGTTGGCGTTTGGGTTGGATATGCGGAAATTCTGCAATTGTTCAACGCTTTGGTAAAGGTAAATCCACTATTGATAACGGGATATTCAAAGTTCTCCAAAATGCTTGTGCAGAATTTTTAAATTCTCCTGAAGGCGATGAATACATAAATCGAGGAAATCTGGATTATAAACGTAAACAAAGTATAATCATAAACGGCTTTAGAGAATTGGGTTGGGATTTGCCTGAAGAAAAAGTACCTCACACGACATTTTACCTGTGGCTGCCAATACCGCCACGATACAATTCTTCATTCAAATTCTGCGAAGAAGTATTGGAAAAATCAGGGATAGTACTTGTACCCGGGAATGCTTTTGGCGACTATGGAGAAGGATATTTCAGACTTTCTTATGTATCATCGGAAGAAGAATTGCATGAAGTAGTAACAAGACTGAAAGAAGATGGCTTTAGCTGGAAATAAGTTATGAAAAAATTTTTTCTCGGACTTCTCGACTGGATTTATAAAAAGAAGTGTTATTTTTGCGGGCGTTCTACGGAATGCGTAAAAATGTGTTCCGAATGTTATGACGAAATGGAACACTTGCCAATCAGAGTAAACAGAATTATTGATGGAAAAAAAGTTTACTGTGCAGGTGTTTACGAAAAAAATCTTCAAAAATTAATCAGAGGTCTAAAATACCACAATCAAAGAGATTTGGCGTATTATCTCGCAAAATTCATGGCTGAGTACTGGGAAAATATTACTGATGATAAAGACTTTCAGATAGTACCTGTGCCAATTTTTGAAAAGAGAAGAAAACAAAGAAAATATAATCACATGGATCTGGTAGCGGAAGAATTAGCAAAACTGACAGGTTTCAATTATAATCCTGATATAATCAAACGTATTAAAAACACAAAACCGCAATATAATCTAAAAAAGCTGCAACGAACAGAAAATTTGAAGAACGCATTTGAAGTTGATAAATCTAAGTTAAAACAAGGGGAAATACTCATAATTGACGACATCTGCACAACAGGTTCAACATTCGAGGAAATGATAGCCGAATTTAAAAAATCAAATATTGACAACATAGTTTGTCTTGCGGCAACAACACCTTTTGGAGATTAAATGATACTCAGTGAATTTGCAAAATATTTACAACAACACGACAATGAAATTATAACTAATAAAACCACAGCTACTAAAGTTTTGTGTAACTGGATTAAGTTTGTCATAAATAAAAATCCGAAAAATAATGTTGATAAAATTGTACACAGAGAAATAATGCTCGCACAAAACAAACAAAATGATTATATTATTGTCGGAAAATCCGAAAGCGGAAGAATATTGGTAAATGCTCTGGCTAATTATGCACTTAGCTATGAAAACTTCCTTATGAGCCGTTGGCTTGAAAACAAAAAGCCAAAAGATTTTAACAAAAATACAGACTTATAACCATTTGTATAAATACAAATTATCCTGTAGGTTAATTTTAAATCTCCATTGATAACTTAGAATACTGTTATCAGAAGAGGAGAAAATAATGACTACAACAATACTAAAAGCCCCTGTATGCAAAATGCAGAACTTAGACAACCTGTTTATTGAAATGACTGCAAAAAATTGTAATCAAAGATGTAAACACTGCTATATAGATTTTCCGATAACAAAAAATGTAAAAGATTTCATACCTATGGAATTTGTACAAAAAGCATTAAAAGACACCTCCGACAATATAATAAAATGTATTTATCTAACTGGTGCAGAACCTATGACACACCCCGATTTTAACAAAATACTCAGACTCTGTCTTGCAAAAACAAATGTTTGTATAGCAACAAACGGAACATTTATCAATGAAAAAAAAGCAAGATTTTTAAGGAAAGTAGAAGATGAAAGTAACAACGAAATTATTTTCATCCTCAGCCTTGCACATTACGAAGAAAACAAAAATGATAATATCAGAAGCAGAGGCAGTTACAGACAAGTAATACATGCCATTAAACATCTGACTAAATACGGGTTCAATCCTTTTTTAAGTATAATGAATTACTATAATGAACCGACAGAAATATTAAACAATAATATCAAAGATATTATGAATAACATTGGCTACGACATAAACAAAAATTGTATACAAATAAATGAATACCACGACAAAAGCGTTATACCTGATACTACACCTGATACAAAAAATATAAATTGTGATTGCAAGAACGGAAGAGTTTTAACAACAAACGGAATTTACTCTTGTTTATTTCTTGCAAACGATTACAGAGGCAGATGCGGTTCTGACTTTACTGATTACTCGAAAAAAACAATTCTGGAGACTCCATACTGCAACACCTGCCTTAAAAACTCAAGACAGGTGTTCGGAATAAACTTATCAAACTTTACAGACTAAGTACGCTGTGCATATAACTTCATCTGGAAATTAATTAACAAAATATTCTTATTTTTCTTATAAGGAACAATCTCAACCTTTGCAATATCAAGATAATGGTCATGTTTATACAAATCCTTCATAAAGTTTTTGAAGTTAGTATAATTAGCAATCATTTCCATATCTAACTTGCAGACACTGAACTTATCAGGTGCACTCTTATAGAAGTTATCATCTTTTGGTGCATAGTCATATTTTACAGATCTGGTTTTTATTTGATTAGAAGTCATTAATGCTAGAATTTCATTGAATTCGGCAGCAATAACTGACTCAGAATCAACTCCTGATTCCAAAGGCTTAAACAATTCTTTTTCAATGCCTTCAGCAGAAGCATTAACAGCAGCAGTCATTGCAGCATTTGCATCTTTCAGAGCCTTTAACTTTTGCTCTTTATCGGTATACTCATTTAAAGCTTGACTATAATTAGACTTTGCATCACTAAGTTCTTTTATTTTAGGTATAGTAACATTTACAATTACAACACCTGATAAAGCCAAGCAAAGAAGTAATACCATAATAGGTACTCTTAAAATCTGCATTGGATCTTTACTATTTGAATTATTATCTTGAGCCATTATACTTTCCTTTATTTAATAACATACATAATTTATTGTCTTAAACTTATGGCTGAACAGGTTCAGAACCCATCAACCCACCCTCTGGAGGAGCTTGAGCCGGCGGATTTTCACCACCCTCAGGATTTTCTTCTCCTTCCGGCTGAGGATTATTTAAAGCTGTAAGCTGATCGTTAGTCATGTTTGTAATTTCAAATTTATAATCAGAACCGGCACCAGCAACAGCAGCCTCAACTGACTTTGTATCCATTTCAAGCTTTTGTAATTTTAATTTAGTACCGATTAAAGAATCTCTCATATTCTTGAAAAATGCATACACTGACCCGACATCAGTAGATTCGCCTTTTATATCAACAAGTCCATCGCCTTGCGTCATAAAATATGTCAACCACACATTATTAGGAATTGAATCTCCTGCAGCGATATAGTTCAACAATTTTGAACGATTTGCCTTAACACCGTTTTCAACCTCATTTTTCAAATCAAAACCGGCAGAGGCAGGTGAATCTCCATAATTATCCAATTCTTTTGAGATATCAGCCAATTTATTCTGAATTTCCTGAGACTTATTTTGCTGACTGGAAACTGCATTTGGTAACATTACGAATGATATCAAAAGAAGCAGCAATATTATCGGTGCTCCTATAGCAATAGCCAACTTGGTTGCACCACTTTGAGTTACAACCAACTCGTGTTCACCAATAGGAATCTTACACGAATCTGCTACCTGAACCTTCTCTGAAACAAAACTGAATTTCAGCGGGAAATCAGAATATTCAGCTAATGCACAACCAATTGCCTGTAATGAAATCTTTGATGCATAACTTGGAATAACATTTAAGCTTGTCGGGATTAAAGAATCTTGCTTCTTAAATGAATTATTTTCCAAGAAATCAACAGTACATGTTGTATTTAATTTGGATACCAAAAGTTCTGAACTAACCTGATCTGTATCAGATACAACATACAAGTAATTAGCAGGATAACTCGTCAAAGTAATCTTAACAGATTCTGCTATAGCATCATATATTTCATCGCCTTCATAGGATTTGATAGGCAATGGTTCTTCATAATATTCAATAAGATTTTTACCTGACATAGAAGCAATTGAATAACCTGTAGAATTTACAATCAACAAATTCCATGTCATATTAGGCTGCATTTGTTCCTGAGTAAGGTTCATATACTCCAAAGCTCTGAAAGTAGATGATAAAGAGTTTTCAATACCAACAAGAACCGAACCAAGCTCAGCTAAAGCTGTTCTCAATTTTTCGACAACATTTTCCTGAATAGCAGCATATATAACAGGTCTGGTTTCCTTACCTGCATTTGAACCGGAAACCGGAGTATCCAACCAAGAAATAACCGGTTCAACTCGTCTGAATATATATGTTTGTTCTATTTCAGACTGAATAGCACCTGCAACTGCATCATTAGGCAACAATAAACCTAATTGCATTTGACCTAACAATACCAGAGGCATATTGATTATTACCTCAGTTTTCGGGTCTATACCCAATTCAGCATACATGTCAGCAACTGCATTCTTGAAATTATCATAATCAACAATATCTTTTTGCATTTCATTATATGCCAATTCTCTTAAAGCATAATTTGATACCGAACTGCTTGCCAAATCAAGTTGTATCATTTCTAATCCGACACCGGGAGTAACCGAAAGATACACACGAGATTTAGAACTTGATGAAAAATTTCCTAATAAACTCATACTCATTTCTTCTTATCTTTGTAACTAATTCCTATTTTTATTATACAATATATTTTGTGGAAGATACAAATTTAACAAAAATTTACACTATATGGAGGATAACCCCAAATGCACAATAAAATAGAACTCATCAAGAAACTCAAAGCCGAAAAAAATGCTGTAATACTAGCTCATTGCTATCAAAACATGGAAATAGATGAGGTAGCAGATTTCGTTGGGGATTCTTTATATTTAAGTCAACAAGCTGCAAAAACTGATGCTGACATAATAATATTTGCAGGTGTATTTTTCATGGCACAAACTGCAAAAATACTTAATCCGAACAAAAAAATATTATTACCAAGGACCGAATCCGGATGCTTAATGGCTGATATGGTAGATTACAGGCAGCTCATGGAATTTAAATCTCAGCATCCGAATATTCCGACAGTATGTTACATAAATTCTACAGCAGAAGTAAAGTCAGAATGTGATATATGTTGTACAAGTTCAAATGCAATAAAAATAGTAGCCAGCTTAAATGCCCCCGAAATATTATTTTTACCGGACACTTATTTGGGCAAATGGGTAGAAAAGCAATTGGGCAATGTAAAAGTTACTACATATCCCGGCTATTGTCCGACACATTTAAGAATTAAACCGGAAGATATTATTGAGGCAAGAAAAAAATATCCGGAAGCCGAAGTTCTTGCTCATCCGGAATGTCATCAGAGTGTTGCAGACTTAGCTGATTATGTGGGCAGTACGACCGGAATAATGAAACATGCCGCAAACAGCAATAAGAAACAATTTATAATAGCAACAGAAAAAGGTGTTGTAGACAGATTGACCAGAGATTATAAAGACAAAGAATTTATACTGATAAAGGACAATATTATATGCCCTAACATGAAATGGCATACTTTGGATGATATATATAATTCATTAAAAAATGAACAATATGAAATAACCGTTGATGAACAAATTGCTCAAAAAGCACTGAAATGTATTGACAGAATGCTTGAGGTTTCAAAATAATGGATGAAATAATTTATGGTAAAAATTCTGTATTAGAGGCTTTAATTGCCGGAGACAGAGAAATTAACAAAATATTAATCTCAAAAAATAACCGACCTGACGTAAAATTAAATAAAATAAAAGAACTGGCAAAAGAACACGGAATTGTTTTTCAGTTTGTTGCAAAGGAAAAATTTTCGCAATATTCAGAATTTAATCATCAGGGAATTATTGCACAAATTTCACCAATCAAATATCTGGATTTGGACGATTTTTTGGAAAATAAACACTCAAATGAATCGTTGATTATACTTGACGGGATAGAGGATTCGCACAATGTAGGAGCAATAATCAGAACTGCAGTATGTGCAGGTGTAAGCGGAATAATTATTCCGTCAAGACGAAATGTCCAAATCAATTCGATTGTTGAGAAAACCAGTGCAGGGGCAATAAATCACATTCCTATAATAAAAGTAAACAGCTTAAATAATGCTGTTGAAAAATTAAAAAATTCCGACTGGTGGATAATTGCAACTGATGCAAGTGCAAAGGATAATCATTATGATATTAATTATAATGATATGAATTTTGCAATAATTATGGGGGCAGAGCATGCCGGAGTATCCAAATCACTACTCAAATTATCCGATTTTATTGTTAAGATACCCATGATAAAAGAGTTCAATTCATTGAACGTATCAAATGCACTTGCAATAATAATATTTGAAGCAGTAAGGCAGAAATTAACAGGGAAGCACTAAGCTTAACAAATTGCTAACTTTATTTATATACTATATAATTGTCATAGAATGGAGAGTTATAAATGGTTAAAGAAATAGAACACCTCGGGTTATCAGAAGAAATATCAGATGAGGGAATTGATTTTGCAAGTCTTCAACTGGAGGAAGAGGAAGATGATGAGGATGTTTTAAAAACGGTTGAAGATCCTAAAGTTCAGGAAAGCTTATCTTCTGTAAACTCGGATGATAGTGTAAAAATATATTTGCAGCAAATCGGGAAAATACCGCTTTTATCCAGCGAGCAGGAACTTGATGTAGCAAAAAAAATTAAAGAAACCGATAGCGAATTTTATAAAAATGTACTTGTAAATGCAAATTTGAGGCTTGTTGTAAGCATCGCAAAAAAATACATAGGGCGTGGACTTTCATTCCTTGATTTAATACAGGAAGGAAATCTTGGACTAATGAAAGCTGCCGGAAGATTTGATTACACAAAAGGTTATAAATTTTCTACTTATGCAACATGGTGGATACAACAATCTATAACCAGAGCTATAGCTGATAAAGCGAGAATTATCAGACTGCCTATACACATGATAGAATCCCTTGGGAAAATCAGAAAGGCAACTTTAGATTTAACGGCTGAACTTGGCAGAACACCTACAAAACAAGAAATTGCAGGCAGGTTAAATATTCCGCTGAATAAATTAAATACAATAATAAAATCTGTTCAATCGACAATATCAATGGATACTCCTACGAATTCGTCTGATGATACTGCAAAAATTGCGGATTTTATAGTAGATAACAGTACAATTACCCCTGACGGAAGAGTTTCTCAGGAAAATCTGTTAGAGGACATTCAGAAAATGCTTAATCAATTAAGCCAAAAAGAAAGAGATGTGCTTATTCTGAGATATGGGCTTGACAGCAGCGGAGCGAAGAAAACTTTGGATGAAATAGGAACACAATACGGTGTATCAAGGGAAAGAATACGTCAAATCGAAAACCGTGCAATTTCAAAACTTAAAAAACTTTGTAAGACCAAACAATTGACAGTCGGATTAAAAAATTATTTTGGAGAATAATTAAGCGGAATACATCTTTAATGTTCTTTCGGTATTCTTTGTAATAACGGCTTTAGCTGATTCATATTCCTGTTGAAGAGCAGAGTGTTCCGTATCAAG
>CACYTP010000021.1:0-12353 GCA_902777385.1 uncultured bacterium
TGGCGGCAGGATATCTTTGACCTTTTTACAAGATTTATAAATATACAATTTAATTTCCCTTTTAATTTCCCTAACGACTTTCCCAAGTCGTTTTTTTTTAGCCGTGAGCAGAGGTATGAGCCCGCCGGACAGAAATATCAATGAATTATGAGAGTGAATTTTCAGTTATTGTTTATACTTATTTATAGACTCTTTAATTTCAGCTCTTACTTTATTTTGAACAACAGTATATTCTTTTTCAGGTAATAATTCAGGTTTTGACATAAACGCACTTATACCATGATAGCAAGCCCATATCGGATTAACTCTTTGAGGATGAGCGATATCCCAATCCAGAGCTTTTTGCATCAAATTCGCAATATATTTTTTATCATTTACTTTTGTTGCAACATATTTAAGCGTTTTAGGAGCTAACATAGGATAAACCTCTAATTGACTTTGAGAAGTTTTATCCTTACACATTAAAGTATCCTGATAAGAACGGAACTTCCCGATATAATACCATAAAGCGGCCTTATCTTTATTGGATTTATATATGTAATCTGCCATAATAATAAAATAAACCGGTGATATTTTTTCAGAATTAAATTCTATGTAATTTGCAAGTTCATCCTTCTCTTTTGATGACAATTGAGCCAAAAGGTTTGCCGCTTCAGAAGCTTCATTTTTTTGAGAGAAGTCAACAAGCTGTTGAACTTTTGGAGATAAAGCAGCTGCTTTAGCCTGACTGCTGACGAAATATGTACTACCCGTAACAAGTAACACAGCTAACAACAATATAATAAATTTTGACTTCATAATTAACCTCCAAAAGTTTAACTTGCTCTGATTTTATAATGCAGTTATCCAAAAGTCAAGGTAATATGCCAATACAACACATATTAGATGAAACATTTTTTAATCTAAGAAAAGCAGGCTGGCATGTTTTTCTAGTTTTGCAAGGGCAACTATATAGCTTACCTATTTAATATTTAAATTTATCATGTATGATTTATACAGAAGAGATTATTTAAGGGGATATGATGAAAAAAATAATTATTACAATTGTTACCGTTGCTCTTGGATGTTCAGTATTTGCGGCAGAAAACCTGCAAAAACATATTTTGGACAACGGGCAAACTGTTATTATAAAAGAAGTCCGTTCAAATCCGATTGTAACTGTTGATACATGGATTAAAACGGGTTCAATTAACGAAAATGATGAAAATAACGGAGTATCACATTTTTTGGAGCATCTGTTCTTCAGAGGTTCTAAAAATCATGCACCCGGCGAGTTTGATAAAATACTGGAAACTAAAGGTGCTATCACAAATGCAGCAACGAGCAAAGATTTTACGCACTATTATATTACAATTCCTTCAAAATATTTTGATGAAGCGTTAAATTTACACGCAGATATGCTGTTAAATCCGCTATTACCGAGAAAAGAGCTGGAAAAGGAAAGAAAAGTAGTATTGGAGGAAATTGCTAAGGATGAAAATTCTCCAAAAAGTGTTGTATATGACAATCTTGTTTCAATGATATATTCAAGCCACCCGTACAAGAGAAAAGTTATCGGCAAACGCAGCATAATTGAAACTATACCAAGAGACAGAATTATGGAATACTATGACAAATGGTACACGCCGTCAAATATGGTTACAGTTATAGTAGGGGATATAGATGCCAATTCCGCACTTGAAAAAGTTAAGAAAGAGTTTAAAGGAACTGTTCAAAAAGCAGAAAAACTCGTGTTTGCCAAAGAAAAACCTTTATCCTCACAGAAGCGTAAAATTGAATATCTGGATGCTCAAACAGGATATATGCTTATAGGATTTCGAGGCACGGATATTAACAACACGGATTCTTATGCACTTGATGTATTGGCAACAATATTAGGAGAAGGGCGTTCCTCAGTTTTTTATAAAAACATAAAAGACAGGCTACAACTGGCATTTTCTATTAGTGCATCAAATAACGGATTTAGAGATGACGGAATTTTTTATGTATCTGCCAATTTCTTACCGGAAAAACTTGAAAAATTAGAAACAGAAATTTATAAAGAAATTGCCGACATTCAAAAAAACGGAGTAACACAAGAGCAAGTCAACCTTGCAAAAAACATACTGGAAAGGGATACTTATTATGAAAGAGAATCTATAACAAATATTGCACAGCAAATAGGATATGTTATGGTTACATCCGGAGATTTAAAAATATATGACAACTACGTTGAAAATATTAAAAAGGTCACACCACAGGATGTAAAAAAAGCTGCCGAAAAATATTTAGGTAAAGATAAAGCGGCAGTATCTGTCGTGTTACCCCAAAAACAAAATGAAATCAAAGCATCAACCGTCAAACCGGCCGATAAAGTAAAAAAAGTAAATGCAACATTAGCTGATACTTCCAATGATACCGAAAAATGGATATTGCCTAATGGTGCAGAATTATTATACACACCTAATTCATCAAACGAAATTGTCGCAATAAGTATTTATGCAAAAGGCGGTAATTTTATTCAAAACAAGTTTGGAACAGCAAATTTAACAGCTGCATCAATATTAAAAGGGACAAAAAATTATTCATCGCAAGAGTTGTCAGAAATACTGGAAGATAACGGAATAAAAATTATACCTGCATCACGCTCTGACGCATTTGTTATTTCCGTACAAACAACTACTCCGCAATACAATAAAACCATAGAATTATTAAATGAAGTTGTGAATAATGCAATATTTCCTGAATTTGAAATAAATAAAGTTAAAAACGACAAACTAAATGCTATAAAAAGTTCAAGAGATATTCCGCTAAATTTAGCACTGGAAGGATACCGAGATATGATATATGAAAATACTCCGTATTCTAATTCAACAACAACGTTAGAAAAAAATATTCCGAATATTACGCAACAAGACTTGATTAAATATTATAAAGAGATATTCAATCCTGAAAACATTGTAATATCAGTAAACGGAAACATTGATAAAGACACATTAATATCAAATTTCAATGCAATGTTTAGCAGGAATGATAAAGCGAGCGGTAAATTTCAATACGCACCGCATAAAAACATTATAAAAGCACTGTCAACACCGAAAAACCTCACAAAGGAAATTCCAAATACTAATACAGACTGGATTCTTCTGGGGTGGCAGGTTGCAGGTCTTGATAACAAAAAAGATTACGCAGCTCTGGAAGTTATTGATTCCCTGCTGGGTACAGGGATGAGCTCCAGATTATTCAAAAATTTAAGAGATCAGGAAGGGTTAGCTTATCAGTTAGGCTCAAGTTATTCTGCAAATGCTTTATCCGGAGCTTTTCTTGTTTATATCGGAACAAATCCTGATACTTATGAACAATCACTAAAAGGGTTATGGAAAGAAATTAACACATTAAAAACAGAATTTGTTGGAACAAAAGAACTACAGGAAGCTAAAGATAAGTTAATCGGACACTTCGTAATATCGCTGGAAACCAATATGGATAAGGCAGATAATCTGGCATGGCATCAGGCAGCAGAAGACAATTATAAATTTGCAAAAGAGTACGAACAACTTATCAATTCTGTTACCGAAAGTGACATAATGCGTACTGCAAACAAGTATTTCGGTCAAAACAATTACATATTATCAGTAATAAAGAAAAAATAATTTCTTATTACGATATTTTACATTATCTATACATATCATTTTTACAGGGGTAAAATGGTACTAAAGAGGTTATGTGTAATGAAAAAATTTATAGTATTTGTTTTCGTATTTTTGTGCAGCTTTATACCGTGTTTTGCAGATACAGGTAACGAATTACCCTCTCAAACCGGAGAAGTTATAAACGTTACCTATGACGATAATGAAAATATTGTTGAAGGTCAAAACACAGAACGTCAGATTGCCCAAATAAGGATAAAAAGCGGAATGTTCAAAGGAGAAACTGTTACCGTTGAAAATATGCTTACGGGAAATCCTGCTTACGATATACAAATACATAAAGGTGATAAGGTTATTCTTCATGTCGAAGCAAAAACCGATAACATCAGTTCAACAAATGACATAAATTATTATATAGCAGATATTAAACGAGATAATATATTATGGCTATTATTCGGGGTGTTTTGCTTGTGCCTCGTTCTCATCGGCAAAAAGAAAGGTGTATTCAGTCTGATATCAATCGTTGCAACATTAGCCTATGTATTTATAATACTTGTACCGCTAATATTGCATGGAGTCTGTCCTGTGTTATCAGCCTTAATTGTTGGGATATTATCTACAATAACTACAATATACTTTGTCGGAGGATTAAATGCAAAGAGTACTGCTGCCATTACAGGGACATCTGCAAGCCTGATTCTTGCGGCAATATTATCAACATTAACTATTAGCCTTGCCAAATTAACAGGATTTGCCGGAGAAGAAAATCTGTTTTTGTTCTCTGCACATCAAGAATTGAATTTTAAAGGGATATTAGCTGCATCAATGATGCTCGCAGCCCTTGGAGCTTTAATGGATACGGCTGTATCTATTGCAAGTACAATTAATGAAATTCATAATACGGATGACACACTCGGAGTAAAGGCTCTTTTTAAATCAGGGATGAATGTTGGAAAAGATATCATAGGAACAATGTCTAACACATTAATTTTAGTTTATATGGGGAGTGCATTACCTCTGATTTTACTTTCTAACAACATAGATTTCCAAAAGTTTTTTAATCTTAATCAGGTGGCGACGGAAATTTCTTCCGCACTAATAGGCAGTATTGCCATTTTGGCTTGCGTACCTTTTACCGCCATTATTGCAGCAGTATTGATTAAAAAATCAAAGCCTGACATTAATACAGACTTTGATTTTAACAAATAGAATTATCTGTTAAATCTTGCCTTGAAAGTTATTTTTTTAGGGGTCGGAATATTATCAGGAGCTTTCGGAGTTTCGGCTTCTTTAGGTTGCTCTTCTTCAGCTTTTTTCAGTTTAGGATAAAAATTGTACTTATATTCACCTGACTTGAAGGTTAATAATTCCGTAAATACCGGCGTACCTGCTTTGTTAGAACTTATTTCAACAACTGCTTTTATAACAAAATACTCATCATTTTTATCAAGCTGAATTATATAGTCACAATCCTTTGCAAACCTGATTTTTGCCAATTTTTCAGTACATTTTAACCTTGAAACAAGAACTGATGTATAAAAACTCAATGCTTCAGCAGGAGAATTTGCCCTTACAGAAGAAATAAAACCTGATTGCGAATTTAAAAGTTCTGAAATTTCTATATTAAATCCTATATCATTTATATCAGAGAAAATATATTCCGGATTATAATATAAAGCCGCCGTAATCAAATCTCTCTGTTCTTTATCTGTTAAATCTTCAACATCAAATCTGTTTATATCAGATTTTTTAGCATTTATCAAAGCACCTTCTTCAAACAACAATATTCTCGCATCTTCGTCGGTTTCATTAATAAAGGCATTTAAAAATGCAGTTTTTCCACACTGCACGGGAGAAGATATAAGAACCCGTTTTTTTGATTTAATCAAAGACTTTAAAAATTCTGAAATATTTGAATCAAGAATATCCCTTCTTTCAAAATATCCAAAGTCAAAGAGAGTATCCGAAACTTTTTTAAGAATAAGTTTTGTGCTGCTGCAAACAGGCTCTCTAAGCATTGTGACAAGCAAATTATTAAGTCTGAATGTAATAACAGACGACGTCTTTCCTGACATTTCAAATAATCTTACCAATAAAGCGTCAAATTGAGTTTTGTCTATCACTACATCTGTTTTTTCAATTTCGCCGTTACGTTCAACATATATATCAGCAGGAGAATTGACAAATATTTTTGATACGTCTTTTTGCGATATTAAAAAATCGAGTGAGCCAAAACCATATACTGATGTAAAAAATATGGTGCTTATCCTATCTTTTTCAGCAGGGGTTAATTTTATTTCAGAAAATTGTTCATTGAGTTTTGAATTTAAAAAATTCTTAATTAATTCTTGCTGTTCGTCTTTTGAATAATCAAACCAAATAGGAATAGATGCAATTTTTTGAGAAAGAGCTTTTGTTAGTTCTGAACACAACGATGCAATTTCAGGTGATATAATATTTGCATTATCATCATCCGAATACATATCAAATCTTTTTAGTCTGTCAGTTATAGCCAATTATCAGTTCTCCAAAATACTTTCAATTCTTCGTTCGGATTCAGGTGCGAATTTCTTTACTAACTTATTTCTAAACACCGTATCCGCAACATTTATTGCTAAGTCTTTATAGCTTTGTGCAACATTTGATGACGGATTATCCTCTGATACAAGGACACCTTTATTTATTGACGCCATTAGTGCGAAATAGTTATTTGGAACTTTCCAGTATATTTTCTTCTTTAAAAGCGTCTCCACATCCGAAAGAGTAATCTCGTCATTTTCCATATATCTGTTTATAAGTATCTGTACCTTGGAATCATCATACCCCAACTTCTCAAATAATCCCAAACAGCGTTGGCAATTTCTTAAAGCAGGTAAATTTACTATCGTAACCAGAAAGACCATATCCGAGTGGTCTAAAGTAGTTATAGTCTTTGCATCCAATGCCGTATCGGTATCAACAACAATATAAGAAAAGCTTTCTTTTAATACTTCAAAAAATTTTGTAACCTGTTTTGCCGATATCTGCTTTGACGGCTTGAAATAAGGGGAATCCGCCAACACATAAAGACTTGTATCTTTATATTTTTCCATTGTACTCAGTAAAAAGTCTTTATTTAAAACATTCAAATTATCAAACATATAAGATATATCAAAAGATGGCTGCATATCCATAAATGCGGTTATATCCCCGAACTGAAAATTCAAATCTATTAATGCAACATTTTCTTTAGTTATCTGAGCAAGTTCCAAAGCTAAATTAGCTGCAATAGATGTTTTTCCGATACCGCCTTTGTTAGAAAATATTGTTATCATCTTACAACGTTCTTGTTTTTGATAATCCTGAGAAAATAAATTCTGCAATCTTGACAAAATATCTGTTAATTCTGACTTTATAATAGGATAAGCCAATATTTCTTTTGCTCCTGCTCTAATCGCAGACACTATAAAATTCACATCCGGATTTTCTTTAATTGCAATAATTTTAGCATTACAATATTCATCAGATATTTTTTCAGTCAATTTAAATTTATCTGAAGCCATGTCTATAAATACTATAGCCTTGTCATCAGGTTTTACAGTATCAAATAAAGTTTTTTCAGAATTTACGTCTGTTAAAAGTTCAAATTGCGAAATTTCTGTTATGTAATTGCAAAGAAGCTCTCTTAATCTCTTGTTATCAGTTATTAATATAGTAGAAATCTTCTCAGCCATACAACCCTCTTACAATTAAAAGCTCAGGGAGTGTGATTTTGTTACCTGCTAGGCTCGCAGGTGGGTGAGTGCCTTTGACTATCCGTTTCCCACTGGCGAAACATATTCGGTGGGTATACTTCACGTCACTTTGAAGAGCGAACTCTCCCTATTTAATTAAATGTAGGAACAAAATTGAACACCCCTCTGAGCAATAATAGTATAGCAGTTTTTGTCAAAAAAAACAATAGCTATATGACGAATTTAATAAAATATTCAACCTGCGGTATTACTATTCCAAAAATTTCAAAATCAGTCACCTACACAAAGAACCCCGCGTTGCCGACCGGTACCAGAAGAGTACTCATGACCATTTCCAAAATCAACCATCCATCCATAAATAGGGATATTATATGGCGAGGAAGACCAGTGATAACCGGATTGCGGTAGGGCTGAATTGCTTGTTTTTTTGCTGGCAATACTAACTAGAATACCTTTATTTGGTAAAGTCATTCCCATGCTGGCACACTTATCTTTAGCCGCTTGTAATGTTAAATTCTGTCCTACATTTACGACACATCCAATGCCTGCTAAGTCTGCTCCGGCACAACCTTTTGTAAATTTTGCAGCTGCTAGGTTTCGTATGTCGTGGTATTGGTTATTTGAGGTTTCTGCATTCGGGGCAGCTGAACCGTTTACGTCAGTCACAAAGTCGATTGAACCTGTTACATTTGATGTATATACAAACTCCTTACTTCTTCAGCCGCCGACAGGTAATGATTTCTTTACAGCCACTATTGCATCTGTTTCATCTATCTTGCCGACCTCGGGGTTATAATTGAGAATGATTGACGCTCCGTCCGCAAGTATTAGACCTACGTTATTAGTATTTGTGTTTAAAGACAAGTTTTTGCCCGTTTTTGCTTTACTTACTTCAAACTCTTTCCCCTCGCCGTCCAGTACTTTGTCGGTCGGCCAACAGTCTGCTATATGGTTTGCGTCACATCTTTTTGAAATTTTTAAATACTTCTGTAACACATCTACAAACGCTTCCGTTGACGGGTAACTTCCGCTAAGTTCTCCGTGGGCTTTCATTATCTCCATTGCCTGTGTAACTTTATAAACTATATTTGCGTGGCGTTCCGAGTTTTTACGCTCCGTAACATTTTCTATTAATGCAGGTAACGTTATTGCCGCAACTACACCGATTATACCGAGGGTGATTAAAACCTCTGCAAGAGTAAATGCGGCTTTCTTTCCCATGTCATTGCGAGGAGCAAACAGCTTTGCGACGAAGCAATCCAGCTTTTTTGCAATAACTGAGAATTTTTGCCTCGCTCTTTTATCTATATTTCTGTAATCTAATGGCTGGATTACGTCGCAAATCAAGCCTTTGATTTGCTCGTAATGACATGTGTCCGTACCGTCAAAATCCTCTGAAACGAGTTCAGCATGACATATGTCATTGCGAGGGAGCAAGTAACCTTGCGACCGTGGCAATCCAGCCGTTTTTTCGACTGTTTTTAAATTACATTATTTGAAACTTGTTCAAACTTTTTAGATGCAGAATTAACTGGTTTATCATCGAAATTTTCAACATCACTTAATAAGCTGGATTGCTGTCTTGGATTTCTTCCACGCTCCGAGAGTTTCGCTATCTGCACTTTGTGCGAATCGCTCAATCTCGCCGAGCTTTCGGCTCCTCGCAATGACATGCTATCTTTAGGATGACGCATAACAAAATCTTGTAAGCCCTTACTACGAGAGGATTTTACCCCCCCCCCCATACTCAATTACAATTATGATAATATCCTCCGTGTTTTTTATATATTATCATTATAACATTTTTTAGGCTTATTTCAATCCTTAAATTAAAATTATTTATCACGACTAACATTTGCATCCAACGAGCGAAGCATCTATAAAGGCAGGCTAGCCTGCTAATCTCTCCTTGGGGAGAGAAAAATTGCTTTGCGAAACGAAATTGAGCTTAGCAATTTGAGAGAGGGTTTACATTTCCTTGCCCATAACATTTTACCCTCTCTTGAATTTCTAATTTTCGGCTATCGCCTCACATTGAAATTCTTTTCTCCACGCAGGGGAGATATCTATAACAAAAGAGGTCTTATGACCTCTTTTGTTCTTCATTTTCAGCTTTTATTCTTGACTGAACTTCGTCAATTATGTCATTGAAACTACCTGCAGGAGCAACTTCTTTATTATGCCAGCTGCCGACATGTCTTACACTGCCGTCTTTATAGATTTCAGTAGTATCATTTGTCATTGTTTGATTATTTATCACTACGGCACCCGAATTAGGGAAATATTCTATTGTATAACGAGGTACAAATGTTGAATATGCAGGATTTGGAATATCCGGTGCCTGAGTACCTATTCGTTTTAAAATACTTCTAAGTTCTTTTTGAGAAAACAAATCCGTAATATCCGTACATACAGGTCTGCCTGCGACATTCGCCTGCTGAGAGGGAATATTACAAGAACTCTGAATATTATTGCTATACTGCTGAGGATATACACCGCCAATTGGAGTTACTGATGACATAACTTAATTCCTTTCAATATTTACTACACTTATATTACAAAAATTGTTTTGATGAATTTTTGCTAATTTGTTAAGTTATGCACCTAAATTTTTACAATTTACTTTATACTTTTAATTACAATTTTATTATTTTCCTTATCAATATAAAAATCTGTTTTTGAAAGAGTATCGTTACCGATTATGCCATCAACAAAAAACTTATCGTCATTTACTATGAAAGCTCTTGTTTTGTTAAACACGGAATTTCCGAGTTTCAGACTAACTTCTGCAACAGGCACCACTGTTTTTGTTCCGTCAGCAACTTGAATAATTCCTCTGATGTTTTTATTTGGCGTGATACCGTTAGATTTTGCAAATTTTGAATAAATTACAGTTGAATTAGCACCGGTATCAATCATAAAATCACCTGAATAACCATCCACCCACGCTCTGACAACCATCAAGCCTTTTCTTGTTTCATACGGAATATCATTACTTTCAACTTCCTCATCAGCTTGATATGGCTGCCCTGACAATTCAAAATATTTTGCCTTGGCATCTGTTGCATCATTTATATCATACTTTGCAGTTTTAGCATAATATTTTGCAGCAAGTTCTTTTTTATCAAGCTTATTATAAAGTTCAGCCAATTTATATAAATCATTAGTGTTATCACTAAATCTTTTGACTGCTTCTTTTCTATATTTTAATGCGGATTGATAATTTTCAATATTTTCGTATATATTTGCAGCACCTGCCCAAGCTACTTCATAAGAAGCATCCTTTTTAATCACGGCATTATATAGTTCCAATGCCTCCTCATATCTTTGAAGATTGCTGTAAAAGTTTGCAAGATACATTTTATAATCAACATTATCAGGTGCATATTTTATAGCCAATTTTATATATTTTTCAGTATTATCTTTATCTCCGTTATTATTATATGCCACCCCCAGCAAATAATTGCTTGAAGCATCTTTCGGCTGAAGTTTTAAGAGTTTTTTTGCAGTTTCCATTGAAGCAGGAATTTTATTCTGATTAACTTGAATATTATATTTTAAATTATAAAAATCTTTTGCTATACTCCTTGGCGGATTTCCCTCAAGCAAGTCTTCAGCCTTTACAAGATTACCGTTTCTATAAGCATCCTGAGCCGCAGTATAATTTGTCTTGAATTTTTTATTGTTATTTATAACATAAAACCCGAATAACACTCCTGTAATTACCAAAAATACTAGACATGATACAATTATCGACTGTTTCATATTCATTTCAGGTGCCTTTTTAACCTGAGCAAAAGGATTAGACGACATTGGCTTTTCTTCTTTATTCATTTACAAATCTTCTCCTAATTTATTTTCTTTACCTTATATTTATACTGCAAATAATTCTCCCTAAAATGATTATATAATAAAATTAGTCAATTTTGTCAAAACAAAAAACTTTATACTAATATAGGGAAAATACTGAAAGCTGAATGAATAAACTTGGTCTAAAATTTATTGAACAATGTTCAAATATTGCAAAAACATGCGGCAAGACAGATTTATTGTCAAAACCTGCAATTACAGCCGTCACCGAAGAAGGGAAATACACAGCAAGCTTGACGGAAGATATTGTTCAACTGGGGCAAACAAAATTCCAAAAGTTATTTTCTGCACCGGAAACTGATTTAATAAATCAAATAAAAGGCGGACAAATTGAAAACGCTAAAGTTATAGACAAGAATGGGAATTTAGCAAATAATATAAAATTCATAGGAGATAAATACAGTGTACGAATATCTCCGGAATGTGCATTTAATGATGGGGTGATTGATACATTTATTGACTCAACATACATCCACAACCATCCTCTAAATGCCCCACTATCATCAAATGACCTCTATCAAATGGCGATATTGAAAATAAAAAAAATGGTTGCCTGCACCGCCGACGGAGGTTACTCTATAATGCAAAGAAACAAACCTATATCGGAAATGGATTACAACGCATTTATTAAAGCTGCAGAAAGTTTAAATTCCGAAGAAATCAGACAAATGAAAGCTCTTAGTAAAATAAGAGGAATTACAGATTTACAGCGAATGGAAATGTTAAACCAATGGAGATACGAAAGATTTAACGCTTTTGCGGATGAATTTGGTCTTGAATTTCAAAACAATATTAACACTATAAATAACAAAATTAATCCGGATTGCAATATATTCTCTCTTAATCCGATACAAAGATTAGTCGACAATATTATTATAAAATACCGTAAAATTTTTGATTAAATACCCCAAACGTAATCATAAACAGGATTGTTTGACTGCTTTTCTTTTGATACATCAATCGGATATTGTCATCAAACGGGACTTCGGTTGCCGACTGCAATAGCTTTGCGATTTTGTCATCAAGCCTCCGCCCTCTGCCAAAAATCCGCTCGAACTCTGACAAGGCTTCGCCTTGTGGAGTTCTCATCTCTTTTTAACGCACTAAAAAAGAGCCTTTC
>CACYTP010000021.1:12368-39914 GCA_902777385.1 uncultured bacterium
ACTCTGACAAGGCTTCGCCTTGTGGAGTTCTCATCTCTTTTTAACGCACTAAAAAAGAGCCTTTCGGCTCTCTTTATAATATCTGGGCATGAAGAGATTCGAACTCCCACGCTTTCGCACTAGTTCCTAAGACTAGCGTGTCTACCATTCCACCACATGCCCATATTTAATTGTCAATCGGGTTTTACTCTAAAACCCTCGGCGTGTCTACCCCTCTCGCAAAACAATACTCAATTGTTTCGCTCGGCAGAGTACCACATGCCCATATTTAATTGTCAATCGGGTTTTATTCTAAAACCCTCGGCGTGTCTACCCCTCTCGTAAAACAATACTCAATTGTTTTACTCGGCAGAGTACCACATGCCCATATTTAATTGTCAATCGGGTTTTATTCTAAAACCCTCGGCGTGTCTACCCCTCTCGCGAAACAATACTCAATTGTTTCGCTCGGCAGAGTACCACATGCCCATATTTAATTGTCAATCGCTAAAAGGCTTTCACCTCTCTGTTTCTATACTATGCTAAACACACCGCCTCGTCAATATACTCTATTAACATTATTTTGTATTATTTACATAGTGACAAGCACAATTATGACCGTCTTCCACCCTCTCTAATGCCGGAACTGATTCGTTACACGGCTCAAAAGCATTCTTACACCTCGGATGAAATCTGCATCCTGTTATTATCTGGTTAATTGTTGGAGGCTGCCCTTTTATTGTTTCTAAATTCCTTCCTCGTCCGGACGGAATAGAATTTAACAATGCTACTGAATACGGATGTACAGGATTCTTAAAAAATATTTCTGCTGAAGCACTCTCAGCAATACGTCCCGAATACATCACACATACATTATCGGCATTTTCTTTTACCAATGCCAAATCATGCGTTATCATCAGTATTGCCGTATTTCTATCCTGTTTTATCTGACGCATCAACTTCATTATCTGTGCCTGAATTGTAACATCCAAGGCCGTTGTCGGCTCATCCGCTATTAAAACTTTTGCCTTGCATGCCAGTGCCATTGCAATAATTGCTCTCTGCTTCATTCCACCTGAAAACTCATGCGGATATGACTTCAATCTTTCCTCCGCTGACGGAATCTGGACTTCATCAAATGCCTCTTTTGCCTTTGTCCACGCTTCTTTTCCGTTTATGCCCTGATGTATTCTTATTACCTCTAACAATTGCTCCCCAACCGTATATAACGGATTTAATGAAGTCATAGGATCTTGAGGAATTAATGCTATTTCCTTACCCCTTATCGTCTGCATCTCTTTTGAAGTATATTCCAATAAATTTTTACCATCATAAATTATACTGCCGGAGGTTATTTTTGCTGTTTTGGGCAGCAATTGTAATATGCTCATTGCACTAATTGTTTTGCCACATCCCGATTCGCCAACCAATGCCAGAGTTTTTCCCTGTTCTAAATTTAAAGAAACATTCCATAATGCCTCTTTAAAACCATCTTCTGTATCAAAGCCTAAACTTAAATCTTTTATTTCTAATATATTCATATTTTGATTATACCATATTACGGTTTTCTTGCTATACACATCAGGATAAGTTTTTATTAATACACTTTTCATGCTAAACATATTTTATGTAACATTTCTTTACAAAACAAGACAAAATATTAAAGATTTAAAGAAAACAACCGTTATAGAGAGTAACGGAATTAAAAGGAAAGGCGACAACAATGGGATTGGCAGCATCACAAGCCAGATTATTATCAATAACATCTCGTATGTCAGACAACGAACTGCGTTCTCAGTTGATTAATAATGCTAAAATGCGTTTGACTGCTGATACATCTAAAGTCAGCGACGAATACATTGCTGCTTTAAATAAAACCCAATTGATGTTCACCAATTTCGATAATCAGGGTAACGAAGTTTATCAAGACTTAACATTCAGTTCTTTAACTGCATACAGTGCTTACAATGATCAGTATGGTATCGTTAACAATGCAGGTCAGATAATCGTATCGACTATTGATGCTAATAATTTTGAAAAATCAGCTAACTTAGAACAATTCTTACAAAGATACGGTCTTGAAAAAACTACCGACTACTTTGAAACATTAAAGACTTCTTTGGAATTCAACGAAGTAGATGATTTAACACACACTAACAAAGGTATCGGCTACTATGATGCTTACGGCAAATGGCAGCCAATGGGTGTAACCGTTGAAGAAATGCAGGCAATTTATGAAGCTGAAACATTTAACGGTATTGCACACTACGGTAAGAAAGATTCATTGAATTCAATTGAATACGGTGATTACCAAACTTTAGTTACAGAATATCAAGATGCAAGATCAAATTATAAATCAACAGTTGAAACTCGTATGAAAGCTTGGTTATCAGGTAAAGAAGTTGCAGACGGCGGAGCAGATTTAACTCCTGCTACTACCGGTTCTTTACCGGATTCAGGACGTTTCGCTGTTAAAAACGATGCAGAATCGAAATTCAGCCGCTACTCTGATTTTGAATCATACTACGGTTGGGCAATGAGATATGCCGATGATCCGGGAGCTGATAATTTGCCGTCTAATGATATAAATTGGTATATTGACAGATTACTTGATTTTGGTGAATTAGTTGGCTTAGACAGAGGATTTAATATTAACCTTGGTGCTTCTCAAGAAAACAAAATGCTGAAAGATCATTACGCTAAACCTGATGCTTCCGGACAGCTTCCTCATTACAATGAGCCTTGGTTAACAATATTGAGAGGCAACCTTGGTATTGTAAACACTTCTGTAGGCAGTAGCGGCAAAACATATATCGATGACTTCAGCTATGATACAAATGGGGCTGCTGTATATTGTAAATGGGACTCTGACGGCAATTTCGTAGATTTTGTTTACCCTACCACTACTACAATAGGTGCAAATCCGGCAACACCGGGACAAAAAAGAGTTGAAGTTTCAAATTATCCTGAAAATGGCGGTCAAGCATATATTCCTGCTCAAGGTGGAACTTCAGTATTACGATTTGATTTTGAAGAAGGATACACTTATACTCCTGCTTATGTAAAAACAGATGCTTCGGGTGCAACCAGCTATTCAGAACAAGGTGGAGATGGCTGGTCAGTATCTAAAGGTAACAATGTTCTTATTAATAATCAATTAGAAGTAACTCAACAAACAAAACAAGAAGCTTTGAAATTCTTATATACATCATTCAGAGACGGTTTGTTAGGTAATATGACAGATCAAACCTTCATTAAATTGGATACCGAAGTAAGAAAAGCTTTGGATGGCTACTTAAAAGCAGCTTCAAATCTTGCAAACTTCATCTGGGGCAAAGGTAATGGTGACGCAATTGTAGCTCAGATGAATCCTGATCCGAATAATCTAGGTGTTTACGCACAGTTAGAAATGTTGGATTATCTTGATAATGAAGCTTGGGTACTTTCTACTAATGCCTACGAAGATGTAAGCAATGGTAATGTTCATATAGGTGAGGGTTTCTTTGATGTAACCTGGGATTACCTTGAAGATGGAATTACTGAAGATAAAAATCTTGACTATTTACAAAAATGTCTTGTTAACCCGTTTAACAAAACATATCCTATAACAACAGCATCGCCTGACGGATATGACACAATGAATGTTGACTACTTTACTTATTCTAATGACGGAACTGTTGCATCCACAAGAACACAAGAATATGCAACTAACTATCAGGTTGTTAAAGACTTATTCTTAATCGATTGTATGTTGGAACACTATGGTGAACCTGTATATACTTGGATTGATCAGGCAAACAAAGGTGAAGACGGTACAGCTAAAGCAGCTTGGTACACCAACTTATACGAAAGAATGCAGCAAGGATATCAAAAAATCGGCGAAGGACTTGGCAATAACCAAGAATGGCTGCAGTTTGCATTTGAAAGCGGTTTAGTTCACATGGAACAGGTTAACAGATCAAAACAATGGGTTTCTACTTTATACTCTAACTGTTCTAACATTACAGAAAGCACTGTTGATGTTGATGTAACATTAGCTGAAGCTAAATATAAACGTGAAATGGCTAAAATTGAGGCTAAAGACAAACAATATGATATTGAATTAAAAAATATTGATACAGAACACGAATCATTAAAACAAGAATACGAATCTATAAAAGGCGTTATAGATAAGAATATAGAACGTAATATGAAATTGTTTGTCCAGAGTTAGCGGCTAAATATTAAAACTTTTTCTTGAGCCTTCTTCGTGGTAAAATCCACCGCCGCATACTGCTTCTATTACTTTTAGTACAAATTCTCTCGGTGCATCTATCTGGTTTAACAACAGTTCTCTGCCGCCAAGATGACGAATTTTCAAAATTGCATTATGAGTATTTTCAGCCGGAACAAAGAGCGAAGCTACTTCATTATCTAAAAGTCGTGCCATTTCTTCGGTATGATCTTTTGCTCCGGTCATTATTTCGTTATAGTTACCTCTTATTGCCATTATCCTTGTCGAAAAGAGGTGATTTAAATTTTCTCTGTATAACACTTGCGGCTGAAAATTACATCTTGTGGTGAAGCTTATTTTCTGCCAAAGAATATTCATTATAATAACGGATTTTTGAGCATCAGTATCTATATATATATTCTGAGTTGTAATTCCTCTTGATGAGAATGATTCTTTCATAATATCAATTACATCTTGAATATTCTCTATCATTTTTGCAAAAATTTCGTTCGTGTTAATTGTTGCATGCTGATAATCGAGAAACTGTTTGTACATGTGAGTAGATACCAGCCCTACTCTCTCCTGTATAAGTGCAGATTTTCTCGATGATGTCTCAGAATTATCGAAACTTTCGTAATTATTTAGCAATTTTAATCCGTCCTTTTATACCATATTTTAATAATAAACATGTTTGCATGTAAAGATTTTAAAATTATTCTTTACAAAAATGAATACATTTATAGCTTTATTTATATTTATTCAAATTTTACATAAGTTTTTAAAAGTTTGATAGAGGCAAAAACTAATTATATTTTTATATTAACATTTGTAAAAATTAGCATCTTTAACCTAAATTTTTATACTAAATATTCCGATATATATAATGTAATAATTATCAAACAGGAATTAGAAACGTGAACGAAACAGGAGCATCATTTAACAGACCATACAAACCTTTTGGGTTTAATGTAAAAGTTCCGGAAATCGGAGAACATACACTGAAGCTTGCTGAAGGTACTTTAACCGGTATCATGGCTTCTCCGGTTGAACCACTGTTCAACTTTCTGGAAGAAAACGAACAAGTCTTTAATGGTGATATAAACCACGAATTAAATAAAGTTTTTGCACAAAATTTTACGATTGGTTCGGCAATGAGAATGGAAGACGAAAAAATAAACGGAATGCCGCCATCGTTTGATATGCATTTTTAAATAAGTTTTTACTACCTACACATACCTAACACTAACAATATAAGCCCCATTTACAATGAGGCTTTTTTATTTTGTAAACAATTCAATAATATATTTATTCAGAAAGGTTTTTTGTGTTGATTTTTGAAATACGTTCACCTGTTTCTGAATTGAACATTTCAACATTGTAATATAAATGATTTGGCTCAGCTGTTCTTTCCATTTTCAAAACGGGTTTACCTGTTCTTGGATTATTTACTAGCACGTTATGGAAACTTCTATGAACAGGATTAATTTCTATACTCTGAACAACAGCACCTGATTCAGAATTTACAAATTCCATTTTATCTAAATGTTGTATTCCGATTCCATTCCCGAAATCCATATAACGTTCCGGATTAAAATGTATAATACCTGTCAGTTTACCTGTATCTTCCGGAATATCTTGTATAGTTCTTAATCCGCCTTCAGGTCCTTTATCAAAAGTATAAATTACCCTTGAGCCGTCCGGTCTTGATTCGTGTATTGTATTCTCTATTACTTTATATGTGCCTCTGTAACCTGAATTTTTATCAGCAATCCAACTGTCAAAAGCCGATATAAAATCTTTTTGATATCTTCTTAACCCTTTATTCAGGTTATTTATTACAGGATATTGATTGTCTAAATTCCTGACTAAAGCTTCTATATTATTATCAAATTCTTTAATAAACATTTTTGCCCGCTGAAGTGGGGTAATTGTACCACTTTCTATACCTTCAAGTGCTTCCACGGGAGTCATGTACTTTGTAAGATATTTTGGCATAGATGCCAATTTTTCTTGAAGCTTAATTTTTTCAAATTCTTCCATATCTTCAATTGCATCAATAACCTCATCATCACTTACTCTTGCCACATTTTTATCAAGTTTTTGTTCTTTGGCAGCCGACGGCACAACAGTAGGAGTCGGTTCAGGCATAGCAATTTCTGCCGGTTTTTCGTTAACAGTTTCAACAGACGGAAGAACATCATCAGCCTGTTTTTGAATATCCTCTTCTACTTGAATTTTTATTTCCTGCTCAGGCGGTTTTGCGGATGGTGTTTCAACAGGTTTTACATCGGGAATTTCCGGGTTTTTGTTTAACAGACCTTCGCCATCTTTTACTACTTGCTTAACCCCCTTACTAAACCAGCCTTTTTTAACACCTATAATGCCTAAAACAGCAGCTGTCGTCACAGCGACACCACCTATAATGTATGGCGCATTCTTTGAATGAATAAAACTTTCTTTTTCTGATTGTTTGTTATCAGCAGTTTCTGAAACTACTTTTGAAGCCTCAACTTTTGAACTCTTAGAATTTTCTCTAAAAGCAACAGGGGAAATACATGACACTTTCATATACGCAATACTCCTTTACGGCATTACAAAACCGCATAAATAATATTTTTTGCTACCTATGACTAATATTTTTACAACTATTTACTTTTTAATTTTCAACGCAGCATCAATCAAACCTTTAAATAGCGGATGAGGTCTGTCCGGTCTTGATTTAAATTCAGGATGGAATTGAACCGCTACAAACCATTTCAATTTTGGTAACTCAACTATTTCGGAAAGCATACCGTCAGGAGACATCCCTGAAAATACCAAACCTGCATCTGTTAATGGTTTAATATATTCTACATTAACTTCATATCTGTGACGATGACGCTCGGAAATCACATCACTTCCGTAAGCCTTATGAGCGACTGAACCCTTCTTTAATACGCAATCATAAGCACCCAGTCGCATTGTACCGCCATAGCCCTGAACATTTTTCTGCTCCAGCATCATATCAATAACAGGATGTGCCGGATGTTCATCAAATTCCGTTGAATTTGCATCTTTTAAGCCTAAAACGTTTCTTGCATACTCAATTACAGCACACTGCATCCCAAGGCACAACCCAAGAAACGGCAAATCATTTTCTCTGGCGTATCTTATTACATTAAGTTTACCTTCTATACCTCTTACCCCAAATCCACCCGGGACAACTACAGCCTGAACATCCTTCAACTGCTCTTTACAAGATTTCCAATCAACGCATTCCTCAGAATTAATCCATTTGATATCAACTTTTACGCCATCTGCATAACCGGCATGTTTTAATGATTCTACAACAGAAATGTATGCGTCAGATAACTTGGTGTACTTGCCTGCAATAGCAACCTTCACTTCACCTTTAGGATTTTTCAGGTTTTCTACCAACTTTTTCCACGCATCTAAATCAGGTTTTCTGTCTTCAATTTGGAGCATTTTAAGAACAACTCCTGCCATATTCTGCTCTTCCATAGCAAGAGGGACTTCATAAATACTCTTCATATCCCTGCATTCTAATACAGCTTCTTTCGGAACAGAACAGAACAAAGCAAGTTTTTCCTTTTCGGTTTTCGGAATTGGCTTTGAAGTACGGCATACCAAAATTTCCGGCTGAATACCATAGCTCCTTAACACATTTACACTATGTTGTGACGGCTTTGTTTTCAATTCTCCCGAAGTAGGCAAATACGGAAGCAATGTACAGTGAATTGACACAGCATTACCTATCCCGACTTCTGATTTGAATTGTCTAATCGCTTCAACAAACGGTAAACTTTCAATATCACCTATAGTACCGCCGATTTCAATTAACTGAAAATCCGGCTTAAATTGCTTTGTAGCACCCAAAATTCTGGATTTAATTTCATTTGTAATATGTGGAATTACCTGAACAGTACCGCCTAAATAATCGCCTCTTCTTTCCTTTTGAATAACATGTTGATATACGCTGCCTGATGTTACGTTGTTGTATTTCCCTAAATTTGTATCGGTAAATCTTTCATAGTGTCCCAAATCTAAATCGGTTTCAGCTCCATCATCCGTAACAAAAACCTCACCATGCTGGAACGGACTCATTGTCCCGGGGTCAACATTTATATAAGGATCACACTTTTGATTTATTACAGAAAATCCTCTGGCTCTAAGCAATCTGCCTAATGATGCGGCTACAATACCTTTCCCTAATGAACTTACAACACCGCCTGTAATAAATATGTATTTTGTCATCCTTTTATACCCCGTATTATCTGTAATCCCTAATCCTGCTTAAAAACATTTATCCTAATTAATTTTTGGAACTTTGAAAAAGCCGTTTTCTTCTTCAGGTGCATTAGCCATTAATTCTTCTTTTGTCTGCTCATACACAACATTATCTTCTCTCATTACGTTTACAAAATCAATAACCTGAGTCATAGGCTTAACATCAGAAGTATCAACCTCATTCATCTGGTCAACATATTTTAATACATCACCCAATTGCTTTGTATAAAGTTCTTTTTCTTCTTCCGTTAATTCAAGACGTGCAAGCTTTGCAACATGTTCAACATCCTTTATCGTAATCATTTGAATTCTCTCCATTCATCTAAAAACTATTACTTATCATAACATGAAAGATTTATTAAAAAACAAAATATTACATAAATTTAAAATTTTTGATTTAAAACGGCTATATGCTATAATTTTATTGCGTTCGGGAGATTTTAATTGAAGAGAAAAAACTTACACAACGATAACATAGATGATTTAGTGATTGCATACAAAAAAATTACGGATGAAAAAAAGAAAAGGACCATTCACCTTAGAATTGTTGAACTTGGAATGGAATTAGTCAAAAAAGTTGCATCACCGATTGCTATGCAAAAATTATCTCCGATAGAAGATTTAATGCAAGTTGGTGCTGTCGGATTAATCAAAGCTATTGATTTCTATACCCCAACAAGAAATGCTAAATTCCTCACATATGCAAATTACTTTATAAAGGGTGAAATCCGACACTACATAAGAGATAAAGCCGGTATTATAAAAACTCCGAGAAAAGTTCAGGAATTGTTCTTCAAAATTTATAATACCCAAAAAGCATTAAAAGAGGAACTCGGAGTTGAACCGACCACAAAGCAAATATCTGAAAAAATTAACGTTCCGGTAGAAAAAATAGAAGATGTAATGAAAATAGAACAATATAAAACTATGATTTCATTAGACCAGACTATATCTACAGATAACGAGGATGTATCTTTGCTTGACAGAATACCTGCCGAAGATTATCAGGAATTTCAGAATTTTTATGAAAACAAACTTCTTATAGAAGATACAATAAAACGGCTGCCGGAAGAGTTGAGAAAAATATTAACTATGAGCTTTTTTGATGAGCTTAACCAGAGAGAAATAGCAGAAAAAATGAATATATCTCAAATGCAGGTTTCAAGACGACTTAAAAAAGCTTTGAACAGAATGTACGAAATAATAATGAGGAATGAAAAATGATACAGGCATATTTGATGCTTTTAATTATACTATTGTTTGTTTTTTGTCTGGGTACAGTTATCGGAAGTTTTTTAAATGTTGTAATTCTTAGAGCATTTAGCGGTGAATCTATTGTATTACCACCGTCAAAATGTCCTAAATGCAACAATAAACTAAAATGGTGGCACAATATTCCGATATTATCTTACATACTTCTTAGAGGCAAATGCTATTATTGTCATGAAAAAATCAGTATTCAGTACCCGATTATTGAGTTTATAACAGGGGTGCTATTTGTACTTGTATTCATCAGATACGGACTTATGCCGGACACATTGTTTGCTTTTGCCATTGTTTCAATACTGGTTGTCCTTGCAGTAACAGACATAAAAGAACAAATTGTTTTTGATAAACATACTTATGCTCTGATTTTTATTGGTTTACTATATAACCTTATTATTACCGGATTTATTGTATGGAATCAGGCATTTAATACAATTTCAGGATTTCAGCTTACAAAAGATTGGATATTAAATAATCCGTTAACATTATCCATATTCGGGCTGATACTTGGGGCAGTTATAATGGAAATTGCAGCAAGAATAGGAAATCTTATAGCAGGAGAACGTGCGTTCGGAGAAGGAGATACTTACATAGCAGCAGGTCTGGGGGCAGCTCTTGGCTGGCAAAATATAATCCTTGTTATAATCTTGAGCATAATTCTACAAGTATTATGTCTAATGCCGATGTTTATTAAAAAGCAACTGACAAACAGACATTACGGTACAGTCATATCATTCGTTTTATTAATTATCATGACTGTTGCATATCTGTTTATCCAACACAAAACAACACTGTTTAATAATGATTTAATCCTCTATTCCGCAATATTAGCAGAAGTATTATTGGCTGCAGTTACCTGCATAAACATTATTAAAGGGCTTAAAAACAAAGATGAATTGACTTATTTGCCATTCGGACCTGCATTAGCCTTTGCAGGTATTATAGTCCTTCTTGTAAATGTTTCAATACCGCTTTTTTAAAAATCAATACATAGGAGGATTGAATTTACTTTACAAAAGTTTATATAATGGAATGTAAAATATGACATATTATACATAATCATTAATTTATAAATGTAGTAAGTAGAGGTAACGTTATGGCAAGTGTTGTAAGTTTATTGACTCAGATGTTTTCACCGGGCAGTGTTAAGACAGCAGCTCCTGTTGTCACAAAACCGTCTAATCCGTACGGCAATAATCCGTTCGTCAGTTACAACGGTTATCGTTACGATAGTGCTACTTATGCGAAGAATAAACCTGTTAGTGGGGGGTATTTTGCAGGTTATTATAACGGCAAACAAAATATTGTAGGCAGAAGACTATTCGTTGAAGTGTAAGAACACGAGAGAGCTATTTGAAACAAAAAGGAGAAAACACGCAGGATACAATGTCCTGTGTGTTTTTCTATAAATTTTAATAATTAATTATACTTTAATTTGAATGTATAGGCATCCAGAAAGGTTTTGTCTGAGTATTTTTTGCGTGTTCTATATTGCCCAAAAGATCTCTTACTTCATCCGAATTATTTATACTCTGAGCCTGCTTTGCATACTCAAGAGCTGAATCAGGATTGTTATTATTCAGATACATAGCCGCTATGTTATACATAATTATGTATTTATCATTTTGCAGTTTTGCTTTGTTATACGCCTCCTGGAATGCCTCCAAAGCTTTATCAATATGTCCTGATTCATCATAGGCAATTGCTAAATCAATATAACCGTTTGGTAAATCAGGAGCTTCTGCTATGTAATTTTTTGCCTCTTTAATCTTTTGAGAAGTTCTTACATTGATACTTCCTAAAACTACTGCAGGTTCAAGTAAATTCTTTGTATTTATCTCTGACAACGGGGTATTCGTAATAGTCGGAACCATATTGTAAAGCAATTTCAAAGTACTAATATCTTTAACGGATATATATTGAAAAGCACTTCTGTATTCAATAAAAATTGTATTATTCGGTGCATCCGTAGTATTTGCCATATACATTAAGTCATCCGTACTGTAGCTGTGTCCCATAATACCCAGTGCATGACCTATTTCATGTAAAACAGTATTATACAGCTGCTTATCAGAGAAAAAAGCCCCCGTTGCATCTTTGTCATATATAGTAATTTTCATCTGCTTTAATATACGATTTTTTATGACAGGTTCAGTATGAGCTACAACATACTTACAACCAGATTCGGTACATCCAGACTCCGGAGAACCCATTAACTCAACTACAATATCAGCTGCAGAAGGTTTATCTATAAAATCAAATTGAATAAAACCTGATGATGCCGCCCATTGTCCGAATGCCTTTGTAATTTCTGCATTATACCACTCCGGATACGCTGAATTCTGCTCAAAAGCAATATATACCTTTAACGGGAATGTTGACGGATTCCAACGAATTATATCTTTTCCCATAGGTGCCTGTTCTATATAATTTACACCGTATTGTTGCGTAATATTGTTCTTCCACAAATTAACCTGAATACCGGCAAATACATGGGCTCCGTCTTTGTACAAATCATTTGCAAATTCACACATCTCCTTTTGAACTTTGTATGTAGGCTTAAACTTTGCAAGTGTTTGGACATAGTAATAACGATAATTTGGATTAGATTTATTCCACAATAATGCTCTTGAAAAACATTTATACGCATAAAGATAATTATTCTTGTTATACGCACTCACACCTTGTTTGAAAAAATACGCAGGCAATCCTATAAATGCAACTAACAGAGCAAAAATTATTAAAGCAAGAACACTAAGTGCGAATATGTGCCTCTTCTTCATTATCCTTATTCCCCTTTTCAGCTTCCAACAACTTCTCTAGTGAACGAGTATCGCCTTTTAATTTAAAGTATTCCGCAAATTTTGGAGTAGTTTTCAAATTATAACTCCTGCCGTTTTTGTCCCTTGTACGGGAAATTAGCTCTTTCTCCAGCAGTTCCTGTATATGTTCATACGCAGTCGAGCCTCTTAATTCCTTCAAATCTGTCTGGCGGATAGGTTCTTTTAATGCTATAACTGCAAGGGTTTTTAAAACAGGCGGCTTTAATTCTACAGGACATAATTTTTCAACAATATCCATGTGTTCTTCTTTTACCTGAAGAATATAGCCGTTTTCATCATCTATTTCTAAAGCACCCGGTCTTGCAGAATAGTCCATAATTAATTCTAACATGGCTTCTTCTGTTTTTTCCAAGTCCTCTTCTTCCAATATATCCGATATTTCTTTGATAGTAAGAGCTTTAGCTGTAGTAAACAAGACAGCCTCAATTCTCGCTTTCAACTGTTCCATGCTTTTCCTCTTTTACTACATACAAGTCTGAATAAAATTCTTTCTGAACTAAATCGTAATCACTTTCGGCGGTTAAAAACAACAACGCAATATAAGCACTCATCTTATCCATACCAAGTAATGTTAGTTCGTTTAATTCTACTTTTTCTTGACTTTCAAATATTTGCTGAAGGTTGTCTTTTAACCTTAAAACACAATCTTCTATATACTCTTCGTGTGCAAGATTGATAATATCATCAGGTGTAAATCTGGCATAAGAACGAACCCTGTTTTTAGCACGTTCATGTGCCTGTTTGATTGACTGTTTTTTCTCTAATTTTTCGTAAAATTGTAATTGACGTATCAAATCTCTCAATGTAACAACTCTGTTACGATTAAGCCTTACACTTGTACGTCGTTGCAGAACATCATCTATAGTCTGAACATTTGCCGTCGGAATGTAATCTTCTTCCGGATATTCCACAATGAAACCGTCATCATCATATTCAAGATTATCTTCCGGAGCATCCTGAAACTGAAGAACATCAATGCCATCAAGAATTTTTGACTTCATATTCAAAAGTACAGAGGCAAACAGATAAGTTCTTCCGGTAATTCTCAAATTTTCTGATTTCATAGAACAGCAGTGTGCCAGAAATTTATCTGTAATATCAATTATATCAATATTCCAAGGATCAATTTTACCGGCTTTTGCCATAGACACAAGAATACCTATGCCATCATTTTCGGCATTCTTTTCTATTTCAGGTAAATCTATGTTATAGTTAACTACCGCAGTACTCATACTAATCTCTTAATTTTACTCCCGTTACCCTTGTAATACCTTTTTCTTTTTGAGTTACACCTATTGTCCTATTAGCTGATTCTATCATAGGTTTGCGGTGACTAACTACTATAAATTGCGTATCTTTTGACTGATTCTGCACCATTTGGGCGATACGTTCAACATTCATTGTATCCAAACTTGCATCAACTTCATCCAAAGCATAGAACGGAGAAGGCATATATCTTTGAATAGCAAAAACAAAAGCCAATGCGGTAAGTGACTTTTCACCACCCGATAAACTGCCGAGTCGCTGGTGTTTTTTATCTCTTATGCTTACCTTCATATCCAACCCGCCTGATAACGGATCTTCCGGATTTTCAAGAACTAACTCCCCTTCACCCTCAGACAGATTATGGAATACATCTTTAAAGTTTTCATTAATATTGTTGTATGTTTTCATGAAAGCTTCTTTTTTCTGCTGCTCATATCCGCTCATTCTTTCAAGAATTTCTCTTCTTTCTTTTGACAGAATATCAATTCTTTCTTTTAATTCTTCCTGACGAGCCAATTTTTCATCATAAGTCGTTAATGCTCTCATATTAACATCACCCAACTCAGTCATTTTTTTATCAAGACGTTGTATTTTAGCTGTAATTTCATCTATAGAAATTTCTACAGGCTCAAGTTTAGAGATATCTTCTCCTGTATCTTCAAGTTCTTTTTTGGCAGTATCAAGCTGAGGTTCAAGTTCTCTTCTTCTTGCCTTGAAAGACTCAATTTGTTCGGCAATACGTTCAATATCAGATGATTTAATATGTTTTTCTTTTTCCAGTTCATTTATATCATTTGCGATTTCGTCACGCTGCTTTAACAACTCTCCGAGTTTTTCCTGTATTACTTCGATTTGTTCAGACAGAACCTCGACTTTTTTGTTTAGTCCCTCTATCTCAACTTTAAATACCTGCTTATCTTCTTCAAGCTTTATGTTAGCTTTCTCTTTTTCATCAATCTCTTCTTTTTTGGTTTTTATTAAATCTTCATTGAAATTAATTTGTCTTTCGAAATCATTTTTATCGTTATTCGTTGCCATTAAATTAGCTTGTAAACGTTTGATTTCTGCTTCAACACCTTCAGTTTTTTCTTTCAAATCTTTTAAATCTTTATCATTGATAAGTTTTTCAATTTCTTCAATTTCGGATTTCACTTGAAGCATTCTGTCATTAACTTCAAGATTTTTTTCTTCAAGTTTGTCCAGTTTTTTATTCAAAGCTTCAACATTAGGTTCTGATGTTTTTATGAACTCAGCTTTTTCTTTCAATATATTTTCGCTGTTTTCATAATTTTTTGTCATATTATCAAGTTCAATTTTTGCTTTAGAATGCTCGCTTACACTATCAGAATACTGTTGACGAATTTCCCTTAACTTAGTTTCAAGATTTGTTTTCTTTGCCTCTAACTTGCCAAGCTGAGCCTCTAAATCTTTAACTTTTTTCTTAAATTCTTCCAGTTCATTATCATCATTTTGCGAGAACGAAAATCCTGTTTTCTTGACAGAACCGCCTGTAATTGCACCTGATTTTTCAAATAATTCTCCTGCAAGCGTTACCATTCTGTATTTACCGATTAGACGCTTTGCACATTCCATATCTTCAACAACAATAGTATCCCCAACTGCGTAGAAAAATGCGTTTATATATTCATCATCAAAATCTACTAAATTTATCGCAAAATCAATTACACCTTTATCTTTTGGCAAAGCCAGCTTCGATGGTGCTTTGGCTACTTTATTTAACGGAATAAATGTTGTACGACCTGCACGAGCCGATTTTAACAGTTCTATCGCAACTGATGCAACATGTTCGTCATCCACAACGATATGTCCCATTCTGCCGCCAAACGCTATTTCTAACGCTGTTGCATATTCCTTATCTACAGTACCTAACTGCATTAACGGGGCATGAACGCCTCTTAATTTTGCATTCATAATCGTATCAATTGCAATATTTGATGCGGATGCACTTGCAATCTGCTTTTGGGCTTCCAGTTTTGACAATTTTGAATATGCCATACGAATGTTGTAATTGGTATCATTTATTTCGTTATTAGTAGTATCAAGTTCATGCATCGTAGTCTGCTGAACATTCTTGAAATCCTGAATTTCTTTTGCTAATTCTTCTACCAACTCTTGTTTTGTTTCAAACGTAGAAGTATAATTAGCCTTCATATCTTCAAGTTCGGCAAGTTTCTTCTTTGCGTCTTCGACAGCTTCAAGAAGATTTTTTAATTCATTTTCAAGCGGATACTTTTCTTTTAATAACTGATTTTCTCTGTCTTGCAGAGTTTCAAGTTCTTTCCTCAGCTTATTGCGGTTTTCGATATGCTGCTCTGCTGTACTGCTAAGTCCGGTCATGTCCTCAAGAATTTTCTTTAATTCCGCATTTTTTTCTTTAATTTGCTCTTCAATCTTTTGAGCATTTTCAATTTTTAGCGTAATCTGGAGCTTTGTATCTTCAATTTTTTTCTTGAAACTATCAATACCGTTGTGTGCATTTTCAATAGTTCTTTTGTTATCGTGAATTTGTTTATCGGCAAAGTTAATTGCGTTATTTTTACGATCAATTTCCCCTTTCAGGGTTTCTTCCTGTCTTTTTAATTCAAGCTGCTGAGCTTCACCTTTTTCTGCGACTTCTTTTCTTATCTGTTCATATTTTTCACGAATTAATTTTATTTTTTCATCAATATCTTTGGTTTTAAGTTCTTCTTCCTTTTTCTTTTTCGTAAATTCTAAGATATTTTCATGAGCCTGCTCAAGGTTTCTTTTTATATCAAAGAAACGTACTTTAACAACCTGTCCTTCAAGTCCCTGCTTTTCTTCTCTTAATTTTTGATACTTAATAGCGACTTCTCGTTCTTCTTTTAATTGCTCTAACATAGCAGTGATTTCGGTAAGAATAACATTTGAGCGTTCCACTCTGTGTTCTACATCCTCCAACTCATTTGTCGCCTGATCTATACGACGGTCAAAATCTGCAATCCCGGCAATTTCATCAATAATTTTGCGTCTTACTTTTGGAGTACAGTTGGTAATCCCCTGAACGTCTCCCTGCATCATTACATTATAACTGTTAGGAGTAACGTTATACTTTTCAAGTAAAGTGTGTACATTTTCCCTTGTAGTAACACTATCGTTTATATAATAAGTACTTGCATACCCTTGAGTTGATTTGCGAATTCTTCTTGCAATACTTAAATCGCCTTCGCCTTCAACATCTCCAAACGTAACTTTTACATATGCATCATTTCTTTTGGTATATGTAGAAATAAAATGTGATAGGTTTTCTGCACGCAATTCACTTGCATTTGCCAATCCAAGAGCAAACAGTACACTGTCAATAATGTTACTTTTGCCGGAACCGTTCGGACCTGATACCGTTGTAAAGCCCTTTAAAAGGGGTATTTCCGATTTGTTTGCAAATGACTTAAAATTATCTATCTCAAGTTGTTTTATGTACATAACTTACCTGTTTTCACACGTCCCTTTTACCATTACACTATATTTTTAAATTTATGTCAAACAGTTAAGTTAATTGTTACATATCGATTTTTAAACCAAAATTCAATCATTATTTTACTTATACATAAAACTATGCTACAATTAGGATATGATTGAATTATTAATTCTGTATATACTGACAAGACGGGAATTCACAATGTATGGCATCTCTAAAGAAATTGAGAGCCGTTTTGGCGTATACACAAAACCGAGTTTTGGTGCGATTAAACCTGCATTGAGAAAACTTATTTCAGACGGGTTTTTAGACAGCAGAAAATCGATGTCGGAAGGTGGTAAACTTTCTGTCTATTACTCTTTAACAAAAACAGGCGAAAAAGAACTTATCAATATGATAAAGAAAGAACTTTCGCCTAATCCTCTGCAATTTATTCCTAATGCAAAAGTTAAACTTTCTATGGCAGATTTACTGGATACCGAGGACAGATCAGAATTATTTTTGCATTTAAAAACGCTCGCAGCCTCATTTAGACAGGAAGCTGAAAATATTTTGAATGATGAATATACAAATAAAAATTTTTACCAGAGAATTTTACTTGATAATACAAGCGTTGAATACGCAAATCTTATTACGGTAATTGAAGGATTTGAAAAAGATAATGCCCGCAATAGTTAACAAAGTTACAGAAGGTTCTATAGCCGAAGAACTGGAAATAGAGGTCGGTGATGAAATATTATCCATTGATAATACAAAAATGGAGGATATGATTGACTACGGCTTCTTATGTAAAACCGATTTAATGACTATAGAAATCAAAAAAAAGAGCGGAGATATTGAAGTAGTTGAACTGGAAAAAGATTACGATGAAGATTTAGGCATCGTTTTTGAAAGTGCTGTGTTTGATAAAATAAAACCCTGCTTAAATCATTGTATTTTTTGCTTTGTTGACCAGCAGCCGGAAGGATTGAGAGATACTCTGTATATTAAAGACGATGATTACAGATTATCTTATTTGCAAGGTACATATATTACACTTACTAACTTAAAGGATAAGGATAAAGAACGCATAAAAAAATTACATCTGGGTCCTTTTTATGTTTCAATTCATACTACAAATCCCGAGCTGAGAGTAAAAATGCTGAGAAACCCAAATGCCGGAAAAGCTTTGGAAAATTTGAAGTGGCTAAGAAAAAATAAGATACCGTTTCACGCTCAAATTGTATTATGTCCGGGATATAACGACGGTAAGGAACTGGAAAGAACTCTCTCTGACTTGGCAGAACTAAAGAATACCGTATTATCCGTTGCAATTGTACCTGTCGGAATTACAAAATTCCGTGACGGCGAAAAACTAAAACAGGTTGATAAAAAATGTGCATTAGAAACTATAAAAATTGCGTCAAAATACAAAAGGGTTTGCTGCTCTGATGAATTCTTTTTGCTCGCAGGAGAAAAGATTCCGCCTGCAAAATATTACGGAGCTTTTGCTCAGCTTGATGACGGTGTGGGGTCAATAAGATATTTACTGGAAGACTTTAAAAAAATTGAGCTACCTGACAGAATTTCAAAACCTCAAAAGGTTTTGTTTGCAACGTCATTTGCCGCAGTTGATGCTATTAAAAAAATTTGCAATAAATTAAATAAAATAAAAAACTTAACGACAGATGTCGTGGCTGTAAAATCTGATTACTGGGGCGAAAACATAACAGTTGCAGGGCTTATTACAACTGATGATTTAATTAAAGCCATAAAAGATAAAGATTGTGATTATGCGGTTATTCCCTCAGTAATGCTAAGACAATACAGCGAAGTATTTTTAGACGGAAATACCCTTGACTATGTCAAAGAAAAAACAGGCAAAAACTTCCTTGTAATAAATAATATTTATTCAATGAGAGAATTTGTTGATAGTTTAAAATAACTTTTTCTAATACACAATCTGTACCCAAACATTTCTGGAACGTGCCTTGTTATCAAAATCAACAAGAACAATTTGCTGCCACTGACCAAGCTGCAAAACTCCATCAACGAGCGGAACCATAGTATGATTGCCGACAATGGAAGCTCTCAGATGTGCATAACCGTTGCCGTCATGCCATGTTTCATCATGGTGATATACAGCATCGACAGGTGCAATTTTGTCCAGTACTTCAGGCAAATCCACCAATAAACCCGGCTCAAACTCAATATTTGTAATTCCAACAGTACTACCCGCAGCATAAACATATACGACAGCACTTGTCAGATTATTTTTATAAACAATATTTTGTACATATCTTGTAAGGTCAATTACATCCGTATTTCCTTTCGTATGTACCGTAAATTTTTCACTTATAATCGCCATATAACTACTCCTTTATTCACTAACCGAAAAATTCATCCGCATAATATGCAAACTCTAATTTACTGACAATAACCGTATCGCCATCTTTGATACCCATTGATTTCAATTTATCAAAAACACCCATACCTGTTAAAATATTCTGAAATCTGATTACTTGCTCAGGATTTCTCTCATCAGTAACCTGTGCAAGACGATTAATTTTCCCACCGACAATAATATATGTATCTTTTGCAACTTTTGAAATCTCAAAAGCACTGTCATCATTATTGGTAGCATCCGGATCATCCTCAACAATAATATCGGATACAGGTTTTTCTATCTCATCAACCTTTTGTCCCATAAAATATTTTATATCGTCAATATTTTCACCCGTAACAGCAGAAATTAAAAACACATCCTTCGTCTGTTCCTTAAATAAATCAGCTAACTCTTTTCTGCGTTCATTATCTATCGCATCAATTTTGTTTAATGCAACAATTTGGTACAAATTTGCGAGTTTTTCAGAGTGTTTTCTTAATTCAGCATTAATTTTTTGGTAATTAGCAAGCGGATTATCCTCAGTAACATCAATGATATGAACCAGAAAGCGACATCGTTCAACGTGACGGAGAAATTCATGTCCTAATCCGACACCTTCACTTGCACCCTCAATTAATCCGGGAATATCCGCAACAACAAACCCATCACCTGAAGGTTTATGCACAACCCCAAGATTTGGAACAAGAGTAGTAAACGGATAATCGGCAATTTTAGGTTTTGCTGAACTGATACGGCTTATAAAAGTTGATTTACCTGCATTTGGCATACCCAAAAGCCCTACATCCGCAATAAGCTTTAATTCCAATATCAGTTCACGTTCAATAGGAGGTTCTCCGGGTTCACAGTACTGAGGAGCCCTATTTTGAGCCGTAGCAAATCTTGCATTACCTCTTCCGCCTCGTCCGCCTTTTGCGACTAAGGCTTTTTGTTCATGTTCAACTAAATCTGCTATGGCATTACCGGTTTTTACATCTCGAACAACAGTGCCGACCGGAACTTTTATGTATAAATCTTTAGCCCAATGCCCATGACAATTTTTTATTCCGCCGTTTTCACCGCCTTCGGCTTTGAAAACCGACTTATATTTAAAATCCATCAAAGTAGACATATTCTCATCAGCAATCAAATAGACATCTCCGCCCTTACCGCCATCACCGCCTGCAGGGCCGCCTTTATCAACATATTTTTCACGACGCCACGCAACCATACCGTTGCCTCCACGTCCTGAAACTACTCTTATTTTGGTTTTGTCTAAAAATTGCATTCCCTAATCCTTTTCATATTTATGTTATAATTTTACTATGAAAATGATAAAAAATACATTATTCTCTGAAAAACAAGCTGTAATCGGTCCTGACAGCGGATACGATAATTATATAATGGCAATCGAATCAAGTTGCGATGAAACAGCCTGTGCCATAGTTAAAAACGGCAGAGAAGTCATTGCAAATGTTGTCGCATCACAGATAAAAACGCATGCACAATTTGGCGGAGTTATACCTGAAATTGCGGCAAGAGAACATCTTGATTCTATTAATATAGTAATAGAAGAAGCTTTTAAACAGGCTAAAGACAATGCAGGAATAAATCCGGAAGATATAACAGCCTTTGCCGGAACCGTAGGTCCGGGGCTGGTCGGCTGCTTGCTTGTAGGATTAAATGCCGCGAAAACACTTGCTCTAGTGTATGACAAACCTTTTATCGGGGTAAATCATCTCAATGCACATCTTTGCGGTAATTATCTTGACACGGATTTAAAACCTCCGTTTATGGCACTGTTAGTAAGCGGCGGTCATACGCAGATTATTGATGTTAAATCATACTCCGAACAACAAATTATAGGAGAAACTATTGACGATGCTGTAGGAGAGGCGTATGACAAAGTAGCAAGGCTCGTAGGACTACCTTATCCCGGCGGGCCTAAACTTGATAAAATGGCACAGGAAGGAAATCCTAAAGCTTATATCCTGCCTAAAGCAAAAGTTGATGAATTTGACTTTAGTTTTAGCGGATTAAAAACAGCTGTTTTACGTTTGGTTAAGCAATTGAAAGCAGAATATAATACTGATGAACTTCCTGAAAACATTTTAAAAGATGTTTGTGCAAGTTTTCAGGAATGCGTATCCTCTACTTTAGTAAAAAAAGTTCGTAAAGCACTGGATAAAACGGGTTACAAACAGGTTGTCATAGCAGGCGGCGTTGCTGCTAATTCTGAAATAAGGAAAAAAATATTTGCACTTGAAAATGACGGATTTAAAGTATTTGCTCCGCCGATGAAATACTGTACCGATAATGCGGCTATGGTTGCGTCATGTGCTTATTTCAATACAAATACATTTGATGATATTAATGTTGAAGTATTTTCAAGAGTAAAATAAAGCTTAATTTATATTAACATAAAACACAATACAAGCAAAAATTTTTATTGATATATTTACTATAAAAGGCATACTCTCAATTAAAGGAAAAATTAATGAAAATTTATCCCATAGCTGCAAAATTGACAACAAAAAAAATTTCAAATAATAACAATTCGCCCGTAAATAATGAACCTGTTACTAAAAACAGTTACAATTATATTATTCCGCAATTCAATGATAACTTATTATTCACGGCAAGAGTAGATAAGGGGTTGGAAAGATTTTATGACACCAATAAAGACAGAATGCCCGAAAGAGTAAAAATTTACATAGAGGGACTGCCTTCCAAAAGATATATCACCCCATTGGAAGCACAACAACAGGCATATTCGTATCTTTCGATTGCAGATTCAATAGATGATATTAAAGGTATATACCCTGAATTTGCAGATTTAAAAAATCCTGAAGAGTCAAGAGCCACCAACGGAATACTTTATTCTATGAGAGAAAATGCCGAACTTTTAGAACTAATGGGTCAAGATACGTTAAAAGACAAAAGTAATTTAACTGTTTATCTCGTTAAAAAAATTTACCTCGATAATAAAACACTTGAAGAAATAAATACGGATTTGGAAAACGATTTAAACTCAGATTTTGTAGCGGATTTCAGATTTAGAAACGGGGAAACCGCACCATTTATAAGAACAAGTACCCTGAAAGCTTTAGGAATACAAGGTCCTGATATGGAATATCGAACATCTTTAAGATTTACCAGGGACGGATATTCTGACTTTATGGGAGAAAAAATATCAGCAGCACAGCGTGCAATGTGGGAAGCTATGCCTCCGGAAGAAAGAACAGCAAAAGCAAGAAAAACTGTTGAAAAATTTGAAAACTGGTGGAACTCTATTCCAAGAACAAAAAAATTGGAAATGATTTCTGAGCAAATGGATGAACTGGCAATGCTTTCAAAGTATAAAGAAGATAATCCAAACAGCAGCAGAAATCACTCAAAAAGAACACCCGTCCCCGGAGTTGATATTCCTGAATATATGGGAGAAAACCGCACTAAAACAAAGGTAGGTTCAAATACACTATCACAGGATGATTTGTTCAAAATTTGGGCATCAAATAATTTGAAAATATTTGAAGCAGGACTTTCGGACAAAGATTTGGAAGAAATAAAAGCAATCCGAACAGCAAGACGAATTCAAAAATGGCAGGAAATGACACCTGCCGAAAAAACCCAATATTTAAATGAACTCAAGGCTGCACATGAACCTTTACGATACACTATGATTGATGCTTGGAATAACAGCTTCGATATAATAGTTGCTCTGTCTGATTTTTTGACTAAAAAACATGTAGAACTGCCCGTTGAGTTGTTATATTCTTCAGACCAATTTAAGGACTTTCAGTCAAAAGTAATGACCGAATTTTGGTCAATTAATCCCAATTTTGGCAGAGAACTCGGGGATCACATAATCCATTCTCAAGGAAAAATTCGCAGAGCCATCAACAGCGGCGAATTTGAAAATCTTAAAAAAGTAATTCTTAAAGAGAAAAAACAAAGAATTAAAGAACTTCAAAAAATTAAACTTGAAAAAGCTAAATCAAATATTCCTATCCAACAGAAAAAAGATATACCCGAATATATGCAGGAATTTGTGAAAGCTTACTACAGAACTTTATCCTCTCAGGTAACAACAACCCCACCTAGCTATACTTTGGAATATTTTGAGATAATCCAAAAAGCCTTTCCACCTGAAGTGATAAACTCATGGACAAAAAATCTTAAAAGGGAACATTTAACGCCGGAAGATATAAAAAATCTGGAATACATCAAAAACACAGAGCCGCCGGAAGCAGCTTACATTAACAGACCTTTTGAATTGGTAGGCTCGGAAATTTTATACGATATGACAGGAAGTACGCTTGTGTACGGTTTTAGCTTCAGTGATATTAAAGTCGCACTAAGCCAAATATACAGAGGTGAAAAAAATATTGATATAATATCGACAAAACTCGGCAACAAAAGAATAACAATATCCGTTAATAAACCTCATATCAATATAAAAGAGTTTGAAAAGATATATAAAATGTTCAGAGCTCCTATTTCCGATTATATGGCAAGAGCTTTGGCAGAATCATATTTTGACAGTAAAGACGGTGATTACACGAGTTTGGTAAATTACTTAAAAACATACGGTCAAGGACTAAGCGTAATATTCTTAGATACAAGTTTTCATCCTCACAAAAATTTATTAATAAATAGCGTATTACGCAACATGCCGGAGGACATTGCAGATAATTATACCTGCATAGTAAGAACACCTGAACAACAACTGAGAGACAGCATCTTAACTAAGAGTGCCGAAATATTTTTAAAAACCCATAAAAATCTTCCTGACGTATTCCTCGACGAATATATCCGAGGAATAAACAGTAATATGAGAAGAGATGATAACTTGAAATTGACCAAACCGAATTTAATTATATACGATAAAAAACACCTCCTGAAAAATCAACTCAAACTGGAAGTATTAGCAATGGAATCCGCTTTGGCTGACTGTCTGTATGCAAGTACGGGAGATAACAATGTTTACGGACTTGAGCTGGAGGATTTAAACAGCCTGATTATAGAATCATCAGCAATAAAAAAATATCCCGAAACGTATATGATTGCAGAAATTTTAGACGGAAAACAAAGTTCAGTTCCGATAACATTCAAAAGAAAAGTTATTCAAGGAAATCTCGAACGGAAATATAATGATTACATTGAAGATATAAAGGACAGGCAAAAAAGTCTTGAAAACCCTTGGGATATTGAAGAATTGATTTGTGCTTTAAACCCTGACGAAAATAATCAGATAAAAGATGAAATTTTGAAAAATAAAATTCTAAAATACCAAGTTGAATTTTAATAAATCAATTCCACACCCATAATCAAATTTATAAATTGTTCATATAATCATTTATCTCAGGAAAATCAAAAAACTCCTTCATTGTGATGCCCAAACCGCTGCATATCTTAAATATAGTATATGCTCTCGGTTCTTTCATATTTCTTTCGATTTCACTTAGCCCACCTTTTGAAATTTCACTTTGATAAGCTAACTGCTCAAGCGTAATTTTACCTGCTTTACGAAGGTCTTTTATTCTCTTACATATAATTTTATTAAAATCCTTGTTTATCATTGGCTTAATATAACTTCATACATGTGAACCACGGAATTGATTATAGATTAATAATCGTTTATAATAGTTCATACATGTGAACTTATTGGAGGATTATATGAGCAAAAAAACAGCTTTTACACTGGCAGAAGTACTAATCACCTTGGGTATAATCGGGGTAGTTGCAGCTATGACGTTACCGACACTTATTACTAATTACAAAGAAAAGCAAACCGTAACGCAATTAAAAAAAGCATATTCTACACTGGCTCAAGCGTGGCAAATGATGGAAAACGAATACGGCTCAATAGACGAATGGGGGCTAACCGATACCGAAACAGGTCAAACAGCCCCGCAGACAGGAGAAGCCGTATATGATTATAGTGCCAAAACTCTTGTTGCACAGAGAATAAAAGCATATTTAAATATTATAAAAGAATGCAAAATTGGTGAAATTTGTGATAGCAGAAAATCAGCAAATATGGCAGAATTAACTTGGAGTGAACCTGCACCTGAACCTGCGGACGGAACAAGATTTTGGTTAGCTGACGGAACACTAATCGGTATTGGTTGGTACACAGGAAGGCTTCAAAAAATTGACATAGCCGTAACATTACCCGGGAGAACAGTCATAACAGGCAAAAATCAGTTCTTTTTTGAAGGGCATCCTCATAAAATTCAGCCCGAAGGACTTAAAGATTTTAATAACGATTTTAACAATGTCTGCAAAGATAACAACGGCAGAGGATGTACCGCATGGATAATAGTTAATGAAAATTTGGATTATCTTCATTGCAGAAACAAATTATCTTGGGAGGGAAAAAGCTCCTGCAAAGACTAAACTCTACAACATAACTGTTCCAGTATAAAATTCGTAATTTCTTTTTCTAACGTACAACCAAAATGCCCGTTTATTTCTTTTATAAAATAGCAAGGGCTGGTTACGTTGATTTCTATAATTTTCCCGTCAATAACGTCAAGTCCTGCCATCATTATCCCCATAGAATTAAGTTTTTGGGCAACAGGTTTAAAGTTATTTAGTTCATCCTCGGACAAATCCGCCTTTATAATATTTGCATCACAATGATCATTAAATTTGAAATCGTTGTTGCTCGGAAGTTTTTGAACACAATACGGAAGAACTTTATCACCCAAAAACAAAACTCGCTTATCCCCAAACTTTGCCGCAGGAATATATTTCTGAACCATTGCAAGAGTTTTGCCGTTATTTGTCATCAAATCAATTATAACAGAAGTATTCTTATCACCTTTTTTAAGTGTCATAACACCTGAGCCAAAGCATTTGTTCAAAGGTTTTAAAACAATTTCTTCATTCTCATTCAAAAACTTCAAAATATCGGAACGAGATGCCGTTACTATATTATTCGGCATTAAATCTTTAAAATAAACAGCGTGTAATTTTTCATTAAAATCACGAACGGCAGACGGCTTATTTATCACAAGAGTTTTAGTTTCGTCTACGAAATCAAATATATAGGTTGAATTTATATAATCCCCATCTACAGGCGGATCTTGTCTGAACATAACCAAATTAAAATCATTAATATTTTTTTGAATATCCGTTTTATCATAGAAAATATTTCCGCTTTTCTCAAACACTGGATAACAATGTGTCATAGGTTTACCGCCAATAAGGCTCAGACCGTCAATCGTCGTTATATAAACATTCTTATGCTCGTAAAGCAATTCACGAATCAACCAAAAGTTTGTAACCAGATTATTAAACTCAAACCACTTTAACTCTAACCTGTCAATAATAAATAAAATATCCATGGAATACCCCTCTTTAAAAACAATCATAACACTAAAAATAAGCATGAACAATAGTCAAAAGAATTATTGTGCACATTTCCATAACCATTAGCTTTACCTACAGCAATAATTTCTCCACTAGCAATTGCTTTAATTGATGTATAAAGAGGAACACCTATATCACAACCATTATGGAATGTACTACTGTCCGAATAAAAATAACATGTCATTGCGAGCAATAGCGAAGCAATCCAGCAGTTTGGTTATTCAAAACTGTGAAATTTAATCCATTACCCAAATTTGTAAAAACTTAATAACTATGTCACTTATTCATTTAACCATTATTAAAAGCTGGATTACTTCGTCGGGCAAGCCTTTGCCCTCCTCGTAATGACATGTTTCTTTTTCCTTTTGCTCGACTTCTTTTAATTTTTTAACAAAAAAGGCGGTATTGCTACCGCCTTTTTACTTACTTTATTTAACTGTTTTATACTTTTGGTTACATTTTCTCGTACTCATATTGCTTTTTTCAAATATTC
>CACYTP010000021.1:39934-56712 GCA_902777385.1 uncultured bacterium
GATTTATATGAAAAAATTATTAATTTTATTTACGATATTATTTTCTTTTTGTTTATCTGCCTATGCCGAATACAAACCTATTCCAAAAGAACTTAGCAAACTGTATAAAGATAAAACAAAAGGAATCGCTAAAGAGGATTATCTTGAAATAATAAATAAAATTGATAATTACGAACCATTCCCTGATGCTACAATCGATAGATATATCAGAATAATACCGGATAAAGATGTAAAACAATATAAAATAGACATTAACAATAATTTACAACACATCCTACATGACAAAATCACCTATGATAATAAAACATTAATGCAAATGCTTATAAATTTTGATAAAGATTCTACCCAAATTTATAAAAAGTACTTAAAAAACAAAAACAATAAAAAGCAAAATATAATTTACATACAAAAATTAGAAGAAATGCGAGGAACAATAAGTTTATATCCCGAGGTTATAACAGAAGAACTCAAAAATATAATTAACAAGTACGATTTAAATCTTGTACCGGGTGCTGAATGCGATATTCTTATATACAAATACTATATTAAAAAATATAATATAGCAATTGCACAAGAGTTTAAAACACTACTAATTACAAAACAAATCGTATTTTTTAAAATTAATAACTACATATTAGAAATTTCTGATAAAACTCAACGGATTTAGATTATTTCCAAGCTTATGAACACCAAAATGAAGGTGTGGACCAGTTGTCATAACTTTTCTATTTGCTATTGCCTTAATCGGGGTATAAAGAGGAACCCTTATATCACAACCATTATGGAATGCACTACTGTCCAAATAAAAACTACATGTCATTGCGAGCGATAGCGAAGCAATCCAGCAGTTTGGTTATTCAAAACTGTGAAATTTAATCCACTATCCAAATTTGTAAAAACTTAATAACTATGTCACTTATTCATTTAATCAATATTAAAAGCTGGATTACTTCGTCGGGCAAGCCTTTGCCCTCCTCGTAATGACATGTTTCTTTTTCCTTTTGCTCGGCGTCATATTTACGCTTGTACTCTGCAGCTGCGGCAAAGCTATCTCCGCTATATCCCTCCGGATCTACAAGTCTGCTCTTGTTCATAATAAAAGGCGGTATTGCTACCGCCTTTTTACTTACTTTATTTAACTGTTTTATACTTTTGGTTACATTTTCTCGTACTCATATTGCTTTTTTCAAATATTCGATTTATATGAAAAAATTATTAATTTTATTTACGATATTATTTTCTTTTTGTTTATCTGCCTATGCCGAATACAAACCTATTCCAAAAGAACTTAGCAATCAATATAAAATTGAAATCGAACAAATTATAAATCAAGAATATCCGAAAATCATAAAGGAAATAGACAACTATGTAAAAGAGGCAAACTCATATTATAATGACATTATACAAAATGGATATGATATCGGGAAACATGTCTCTCTTGCCAATTTGGCAGAACTTACTATTCCCTCAGCAGATATACACTTATATGCAAAATTAGCACAAATTACGCAAGAAAAATATTTAGAAATAAAATATTTTCCACCAGGCACAGATTCAACTGTTCCATTGGAAGATTTTTTATCCCCATATTTTAAAGATAACAATATAAACAACAAAAAGTTACTAAATATTATTAAATACCAAAATAAAAAAATTAAATTATTAGAAAAATATCTAAAAAAAGTTCAGCAAATGATTCCTGATAATTATTAGTGTTTAATATATTTATATGGATCAACGTGTATCCCTTTGTATTTACCTTCTCTTATTGTTAAATGCAAATGCGGACCCTCAGAATGCCCTGTATTACCAGAATATCCAATTATTTGACCTTTTTGTACAGTCTGACCTGACGAAACTACCCAAGACATTAGATGACCATACTCACTTGTAACAATTTTAGTCCCTATGTAATGAATTAAGATTATATACTTACCATATCCATAAGGATCATTTGCACCAGCATAATGCACTACCCCATCTGCAATAGCCTTAACAGGAGTACCTACCGGAACTGCAATATCTATTCCATTATGGATATGAGTAGCCCTCGGTTCTTTATACTTTCCGACAATTTTTCCATTACACGGCATAATCCAATTTTTACCAGCAGAATTTTGCTTTTGCTGTTGTAACTGTTGGGCGGCTTTTTGCTTTTGCTCGGCGTCATATTTACGCTTGTACTCTGCAGCTGCGGCAAAGCTATCTCCGCTATATCCCTCCGGTTCGGCGTCTGCTCCGTCTTCATAATAGAAATCCGCATTTTCTGTTTTTAATTTGTTGCAGATTTCATCAGTTTGTTCCGAAATATCTTCTTCGCCCATATAATGACAATACCCTATTCCGGTTTCTAATATCGTTGCTTTTGTGTCATCTTCCTGTGCAATTGAACTTTCTTCTTCTGTAGTTTCAATTTCTGATAACTGTACCGGTTCGACTTGCTCATCTTGTGTAATATCTGCAGCAGCTCCTGTTGGTACACTAATTGAATTTAATTCTACCAGTTGCATTTTAATTGGATTGTATATTGGTAGTTCGGATGTACTTAATCGCATATTTAACCTCTGCAATTCACCACTACTGACGATCAATCCGTTGCGATACAAATCTGCTATTCTTTTTACATCACTATACAATTCTTTTGCTCTATTATATGACTCATTTATACTCCGCCCATATTCATTTGCTTCTTCAGACAGCGTCACGTTATCAACATTTTTAGATAATTCTTTTATTATTAAATTATATTCCTTTTGTAAATCTACAAGATAATTTATGTAGTTTGCCAAATGTTTTCCGTTTCGATTTATGTATTTTCTTTGTGTGATTGTCATTTTTCCCTCCGTTAACGATAATTTTGAAAATACCATTTAATTTTATGTCTGATAAAATTCCCCGTATCAAACGCAGAACCGCACAAATCAGGAAGACGTGTCAAGTCAATTTTACCTATATTCTGGTAAAGATAGGTATTATATGGAACTATATCAGTGATAATTTTGTGAGCCTTATCATAGGGTTTTCCCTGCAATTTTAAACGCTGTCCCCGACACATCTCACCAATTTCCGCATGTGTGTAAAAATCCTCAGGTGTCAGGTTAAAATTTTTTAATTTTTCTGCACAAATTTTATAAAATTTTTCTATCTGTTTCCTTGTAAGCGGATACATCAATAGCCCCCCGCAACAAGCTATATTATAAGTTATAGAATTCATACCTCCGGTTGAGGAAGTGCGTCCGGGGAATTCCCCGGAATGCACACTACCATTACCATCTATCAGTAACTGATAACAAGTTTTATCATAAGCAGACGGCAGCAAACGTCCTGCCGTCCAATGTCCTATTACATATTTAATTGTCATTTTATATACCTCTCCACTTCATCAATTCTATGATGTGCCGATTTTGTCGATTGCTCATTCACAACCATACGTTCAAGAATATTATTGTACTTTCGCATATCGTTCTTTAATTCTTGAATTTGCAGCTGCATAAAAGCTATCGTCGTTTTATAAACTCCGATAAATATGCCTATGGCTACCAACTGAATAGTCACAGAAATTATCAGATCCGGATTAATATTTAACATTAAAAATTAACCTCCTCATTTTCGACTTGAGGAGGTAATTCCTTATGTTCAAACAAATAATCCATATCACTCGGACTATAACCGAGCAACGCCCCGACCGTATCAATTAACCGCATTCCGTTGACTTCTACACCACGATAGAAATTGTTAGCCCTAAATTCGATTGCTAACGCTTTCATATCAAGCTGCGGTGCTTTTTCAGCAATAAGTGCCTTTAAGTCCTCGAAGTCCATTTGTTTTGCTTTATACAAAGCTCGTTCAACGTCAGACGGGGTAAGTGTTAAATTATCAAGTCTTTGTCTTTCTTTTTCTGCCTGTTCTTTTTCCCAATTCGGATTAGGAACTAAACCTTTTACGGTAATTGTTTCCGTATGGCTTCCGACTTGTTGTTGAACAGGTCTTGTTTCCGTATGTGTTGAGATTTCTAATTCGGTTGAATAGTTGATAGGTTGAACGGTTGAAAGGTTTGTATCGTTTTCTGAATCATTCAACTGTTCAACTGTTAAACTGTTCAACTCATCAGGTACTTCTATTTCAATTTCAACATCATCAATAATAACTTTATTCGGATGTTGTCTTAATTCTTCCGCCGTCACGATGTCGGTTTCAAGAGTGTACTGCCCCAAAAGTTGAGGCATAAATTCTCTTGTCGCTTCTAATTTTTCTTTATTATCGTCAAATATTGCCAGTTTATCATCTTTATCTATTACATAATACATCTTTACACCTCGCTTTCTGAACCTTGTGCATATACAAAGCGACTGAAAGTATTTTCGCCGTCTAAAATGTAATTTAATGTAAGCACATCACCTTTTTTTACAGCCATATATATGGTAGCTTCTGCCTGATTATCAGATGCTGTATAACATTGCCTTGTACTACCACAATCTCCAAGTATCCATTGTCCGTTTACAGTACCACGTTTACTAAATATAAACCAACCGTTCGCAGGTGCGGTGTAACGTGTTCCGCTTACCCCAAAGGTCAAATCTATATATCTCGCTGACGGCATACCCATACCTGACATCAGAACTTTTGCCGTGTTGTTTACATTACTCAAACTCATATCAGCCTTAGAGTTTACTTCGGTTATGATACTGCTCTGATTAAGAGTTGCAACGGATGATACATTGTTTGCAACAACGATATACATATATCCCTTAATTGATTGCGGTTGAACGGTTGAGGCGTTATGAGCGGTTGTTGCATAGTTTGGTGCTGAAGTTGAACCCGTCCAAGAACGAGAAGCGTCAAATGATATTGATTTGGCTTGATAACCATCTCCACTTCCTACAAGAGCAACACCTAAATTTGTTGTTCTGAAAGCACCATTAGAATAATCCTCTGCATTTTGAAATACTGGATTATTTACAATATTACCTGTAATATTCATATCCCCACGGGTATGAGTATGGTCAAGCCAACTTAACGGTAATCCGGCTTCAACAAGTGAACCTAATGCGGAACTGTCTAATGTACCTTCAACAAATCCCGTTACTTTAGGCAGTCTTACGGTGTTATTGGTGCTGTCATAAACATAATAACCGCATACCCCGTGAGTACTTACAGATTGCTGCCAAACGGTTTCGGTTACAAATCTTGACGGGGTTGAATTGTACAAAGGCTTGATGTAGTTATCAATGAACGATTTATAAACTCCGTCACCTTGCAATAATGCACCATCTAACAAGTGTAAACCGTCATTAAACAACGGGTCAAGAGAAAATACTGTTTGACCTAAAAAGCCTGTTGTTTTGGATTTTTCAATCATCCCGTACAATTCACCCATTGGTAGAGTAAAATCCGTATCAAATAATGTATAATACGGTGCATAGCCTTGTTGATTATACATATCCGCTACACGGTTTCTCACACTTGCATCTGCTATCTTTGAACCTGTTTTGCTTTTTGTATACGGTATCTTCAAGCAAGGTTGATAAACAAGGTTTCCGTCAACGTAGAATTTAACAGAATTAAGGTCAATAGGTGTGTAGATAGGAAATTCACTATTATAATTATATCCATTTGCAAACATGAAGTCTTTTCCTTGGTTTCGGAAATCTTTGTTTGTATAAGTCTGTACACTACTTTTATATGTTACGCCATTTTGAGTAGCTGTAAAGTACCTTTCACCTGTTGAATAGTTAAAGTAGTACTCAATATGCACCTTTCCTTTGGCAAATTTGGAGCGAACATTTTCTACTGCAATCTGATGGTTTTCTCCATCGGTTGTATACATAGGAGAATATATAGAATTCCATGAAGGACTGTAACTTATAAAACTGTATTTATCCCCACAAAAGTGCATGAAAGGCATACCTGTATTTAATTCATCTGTTGTATAAGGAACGAAATCTGCATCAAAATCAAATCTCCAAGACTTACCATTCCACAAGCTTGGAGCGATTCCTGAAACATAGTTATCTGCATCAGAGTGTGTTACTATCCCATCCGCACTAATAGTAGGTGTACCAACAACAGTGTAATCATCAGGCTTTATAACATCAAGCCCTGTTTTGTTACCGCTGAATACTTCAACTCCGTCAAATAATACTCTTTGATATTTCAAATCAATACTGTTCTTTGGTGAATAATTACCGTTACTATACTGACCGCCAATAACTAAATGGCTGTATGCTATACCAATCGTATTACTTTGTGTAACAGTATTACTTGATTTTACCCCATTTACCCATACATCAACCGTTGCATTTGTTCCTGTTACGTTAGCGTGGATTATGACTTCATCATTTAATGCTAAACTAAGTCCTGTTACATCACAACTCAATGCACCACTAAAACCTCTTAATCCGATAGCTGTAGCAGAACTTCTCATAAGTCTTAGATTACCGTCAATAGCCCAATACACCCCACTTGTTTCAGTGACTTCAGTAATAATAACTTTCGTCCAGATATCTACTGACGTTGTAGGTGTTGTTGATGTGTAAGTCGCATTTAAAAAGTTTGTCTGTGAAACAAACCCACTTGCAATCCCGTCATCCGTAATGGTCGGTGTACCTGTTACGGTAAACTTAGATAAATCAAAAGTAGAATGTGCGTAATTGACGACATCAGCCAACCCCTCTGCATCTGTTAATAATTCGCCGTTATCCAAATAGCCTTTTAATGCGTGCAAACGATTATCGCCTGACGCAGTCAAACCTGTCAAATCAGTAGATACAACCGGCATACTTTCTAAATTCCCATTTTTAGATGTTAAGGTTTCACCTTCTTTAATTAAATTTATTGCATCTGTACCTGCCATCGAATAATTTAAGCCTTTGTATGTGTCATCAATAAATTTATTCAGGCAACTTCCTTCCAAAGTATCTTTATCAAATGGATCAAATCCATTTTGTATTTTTACTTCCGAAAAATCTCTTTTTTCACCAACTACAGCAAATTCGGAAGGGATTGCTATATTTGGTTTTGTTTTTTTAATCATTTACTTTAATCTCCTTTAAATAAATTCCGTTACCTAGTGCCATTTGTTTTATATAATTGCCAATATTGGCTGTTACAACTTTTCTACCTTTAATAACAATTTTTAAACAGGCATTATCCTCCTGAATAACTAATACATCATCCGCATTCGTAACAGCTTTTATTATTGCAATAATATTTTTTATATTAGGGTGAGCAGTATTACTTAAGATTTTGGCAATTATTTTTGATATAAATTCACTGTCTTCTAATGAAATTGGGGTTGCCGGATCTGTACCTGACGATGAAAAATAAAAATATTTTTTATCATTTATATCCGGACTATTTACACAGAAAAAGGAACTATAATCGACCTCATCTCTTTCTGTGCCAACTTCTTTACCTATATAATCAAGGTATATTCCTCTGGCCTTTCGTATATCATAAGAATTAGCAAGATAAATTAAGCAACTTTGTAAAGTCGCAAATCTTTTACCAATTAATGATAATAAAAATACCAGATCCTCATTTTTTCGCAAATAAGGAAGTATTTGTTTCAATAAAAATTTTACTGTATCAATTATCTTCACTTGACACCTCCTCAGAAATTGTTATATTAAGAACATCAAAATTAGGATACTCATAATCGGATAGAACTAATTTATCCTGAAACAACTCCATATCTGATTTTTTAATAAGCAGATTATCGGCAGAAATAACACCCTCAACCATCATTACAGGTATTGCAAATTCATTTGCATAAATTAAATCACCTAATTTATATTTTGCACTTGCATAATTTACAATTGAATTTTTAACTGTATTTATAACAGATTGACTATCATAATTCTCGGATATTTTTATATTTAAACTCAAATCTATAGTTACATCTGAAGCATTTGAAAATCTTACTTTAAAGTGATTACCTTTTAAGTCTGTTAATTCTTCTTCAGTATTGCCTATATACGATATACCTAAACCAAATGTATCTGCAATTGCAGAAGCAAAAATCTTATCCGTTGTGTTATGCTTTGCAATTATTTCAACAGTTCCGGCAGAATACAAGCGATTTATATTTCTGTCAATAATTTTTAGATTCGGACCGGTGTATATTGACAAGTTCGAAAAATTCGCCGAATATGTAGCACTCGAATTTAAAGATTTTGAATTATTATAACGTTTTTTATAATCTTCATCAAGCTCCCTGTCTGCACCTGATACAATATTTTCTGCGGGCTTGTCAGATAATGTCAATATCCCGACAGGAGCATAAACAATGTTAAATTCTTCATCTTCTGATATATTAGACTTTTTATTCTCTACTGATTTGAAATAAACAGGCGTTATTCCGGATGAATTTGTTATAAAATTATCAGAATTATAGAATTCACTGCCATCAGATTTTGATCTGATTAAAATCTGTTTTGCTTCTACTTTTATTACAGTATCAGATAATATTTCTTTTTTAAAACCTGCAGCACCGGCACCAAGCCTGTGTACTCCTATTCGTTCAAACATTGCATCCTGCAGATTTAATTCAACATTATCCGGAGAAAACAATTTGGATAACTCAATAATTGCAGACTGAATATCTAATTCCGTCTGTATAATTACATTCAATAAGCTATCCAATAGTCCACCTTTCTTAACAGAAAAATCTGAACCATACTTTTTTTGAAATTCACTGTTATAGTAATCAAAAATTTCATCTGCGGATTCAGACGCTATTGTCCCATTTTTTATTTTCATAAAACCTCCGTTCTTAGTTCTGATTTCTTAAACTTTGAGTAACCTCAACTACACCAAATTCAGTTTGCACCACAGCATAAACTTTAACTGACAGCTCTGCATCATCAAGAACAAGTCTGAAATTACGCAATGAAATTACATTTTCTACTTCTAAAATTTGACGGCGAATATCTGTTTCAAGCAGGCTTAAATTGCGTAATCCATTAGCTAAGTCAAACCCCTTATCCGAGTCTAAATGCCAGTCAGAATAAAAAGTGTTTAGTGCTGTAATAATATGCTGTTTAACTTTCTCTACACCTTTTACAGCCAAAAAATCACCTTTTTGAAATTTAAAGTGGCTGCCGTCACTCATTATATCAATCACTTCAATACCTCCTTATTTTTATAATGCGTTACGCCTTGCACAAGTCCAACTTACAATTCTTTCTTTTGCATCATTTTTACTTCCTATAGACGAAATAAAACAATCATAAAAAACATCACTTGTGCCAAGATTTAGATCCCTTATAATCAAAGTTCCTGAACGCCGCAATAAATTATCACGTTCAAGAATTCTATATGACTCACTATTTGCCAAAAAAGATGAATTAATGGTCCAAAATCTTCCGGGATTTGGGCAATTAAAATACTCGCCAAAAATTCCTGTTATTAAATTCATACTTGGATTTGCACTCTGAGAAATATTAATTTTCTGAGAACTAAATCCGTTTAAAGTTTGCCCACGCCAAACGACCTGAACATTTTTTAAATCATACAACATTTTCCCTCCTTATTTTTTAAATCACACCACCTGTGGGGTTGCCCTGATTTCCATTTGTATGTTTATGCTCTAAAAAAGTTTTACCGTCTATTACGGTATTAGAACCCAATGTCAAATTACTTCCGTTAATACTAATATTCCCACCGTTGATATAAATGCAATTATTTGACAATGTAACGGTAGCACCGTTATTTGTGCCTATAACTACATCACCGTCAGGAAAAACATACTGCTCATTATCAGGATAAAACCCAAATGAAAAAACAGAATCATTAATATTATGAGTACGAATTTCGCTGCTAACTAAATCAACGCCCTCCCGATACTTTGAAACATCGTTATCAAAAAAACGTAAAGTGCCTTTATCCCCAACGTTTATACCGAGATAAACATAAGCTTTTTGAGTTTGCTGATGCTTTACGGGAACATTCAACAATATATCTTTACTGTTATTAGAATAATATTCAACATCAACAAGATACGGGGAATGAACATTTATAATTTTACAGGGGAATTCAACAAGTGTTATATGCGATATTCCCCTCAAAATATCGCACAAACTGTCTGTAATTTTTCTTTTCATAATTTAAATTCCTATCTTAATTTTTGTATTACACACACGACTGTAAGTATCTCCGACAGAAGACACCTTTATCACAGGATATAAACCTTGTAACTCTCTAAAATCACATTTTACAAAATCATTCGGACATATCTGCGGATAAAAATCAGTTATTAACAATATTTCATTAGCCGTTTGATATTCAGGTTCAGAAGAGTTAATATTGTTTAATTCAAGGACATTAAAAGAGGATAAAGCTTCATTCGGGGAACCGATATACAAAACCCCATCCTGCATATTTACTCTTATACCCAAAGATGCACATATATCATAAATTATTCTGTGCGGTTTACCTAAAGCTTTAAAATTTGTGTACACTTTTTCAGGAAGTTCTGTTGTAACAATTACATTATCAATACCTATTAAGTCGGAACAATCCTGAATTATCTGACTGATACTAACAGGTTTCTGATAATTTATATTTATTAACTTATTAGTAAGAAGCTCCTTGCTGTTTATTAGTTTAAAACGCACATAAGAATCAGGTGTAGGTTCGGATTCGCATTCTAACGGAAGTTCAGCAATTTGACTTGATACGGAATTCAAATCAATATATCCGCTAAATACCAGTATTTCCTCATTTTGAGAATATCTAGAATAAACATTCACAAAATAACTTTTTTGTAACAAATGCCGATAGACATTTTTATCTAAATTCCAAACCGTAAAAAAAGCTGTATCAGGGAAGACGCCAAGCGATTTTGTATAAGCAAAATCCACATCAAAACCTTCAAAAGACAGACTAATTTCAGGTATTTTGAAAATAAAACTAAACTTTAAATTTTCAGTCCCCATTTAATCAACCTCCTCACTAAGCTCATTTTCATCGTAATAAACTAATTCAAACTCGGAATCAAAACTATCCTGAGTGATATCAACATCATTACCATACTTATGTTTAACATATAATGAACCTTTTATTATATCGGGATTTTTCACCCTGCGAATTAAATCGACCTCCGGCACAAGAGGAACTCCTCGAAAAACATATATATTTTCTCCGTTATCAAGAAAATACATATCGGCAAGAACAAAATCCTCACATAAAGTAAAAACAAAATTGTACGTTTTTTTATTAAAAACGCACGACAAAAAAGCCTGCGTATCAGTACGCAAGCTTGGCATACTAAATTTTTTCATTTTACACCTCTTTCTTTTTAATACTCATGCATTTCAAAGCCCATTCCCAATATGAAATCATCCAATAGTGATGTTACTACTTCTTCTATCTCTTCATAATGCTCATAAGGATGTTTTCTACAGGCTTAAATTCTTCATAAGGTAAATGTACCGTACCAGATTTCTCCTCTTCATTGAACTCAGACAGCGGCTCAAATTCCACATACTCGGCTGCATATCCCGTCGGGACTCCGAGTTCATCATCCGGTTCAACTTCGTTTTCTATCTGTGGTACTGTTGTTTTCTTTTTCTCCGGTAACGTTTTTATTACATGTTTTACTTTTACCTGAACCTCATTATTTAAATTTTCCTGTTCCTCTTCCGTTATTCGTGTCTTATGGGACAGATTTGTGGTTGCGGGCATCTTTAAACCTACACCTATTCCCTGTTCTGTCTTTATACTTGTCGTACTTAATTCATCAGCCAAAAACATTCCCTCTTGTTTTATCGGGTCATAATCCGAATCAGTTAAACCTAAATGCAGATAAATACTATGCCCCTTACGCTTATGATCCGATTTATTTGACATATAAATCCCGGAACCGTTTAGTATTGTGCCGGTACTCGATAACGGTTCTCCCTGCGTTAAGTATGTCTTTATATTTTTCGGATTTTCATTTCATTTACTTTATACCCCTCACGAGACATTGAGGGTAACATCTTTTTTAACATTCCGCCGTTATACAAATAAGCTTGTTGATCCTGATTTTCTTCCATCACGGCAAGCATTCCTGCTAATATTGAACCAAGTGAAAATCCTGTCAGATATTTTATATTATATAGATCTTTGGTCGCTTTCAAAAATGCATTTGCAGACCAAAATTGCGGTGGAATTTTCCCTACGGCTATTAAAGAATTATTATCTCCCCAATCCCTTTTCCATTCAAGTGGATTTAGCGAAAACAGAACCGCTGCATAAGAACCACCTATCGACATTATACTTTCCCCCGGTTGTAATATCGAATGTACATCATCAGGGACTTCCACACACCTGAATATTATCGCCTGAAACCCTTTATTGTCATGGTACACCCTTTCTACCTTGTATTTTACTTTATTTATTGTTACTATCTCACCTTCTATTAATTTCTTTAATTCCCAATCCAAGGCAACTTTCTTTTTCTCAGAACCTTCTTCTTTGATTTTTGCATCAGGCAGTTCCTCACTTTGCATATCATGAACTATATTATTCACCTCACCGGCATTTGTTTTCTTTTTCCCTTTAGCCTCATTAGATTCAAATTTGAACATTTCCACTAAATTTTCCCTTATATCTTTAATCTCAGCATCCGGTGCTGTAATAATTGTTGAATAAAGATTCATTCTCGCAAAAGTATCATCTGTTACATTTTGCATTACGTTATTTTTGCTATTTTCACTCATTTCTACCTCCTTTTGTTTTTATGAGTACAAAAAATAGTGCAAAGATTTAGCACCTTTGCACTTATATAACTATTCTATTTATTCTTTATCTTATTTCTTCTTTAGTTTGTATAAATACAAATCAATATAACATTTAGGGTCAAATATGCTCCATTTTCCAGAAGTATATAATATATTCCCATTCTTCAACACGCATGGTCTATGATCATCTACCGAATTAAACCTCGGAGTTGCTCCTATACGTCTTAATTTATGCTTCTTTAAATCATATACATATAATCCTCTCAAGTAAGGGTCATAGTCATATCCCCTTCTATTCCCGGGCTTTATCAATAATTCATTATCATTTGCCAGTATTGCATCACGAAAAATATGACGACTTGGAATTTTCATTCGCCCTAAACTTTGAAACTCCTCTGCTCTTACATCAAATAACAATACATCGTTATTATCTTCTGTAACTATAACTATATTCCCGTTTGACAGTTCATGCACCTCGGATATCACATATAACATTTTGCTGATTGCTTTTACATCCAGTTCCCGCGCCTCGCCGCTATCCATATCGTATAACCACGCTCGCTTATCCTTGTTGGATATCTGCAAAAATTTGCCGTTGGATAACATTATCTCTACATCGTAAATGTTTTCTTCATCCCATTTGACTTGGCTAAACTTCCCTTGCTTAGGATCATATACCTCTCTTATTGTATCTGTCCATTTTATCAACAAGCGACCGTCCTTTAGCTTCACTGCATCTTTATCGTACGGTTGTACCCTTATTTTTGTCTTGGTTATTTTAGGCTTCGGTAACGGCTTGGATAATTCTTCCAATCGCTTTTTATTCAGCTGTTCTCGCATATCCCCGGCAGGATACATCGTAGATAATCTCCGTATCTCTCGCTCTCGCTCCTCCTCTGCACGCTTTTGGGTGGAATATACCCATTCTATTTGTTTATCTATATATTCATCTTTCCCATCTACAGTATATTTTATTCCCTCTTTATATATGGATGACTCGCCTGCAGGATAAAATTTGTCCAAATTGGGATCATATATCTCTGCATAAGTTTCGTCACTATACTCATAAGAATATTTCCAGTTTGATTCATTATCTTTGGAATACAACATAAAAATTCGTCCGATATATTTGAGAATACCTGTTTTCTTTTCTTGCTCGCTCTTGCAACATTTCTTCTGTATATTCAACATAGGAGCATCGTTCCCAAGTGCTGAAGAACAACACTCTACCGTCTTTTAACAATATTGGATGGCTACAGGCACACCAATGCTTTGGCTGCGTCATTGATTCTATCTTATTCGTTACAGGATTATATATATGAAGTGTACCGTCATCGTATGTCAACAATACTCGACCGTCATCTAAATTCAAAAAGTTATAAACAGATAACCTATAGGTATCACTTATCCTTGCTATTTTTTCAAAATTCCCCTTGAATGACTGTACGGGGACTACCTTTTTCGGTTTGATTAGCCAGGATGATTCACTCTGCCCTGCACATAACAACAACACTAACATTATTACTAATTTGTTTATTATTCTTTTCATTCCAGTCCTTTGTTTACGTTGTTTATTTTAACAATTAATTAATAATATTGCAAGTTGTTTTATGGGATCCCTTTATTAAAATTTAAAACTGCACAATCGTTTCCTCATCAATACTCATGCATTTCAAAGCCCATTCCCAATATGAAATCATCCAATAGTGATGTTACTACTTCTTCTATCTCTTCATAATGCTCATAAGGATGTTTTCTTAAATTCTTCATAAGGTAAATGTACCGTACCAGATTTCTCCTCTTCATTGAACTCAGGCAGCGGCTCAAATTCCACATACTCGGCTGCATATCCCGTTAGGGCATCTGTTCCTTTCATTTTTTCGTTTATCTCTATTCTACCCTCCAATATTCTATTATTTCCTCCTAAAGGATTGACTTTTTCGGAACTATCATTTATAATAGTTATACGATTATCTTTAATCGGCGAAGAGACATCTTCTTTGACACCTGGGATAGTTTCCTGCGGCTCACCATTGAAGGTGTCTTTTTGTATATAATAATTCAGAACTTGTTTATGATTATTATTTATCTCTTTATCATAGTTATTTTTTTTAGGTTTTAAAACCTCTATATAGTGATGACCTCGACTGCCTTTATAAACTCTATAATGAGATACATGAGGCTTTGTAGAAGTTTTTACATTTTTTGCATTCGGAATTCGCTCGGAGTGAATTAAATCATCAATTAGCTCAGGGAAATATTTTGATAATTTAGGATTATGAGTATTTTGTTCACCTGCAACTTCCCTATTGAAATATATATATATACCATCCTTATACACATAACGTCCTTGAACAAAATCTCTGTAAAATTTTTTCGCACGACTTCGATACTCTGTTCTTAAAGCTTTTGATAATTTATCAATATCACCATAAGATTTTAATTTTTTACCAAGCAAATATCGTTCTATATAAGAGGTTGTTCCTCCCAATACTCCACCATACAAACTAAATAGAAGTGTATCCGTTAAGACAGTACTTGCTAAATTTTTATCATTTAACATTGAATCTCCAACACCATAAGTCACACCCATTGCCGCACCTGAAGTTATACCTGTAGAAATACTACCTGCAATTTTTCTGCCAATATGTGGTACTAATCTGCCTTGCATTGCAGCATAACCTGCTTTGCCGACACCTGTCGCAGGAATTACCGAACTTAAAAGCACAAAAAGTTCACCTAGCCATATTTTTGCCAGATATAACCATAGTTTCATATTCAAAAATATTGATTTCTTTCTGAAATAGTTTTTTATTTTTGCTGACTTTTCTTCCTTTGTTAATTCTTCATTTTCTAATATTTTCTGTAAACTTTTATCCAAATTCATTTCTACCTCCTTTTATTTTTTATGAGTACAAAAAATAGTGCAAAGATTTATTATCTTTGCACTTGAATAACTATTCTATTTATTCTTTATCTTATTTCTTCTTTATTTTGTATAAATATAAATCTTCATGACACTCGAACTGAAGTGCCCACTCTTTTATTCCTGTTATTTTACAAATTGTAGATTTATATAATATATTCCCATTTTTCATAACACATGGTCTATGCTCATATACCATATTAAACCTCGGAGTCGAGCCTATGTGCCTTAATTTACGTTTTTTTAAATCATATACATCTAATCCTCTCAAGTTAGGGTCATAGTCATACCCTCTTCTATACCCGGTTTCTAGCAATAATTCATTATCATTTGCAAGTACTGCATCACGGAAAATATGACGATCTGGAATTTTCATTCGCCCTAAATTTTTGAATTCTTCTGCTCTTACATCAAATAACAATACATCGTTATTATCTTCTGTAACTATAACTATATTCCCGTTTGACAGCTCATGCACCTTAGATATCTCGTATAACATTTTGCTGATTGCTTTTACATCCAGTTCCCGTGCCTCACCGCTATCCATATCGTATAACCATGCTCGCTTATCCTTGTTGGATATCTGCAAAAATTTGCCGTTGGACAACATTATCTCTTCATTGTAACTGTTTTCACTATCCCACTTTACTCGGATAAATTTTCCAATCTTTGGATCATATACCTCTCTTATTGAATCTGTCCATTTTATCAACAAGCGACCGTCCTTTAGCTTCACTGCATCTTTATCGTACGGCTGTACCCTTATTTTTGTCTTGGTTATTTTTGGCTTCGGTAACGGTTTGGATAATTCTTCCAACCGTTTCTTATTCAGTCGCTCTCGCATATCCCCCGGAGGATACATCGTAGATAATCTCCGTATCTCTCGCTCTCGCTCATCCTCTGCTCGCTTTTGCTTGGAATATACCCATTTTATTTGTTCATCTATATATTCATCTTTCCCGTCTACCGTATATTTTATTCCCTCTTTATTTATTGAGGACTCTCCTGCCGGATAAAATTTGTCCAACTTGGGATCATATATCTCTGCATAAGTTTCGTCACTATACTCATAAGAATATTTCCAGTTTGATTCATTATCTTTGGAATACAACATAAAAATTCGTCCG
>CACYTP010000022.1 GCA_902777385.1 uncultured bacterium
TATCGGTTCTTCATTAATAAACTGACCAATAAATGAGGATATTTCACAAATCGTACTCGGTAAAATCAAGTTCTCAAAAGTAAACTCAGCTTTTATATTCGGTTTTCAAAGCTGAAAAAGTTATTTTCATTCCCTTTTTTGATTGATTCTTGAATAATATGATAATCTTCTTTATTATCAAGTTTTTCCAAAATGAAATTACAAAAAGCTTTCTTTTCAGCTCTTGTGAAAGGTCTTTCTGTATGAACTCTAAAATCAATATCTTCAGAAAATCTTTGGATCTTATGATATGCCTTAGATAAACAAGTCCCGACGGAGAAAACTATTTTCAAATCGGGATAATTTATTTTGCTTATTTCAGATAGCACTTTAACAACATAATAATCTTTTTCAACAAACTGCGGAGCGATACCAAATTCCTGAGAATAGTCATTAACTATATTTATAATATTTTTCTTTGTTTCTGACAGTTTCATAAATTATATAAACTCCGTTAAATCCGATTTTCCTTAAAATAGTTCCCTTTATAGCAATAACTTTTCCGCTTGGAACCTGTGTCGTCTTGCCTTCATTATACCACAGTTCATACCGGCTTGGCAGAACCTTAATATTAAGTTTTGCAGCGACAGCTTTTCCTATTTCAGCCAAATCAATCTGCGGAATAATTTTACCTGTTAGTTGGGATTCTTTTGCTTTAACATAAACACCTTGACCGACTTTCATAATCAGTTTTTTTGCTATAAGTTTGCGTAATGCACGCATGACTTGATCTCTGTCAGACAAATCTAAAAAATCCGGCAGCATAAATACGAAGTCCTTTGACTTCTTTATACGATATTGGATTCTTTTTTCTAAAATATCTGATATTGGCATAGTTTTCTCGCTTTTATATTTATAAAATACGACATGATATATTTATATTATACGACATATTAAAAAATTTTTAAAGTGGTATAAGTAAATATATTTAAAGAAAATTAACAATTTAATAAAATATACGAAATTAAAATTTATTATTTTACGAGATTAGAAAATCTTAAATCATCTAATACATAATTTATTAGACCGAGTTCCTGTTTGACTTTATAAAAATCTTTTCTTATTTTGCGTTTTAGGAATTTTTTGTCTTGTTCACTGCCTGTTAAAATAGTGTTCAAAGCCCTGCTAATGCAATGTATAAATTGGATGATTTATATAATGAGTGGAATAAAGCTATTAATTTGTCTAAAGCTTCCGACTAAATATGTCAAACTCGCGATACTTAATGTCAAAATCCCTGATACAAAACACAAAAAATCCGCTCGAACTCTAATTGAGTTCTCATCAATACCGTATACTAAATAAAAAGACAGGCTTTAAAACCTGTCTTTTTATTTAGCAAGGGAGAGATTCGAACTCTCGACCTCACGGGTATGAGCCGTGCGCTCTCACCAGCTGAGCTACCTTGCCATTTATCAAAATCTATTAAATTTTCACGGCCAAACAACCGACAAGTTATATTCTTACACAAAGAAAAATATTTTTCAAGGCTTTATTTTAAAAGAGTTTCCAACACTTCTTCAACATGCCCCTTTACTTTAACCTTACGCCACTCATTAACTATATTACATTTTTCATCAATAACAAATGTTGAGCGAATTATACCAAAATATTTTTTGCCATACATTGATTTTTCGCCCCAAGCACCAAATGCATCCGCAAGCTTATGTTCTGTATCTGATAAAAGTATAAAATTTAGTCCTTGTTTTTCCTGAAACTTTTTATGGCTTGATATGCTATCAGGGCTGACACCTATTACTAACGCTTTTGCGGTTAGTCTATTGTAGTTATCTCTAAAATCACATGCTTCCTGAGTACAACCAGAAGTATTATCTTTCGGATAAAAGTACAGTACTAATTTTTGTCCGACAAAATCCGACAAAGAATATTCTTTTTCTTGCCCATTAGCATCAATTCCTTGTAATTTTATACTTTTGCAGCTCATTATTTCTTTTCCTTTTCACTGCGTTCTCTGACTGAAATTCTAATCGGAGTTCCAAAAAATCCGAAAGCCTCACGCAATTTATTTTCAATATATCTTTTGTAATGCTCTTTAAGTAAATCCGAATTGTTTGCAAATAAAACAAAAGTTGGAGGCTGAACCCCTGCCTGAGTTGCATAAAGAAGTTTTAATCTCTTTCCTTTTACAGATGTCGGAGGATTAAGAGAATACAATTCCTTTATAATTTTATTTAACAAGCCTGTAGATACACGCTTGGTAGCCTGCTCGTAAACGAACTGAGCCTGTTCAAAAATATTATGAAGTCTTTGTTTTGTTTTTGCACTGATATAAATTTTCGGAGCATATTCCAGAAACGGGATTTCCTGAGCCAGCATTTTATCAAACTTATTAACGGTATTAGCCTGCTTGTCTTCAATCAAATCCCATTTATTAATCGCAATAATAATACCTTTTCCGGCTTCTGTAATAATTGAAGAAATCTTTTTATCCTGATCTGAAATACCTTCGGTAGCATCAATTACGAGCAGAGCAACATCACAGTCACGAATAGAACGAATTGCCCTATCTACCGCAAATTTTTCAACACCATAATCCACTTTAGATTTTTTTCTGATACCTGCTGTATCAACAATAATATATTCTTTATCTTTGTATTTAATCAGACTGTCTATACTGTCACGAGTAGTGCCGGAAACATCTGACACGATAACCCTGTTTTCATTAAGCAAAGAATTAACTATAGAAGACTTGCCTGCATTCGGTCTGCCGACAATTGCAACTCTTACTATATGATTTTCTTCTTCCTTATTAACATCCTCACGTTCAAAATCAGCAGTTACAAGCTCCAATAAATCTCCAACGCCGCCGCTTCCGTGCAGGGCAGATATACCAAGAGGCTCACCTATTGCAAGTGAATAAAAATCATTTACCATCATATAAGATTCAGGATTATCAAGCTTATTTACGGTCAAAAATACAGGTTTTCCGGATTGACGTAATATATTTGCTATATCGTAATCTATCGGATTAACCCCATCCTTACCGTCAACAAGAAATATTATCTTATCAGCCTCTTCACAAGCAATTTTTGCCTGATCAAATATTGACACCATAATATCATCTTCATCACCGGGAATAATACCACCTGTATCAATAACGGTAAAAACTTTATTCTGCCATTCAACATCAAAATAAATTCTATCCCTCGTAACTCCCGGAAGGTCATCGACAATAGAATTTCTTGAACCCACAAGACGATTTACGAATGTTGATTTACCAACATTCGGACGTCCAACTATAGCTACTATCGGTTTTCTGCTCATAGAATTACTATAACATAAACATAAAAATTTTCTGTAAATTAATTATCTGCATTCCTACACTCTTTTATGCAGATACAAATCGTAACCCAAAATATCAGCAATCTCAACGAGTTCCGAAACTCTTATTGTTTTGTTCCGAAATTTTTAAAAAGGATAAACTCTCGTTTATCCTTTAATTGGCTGGGATGGAAGGACTGTCTTGTTCGCAGGCGTTAAACGAGTCTGCGAATTTGACTTTCGGAATTACATTCCTTGTCAAATTCTACGCTCTCTGCCTGCTCACGTTCGAACCATTGGCTAAGCTTCGCTTAGCAGGTTCTCGTCCGTTTCAGAAAACTAAAAAAGGATAAACTTTTGTTTATCCTTTAATTGGCTGGGATGGAAGGACTCGAACCTCCGAATGCCTGGACCAAAACCAGGTGCCTTACCACTTGGCGACATCCCAATATTCATAGTTTATATTACTAATATTAATACATAAATATTTATTGTCAATAAAAAAGCCGATATTTATTTAATACCGGCTTTTCTCTTTTCCCTTAATATAAATCTTATTGAGGTCTGGTATTATTACCTTCCATTATTAAACTCATATATAATAATTGGTTTGCTGTTGCTTCAGTCAGATTAACAAACTGGGTTCCTGCTCGTCTGTCAGAAGCCGATACAACTTTTACATCAGCATTTACATTCATATTACCGTAACTGAAGTTTACAGGTATTACATCCCCGACCTTTAATTGTTTACTGTGAGAAACGGCCATACCACCTCTTGAAATGTCAAGTATTGAAATCAGATTTTCATTAGGTTCCATTGTGATTGGCTCGTTATTAGCATTGAATCTCATATATTGACGTTTGTCTATTGCCGGAACAACTTCTGCAACATCTCTTTTCTGAACTTCAGAACTTAATCTGTTTGTATCATAAGATGGTCCTCTTGAGTCCTGAGCAGGATCCGGATCTTTTTCCTTGTCAGGATTTGGATCGCTGTCACTATCTGCATCCGAGTCAGCATCCGCATCATTATCAGCATCACCATCATTATCATTATCAGCATCCGTATCATTGTCACCATCTGCGTCAGCATCAGCGTCTGCATCGGTATCCGTATCAGCGTCTGCATCAGCGTCAGCGTCGGCATCAGCGTCTGAATCGGTATCCGTATCGGCATCTGCGTCGGTATCAGTATCCGCATCAGCATCAGCATCGGCATCGGCATCGGCATCTGCGTCGGCGTCAGCATCTGCATCACCATCAGCGTCTGCATCAGAATCGGCATCAGCATCAGCGTCGGCATCACCATCAGCATCCGTATCGGCGTCGGCATCGGTGTCACCGTCAGCGTCGGAATCTAGGTCTGAGTCAGCATCTGAATCTATGTCTGAGTCAGCATCTGCGTCTGCATCAGCGTCTGCATCGGCATCAGCGTCTGCATCGGCATCAGCGTCTGCATCGGCGTCGGCATCAGCGTCTGCATCGGCATCGGCATCAGCATCAGCGTCTGCATCGGCGTCTGCGTCTGCGTCTGCATCAGCATCAGCATCAGCGTCTGCATCGGCGTCGGCGTCGGCATCAGCATCAGCGTCGGCATCAGCGTCTGCATCGGCGTCTGCGTCGGCATCAGCATCAGCGTCGGCATCAGCGTCTGCATCTGCATCAGCATCAGCGTCTGCATCGGCGTCTGCATCGGCGTCTGCGTCTGCATCAGCGTCTGCATCGGCATCAGCGTCAGCGTCTGCGTCTGCATCTGCATCAGCATCGCTATCACTATCATCATCGTTTTCAGGAACTACAAGATTATCATCATCATCTTCGGTTCCTTTTTTATCATCACTTGTAACTCCGTCATAATCAGGATCATCACCTTGTTCACTACCGCCATAGTAATATATACGTCTGTCAGGATCTGCATCAATATCTTCGACATCATCCGGTCTGACTGCACTAACCCTGATTGAAGCAGGAGTATCTTTATCCTTCGCATTAGTTAAAGGTTTTGTAGCTGGATTATCAATGACTCTGGATTTACCGTCGGAATCTCTGTGAGGTCCGTCTGTGATAAATTCATACCCGCCAATAAATGCGTGGTCAGCTGTGATTTTTACGTCCTGATCTGAAGAAGGTCTGCCTTTACCGTCACCGTTAATTGTACCTTCTTTTACAACTACAGTTCCGTGAGGTGTTTTATTTGTTTTACCTACAGGTGCTAAATCAAGTGCTACCAATTCAGCCCTGTTAGCTATAATAGGTTTACTATAATTACCATAATAATCACCTACTGGAGCGTAAGTAGGAGTTTCACCAAGATGATCAATAATCAAATATTGACCTCTTGTTGTCATATTTATTTTGTCATTTGAAACGACTTCTTTAACGTGAGTATCACCGGAAAATTCTGCATTAACGTCACCATTTCTGGCAATTATTGAACAAACTTCCGTGTCAGACTTTTTATTATTTACATCAAGCCCCTTAACATTGATATCACCATCTTTAGTTAAAATATCTACGCCATATTTTGCGGTAGGTTTATAACCGGTAATAGTTGAATCATGTTTTGGATCGGTAACATCATAATGATAAGCATCATTGAAATCCCCAGCTGTCTGAACAAACGTAACAGCTTTGCCGGAAGTACCTATACCGCCGCTTGATATCATTGAAATACCTTTACCTTCAACATTTGGAACATCATCATTTTTTGCAGCGTTCAGAATTTTATATGGTTTTGCACCTTTTGTATCAGCGTCTGCCAAAAGAATTACTCTTCCGTCAGATTCAATACTATTAACTTTCATATCTGAGTTTAATGCTGCCATATTAACAACCAAATCTTTTGAAGTACTTACTTTTTCAGCCTTTGCTGTATAAACACCGTCAACATTTGCATTGATTGAGAGTTTCAAATCTCTGGCATCTTTTCCTATACCGGTACATACACCGTCAGCACAAGGTCCAATTTCTTTCCCGATATTACCATCTTTGGTATGAATATTCAAGTCACCGCCATTTTTAGCAACTATAAGAGTCTTGGCTACACCTGAGTTATAAACATTACCCTTATCAACATTAATCGTAACATCTCCGCCGTCTGACGTTAAATATTCTTTATTTGATGTAGTATCACCAATTACAACATCTGAATTTTTATTTTCAATATCAATATCATAAGATGTAATCAAACCTTTTACTTTTACACCTTCTGAACCGCTATTGTTAATATAAGTTTCCTTATCATCATACATTCTGGCAGTAGAATCGATTACTACACCGCCTTTTGTATTAATTATATCTGTATCTCCGCTTACATTCTGGACTTCTCCGGCAAGTTTCACACCATTTGAACCCATATTTATCATCGTAACATCGCCTGATGCAAAATTCTTTATAACACTGCCGTTATCTGCGTTAATTCCGCCCGTTGGAGCATAAGCAACAAAATTAACAGAACCGCTATTTCCCTTAATTGATGCACCATTTCTTACACTTGTGTTTACAAGACTGTTGAATAATGCTTCTGCTGCAGAAATTTGAGCTCCGTTATTGAAAGACTGATCTCTGAATATTCTGTCTTTATATGATACACCGTCTATAACATAGGAACCTGCCCCTGAATCATTCGGTTTAACCTTATAAGAACCGTCAGGAGTGAATATTGCATCACTCTTAACACCTGTTACAACTTCACCGGTAGAACCCATTGCAATATCACCAGCATATATATTCACCTGATCTCTTGCCATTACTTTACCGTTAATTGTAACATTAGCTGAACCCGGACTTGTCATAACTTCGTTATATAAAGTTGTACCTGTAGCTGATAACTTAGGCATGTGTTCATTAGGTTTACCCAAGTAATCGTTAAATTTATCCTGAGTAGGTGTAACAACTGTCAATGAACCAACATTCAATAAACCGCTAGGTCCGATAACCAGACCGTTTGGAGAAACAAATACTGCGTTTCCGTTATAGAAATTTCCGTCACGCATTGTATTTACGATACCGTTTATGTCTACTCTGTTTTGAACTAAGTTAATAAAAGTATTAATATCTTTATCATTAAATTTATAAATAAGATTTGCTATATCACCTTTTGATAATTCAAAATTTTTATAATCTCTGTACCCGATACCACCATTTGCAGAGTTATAATCCCTTGGGGCAATATTAAAAATCTTTGAGCCATCAGTATTTAATATACGGCTATCACCCGTGACCGAACCCACATTTGTGATATCACTCGCCATTATCGGTAGCAATGACTGCTGTGCTATAAATGAAAATGATAAAAGTGAAACAGCTATTCGTCTTTTCTTTGATGAAAGTTTTGACATTATTACTTCCTTTCGATTCTTAGTTCTTATTTTTTAGTTCAATTTGCTTAAATGTATATCAACTTAGAAATTCAATTATATATCCCTAATACATCCTTGAAAATTGTATCATCTACAAAATCAGAATACCAGAAGAGATTATATGAATATTAAATTTTGTTACACTCATATATATAAATTCGTGAAGATTTTTTTTTGCTAGTAGCGAAAACATTTTTAACAAAAAGGGAAAAAGCTTTATTACAAGCCTTTCCCCAATTTTACATTATCTGCTTTTTAAATTAGTCATCAACAACATCTGCTTTTATTAGTCTGTGAACCATGCCATAAACTACATAAAAACCTAACAATAAAATTATCATTTGCCAACCGGCAGATATAACTGAAGTCTTTACAAACAGGAGTTTATACAACAATGCCACAGGAATTGCAGATATTATAATACATGACAATTGACGTCTTGGGACGAGCATGCCCAAATCCGGTAATCTTATCACAGTACTCAAGAAAAAGAATACAAAATTTGAAGCTAACATAGCTATACCAACACCATTTAATCCGATTTTTGGAACAAGATATAATGTCAATAACACATTAGAAACACCTGACAATAATTTTATTATAAATGTTATCCAAGTTTTGTTAGCCAAATGATATTGCAGTGTCGTATAATCAGTCAGGCACAAAAACATCGTACCAAATACGAAATAAGGTACAAGAACAGATGCCTGCATGAACTTTGCATTTGTATTCAACAGAATTAAAACATCCTGCGGATACAATGCCATGACAGAAACAATCGGGAAAGCCGCCAAAAGAAAATATCCCATAAATCTGGCAACTATCGGTCTTACATCAATCTTAGCCTCATACATTCTGTATATTCTTGGAATAGCTGCAACAGTAATTATTGAAAATATAGTCATTAAAATTGACATTGTTGCACCATAAGCAACTCCGACAAAAGCAACCTCAGTAAAGCTCTTAATACTGTTCATAACAACTTTATTACTCTGGTTAATTATCCAACCGCTTAATGATGAAGCGGCAAGAGGGAAACCGTATAGCATTATCGGGAACAAAACGCTCCAAGATAATTTTGGACGTTTGAAATAATTAAAGATTTTACTTTGGAACATCAATATAATATCGGTAATTGTAATAGATAAGCCCATTGCCAACAACATTGACATAGCACCCAAATGTAACCATTTAATAAACAATATTGACATACCGATAGTCATAAACTGATTTAATATAGTTGAGAAAGTATAAGATGCCGGCTTTATCTGAGCTCTCAAGACCTGAAACAACAAAGCTCTTACCGCAACAGGTATAATTAAGAATAAAACTGCCCAGAAATATATCGGACTTATTTTAAAGAAGGTTATCATCTTATGCTGGAATATTGCACTGAGTATAAACATCAAGCTAAGATTAATTCCAAGCATAGACACAAGCGTCGATAAATATTCGGATAAATCATCCGCTAACTGAGCTTTTCTGAAAAATCTTAATCCTGATAAACCAACCCAGTCAGAGAAAATTATACATAAGAACGACAGAAATGCAATTGATAAAGAATACAAACCGTATTGCTCTGGCAGCAGCAAGTTTGTATAAATCGGGATTACGATAGCATTACCAATCATACCTATAATTTTAGACGGAGAATATTTAAGCATATCCTTAAATATCCCTTTAATCTGAACCTTCTCTTCTTTCTTGTTTTCAATATATTCCATTACAAAATCCTTTATTATACATTCCAATATTTATCCAACCATTTTGTAGGCTTAACATATCTGAGTCCGCCTTTACCGCAATAGCCCTCATAAGCTTGTTCAGGTGTAGGTCGTCCGTGAAATACAATTATTTTGGCATCCACAGGATCTTTTGCCATCTTAAAGAAGTTTAGCGGAAACGGCTGCAGACAATTTCTTTTAAAACTTACACACCAGGAAGCGTCCCAATATTTTAAAATACCTTTCTTGTGCATTGCATAAGATAAGTATGCCTGTTCGTTTTTATACTCTTTTCTTATATCATTACCTAATTTATAAAAATCTTCTAATACGTCAGGGTATTTACCAACATCAAATCTGAATACCGAAGAATTACCAATTATATCATTCGGAAAATCCCAATCTTTTACAATTAAAAAATCACCCTCAGCATCAAAAAATGGATCTAAACTCTGACGAATAACAATATCCAAATCCAAAAATAAAGCCTGTCCTGTTAAATCAGCTAATTGAGAATTGAACAAAGATAGTTTTCTCCAGCCTTTATCACCTATAGCAGTATTATCTTCATACGGAGGCAATTCTCTCACTTCAATCCCTTCGAGCAAGCCGTCCGCATTATCAGTAAAGCATACAAAACGATGAGGAACAGATAAATTTTTCTCTACCATCCTGTATAATCTGTTTACATACTCTGAACCAAACTTTGTACCCCACTTGATACAAATTACATTCTTATCCATTACTACTCCTTAACTAATCCTCGTCTTGTATATGATAAATGAATAGCAATGATAATTCAAGTATTTAACAAAATTAATTATGATATTACTTTTCAAATTTTACCACGGATATGTCTTGGTCATCTGCCAACTATCTCTTATGATTCTTGCAGCACAGGTATAACCTGATTGATTTTTGTTAGAACAGCCTCTTTGAACAGCAACATCTAACGGATCACCGGTCATACAAGGAATAATGCTTCTTCCGTTATCTCCTAAACCTTTACCTGAATTAGCTTCAGAGTAATTAAAAATGAACAAATCCTTTCCTGCAGTATTATATCCGGAATACGGTCCATCTACATCAATATACAATGCTCCTCTTTGATCTCCGGTATATGCATACGCAGCCCACAATATACAAGCACCGTTAGGGAAACGTGCTGACCAAGAATACGTCGTAAAGGGATTTAAAGCAGTTCCGTCAAGTTTTTTGTATGGACGATAAGGTTTTCCTTCATAACACATAACTTTATCGGCATCTTCGACACGTTCATACATCTTTGCTCCGAGTTTTTTAGGTACAAGATAAAAACAACTTTCCTGATCATAATCTTTATCACCCGGTCCCTCTTCACATGACCACCTGTGCATAGGTAATGTATCAAACTCAGCAGATACTGCCTCAATACCAACCAAAAGTTGTGAATAAGTTTGTTTTAAACGATTAAGAGCAACTCCCTTTTGATAATTCTGAATTAATGAAGGCAATGTCATAGCTGCAACCACACCGATAATACCGAGAGTGATTAAGACCTCTGCTAAAGTAAATGCCTTTTCCTTTTTTATGTTATCATAATTTAGCTCAATAGTAGCAAAACCCTTGCTATGAGAGGTTTTACCCCCCCCCCCCTAGTTCAAATACAGATATACTCATAATATTAACCCTCCTGTTTTTACTATTTTAGCATACTTTCAATTATAATTCAAGATATACTTTAGTTAATTGTATCACTTTACAGGCATAGTCACTAATTAGTGTAAACAAAATCGTATAACATAAAAGTGCGGACTAACTACACTATAATAGGTATTAAGATATCGAATGTCGTACAGAATTCATCTGAACGGGACAAGAATATTTGACAATTCATCTGCTCCATATATTTTTTACACAGACAAAGTCCTACACCCGAACCTGATTCTTTAGTGGTGAACCCGTCATCAAAAATACTGTCTTTTATATTTTGAGGAATTGGCTTTCCGGTATTGGAAATACTAACTTTCAGAAAATCACCTGCAATTACACTGCTAATAGAAAGAATACCTTTATCCTCAACTGCTTCAATCGCATTCTTTAATATATTGATAACACAGCCCTGAAGCTTATTTTCATCAACATAAATCTTTACCTCATCGGCTAAATCAACTTTAATTTCAATATTTTTATCTTGCAAATATACTTTTGCCATTTCAACACAAGCCGACAATAACTTTTTAGAATCACAAACATGAAGAATAATATTGTCTAAAGACTTTAAATCTATCAAATTATTACCAATAAGTTTTACCGCATTTTGAATACAATTCAGTGCATTATTAATAGACGGATTATTTATATTATTCTTTTGCAGATGTTTTCTGATAATTTCACTATAAATATCACATATTGATAACTGGTTACGGATTTCGTGTCCTATATGTCTTGCCTGTTTCTGCAAAAATGAACCGTCTGTCAAAATAAACTCCTTTACTTAATAATAGAGGTTCAACCGGTTTACGGTCAAACCTCTTAAAATCACTCGGAAAAATCCGATTCACCCTATCCCTATCTCATTTATACGAAATCAATTCGTAGTATCTGTGTAATTAAGCTGATATTTTTGCTCTGACTCTTTTACCAAAACCGTTATTCAAAGCATAAAGTACAGCCTGTGTTCTGTCATTAACCTGAAGCTTTTGGAAGATATTGTTTACATGAGTCTTAACTGTAGTTTCTGAAATAAATAATTTTCCTGCAATACCCTTGTAGTTATTACCCTGTGTAAGTAATTCCAAAACTTCTTCTTCTCTTGAAGTCAAATACGTCAACAGATTTTCTTCAGCAGAAGTTTCATTTTCTTCTCTGAATGATTGTTGGAAATAATCGAAAAATCTTGAAGAAAGTGCAGACGGCAAATAGAATTTACCTGCTAAGATTTCATCAATAGCATATACCAACTGAGCAGAAGACATAGTTTTTAAAACGTAACCTTTTGCACCAATTTTCATAGCTCTGAAAATCAAATCCGGATCATCATAACCGCTTAAAACCAAAATTTTTGTATCCAAGCCAAGTTTTTCGATTTCCTGAATTGCCTGCAATCCATCTTTTTCCGGAAGATTAACATCCATAATAACAATTTCAGGACGGTATTTTTTTACAAGATTGATACCGATATTTGCACTTGTAGTAGCACCAACGATATCATAATTTGTTTCAAGAGTAATCAACTCTTTAATACCCCTAAGATGTTCAGAATTATCGTCAACTAACAAAATTCTGGCTTTTTTCTTAAACTCTCTCATAAATTCCCCTTTTTATTAAATTTTTAATATCTGTCCTCTACACCTTACATACTAATGTTTTGAGATGATATTTTCATCCATGCCCCGATTGATGTTTGAACAAATAAAGCATGAATTTATGATTTAAATCTTTAGATTGATAAAATCTCTAAATCCATGTCTAAATCATGCTTTCAGGCATGGTTGATTTTTTGGATTGATATTCGGATGCTAAACTTTTTAATGTAATTAATTTGACAAAAAATTAGTATATTTATTTTATGATATAATGTGTATGGATTAGGGAGGTTATCGTATGAACTTTGGGGTATTTTTTACAGGATTTGGACTGGGAGCATTATTTGTATTTATACCGTTTTACATAATAAATAAACTCAACAGACAGCAAAATAATTCTGCAATTGAGAATATGAAATTACAGTTTGAAAACACCGCAAACAGGGTTTTTCAAGATAACTCCGAAAGATTTTCAAATCAATCCGAAGAAAAATTAGATGAATATTTTAAAAGATTTAAAGATAAAATAGAATCTTTCGAAAAAAGAAATGAAGAAAACCTCAAACTTGAGATTGAAAATTTTGCGAAATTTGACACAAATATAAAACATTTTATAGAAGCCGGCAGTAAAATTTCACAAGATACAAACAACCTTGTAAATGTTATGAAATCAGATAATCGTTCTCAAGGTTTATGGGGAGAGATAGTTTTAGAAAAAGTTTTGGAGACCTCGGGATTACGAAAGGATGAGGAATACAAAATTCAATCAGGCACAGCTGAAGGCAGACCTGATGCAACCGTTCTTCTTCCAAATAACAGATGCGTGTATATTGACGCAAAAACTTCTCTTGCTTCGTGGAACAATTATGTTAACACAGAAAATACTGAGGAAAAAAGGATTTATCTGAAAGATTTTATTACTTCAACAAAATCTCACATTACGGGGCTTGCTAAAAGGGATTATTCAGCAGAAGAAGCTTCTCCAGACTATGTATTGATGTTTATACCAATTGAAAGCTGCTACTCATTAATGTTTTGCGAAGATTGTGAATTATGGGATTTAGCATGGAAAAACAAAATAATGCCGGTTTCACCTTCAACACTTCTTGCAGCATTAAAAATTATAAACGCGTTTCACATAGTTGACAGACAAAATAAAAATGCAATTGAAATTTCAAGACTATGCTCAGGAATGATAGATAAGTTTTCATCATTGCTTTCAGAGTTAATAAAAATCCGTTCAAGTCTGGATTCCAGCCTTAAAAAATTACAAGGGAAAGGAAATATTATAGGTCAAATAAATAAAATTCAAGATTTGGGAGTAGTAATATCAAAAGACATTCCGGAATTACCGGAAGATTTAAATGAAGTAAACGAATAATAAAATCTTGCAAATTAGATTAATTAACTATATAATTTTCTTATGGAGAGAAAAACAGTAAAACTTCAGGGCTACAATATTGATAGTTTTAACCTAAACGAGGCTTTGGAGTATATAACGGAAAAAAGAGGAACTATTGTCACGATTAACCCTGAAATGATTAGTTATGGCAAGAAAAATTCAGAGTTTGCAGCATTTGTAAACAATGCAGATTTAGTTATACCTGATGGAATTGGTGTGGAAATAGGACTGAAAATATTAGGTCACAATATTCGTCGAATAGCAGGAATTGAATTTGCAAAAGAATTAGTTAAGAAATTTTCAGAAACTTCCCGCCCAATTGCATTTATAGGTGCAAAACCACAAATTGCGGAAATGGCTGCAGATAATTTAAGAAAAGAATATAATACGCTGAATGCATGCTACATTCAGAATGGATATTTTAAAGATGATGAGCGGGTATTGGAAGAGTTAAAATTATCAGGAGCAGAACTTGTACTAATAGCGTTAGGTTCACCTAAACAAGAATTTTTTATCCAACGAGCTAAAGAAATGCTGCCAAAAAGTATTTTTATCGGTATAGGCGGAAGTTTTGATGTATGGTCAGGTACGGTTAAGCGAGCTCCCGAAATTTACCAAAAACTCGGATTAGAATGGTTATATAGAACTGTTAAAGAGCCAAAAAGATTTAAAAGGATTTTTCCTACATTGCCCTTGTTTGTAATAAATGTTATTATAGAAAAAATATTTGGAGATAAATAATGTTAACAGAAAAAGAAATTACAGAGTTAGAAAACGCATGTAAAGAAAACCGCAAAAATATTATTAAAATGGTTTATAACGCACAATCCGGACATATTGGTGGTTCGCTTTCTTCAACAGAAATTATGACAGTATTATTCCATAAATGTATGAAGTTGGCTCCTAAATGGACTGAAGATAAAGATTATGAAAAGAGAGATCGTTTTGTACTTTCAAAAGGTCATGTATCCCCTATATACTACTCAAATTTAGCACAAATGGGATATTTTCCGGAGAAGGAACTGATGACTTTCAGAAAACTTGGTTCAAGACTTCAAGGTCATCCTTGTATGTGCTGTCCGGGGGTAGAAGTTGCAACAGGCTCGTTAGGACAAGGTTTAGCTATTGCTTGCGGCATTGCAATGGGATTAAAATTGGATAAAAATCCGGCAAAGGTATTTGTACTTATGGGGGATGGAGAATTACAGGAAGGCAATGTATGGGAAGCCTTTATGGATGCTCCTGCCAGACATCTTGACAATTTGATAGCAATAATTGACAGAAACCGTTTACAAATAGACGGATGCACGGAAGATATTAAACCGTTAGATAATCTGGCAGAAAAAATCAGAGCTTTCAACTGGAATGTTATTGAAATTGACGGACACGATATAAGGCAGATTTATGATGCTATAGAACTTGCAAAAGCATCAAAGCACCCTGCAGTAATAATTGCAAATACAATTAAAGGTAAAGGGGTAAGTTTTATGGAAAACAATGCCGGCTGGCACGGCAAAGCTCCAAAGACCGAAGACTATGAAAGAGCAATGAAAGAGCTGGCATAATGATACTTGATGATTTAACAAATATAAGAGAATACAAAAACATACCCGAAGAAGTAATTGATTTTATTGAAAAACTGACGGTAACAACCCCTGACGGGAGATATGATATTAGTGATAAGATATATGTGAATGTTGAAACTTACGATAGAAAAAGTCCCCTTGAGGCAAACTTAGAATCTCACAGAAAATATATTGATATTCAATTACTTTTATCCGGTACAGAAAGAATAGATTACGCAAATATTGACGGGTTAGAGCCTTTACAGGCATACGACTACATGAAAGATATCATTTTTTATAAACGTCCGTCATCTGAAATAAGTTCTTTAATACTGAATGGACGGAATTTCGCATTATTCTTCCCGCAAGACGCTCACGCACCACAAATATCTACGCTTGCACTTCAAAATAATGTTAAAAAAGTTGTAGTTAAAATTGCGGTAGATTTTTCATGATATGCGGAATTGTTTTTGATTTAGACGGAACACTTTTAAATACTCTTGAAGATTTGTGTGACAGCACAAATTTTGCCTTAAAAAAATTCGGATACCCCCCAAGAACAATTGAAGAGGTACGAAATTTTGTCGGAAACGGCGTAAGACTCTTGATAGAACGAGCAATTCCACAAGGGAAAGCAAACCCGAATTTGGAAGAATGTTTAAATACGTTTAAAGAGCATTACAAACAAAATATGTACAACAAAACTATTCCCTACAAAGGGATACCGGAAGTGCTTAAAGAACTCAGATTAAGAGGAATACAAACAGCTGTGGTATCAAATAAGTTTGATACAGCAGTCAAAGAATTGTGTCATAAATATTTTGGGGATTTAGTACAAGTAGCAATCGGAGAAAACGAACAAGCAGGTATAAGAAAAAAGCCTGCACCCGATAGTGTATTTAAAGCTATAAGGGAACTAAAAGTAAGTATTGAAAATGTTATTTATGTAGGAGATTCAGAAACTGACGTACAAACGGCAAAAAATGCAGAAATCAATTGCATAGGCTGTTGCTGGGGTTTTCGTGATAAATCAGTTCTGCAAACTGAGAGAGCAAACTATATAATTGAAAAACCGGAAGAAATACTTAATCTTATAACAACATTATAGCCTAACTTTTAGAGTGCTTTACTATTCTGAATAATTTATGATTATTCGGGAGTTTTGCAACGGGTATAAACTCCAGCTTAAAATTTCTATCCTCAAAAGCAAACGTATCATCACCCTTGATAATAGGAATTAATAAATAATTTGTCTTATCATCACTTATAGAACGGCTCAACCACGTTGGAGACATATACATAGCATCAGTATTTAATGACAAAAATGCAAAGAAATTTTCACAGTTTGATGCCGGCAAAGCCCAATTATACAAATAAAATTCAGTACCCGTATTTTCCATATAAGGAACAACAGATTCAGCTTTTGGTAAAAACAATATTACTCTTGAATTTTTCATATTATCAATAGTCAACATCTTATCTGCCATAGTTTTTGCTTTGAAACCAAAAAATACATCATTTTTTACTGCCGGAGAAAATATTTGTCCGACAAACATCAAACATAATAATATTTCTGCAACGACAACAGATTTCATATTCTTTTCAACCTTGTTAAATAACATCCAGTACGCAAGCATAATATATATCGTGAAAAACACATAATGCTGAGAAGCACCGGCATATCGAAACAGAAAACAATATAACATAGCAAAATATGTAAATAACCAGAAGAATAAAATTCTCTTATCTTTTATGAACAATAATACAATAGTATATAAAAATAATCCTGCATTTATTATTTCGTTATAGAAATTTGCCAACATATATTTACCGGAAAAATAAAAATATTTGGTAAACTGAGATGAAAAATCATGCATATTCGTTGGAACAGAATACGAAACAGCACCGCCTATTTGCCACAAAACAAGTACAACCCCTGCAATACAAATTGACGATGATATTATAAAATTCCTTTTAGAAACTTCATTTCTTAACGCTGCTTTTATCATGTCATACGCAAACAGCAATCCCAACGGAAACACTCCAAACAACGCCATTAAGCTTGTATTGGCACAAATAATCAGACTAATTGCATAAGCCACGGGATATTTTATTGAATTTTTGTACATAGATACAAGCACAAATAAAAACAACACGCCCACAGAATAGCATCTTGCAAGCACAGGTAACTGTGCCAAAAACGGATATGAAAAAGTTATTGCGAATTTTGTTACATCATTAAAAGGAGCCTTACGCCACATTATGATTAATGCGATTAACACAAATAGCCAATTCAATATCTGCATAGGATAAGGATACCAAAGTTTAAGCTTTGCAAAAGGCATTATCAATAAATACCATACGAATAAATGTCCTTCATCATTCATCTTACTTATAAGTTCTATGAGTGAATAATTTTGAGCAAGCATATAAGCATGTGCTTCATCAAACCAAGCCTGATGAAATGCAATTCTTAATACAGTTATTAAGCCCCACAAAAGAAATGTCATAATTATAAATATACGTTTACTTAACTTCATGATATACCTTTTCTGTATTAACATTCCACAAAACAGACTTATCGCCGTTACCTGATATAATTTTCACAACCTCAATACCGCTCAACATTGAATGATCCATGTTATTATATTTATGCTGACCGTTTCTGCCAATACAATACAAATTATTTATTCCGTTTAAATAATTTTTGACAATATCAAAATCCTTATATACACCAAAATATGCAGGATAAGCCTTTTTCACTTTTATTCTGATACTGTCCTTTACATCCTCTTTTTTTACGACATTAAGCTTTTCCAATTCTGAAATACCAAAATTTATCATATCAGTATCAGAGATATTCCATAAACTGTCACCCTCATTACTAAAATATTCCAAACTCAAAAAAACTTTATTCTGAAAATCTTTTACAAGATATGGTGACCAATTATTCATAATCTGCATACGGCCTGCAGTTATATCATCCTCCTGAATATAAATCCAGTTATCAGGACAAATATTATTAATTGTCGGAATTTTCGTATTATTTTTCAGATTTATTTTATCGCAATAAAAACCCAACAAAATATAATCTCTGTACGGAAGATTTAAAGCAACATTTCTTACGTTTTCAGGAACTGCATCTCCGATATCTTCAACAAAATCCTTAATTGGCATTGAAGAAATATAATAATTTCCTGTGTAATCTTTTTCCTGCCCGTTTTCAAGCACTTTTATACCCGAAATAGTTTCATTATCCGAATATACACCGATAACTTTTGAATTAAGATGAATTTCACCACCCATATTTTTTATTTCGTCAGCCATATAATTCCATAATTGTCCGCAACCGTATTTAGGATAGAAAAATTCTTCTATCAAAGATGTCTCCTTCTGTTTATTTGAAATTAATTTTAAAGGGGACAAAATTGCATTTAAAACAGCTTTTGACAAAGATAATCCTTTTATCCTCTGCTCGCCCCATTCCTTAGAAATTTCCTTAGGATGTAATCCCCAAACCTTTTGAGTATATTTTTCAAAAAACATTTTATATAAAACTTTTCCGAAACGATTTATCATAAAATCTTCTAAAGATTTTTCTTCACGTTTCACAAAACAAGATTTTAAATAACTAAAACCTGCACAAAATGTTCTGCCAATACCCATATTTAATATGGTTGATAACTTCAAACTAATCGGATAATCAAAAAACTTTCTTAAATAATATATTCTTGAAACACGTCTGCGTTTAAGCATAACTTTATCTTCAATATCCGGATCGGGACCATCTTTTGCCGTTGTAATAGTACGTTTCAAAATTTTATCATCAATTGGCACAACTCCTTGCAGCGGCAGCACTTCCTCCCAAAAATCAAGTATTTCTGGGCTTTTGGAAAACAATCTGTGTCCGCCTAAATCTATTCCGTTACCATTATGAAAAACTGTCCTTGATATACCGCCGACACAATCATTCTCTTCAAACAAAACAGGCAATATATCATCGGTATATTTAAGAAAATTATATGCGGCACTCAATCCTGCAGGGCCTGCACCAATTATAACAGCTCTCTTATTACGCACAATATATCCCTTTACACTAATTCCTGTAAAAATTTTATAATAAAAAACTTTAACATGCAAAAGTCGGTATTCAATATGAATACCGACTTTTTATTCTATCTTTTAATTATATATTTACCAGTGTGCCAAAAGTTAATTCGCTTGCAGAAACTACATCACTAAAATCTCTGTCAGGTAAAATAGTTTCTTTAATATTTCTTAAATCTTCCTGCATTAATCTTCTTGGAGAACCTTCTTCCATGGAGTGGTTTCTCAATAAGTATGAAGGATGGAATATAGTCATAGCCTTATATTCAACACCATCTACCGTAATAGTCATCCACTGACCTCTTACCTTAGATATAGTTTGTTTTTTATCCAGTTGTACAAAAGATTTGAGAGCAGTAGCACCGCATAATATTATGGCATCAGGCTTTATAATATCAATTTGAGCTTCCAAAAATTTTCTGCATGCAGCCTTTTCATCATCGGTAGGAACTCTGTTTTCAGGAGGTCTGCATTTTACGGTATTAATAATATAAACATCTCTGTATCTTGAAATACCTGCTTCTGTCAAAAATTCTGTCAACAATTGTCCGGCACGTCCGACAAACGGTCTTCCTGTTTCGTCCTCAGTTTCTCCGGGAGCTTCGCCTATTAATACAATTTTAGCGGTAGCAGCATCTCCGTCTGAAAAAACTATATTATTTCTGGTTGCACCTAATGCACAGCCCATGCAATTTTCACATTTTTGTCTTACTATTTCCAGACAATTTTTCTTCATCTTCTGTCTCTCCTCTTTCTAATTTTTAAATAATCCAACGTTATATCTTCTACAATATCTCTTCAATTCTTTAATAACAACATCCGAAAGTATGAAAACTGCTATTAAATTCGGAACAGCTAAAAATAAAGTAAATGCATCTGACAGATTAATTATACTTTTAAAGTTCATCGCCGAACCGATAACAATGAATATACAATATATTACCTGAAAAGTACGGGTTGTCAATTTTGTATCACCAAATAAAAATGTCCAACCCTTAATTCCGTAATACGAGCCGCACAGCATAGTTGATAATACGAAACAGCTTGCCATAATTGTTAACAAAACAGGGAAAAACGGACAGACACTTGCAAATGCTTTTGATGTTAATTCTATACCTGCAAGACCTGTATTATTAAGATACACACCGCTTACAACAATAACAAAAGCAGTTGCCGAACCCACTATAACCGTATCTACAAACGGCTGCAACATTGCAATAAACGCCTGTGCAACAGGTTTATTGGTTTTAACAGCAGAAAATGCAATAGGAGCAGTACCCAATCCGGCTTCATTAGCAAACATTGCACGACGAAATCCCCATAACATACATGCAAAAGCACCTCCGCCAATAGCCTGCGGCTTAAATGCCTGAGTTAAAATTAAATGTACAGTATGAGGGAAATGATGAATATTAACAAGACATATTACAAAAGCAGAAGCTACATACAATGTACACATAACAGGCGTAACTTTTGATGTAAACTTGCCTATTGCTTTAATTCCGCCGATAATTGTGACATAAGTTATAACAGCCACTATCAAACCTAAAAGCCAGCTTTGATTATGGAAAAAGCTTGCTTCACCGCCTGTTACTTCCGTAATCTGAGTTGTCATTGCATTTATCTGAAATAAATTCCAACCGCCAATCATTGCAAATATACAACAAATCGCATAAATTTTAGCTAAAGTCGGTGCAAATTTTCCAAGCAGCTTATGATGTTTAAGTCCTGCAAGAATATAATACATCGGACCACCTGCGACACTGCCCGTCTTTTTGTTAACATATCTGAGCTTCAAGCCGAGCAAAACTTCTGCAAATTTTAATGCCATAGAAAACAAACCTGCAATAATCATCCAAAAAATTACTCCCGGACCGCCGATAGAAACTGCGGCAGCAGAACCTGCAACATTACCGATACCTGCGGAAGCGGATATTGTAGCAGTCAACGCCTGAAATGCAGAAACTTCTCCGTGCTTTTTTCTCTGGATTACATCTTTATGTTCATAATTTTTGGTAATTAATTTTACAGCGTGTTTAAATCCCCAAAATCCGATAAATCTTGTTCTTATCGTAAAATATATTGCAGCAGACATTAGCAGAGCAATCAAAAATTCGATTTTTACACCGTGAATTGTGACTGAACTGAATATTATCCCTGAAATTTTATCGGCTATAGGGGAAAGTAAACTGTCTATTAAGCTATCTAAATTCATAAAACCATTTTAACATGAACATAAAAATAAAAAACAATCCGGTAGGCTAGCCTACTTTTCTTCGCCATCAGTATTTCCGCAAGACTTCACTTTTTTCCCAAATCTTACGTCATCCCGAATTTATTTCGGGATCTAGCAATCGTTAAAACCTTAGGTATAACCCAAAAAGGGATTGTCATCAGATGTAATGGTGGCTAGATGCTGAAACGAGTTCAGCATGACGTAACGGGGTTGGTCACCAATTACACTTTTTAAATAAATAAAAACAATCCGAGGTCGGGTATCTTGGAGGATTAAAATAATAAGTATGACTATATCTGTATTATTTTCCCGACCGACCGGATTGCCTTTTGGCAAATTTTGTATTTCATGTCATTGCGAGCGAACAATGTGAGCGTGGCAATCCGGCCGTTTTTTCGACTGTTGATACTAAAGATTTAACGCTATCTGAAAGGTCTGACCCCTCACCCGAAAATCTAACTTTCGCTTAGTTCATTGCGTCTTCTTCTAACACTCTTGCGGCACACATTTGACCTCTGGCTGAAGAATCATCTGTTGCACATTTACGATCTGCAAATTGTGTTGTTCGCCAATACATTGATGTTATATCGCTATTTGCAGCAACTTGTGGATCGTTAGCAATCGTATAATCACTTGCTTGCTGAGAACCATAAGGAATCATTATTCCATTATTAGAAATATATAATAGAAAAATATCTCTACCTATAGTATTTGGGTTTTTAGGTCCATTAATATCAAGTCTAACTTGACCCATAAATCCGTCAGATGATTTATTAAATTTGTAACCATAAATTTCAGAGCCATCAGGAAACTTTGCACAAGTTAGGGTTGATTTCCTGCTAAGACCAGTATTGCTTGAAAGTGGATTTCCATTCAAATATTTCATCGCTGTTTCGTCACACGGAGCTAACTGAATACCTGAAAATACGCTCGCCAGTCCCTCTCTTATACTACTACAATTGTTGGTAAGTATATTGTTTTCATCACCCAATCGGCTACCGCAGATATTTGCCCCCATACCGCTAAATGCATGCGTATCTTTCAATTCTGTTACGCCATCATGTGCCATCATAAGCTTAAATCCGTTTGATAGGACTGATACCGACTTCTTTAACTGGGTTACATATACACGCTTTTGGTAGTTAGAAATTAGTGTCGGCAACGTCATCGCCGCAACCACACCGATTATACCTAGGGTGATTAGAACCTCTGCCAACGTGAATGCAACTCTTTTCCTCATGTCATTGCGAGGGAGCAAGTAGCCTTGCGACCGTGGCAATCCAGCCGTTTTTTCGACTGTTTTTAAAGTTGCATTATTTGAAACTTGTTCAAACTT
>CACYTP010000023.1:0-6754 GCA_902777385.1 uncultured bacterium
TACTGATGATATTATTAATCAGGGTACAGCATCTAATCTTACCGTAAACGGTAATGCTTCCGCTGTTAACGTATCTAATGCAGGTACTTTAAATGTTGGCGGAACTCTTACTGCAAGTAAAGATATTACCAATTCTAATTCATTAACCGTTGACGATAAAGTTACAGCTCAAGATGTAACCAACAGCGGAACTATAACATGGAAAAATGGTGCGGAAATCAGAGATTTAACTAACAACAATACTGTTAATATCACAGGAAACTTATCTGCTGACGACATCATTAATAACGGTGATATGGATGTTATGGGTGCCATTATTGCAATAGGTGATATTATCAATCAGGGTGCTAATTCCAACTTAACAGTAACTAATAGCATGTCTGCCGTTAATATTTCTAATGAAGGAACTGCTCAAATCGGCGGCGATTTAACCGCAAGCGGAAACCTTTCTAACGTAAAAGATTTAACTGTATCTGGACACGTCAAAGCTCTTGATACCACAAATTCAGGTGTTTTGAGTATTCATAACGGTGCGGAAGTCAGAGATTTAACTAACGAAAAAACTCTGCAAATTACAGGAAACTTATCTGCTGATGACATCATTAATACTGACGATATGAATGTTACGGGTGCTGTTACGGCTACAGGTGATATCATAAATCAAGGTGCTAATTCCAACTTAACTGTAACTAATAACGTGTCTGCCGTTAATATTTCTAATGAAGGAACTGCTCAAATCGGCGGCGATTTAACCGCAAGCGGAAACTTCTCTAACGTAAAAGATTTAACTGTATCGGGACACGTCAAAGCTCTTGATACCACAAATTCAGGTGTTTTGAATATCTATAACGGAGCAGAAGTCAAAAATTTAACTAACGAAAAAACGCTGCAAATCACAGGTGATTTATCAGCCGCAGCTATTAAAAACTCTGATTCGTTTACCGTCACCGGTAATGTAAGTTCCGATAAATTTACAAACTTATTAATCAGGGTACAGCATCTAATCTTACCGTAAACGGTAATGCTTCCGCTGTTAACGTATCTAATGCAGGTACTTTAAATGTTGGTGGAACGCTTACCACAAGCAAAGATATTACCAATTCTAATTCATTGACAGTTGACGATAAAGTTACAGCTCAAGATGTACTTAATTCGGGAAATATCATTTGGAAAAACGGTGCGGAAGTAAGAGATTTATCAAACAACAATACTGTTAATATCACAGGAAACGTAAACAGCAGAACAATTGTTAACACCAATGATATGGATATAACCGGTGATATTACTGCTACAGGTAATGGTAGGCGACAAAGTAACGGCACAAGATGTTAACAATACCGGAGAAATGGTATGGAATAACGGTGCTCAGGTAAGAGATTTAAATAACGATAAAATCGTTAACATTACAGGAGATGTTTCGGCAGCTAACATATACAATAAAGATGATATGGATATTGATGGCAATGTTATCACAACTGGCAATATCCTAAATCAAGGATATTCAACAGATTTATACATAACAGGTAATGTTAATGCCGCTAATATAACTAATGAAGGCACTACTCAAATTAACGGTAATTTAATTACATCCGCAAATATTAATAATTCTAAGTCCTTTACTGTTAACGGACACACAAATGCTGTTGATATATCAAATACAGACACTTTATTACTCAAAAACGGTGCTGAAATTCACGATTTAACAAACAGCAAAACCGCAATTATCCAAAACGGATTGACTGCTAATAAAATAACAAATACTGACACTATTAACATCGAAAAAGGATCTTCAACAGTAAGCACAATTGATAACACCGCCACGGTAAATATTAAAGATGCAGATAATTTCACATTGACAACCGGAATTAACGGAGAAACAACAGGTACAGTAAATATTGATACTTCTAAATTCCAGACCAATGGAAATATTCGAAATCAAGATGTAAATGCTACTGATTCGACACTTACATTCGGAAACAATGGGGATGTACTCAAAAATTCAACACTCAATGTAACAAATACAAAAGTAAATACTAATGATGGTACATACACAAATTACACAATGGATAAACTGGATTCATCCTTAAATTCACGTTGGAATATTGATTTGTACCTTGATAAAAATGAACAAAAGGCTGACACATTTACACTGACAAACGGTGGCAGCGGATACATTTATATTTCCTCAATTAATGTTGGAGGGAATGTAATAAATAACTGTGATGACAATGAACGTCATATTTTACAAATTATAAAATCTGCCGTTCCTGATGCTCCGCAACTTACTTATGACGAAGCTAAAGTATTAAATCAGGCAACAGCAAATATGACAAGTGATATAATATTCGCAAAAGAATTTGGTCTGCGTACTACTAATACATTAAATGATACTCTTGAAATAAGAGGCTGGATGGATACATTCAGAGAATGGGCCATAAATGATAGAGGGGAATTTAATAGAGACACAATGTCTTATGAATTTCCGGCAACAAAAACATTCACATTTGTTGATGATTCTACAGTGAAATTAACAAAAGATACTGATGAATTTGTTGGTAATGACTTAACAATCAACGGTGCTGATAATATTTATGATGTAGACGGACATGAATTTTTGCAAACAATTAATGATGACCAAACTATAACATTCAAAGATATAAACATTATCAATAATAACAGCAATCCGACCGAAAACAACGGGGTATTTAATTTACAAGATACGTCTTACGACAAAGATATTGTTAATAATAATGAATTACATCTGACAGGTGAAATTACGCTTGCTGATGTAACAAATAATAAAACAATGGATTTCAACGGCACATTGTTGACAACAGATAATGTTACAAACAATGATGATATCGACATAACCGGAAACATAATCGTTAATAACGATATAGAAAACAACAAAACAATTGATATAACCGGAGATATCGCTATAGGAAATAATTTGACCAATAATACTAACGGCATTATTAACATTGACGGCAATCTTGAAATTAATAACAATATAAATAATAGCGATACGATACATGTTACAGGTGATACCTCAGTAGGCAACGAAATCACAAATACCGGAAATATAACCATTGAAGGTAATTTAACCGACGGTAAAGGCATAACAAACAACGGAAACGGCAGTGCCTTAAATGTAACAGGCAACGTAGACGTTACCGATGGCAACCTTAATAATGATGGTGATACAACAATCAACGGTAATCTTACAATTAGCGATAATTTAACAAACACCGGCAATATTACAATTGATAAAGATGTAACTATCGGAAACAACTTTAATTCAAACGGAACTTCAAGCGACCCGGGAATAACTACTATTGGAAGCAATCTGGAAGTCGGAGGAAGTGTTTATATTTCTGATAGTGACAGCTTGAACGTAAGCAAAGATGTCACTATTGCTGATAGTTTTACAAATAACGGAACAACAAAAATTGATGGCAATCTTGATGTTCAAAACGAAATCAAAAACCAAAAAGATTTAACAGTAGATGGACATGTTAATTCCGATACAATAATAAATAACAATAATCTGGTAATTAACAGCGGAACAAACTTTAACGAGTTTACAAATAATGGTGATGCAGATATTATAGGTGCAACAAAAGGTAATAAAGTAACCAATAACGGGGATTTGGATATCATTGGACCTGTAGACTTAAAAGATCTTATTAACACCCAAAATGTTACGATTACAGGTGATACAAATATCAATAAAACAGACAACTCCGGAAGCCTGACGATTAATGATTCTAAATTCACATTTGATACAATAACCTCCGGTTCAAGAGGGGATCTGAATTTAAACAATACTACCGTAAATTTCACCGATAAAATCGAAAACCAGAATATCTCAGCAATTAATGGCAGCGTTATTAATGCTCAGTCAACATATAATTTTAACAACGATTCATTACTAATGGCAAACAGCACAATGAATATTGATACGCTCATGTTACAGCCGCTGCATTTTAATACTTTTGGTATGGGTGACGGTTCTACAATTAATATAAACAACTCCCAAGTAGACTTCACCACAGAAACAATGGGCAGAATAACGGCTGATAACTACATTCAGGCAGGTCCTGATTCTGTATTGCATTTAAATAACCTGAGTTTACTCAACGTACCTGATAAAACACAATCCGTAATTACTATGCCATTTGCAGACGATACCTTCAGGACAAACGTACAATATCATGGCACAGATGAAGTTTATTCGCCAATATACAAATATGGTACAGCTTACAACTGGCGTGACGGTAAAATGTACTTTATAAGAGGCGGTTGGCTAAATCCAAGCACAGGAGAAATAGAATATCCTAGCAATCCATCAAAAATGTATAACCCCGGAATTATGGCAAGTTCAGTAGCTGCACAAACAGGTGCTGTAGCAACCATAAATCAAACATTTGCTTATGCATTCCAGAACAGCGACAACTTCATGGGCTACCCGAGTGCAGAACGTATAGCGGCAATAAACAAAAATAGAATAGCTTTGTCTGAAACAGATGTAATTGACGGTGGCAATTCACAATTTGAAGCACAGGAAAATGCAAGTATTTGGGTTAAACCATATACGACATTTGAATCTGTACCGCTCAAAAACGGACCAAAAGTTAGCAATGTCATCTATGGTACAATGATTGGTTTTGATACAGATTTGAAGCCAATGAACAATGGCTGGGCAAGAACCTATACCGGATATTTGGGATATAATGGGGCAAGCCAACGCTACATGGGAGTTGATTTAACTCAAAATGGTGTTCTGCTTGGCGGAACTACAACATTCTATAAAAAGAATTTCTTTAACGCTACCACAATAAGCAGCGGCATAAGTTTTTCCGAAAATAACAGCATGTACGGACGTGATCATTCTAAGATGCTGTTCGCAGGTATCGGAAATAAAACAGGATACAACTTTGAATTTAAAGACGGCAAATTTATTGTACAGCCTAACCTGTTATTGGCATACACATTTGTTAATACATTTGACTATACAAACGCTGCAGGCGTAAATATTCATACAAAACCTCTTCATTCCATCCAAGTTGCTCCGGGAATTAAAGTTATAGCTAATACTAAGAGCGGATGGCAGCCTTATGCGACAGTAGGAATGGTTTGGAACTTTATGGATAAACAAAGAGTTACTGCCGACTACACGGTAAATTTACCTGCAACGAGCATTAAACCGTACTTCCAATATGGTGTTGGTATTCAAAAGGTAATTAAAAACAACTTTATGGGATTTGGACAGGTTACAATGCACAACGGAGGTAGAAATGGCGTAACTCTTAGTGCAGGTTTCCGTTGGAACATCGACACAAGCAAATTTAAAAAACATAATTCAAAAGTTAAAAATGTTAAAAACCAAACTCAGGGAACAACAGCAGCTCAGAACACAAAACCAACAGCACATATAATTAAATCTATTGACGATATCAGAGGAAAAGACAATACTGTTACAAGAGAAACTAAACTTCAAAATATCAACAACATAAAAACAACTCAGATAACAAAAGAAAAAGCATACAGTGCTGATTTGTTAAACAAAACTACTGTAATAAAACCGATTAAACAAAACAAAGTCGAAACATTTAAGGCAGAAAACCCTATAGTTCCTGTTACGGGTACAAATAATACTTCCGATAATGCACAATTATCCAAAGTATTACAAAAAATCGACACTATAACAGATAATAAAAACAGCTCAAATACTGCCGTAAATCCAAGCGAAGACCGTGAGATTGAGACATCAGTAAGAAACATACAGAATGCTATTGCAACTAATGAAGTTGGTGATATTACACCAAACACAGAATTTGAATCAACAAAAACAGTTATAAAATCAATGAATGTAAGTACAAAAAGCAGAAATCTGCAGAGATACTACGAGATTCTTGACGCAGAATAATTTGTCTGCTAATTTACGTTTGCTACAATTTTTTGACCTTGATCTACCTGATTTAGTCTGTAAAGTTCCGATTTTGCATCAAACACACCGTCCCAAACCGCATGTTTTTGGGTATCTACTTTATGCTTCGGAAGAATTATATCTTCATCATTTGAATAAACTCGCTTAATTCTGGATATATATCTGTCAGCAAGATTTTCCTGCACTATAGGATCAGGTTTATGCATTTTTCTCAGATCATAAATAGCTTGTTTTCTGATTTTCAATACAGCAAAAACTTTTGCCAATTTTTCAGCAACCGCCTTGTCATCAAGATCCATTAGCCACTTACCTAAAATATCACTTGGGATATATTTTGAATCCTCAGCTCTTACAACACCGCCAACAGTCTTTGTTGAAAGAAAATAAACCCTTTTATTACTAGGCAAAGCTGACTGAACAAGATGAAAATGACCGGGAAAATTTTCTGTAATTTGTTCAAATTCCTTCCCGATACTATGCCAACGAGCTTTATTGAGTGTCACATGAGGTACAAAATTTGCACCAAAAGAAATATTACTAATTCTATTATCCATATAAACCTTTCTGATTTATGAGAAATAAAACAAGTAAAAATATTTTTTTGCCGAACATTTACAAAACTTAAAAAAGACTCACGCTCGAACCTGACAAGGCTCCGCCTTGTGGTTCTCATCCCTTATTTTAATTATTTCAAAAACAAAAAAACGGAGAAGAAGGGATTGTCTTGTTCGGCGGCATTAAACGAGATTTCGGATGTTTGTTCATAAACTTTGTTTATTCACAAACAAACCTCCACTCTCTGCC
>CACYTP010000023.1:6845-27610 GCA_902777385.1 uncultured bacterium
CCGCCTCACGCTCGAACCTGACAAGGCTCCGCCTTGTGGTTCTCATCCCTTACTTTATATTATTACAAAATCCATGAAAAACTCGGAGAAGAAGGGATTCGAACCCTTGGTGGAGTTTCCCCCACAACGACTTTCGAGGTCGTCACCTTAAACCGCTCGGACACTTCTCCATTTGCTTATATTCTACCACAAATTAATCTTTATGCATAAAAAACTCCTGTTTTTTAACAGGAGTTTCAATATATAATTTATGCTGTATTACCATCTGATAATTAAAGCACCGTCGTGTCCGGGACCTGCAACGTGGTTTTCATAATCAGTGAAACAAGTCTTGCCCTGATATGTCTGACCATTAATGAACGCCCTTGTTACACTTGGTCCGTTCAAGAAAGTTTCATTCAACCAAATTCTGTCCTGACCTGCCCAACAGTTATGTGTAACACCGCCGCCGGTACCACCTTTACCTGCCTGCATCAACAAGCTTTCCAAAACCTTATCGGCATTGAAAGACATTTGCAAGAAATTGAACATTCCGCCAAATGAAATTGTTTTTGGCTTACTTCCTCTTTCTGCACCTGTATCTTCTATAAACTTGTAATCTTTTAACTCAGTAGGGCAAGAACTCATACCTGCTGCAGCCATAGATGAATTCATTTGAGAAGTTTCAGCTGCGGTTAAAGTCTTGCCGTTTATCTTTTTATAACACAATTTTTCAGCTTTCCATATATCAGCATCAAATCTAGGTAACTGAGTAGGGAACACAGCATACTGGTATCCTTCACCGCCTTTTCCGCCATCAGCCTTGATAATAGCATCATCTATGCTGGCACCCATGTATGTAGCAGAACCGTCAGCACCGTTACCGCCTAAGTTCAATGTTGCAGGAGAACCGCCACGACCAATGTGAATAGTTCTGTCAACACTATCCAATGAACGTACGATTACTGTGTGGAACTGTCCTGCATACCCCGGATTACCCTTTGTTAAGAAATTAACATCAAACAATCTCTTGTATGCATAATCTCCATTCGGTACATCTTCCGTACCGCCGCCCGGTTTCTTACGTCTCAAACAGTATCCTGTCATATCACTGGAACCACAATCGCCAAGCCCGCCTGACTCATAAGAGGAAGCACATGCTCCATCTGCAGCAGGGGTTGGAGTAGGGCCTTCAGCATTCCAATACATCTCACCTTTTGGAGGAGTATCATAAGGACCTGTTAAAATACGGCTGGCTCCGCCACCACCTCGCCAAGAGCTGTATGCTCTTGTAATATGATTAGTTCCGTTATCCGAAATTGTAGCTTGAGAATAAGATGCATTTTCTAAACTGCCACAACCACTATTGCCATTCAATGAACCGCTCTGGCAAACGGCAAAACCGTTTGACCCCTTAGCAGCAATTTGATAAGGCAACCCTCCACCGGTAAGGTCAAATGACTCACCTGCGGATATAGTTCCGGAAGCAATAGCGTCTGTATTAAATGTAATATTTAATAACTTATGAGTTACACCATTGGTAGAACATAACGCACCAGAACCACCTGCTGCACCTGATGCAACAGTGTGGGTAAATCTGTCTCTATACTGTTCATATTCTGCACATCTTTGCGAATATTCAAGGCACGGTGCTTCAGAGTCTGAAATTCCAACTTCATAGCATTCTACATTAGCCTCCCCATAACATGATGGTTTGGTTTCAGATTCATTAGTAGTCCATGAGCTGGTTCTTGTTTCATAGTCATCTACAGTTTTGTAACAGGTCTTCTCACCACCACGACAACGAGTTCCATACACAGCCTCATGGCACTGTTTCTCATCGTAACTACAATCATAAGGAACTGAAATATTTGCCGAACTTGAACCCTGAGCAGCACCTGACTCACCGCCGCCACCACCGAGACTTACCGTTTTGTAGCAAGTTTTTGAAACATGAACCATTTCACAGCCTGCAGGTGTTTTTTCATAAGTTTCAGTACCGCCCGGACAGCAAGTATATGGTTCCTGATGGCTTCCTACCTTTTCCTGCCACTTCTTATGATGGTTTTGATAGTATTCCATCCAAGAACCGCAATCTTCATAAGTTGTAGTTGTTGCAGCACCAGTAATTACACCTTTAACACGAGCTGCAATCTTATTCACAATTTTTAATTTTGCAAAGAAATCTTTTATTATATTAGAACTTGTACCTTCTTCTGTTTTTGTCTCAATTTTTCTTCTGCAATGATATTTTTTTGCACCACTATAGTCAACAGCAGACTTACTACAATATGTTTCATAACTTAAACAATTATCGGAATCGTAATCTCCATCGTTTACCATATATCCGACAGAACCGCCTGCACCTGAGCCTAAACTTTTTGCAAAAGCCCAAATTGTACCTACGGCAGCTTTTGCATCTGCATACGGATCAGCCGCTGCAGGATTTTTGTCTCTCAATCCGTATTTGTCAGCTTGATCCACTGTTATGCCAAGAGGCAGAAGTGAGGTGTGAGTATCTTGTTTCTCGGTAGGATTACCGCCGTTGTATCCGGCATCACCGCCGCCGCCACCACCGCCGATAGCGGATATCTGGAAATAAGTAGCTTTTGTCGGAGGATCAAAAACGCAATTACCCATTGCGGCACGATCAAATACCTTACGCATGTTAGTTTTGCCGCTATATCGAGTTTCTCTCAATACTCCGTCTTTGTAATAACACATATATGCCCCATGCGAAACAGATGACGGCATTCTTAAATGTCTTTTGGTAACCAAAGGAACAGTAGCCGCTATGATTAACGATGAAACTAACAGTAACATCATTAACTCGACCATTGAAAATGCTTTAAGTTTTCGTTTGACGTACATATATATTACCCTTTCATTAATTACCACATTACAACAACGGCACCGGCACTACCTGCACTATTTAATGCACCGCCGTTACCCGGTTTTACAGTTACAATATTACCGCCATAGTGCATAGCTTTTACAAATGTGTACATATCAGAATCTTCACCGGCATTAGTAATTGTATCAGGCACTTTCATCAACAATTCCATGGTGAACAATGACGGCTTATCCATATCGTTCAAGTTTGCATCGGTAGGACACGGATTTGGATTACCGTAATTAAATACCGGAGATTTTTTCCAATCCCTCCATACAGAAATATCACGATATACCCATTTGTTCAATTCTGATGTTCTTGTAGTACATTTGTTATCACCGATTGTATCCAACTTTTTGTCCTCAGAATCACCGGGTCTTATATGGAAATCATAAGGAACAGTCCTGTACACATCTTGTCTTCGGCAATAACTGATTTCTATTTTATCGTTTATTAATTCACATTTAGGGTAAGAACCGCAGTTATAATATTCCAGGGAAGTAGTCTTTGTAATACGACAGCTGTCAATATCATCAACATTTGATGTAGCAAGACTACCAAGGAATGAACCACCCAGTACTTCCATCAATGTTTCTCTGTTAGAAGCATCTTTATACCCGACAACATAAGTTGTTCCGCCGGCAGAGGCATCTGTGTTATGGTCAACAGCACCACCCTTTCCGGGATATAAACGATAACTTGTCATTGGAGTAGCGAAGAATGAACTTGAGAATACTCCGGCAGAACCGCCCATAGATTGTACACTGCCTGAACCTGCTCCACCTGAACCGCCGCCAACAGCATCAATTATAAGATAACGAGCAAAACGACTCGGAACGAACTCACAATACTTACCAAGAGCATCTGAAGCATTAGAAGTCTGCTCACTACCGACATTACCTTGAACTACGGTACGATATTTTAAAGAATTACCGACATAATAGCATTCAAATCTACCGTGAGCCTCTGCTTGTGCTTTTGGTTTTGGTTTATGCGGGAATACACTTGCCATTACGACAATGAAAACCGCTGCAATGAGCATAACCAGTGCAGCTTCAAATAATGAAAAACCTTTTTTTGAACTTATTTTTACCATAATATTACAACCGCTCCATCTCCGCCTGCTCTGGCTTTACATACTTTATTATTTTCAGGAGTAGCACCACTTGCACATTTATGCCCCTGAGAACCTACAGCAGTTGCTGTACAATGATGAGTTGTTCCTGAGGTAACTTTTTCTTCACAAGATATACCCTGATTTGTAGTATCATATTGACAGTATCTGTAATTTCCTGTTGCACCTGATTTTGGAATAACATTAGGTGTTGAACCGGAAAAGTCCAGTTCGAATGAAGCACATTTTGTAGCATCATTACAAGCCATGCCCGGTATCGTACCCGGTGTCAATTTGATATTACCGATGAAACAAACACTAAATGCAGGGATACAATAACCTCTTCTTTTTGCCCAAACAGTTCCGCTAACACTACCATGAGTACAATGGCTGTTAGCATAGATATTTGGACTTACTTCTTGAGACAATGTCTTCCACTTGGTACCATAAACCATACCACCACCGATTATACCATCGTAATCATTCAATTCATAAATTATATCGCCGGCTGTATCGGTTACATATTGATTACCGCCATTACCGCCATTTCCTGCACGCGAGTCAACATGAGTTTGCAAATCTTCAACATCACTGTCATTTGCAAGAACCATGCTAAATCCCGACTGTTTTTCCATAACTGAACTGTAATTTGAAATATCATAATCTCTAGGCTGTCCACCCGTCAACATAACAGACTGCTTAGAATCAATTCTTGCACCGTCATGTGTCAGAGTATCACCGCCTTTGCCGCCTTCTGCCACGATTAAATCACAGCAGCCGTTATTACAGTCATTATCGGTAGTTTTAGTTTTAGACTTACAACTTGCCAAATCAGCACCGCTATACAACAGTCGAACCACTGTACGGGCACCTGCTCCGCCGCTTAGAGAAACTGTTTGAGAACGTGCCGAACCAACAGCACCACCCTTACCCGGCATCATAATCAATCTCGCACCAGCAGGCAAATTTGGGAAAAACAGAGATTTTAAAGTCCCTGCAGAGCCGCTCGGACGATATCTTACAGACTGACTGTTATATATAGAATCAGCTTCATAATACTTAATATCCTTTACTTTTTTGTGATAGTTATCAGCAGCAGAGTTTGATGTGGTAAAAGCAAAGTTCTGAACACCTGAAGAACTGAACCAATCAGGCCACAAGTCGGTTTCTTCCTTATTGAAATATGCTAACGCAGTATTAGTCTCTTTGCCCTGCAAAGTATCATATACTTCCACACCGCCGCCACCGCCGCCGACAGCATGCAAGATTATGTATGGAGTATTATCCGGCGGATTAAAAACGCAAACGTCATCGTATCCGCTGCGTGTACTGGCAACAACCGGTCCGTCTTTGACAGCCCCACCACCCAATGTTTCTGTTACGGTGTACTGTTTTAAAACATTATTTTCCCAATAACACTCATATCTTGCGTGGTTAGATCTCACTGATTCCATTCTAAACATTTTTTTGGTTGCCTTTGGCAAAGACAACATAACCACGGCTATAATCGCCATTACAAGCAACATTTCTGCCATCGTATAGGCATTATATTTCTTTAAATCTTTTCTATCCAAACATCCAAACATCCGTCAGACCTCTTTTACCTGATACAGTCAAAATGATATACCTGTTCGGTAAACATTTATCTCTGTCATACTCTTAATAATGAAAATACAGCATTATTATATACTATATATAATACCATATTTTCCCAGTAATTTCAAGTGTAAAATAAACATTTAGTCAAAATAAAGTATATTTTTAAAAAGACAATTGAAAATATTTATAAAATAGGTTATAATAAATATAAACTTGAGCAACCCGAGGAGTTAAGATATGTATTTAAACCGAAACAAAAAAGGATTCACATTAGCTGAAGTACTTATTGTAATCGTGATAATCGGTATTATTGCGGCAATTACGTTACCGACAGTAATAAACAGAGTACCGACAAAAGAAGAAGAATTGGCAAAAAAAGCAAACTATGTCGTCGAACAAATTACAGAACAAATGTATGAGGATGATGTTTTATATCCGAAAAAATCTGATTATGGCGATCAGGGATTTCAAAATCTGGAAAAAGTTACCGTCGTAGACAGAGATACAAAAAGTGCAAGGGATTATCTCGGCAACACAAAATTCTGCCAGATTTTTGCAGAAAAATTTGTAAAAATGACATCGGTTGACTGTAGAGCGAATGTAAAGACATTCACAGCAAATGATGGTTCTGACTGGTATTTACCTGTATCAGATTTCAGCGACGGATATGCTGAACTAAGAGTTGACGTAAACGGTGCCGACGGACCAAATTGCGGCTGGGATACCACATGTAGCTCTGCAAATTCCAGAAAACGTGATCAATTTAAATACTATGTTAAAGCAAACGGAAAAATCACATACGATGAGCATCCTTTCAGTACAACAGGCGTAACTTATAAAATAACCGTAGTAAATTCAACAAAACATCCTGACGGAAGAACTATGGGCGAAGGCACAGGCAGCGTTGGCGGCAGTTGGAAAATCTGTACATTAAAAGAAGACGGCAGAACTTGCACTGCAGCCGCAAGTTCTAATGCAGATGCTTTTAAAAATCTGGCAAAAGGTAAAGTATATCTTATACAAGCAGTGCCTAAAGCGGGTTACCACTCTAACTGGTCAAATGATCGTAAAAAAGTTCGTATCATAAACAGTAACAGAGAAGTTAATCTGATATTTTCTCCTATAGAAACACACTGTATCAGACTTGAAGTAAGTAGTCCGTTCCCGGTTAGCTCAAGTGCTACTTACAAAATAAAAAGAAATTGCAGATTTGTACAGGCTACATCATCTTCTCAAGACTTATATGAATTTGAAAGAGAATGTAATTCTGACGGAATTTGCAGCTTTGGAGACTATACCCGTGTTGCACAATTACCTTCAGGTGCAAGCGTAAGCGACTATTTTACATATCAATGCGATAGCACAAATCAGATTGATATGAGTACTCCATCTACTCCAACATCAAGAAAATTAGTTGAAGCTTGCGGATTACATGCCGGAGAATATCAAATAGAAGTAATCCCTGCTTCCGGTAAAACAATCCAACCGGGAAATCAGGCTAAGTATATCCAAAATGCAAAACTTGGAACTGATGATTTGGAATTTACGGTAAGAATAAGATAAAATTATATTTATATCGATACACAAAAAACGACAGGCTTTAAGTCTGTCGTTTTTTGTGTTAGAATTAAATTATGAAAAAAATTACAAAAGAAGAAAAATATTTTTATTTATTTTTGATAATAAACTCGGTACTATGGACGTGCGTTCAACTTCTAAGAACATCTCTCAGCATTGATGCTATGGAAGCCGTGACTTGGGGTGAACTAATCAGCTTTGGAACAAATAAGCATCCGCCGTTATCAGGCTGGTTAATGGCAGGGTTTTATAACTTGTGCGGACAACACGATTTTGCAGCCTATATATTAGGACAAATTTGTATATTTACTGGACTTGTATTTATATACAAACTTGCAAAATTCTTTATGAGCAAAGAAAAAGCACTGTGTTCATCAATGATTTTAACATGCTGCTATTACTATACATATATTGTGTTTATAGACAATTTTAACTGCAACTACCTTTCTATGGCAATATGGCCAGCGATAGCATATTATTTCTATAAATCAATAAAAGAAAATAAGCTGAGGGATTGGATAATTTTTGGCATCACCTCCGGACTTGGGGTATTGGCAAAATATCAAGTTCCTTTCCTATTTATAGCTTTATTCTTATATTTGTTAATCTGCGACAGAAAACAATTTAAACAAAAAGGCATATATATAGCTGTTCTGTCCGGCTTAATTGTAATTCTCCCACACATTATGTGGCTTTTTAAGACGAATTTCTTCTCTTTTACATACATGACGGGAAGAACTGAAATAGGAACTCATAATACTCCAAAATTTTTACTGGCATTTGCAAGAATTACATTTCCTGTAAAATTTATCCTTGACCAAATTTTATCCGTCGCAGGGTGTATTGCTTTATATTTAATACTTGCCCTGCACGCTAAAAATATAAGCATAAATAAAGATAAAAATAATTTTTCAGACAAAGTATTTTTATTTTGTATTACTTGTATTCCTGCTCTGGCACAAGGTCTTATGGGTGCGATTACGGGCAACAGAGTTCCGGGAATCTGGGGTTCTATTATGGTAAGTTTTGTCGGGATTGCGTTGTTCTATTTCTTCCCGATAAAATTTAATGAACGCTCATTTAAATTCTTTATGAAATGGATATACATACTTATGGGACTTTGGCTGACTGCATTATCAATATTTGCATTTACTCAGGTAAAATACCCCATTTCGTACCCGCATAAACAAATTATGACGGATTTTGATAAAATTTGGAGCGAAAAAACAAATAATTCACAACTTAAATATGTTGGCGGCGGAATTGACTATATATTCCAATTCAGACTTTACAACAAACAACATCCGACAGCAGTTTTAGAAACTTTTGGGTATAAAAACCCTTGGGCTGACCACAATGATATCCTTAAATCCGGAATGCTTATAATGGATAATACTCCGGAAAACACCATAAACAGAGTTAAAGAAATGGTTGTACTATTGCCGGATACATATACTCCGGATGAACCTCAAGAATATAAATTCACTGTTAAAAGTAAATTCGGCAGAACAAAAGAATACTCATTCTATTATATAATTATTCCACCAATGAAGTAATATTTGATATTTGAATTCCCATATTCTGAATTTTGTTTTTCAAATCGTTATTTTGGGTAATCATATATTCTGTCCAATGACTGTCATCTACAGGAGCATCAAATTTACAAGGATGAATAAGCGTCTCAATTATGCAATCTTTTTTGATTGCCTTTAATCCGTATTCCAGAGTTTTATCATCCATCATGCCCGTATAACCGACGCCAATAAGATAATCATTGGTCTTCAAATTATATTGTTTGACAACACCTCTGTTTATAATTGTAAATGTATTTAAAAGTATTATTTTTAAAATATTTGGGGGATATTTAAAATTCAAATGCTTCATTAGTGACGGCACAAAATACATCTTTTCGTATTGGGTTCGTATGTATGGGATTTTGTACTCATCAGCAAGTTTTGCAACAAGTCTGAATATATTTGGAATAGCATGAGTATGCACATGAGAATCAATATGATCAACCTTCACTACCGCCTGAATTTTCTCAATCTGTGCCCTAAATTCCTGTTCCAACTGAGCCATAAATTCTTTATTATAAGATTTTAAAATTAATGATATATATCCGTTCTGAAAAGTACCATCATCTTGAGTCAACAAAGGAACGTTTGTAAGCGACTTACCCTCCATAACATTTAGATGAACCCCGACAGATAATCCCTCACAATTTGGGATAACATCATTTACTGCACTATCAAAAGCTTCCCCGTTTGCACACAAACTTGCGGCAGATAATAATCCGCTGTGAAACCCTGCATATACTGCCCTGTTAAAATATTCCGATAAACCAAAATCATCTGCATTTATAACTAATTTGCTATTCATAAAAACCTCTGTTTAATTATAATATAAAAATAAAATTTTAAAATAACAAAAAACTATACATAAAGTACATAATTTTAAATAAAACTATATCTGTATTAAATATATATATACATTAATTACTGATTTGCTAAAATAATTTGACATTAAATACGCTTATAAAATGTAAAAAATTAATTTATTATTATATAATGGTGGTATATGGATAACAAGAAATTATTAGGAAAAAGAATCAAAGAATTACGGAAGTTATCGGGATTAACTCAGGAAAAATTATCCGAAATGATAGGAATAGAAACCACTTCTTTGAGCGGCATTGAAAGCGGCAGACATTTTCCTTCTTTACCTACTTTGGAAAAGATTGCCGATAATTTGAATGTTGAATTAAAAACACTATTCGAATTCAAACACCATCGCTCAACAAACGAAATGAAACAAGATATTATAAATAATATTGACAAACTTGATGATAGTTCAATTAGTCTGATTTATAAATTTTTTGACGGAATAATTAAATAGATAAAATGTTTATGGTAGAATTATAATTATGGAATATTGGTTAAAACTACCTTCTATAGTCAGATTTGTTATAATTGGTGCAATTAATGCAGCTATATCATACATAATATATATCGCTGCTGTATTGCTTCTTGGACAAAATAATTATCAGATATGCGTAGCGTTACAGTGGGGTTTATCATCCGTTATATCCTATACTAATCAGAAATTTTTTGTATTCATGACAAAAGGCAACTATGTAAAAGAATATCTGAAATGCTGTTCAACATGGGTTGTAAGTTACGTTTTGAACGTTATTATACTTGAAGTATTTGTACGATATATAACAAAAAATGTATATATAGCACAATTTATATCACTTGCAATAGTATCAGCCGTAACATATATACTGTTTAAATTTTTTGCATTCAAACACAGCGAGAAAGCTTAAGAATTAACGTAATTCAACATCTTTGATATATCGTGGTCTTGACTTCACTTCACGGTACAATTGTCCAACATATTCCCCAATTATACCAAGACAAAACAGCTGAATACCACCAAATGCACACATTAGGATAATTGTTGTCGCCCACCCGTTAGGAGAATTATGGAAAACCAATTTTTCATAAACAGTTTCTAACCCGACTATAAAACCAAATAAAGCCATAAAAAATCCTAATACAGCTACAAATCTCAACGGAATTATGCTGTATGAAGTGATACCGTTAAGTGCTAATGCCATAAGAGATGAAAAATTGAATTTTGACGTTCCTGCAAATCTCTGTTTTACATCAAATTTTACATAGGCAGTAGGCAATCCGATTTCATGGAAAAACCCCCTTAAAAAGAATAATTTTTCCGGATATAACTCCAAAATATCAAGAGTTCTCTTGCTGACTAATCTATAATCTGAATGATTCATCGGAATATTTGCCCCAAGAAGATTCATTGTCTTGTAAAACATTACAGCAGTAGTCTTTTTAAAGAAAGAATCAGTTTTTCTATCGTTCCTTATCCCAAGAACAATATCAGATCCTTTCATATATTCATCAATAAATCTTTCAATAGCCCATTCATCCTGCTGCAAATCAGCATCAATAGACACAACGCAATCACAGCCAATCTCTCTGACAGATTCCAGACCGGCCATAATAGCCTTTTGATTTCCAAAATTTCTTATAAACTTTGTGCCCTTTACTCTGCCATTATTTGCATTGTGCAACTCTTCAATAATACTCCATGTAGAATCAGAAGAACCGTCATCTACCAGATATATATAACTCTCATTAGTTATCTTATTTTTTGACACTAAATCATCCAATACAACAAGTAGCTGATTGACAGTATTCTTTATACATAATTCCTCATTATAACAAGGAATAATTATCGCTAACTTTGGGAGTACTCTTTCAACCACGTTTAAAACTCTCTACAAACTCTTATCTTTTATATGATATGGCGTTCTAAATAAAAAAATAAGCGTAAATAATAATATATTTTTATAATAATAACGTAATTAATAACTATAAACCATAGCAAATTCTGGGTACAAGCTTATCAATATTTGACACGAACTTGTGTTAAAACTATAATCATAAAGGTTAAGGGTATTTAAAGGACACAAATATGAATAGCACAATAGAAATAAAATATACAAAAGAAGAACTGTTAAAATTATACAATTTACCTCTTAATGAGCTTTTGGAAAAATCCTCAAGATACATGACAAATAACATAGAATTTTGTTCACTGATTAATGCACGAAACGGGAAATGTTCACAAAATTGCAAATATTGTGCACAAAGTTCACACTACCGCACAGACATAGAATCCTATCCGCTTGTAGATGTAGAGGAAGTTAAAAAGGTTGCAAATGAAGCAAAGTCAAATAAAGTTTCAAGATTTGCAATAGTAACAAGCGGGAAAACACCTGATGAAGGCAGAGATTTCCAACTTGAATTGGACATGATAAAAGAAATAAACAAAATTGACGGCTTAACCTCATGTGCCTCAATCGGAATATTAAATGAAGAGCAGGCAAAACAGCTTGCAGAAACAGGATTGAACAGATTTCATCACAATATTAACACTTGCCGATCTTATTACCCTGAAGTTTGCACAACACATACATGGGAAGAAAGATTTAACACATGTAAACTTGTAAAAAAATACGGAATGGGACTTTGCTGCGGTGTAATCTTAGGTATGGGAGAAAGTGTAGAGCAGAGAGTCGAAATGGCAATGGAGTTAGCCGAAATTGAGCCTGATTCTATTCCGATTAATATCTTGATGCCAATTCCTCAGACCCCGTTTGAAAATTATCTTGATAAAATTGATGAAGAAAACGTAATGAGAACAATGGCAATATTTAAGATTGCAAATCCAAATTCCGTAATTCGTTTTTGCGGCGGCAGAATGAGATTGTCACAGGAAAATCAGGAATTAGCATTAAAAACTTGCGTTGAAGGGATATTAGTGGGGAACTATCTGACAACTGTAGGGAGAGAACCTGCAGAGGATATAAAAACTGCAGAAAAGCTGAAGAAAAATATTATTTAAAAACAAATGTTTACGCATTTTGCGTTCAGATATCAAACAGTAATAAATAAAACGGAATAACTAAAGTTATTCTGTTTTATCTACTCCGGCATTTTCGAATTTCGAACTTGGTTAATGAGAAATATAATATAACTACCTTGACGGTTTATAAACTTTCTTTCCGTCATTTATGTATTTGTGTAACTGTTGTTCACCGAGTTCCGGCTCAATATTCCCATATACAACAATCCCTCTTTTTTTAAATTCTCTGAACCAATGAGGTTTAAAACCCTCGTCAAAACCTGTAAATTTTTCGACTTTTTTAGATGGTACGCCGTAATAAACTTCTTTTATCCCCGACCACATAATACCGCCGATACACATTATACAAGGTTCTGCCGTTACATAAAGTTTTAAATTATAAGGTGACAAGTCGTATGTCCCAAATTTTTCTCGGCAGCTTTTATGGCATTCATCTCTGCATGATTATTTGAGCATTGTTCATTTACAACTGTATTTGCAACTTTTACAATGAGATTTCCCTCACTATCATATATTGCAGCGACAAAAGGTCCTGAACCGTTTTTTGTAAATGACTGCATATCATTCTGTAATCCGATAATAATTTTGCTTGCTGTTTCAACTTTTGCCTGATCAATTTTTTCATTAGAAATAACTTTTGCATTTGCAACACAAACAACTTGCAAAGACATAATAATAATTGTAATTAATATTTTTTTCATAATATACCCCAATAACTACAATGTAATACTACCACAAAGAATTAATTTCTTTACTATAACTAAAAAATAAGACAAGATAACAAAAGTTATCCTGTCTTATTTACGCCAACGAGGATAGTAGGAGAACTTAAAAATTTTTATTACCGAAATTTTGGGGAATAACTAAAAAAATAAAAACTACTGATTTTATTAGCTTTAAGGTTCCAAATGTGACAATTTTGTAACAATTGCTCTGAAATTTTAACATTTTGCTCAGACTTCCAGTATAAATACATGTCGCTTCAGTTATAAAGTTAAAAATTTGGAAAACAAAAATGGAAACAAAAGAAATTTTTAAGGCATACACAGAAGAAGAAATCACAGATAAAGTTTCAGCTGAGATTGAAGATTGTCTGAAAAATTATTTTGAAATTTTGTTAGAGTGGCAAAGTAATAGTAATAAAAAAGGAGAAAATCAATAAAAACACAAACACAATAAAAGGAGGAAAGAAGATGAGTTGTGTAGAACCGATTAGAAACAAAAAAGACATACAAAAAGTAGAAAAAATACTTTCAAAACAGGGGCAGAGAGAATTATTGTTATTTGTAATAGGTACAAATTGCGGTTTGTGAATATCCGACATTTTAAATCTGAATGTGGATGATGTTTGAAACAAAACACATATACAAATAACAGAAAAGAAAACAGGCAAGTTTAAGAAATTTCCAATAAATGCTAAATTAAAGCCAATGCTTGAAGAATTTATAAAAGGACGAAATAATGATGAACCACTGTTTTTATCACGTTGGGGGCATAGGTTAGACAGAGTAACCGCATATTTAACAAATTAACAAAAATTAAATTGCTTAACATTTTTTGATACATCTTGTACGCCATTTCTGCTTGTGATACTGTATGTTTAGTAAGTCTTTGAAAAATCATTTAACAAATTAGATATATTGTTATAGGTTTTACAAACAACTAGTTTATAAGTAGAGAGATTATTCTTGAAAAAAAGAACAATTATATCAATAATTATATCAATAATCATAATAATTGCTACAAACAAATATTGGCTAATATTTAAGCCAATGCCTGTCAGCATGGATATTAAAGGGAGTGGAACAAGCAATATTGAAGCCTTATTAAACCAAAAAGATGATGATAAATTTAATAAGATAAAAAGTGGAAAAGTTGAAATAAATCTTGATGAAAGTTACCATGTAAATTTTTATGTTAAAAGGTCAAAATTTCCGAAAAGAGCTAAATTTATAATAAGCAATATACAGACCAAAAATGATATATATTTAAGCAATATTAAAGTCGGAAAATATGAAATAAAAAATTTGGATAAATTTGAAATTAATGGAGCTACTGTATCTGTTAAAGATGACAAACTTATATTAAAGCCTGATTTTGATAGTATTACTTTGACGTATCCTGAAACCTTAAAGGTCAGAACAAGTATAAAATTTGATTTCAAAATTTTTGTAATAATTTTAATTTTAACTTATTTGCTCGCATATAAATTAACGGATTATGTTGCAGATTATAAATCTGTAGAATGTAAATCAAGAATAGAAATAATATTTTTGACGATATTTTTTGTATTTTTATTTATCCCAATAACACATATAAATCAAGCTGAAATATCAAAGCAAGAAAACAGAACTCTTGCAAAATGGCAGCCATTAATCAAAGAAAATAATGAGATAAATTTTGAATTCGGGAAAAATTTTAATGAATGGTTTAATGATAGGTTTATTTTAAGGGATAGTATTATCCAATTATACAGATTAATAGGATTAAAATTAGCATATAAAATTTATAAATTTAACGAAATTTACTATAATAAAAAAACAATGTGGGCATTTAATCCTGACTGGATTAATCCAAATGATATTACTCCAGAAATGCCAAAAATTCTTGAAAATATTCAAAAATTGTATGTTTTTTGTAATAAAAATCATATTCATTTATACATTGTTACTGCACCTGTAAAAGAAGAAGTGTATGCTGAAGAAACATATCCTTTTAAATTGAAAACAAATAACGGACAAATCTTTACTAATCAACTAAATGAATCAATATCTGATATTGCAATGTTTCCTATTAGCGAACTGAAGCATGCATCAAAAAATGATTATACTTATCCTAAGAGTGATCCGCATTGGGGAGAATTTGGTGGTTATATCGCAGCAAATGAATTTTTAAAATTTATTCAAAAAGACTATCCGTCTATAAAACTTTTAGAAGAAAAGGATTTTATAATAAGTAGAAAAACTTTACCGCTCATAACTGATTGGGAAGATAGTTATCAATATATACCGAATGATTCAGGGTACTATTACAGAACCTTAGGATTAAAAAATAATCAACCATACCTTTGTTATAAATTTAAGGATGAAAAGAGTATAGTAGTACAGAATTATGACTACAATTTAATGATAAAAGATACGTATTTTCCACAAGCAAAAAATCCTCAAAAGATATTTATAATAGGGACTTCTTATAGTGAAAATTTTTATAGATTTATAAAATATTCTTTTAGATATACGTTTAAAAGAAAAGTAAATAATCTTGGAGAAAAGGATACGAGCATGAAGTTTTCAAGATGGCAGAACGATATTTTAAAAGAAAAACCCGATATTTTAGTTCTAGTGGTACAATCCAAAGATTTACAGAGATATTATAATGATTTATGGAGTAATTAAATGCTTTTTTCATCAATGACATTTATATATGTATTTTTACCAGTAGTTCTTTTATTATATTTAGTGACAAAAAAAGAGCTACACAATCCGATACTTCTTGTGGCAAGTATTATTTTCTATGCTTGGGGTGAACCAAAGTATTTAGCAATAATGCTTTTAACAATAATTATCAATTATTTTGGGGCAATTGGAATTGATAAATATAATAAACACAAAAAATCTGTTTTAATATTCACAATAATCGCAAATTTAGGATTTCTAATTTATTTCAAATACTTTAATTTCTTGATAACAAACTGCAATAATTTATTCCATTCACACATTCACACATTAGATATTATTATGCCAATAGGTATCTCTTTTTATACATTTCAAGCTTTATCGTATGTTATCGACGTGTATAGGGGTGAAGTTAAGGTTCAAAAAGATATTTATAAATTAGCTCTATTTATTTGTTTATTTCCACAACTTATAGCGGGTCCTATTGTTAAATATCATGATGTAGAAGAGCAAATAGAATCTCGAGAAGTAAACTTTGATAAAGTAAACTTGGGGGTCAAAAGATTTATCATAGGTTTGTCAAAAAAAGTTTTAATAGCAAACACAATGGGAGCCATAGTAGATAAGATTTTTATACAAAATCCTCATAATTTTTCTCATGTTGTTGCTTGGTTAGGTTCATTTGCGTATACGTTTCAGTTATATTTTGATTTTTCAGGGTATTCTGATATGGCAATAGGTTTGGGCTTAATCTTTGGCTTTAAATTTATGGAAAACTTTAATTATCCATATATCTCAAAATCAATAACCGAATTTTGGAGAAGGTGGCATATATCTCTTTCTACTTGGTTTAAGCAATATGTTTATATTTCATTAGGTGGGAATAGAGAAGGGAAACTTAAAACTTTAAGAAATCTTGGTATAGTATTTTTACTTACAGGTATTTGGCATGGTGCAGAGTGGACATTCATTATTTGGGGTATATGGCACGGTTTCTTTATCATATTAGAGAAAATATTTAATATTAAAGAATTTGACTCAAAACCTCATACTTGGTATATGAATGGATTAAGGCATTTATATTGTATATTGGCTTTTGTTATAGGCTGGGTAATTTTTAGAGCCGATAATATGAAATATGCTTGGGATTATTTAATGAATATGTTTGGTCTGTTGCATTTGCATACAAGCGAGTTTTTATATGAATTTGGATATTATGTAGATAGAATAGAAGTTATTACATTTATTATAGCTATATTGTGCAGTGTACCTTTATTTAAGAATATTGTGTATGTTGAAAATAAGATAATGAAATTTTTTATAAATTTGTGGTTGTTAATTTTATTCTTTTTATCAACAATAACAATTGCAAGTAGTACGTATAATCCGTTTATATATTTTAGATTTTAATTAGAATTTATAAAAATGAAATCAATTTATTTTTTAAGGCAGTGAAAATATTTTCATTAGTAATTTGTTTTGTAATTTGTTGTTTTTGATTTTGTAAATACTCTATTGTTCTTCGAGAATGTTCATTTTCTCTTGTTATTTCCGCTTTTAAATTGTTTATTTTTTGCTGATGTCTGTTTCTTTCAGCTTGTATTTGTTCTCTATTAGATACAGATGATTTGTCTAAAATAGATGAAGATATGCATGATTTGGTTGAAGCAATCAGAAATGATTCTTTTGATGATGAATTGCAAATTACTAACGAACAAAAAGAAAGGCTAAAGAAGCCAGATGTGGAAGAAAATATCAAATTTTTGCTTAATAATATGTTCTTTAATGAAGATTTGATGTCTGCTAGTAGAACTCATTCAAGTCCACAGTATAAGTGAACTTTAACAGTTTTTACATGTATTCAAAAATTAATATAAAATTTCTTTAATCGAACTCTGAAAACTATTGTAAACATTGAAAAAGAGCCATTAACATGGCTCTTTTTGAAAAGAAATACCCTGGAAGCGATTCGAACGCTTGACCTACCGCTTAGAAGGCGGTTGCTCTATCCAGCTGAGCTACCAGGGCTTGTCCTATTTACAAACACCTAACGTGCCTTACCTTATTATGGTAGCATAAACATATTTTTGTGCAAGCAGAAATTTTATTTATTTTGTTAACTAATTTTAAGATATTTTTACATCCACGCAATTTTATTGAATAAAAAAACTTTATATAAATGTATGGTAGTGTATTGTGAAGGTTATTTATGGGTATTCCAACCGTAGAAGTATTAGAAGTATGTGTTCCGAGTACGGTTTTTCTCTATAACAACGTTAGGAAAGTTGAAAACGGAGAAAAAGCGAGGGGTACCGTCGTATTTGCTCAAGGTGCAAAAATCGCAGAAGCTGTTGCAAAATATCATGATTCAACTGCTAAAAATGCTTCTGAAGCATTTAATATCTTCGGGAAATACGCAAAAGAAAGTAAAGTTCTTGACTACGCAGGCAAAGGAGTTAATTGGGCTACACATAATGTAAACCCCCTGATTTGTGCATCCGGTGTTTATAAAACTTTGACATCTGATGATAAGGTTCATACAGGCATAACTCAGCTTGGAGCAATTTCGGGTATGTTCCTCGGTGAAGGATTGATGAAAATGAATATGAGTAAGGTTATTAATGAGCAAAATATAACTAAACTCGCAGAAGGGCTTAAAGACGCCAAAGGCATAGGTTCTATTGCACAAACCCTTCTCAAAAACAATAACGGAGGAAAAGCTGCCGCTATTATTAAAGGAATTGCATTCGTTTGTGCATCAATGGCTTCATATTCTTTAGGCGAAAGACTTGCAACTAAAGTTGCTGATAATCTTTGCAAAGATATGGGCGTAGAAGAAGATAATAATAATACCCCGATGACAAAAATCGACCGTATGGTTTAGAAATACAAAATAATATGTGTTATAATAATATCAGAATGAAGAAACTGGTTTTATTATTCTCAATATTATTATTAACTTTTTTAGGGACAACTCCATGTTATGCAATTAAAATAGGCATAATTGTTGGTGCCTCTCAAATTGGTGTCGGTTCATCCAATGATACTTCAATAATTGATGCAAACACCAATAAAACAGTATGTAAAATCAGTGCCATGAAAGGGTATGAAATAGTACCTTACAAAAACACCATGGCAATAAAACTTAACGGTAAATTTTATCAGATTTATTCGGATAATATAGTTCTTAAACCTGCAAAAGACGGTTTTGTAAACGCAAAAAGAAAATGGTACAGAGGACATCTGATAATTCAGAACAGAAATAATAAATTAACAGTTATTAACAATGTAGATTTAGAAAATTATATAAGAGGTGTTGTGCCTGCAGAAATGCCATCCAGTTGGGAACTAGAAGCATTAAAGGCTCAGGCAATAGCTGCAAGAAGTTATGCTCTTGCAAATCTTGGTAAACGTGCCAGTCTTGGGTTCGATCTAAAGGATACTCCTGAAGATCAGGCTTATGGAGGTGCTTCTGCAGAAACAGTTAAAACAAATACTGCTGTTGAACAAACCGAGAAGCTTGTACTTACATACAACTATAAAGTTGTATCAGCATATTATTCTGCCTCCGCCGGAGGGCAATCAATAAGTGCAAAAGATGTTTGGGGTGCTGATGTGCCGTATATTCGTTCAGTACCGTCTTATGACGGTAACGTAAAGAAGAACGGTCATGGCGTCGGAATGTCGCAACACGGTGCAAACAATCTTGCAAAAGACGGTTATAACGCATATCAGATTTTACAATATTTTTATCAAAATGTCAGATTTGCCAAAGTTAGCGATAAAAACAGCTAACGTTACTACCTCCAAGGGTAATCTTTTGGGAAAGACCACCCGTTGTTCATAATTAATGTTGCACACATGTGTCCGTTTTGCCATTTTTTACATCCTGCCTTTGGATCAGAATAATCATATCCGTTTGGCATGATAGATCTTCCGCTACTACCAATACCTTCACCTGAATTTGCATATACATACTTAAATATGTAGACATCTTTACCTAAACGATTATCCCCCAAATACGGGCCATCAACATCAATTAACAGAGCCCCTCTGACATCACCTGCCCAAGTGTATCTATTTCACACAACGCAAGCCCCGTTAGGAATTTTTGCAGACCAAGATTCTCTGGAAGCCCAATGTCTTTCTATAAAAGCATAATTATCTATTTGCGTATATTCTTGTATGGTTTGCCATCGTAACAAAATGCTCTTGAAAAATCGTCAGGTTTAGGATACATTTTTACAGCTATTTTTTTCATCGCTATATGAAAACAAGAATCTTGAAAATAATTTATTCCATCAACAGTCTCGTTATTACATGTTCCGCCCCATTGTCCCATAGGTGCTCCGTCAAATTCGGCAGCTACTGCATCCAGTGCAGTACTAACCTGTGCATAAGTCTGTTTTAAACGATTTAAAACAACACTCTTTTGATAATTCTGTATCAATGCAGGCAAAGTCATTGCCGCAACTACTCCGATTATCCCGAGGGTAATTAGAACCTCAGCCAAGGTGAATGCGGCTTTCTTTCCCATGTCATTGCGAGGAGCAAACAGCTTTGCGACGAAGCAATCCAGCTTTTTTGTCATAACTGTGAATTTTTGCCTTGCTCTTTCTTTTATATTTCTGTAGTCTAATGGCTGGATTACTTCGCAAATCAAGCCTTTGATTTGCTCGTAATGACATGTGTCCGTACCGTCAAAATCCTCTGAAACGAGTTCAGCATGACATTTAATGGGTGTAGCACC
>CACYTP010000024.1 GCA_902777385.1 uncultured bacterium
AACAATATTACTAATTTGTTTATTATTCTTTTCATACAATTCCTTTGTTAACGTTGTTTATTTTAACAATTAATTAATAATATTGCAAGTTGTTTTATGGGATTTTTATTAAAAAAATGGAGGCTAATATATTATTAATAAAAGCCTCCAAACAATAATAAACCATCTTAATTAACGGGAAACAATATCGATAGAAATATCTTTACCTTCTTCGGAAGTAATACAACTTACATCTTCAAATTCAAATACTACATCAATTTCTTTGACAAATTCCTGAGCTGTCTTAGAAAACGCACTTGTATCTCTGACTCCTGAAATCAAAAGTTCATTTATCACAATATTTTTTTGTCTTAAATCTGTATGTGTAGAATCATTATCTGCAAAAAATCTTTCCACATAATCAATTACCGTATCAGAAAACGCTTCAGCATCAACAGGATTTTTTCTTATATCATGAATTGAAAATGTAACGGGCATACGATATTGAACCCTTGTATACTCAATTTCATCCTTTGTAAAATGCTCAAATCTCTTATTTATTCTGCTGCGTTCACCTGATTTTAGGACTAAAAAAGGATAATTCGGCTGATTTATTCTCAATCTTTCCCGAAAAACTTTACCGCTTAATTCCGGAAATTCTATGCAAATTTTAGCGTTAAAATATTCAAATAATATATTTTTAAATTCATTAGTTTTCATCTGCTTTCACCAAATACCCCTTAAAATAGTTAAAAAACGGCATACGATAGAATTCTCTATCCCTGATTTCAAAAAACCCATCGACCTGATTTTGAGAACTTGTTATATAAACACGTTCACCTTTATTAATCGGATTTTTTGTATAAATAATTAACGAAATATCCTCTTTATTTCCGAGTTCCGTACCAAGGAGTTTTTCTCCGTCTATCGGCTCTATATAAGCTTTTATAGTACGGGAAAAGTTCCATTCAACTTCCTCTCCTGCACCACACGGAATTATTGATTTAGAATACACTTTGTACTTTTGAGTCATAAAAAAATCAATCATATCAATATACCTCTCTGAACTTTTCTGATTCAATATCAAATCCGCGTCTGAGCCAGCCAGATAAAAATTCCTCGGACAGTTTTGATAATTTTGCAGTGTTCTTTATATCGCTGAAGCTTACACTCGCACTTCCAAGAGATAACGACTGCACGCCTTCAGGGACATCCACATCCTCTTTTTGAGAATTCAAAAGCAAATAAAGTGCCTCCTCATATATTCCTTTTTTTACATCATCTGGAAATCTTAAAACTTGCCCCTTATACACTCTTGGAAAAGGCTCGGTTTGTGTTCCTGATAATTTTGCACCTATAAACGGCAATTTATTTACCTTATTTTCTGCCATCGTTAAGGCTGAAATCTTATCTTGATTTTCAGCCTCTGACCAAACTTCAGAATTTAATCTTGATGCAAAATATTCGTTTGCATCATCTATATCTGTATACATTACAATACCTCCTTAGTTTTATTCTCTTATATCCGACTTACTACTGCTATCATCCCATTCGACACTCACTAAAGGATACTCAAAACCGGCAAAAGATAATGCACATTGTACGGTTTTTATTATTGCATTGGTTAAAGAAACCGAACGAATATCCTTAACTTTTGCCAGAGATGAAGACAATATAGTTTTCAGACTTTCCCCTGACATATTCGCACTAATATCAATGCCGTAAGCCTGAGGCGGTGTTTTTGATAAAATATAAAAGAATTGCATCAATGTTTCTATATGAGTTTTGATAGCATCTGATTGCAAATCTGCAGTAATATACTCAGGTTTCTGCCCATCTTTGCCCATAGTTATGAAATCACTATTTGGGAAATGTCTCTCTCCGGTTAACGGATTTAATTCTGTATTTTCAACACTACCTGCTAACTTTGGATTAGCATGTCTGTTAATTATTTTAGAATTTTGAGAAACCGTAAGCATAATTTCTTCAACAATGCTTTCACAGGATTTATAATCACTTTCCCCAAAAAAGCTATCACTTTCTGTCGTATTTTTAACGGGAAACAAAACAAAATCATTCCACTTATCGGAAAAATCATCAATCGGTAAAAGCCCAAACGCTTCCACATCTCTAATTTGGTTTGCCAGAACCCCGTTTGAAACTTCCCAGACTTCGTTTTCAATATATCCTCTGTGAATTTTCTCGATATGTTTATACAGTTTGCCGTTATTTACAATGTCAAAAATCAGAATATGACCTGCCAAGTCATTTAAATTTCCATTATTAAAAACCGGAAACCAACAATCAGGACAAACAGAAAATATTTTCACTTCGTTATTTTGAAATGCAACCTTAAAAAGAGCATCCCCAAAACGCGAATTATCAACACAAATTTCTTTCAATACAGAGATAAAATTTGTATCCTCAGCTATTTGATTCCATATCTGCTGACCTTCACCTTTAACTACAATATTGAAATTATTATTCGTTGTCAGATATTTAAAAAAATCAGTCAAACTCTTGAACAAATTAACTTCAATTAAAGTTTGAGCTGTTGTATTTTGTAACGGATATCTTTGGATGAGTTTATTTATTACTCCTCTGAAAGGTCTTGAGAATTCACTTCTGTATAATTCTCTGTACCTTGCATAATTTTGAAGTCTTTTTGAATCCTCAATATCCCATTTTAGTTTTCTGAAATTTTCGTCAATATTAAATGTTGTAAGCATAACGCCTCCTTTTCTTCAATTTTTATTTTCTTCTGAAAGTAGTAAGATGCTTATACAGAGCATACCTTAGAGCATCCATACAATCATCGTTAACTTTAAGCGGAGTATCCGCATTGTCGGAAGATATACCGTTTTTTGTTTTTTCTGCATCCGAAGGATACCTGTAAGTCTCAAATTCTCCTAAAGTTGCTTTACAAATATCAGAGACTATAACCTTATCATAATTAATTAACCCTCTGACTAAGGATATACTATCTTCTACCTTTGGCTTTTCTTCATATATGACAAGATTGGTATTCTGTCTTAACTTGTCATTCTGTTCAGGTCTTGCATTATCACAATTTGCAAAACTAAAAAATCTTCCATATTCCTTCTGCTTCTGTTCTATCCAACATATTACATTCTCTGCCTCTATTTTGGGCGAATACAACTCATCAATTAAATAGTAAGCACCATCTTTATCTGTACCAAACAATAAACAAGCAGTAGGATGATTCCAGCCCCAATCAATACCTAAAAAATACTCTATAATATCATTTTTTAATATTTTATCAAGCATAATAGAATGTGGTATTACATGTTTATTACGGTTAAAAGTATCATATACCAGTCCATCTGCTACAATCCAAAGACCATCTATCTTTCTTGCCTTGAATGCTCCCTGATAAAGTTTTTCCTGATTACGGATAAATGTTGGAGATAAATTAGCATTATCCTTCATTGTAAAATGCCAATATTCAAACACATCCCTCACATTTTTATCACCTTCAAGATAAGGCTTTATCTTTTCCTGATACAGCCAGTGGTTAGAACTTTCAGGATTGCTATCGGCAAAAGCTTTTGCATTTGCAGGAGTCAAGCGGCTCAATGCCATATTATAAAAACTGTAATGATGTTGGGGCAATTCATTTGCATACCAAAAATCCCACGTTCCTCCCTGAATAGATGCAACACTGTCAGAATCACCTCCGCCAACAACCAGACAGGGGTAAACTTTACCCCATAACGTTATTTCCATTTCACCGCTTGAACTGTTATATTTCAGGTTTCCCCCCATATAATTTTCAATAAACGGCTTTAACTCAATAATTACGTTATTTCTGACAGTACTTTTTGAATAACCTGAAAATACTTTCAAATTATCATTTCCTATCGCATCAAATAATTGCGGAATTTTTTGGATAATATTTAAAGTTTTTCCGCTTCTGACAGCTCCATCCAACAATGTAAAAAGAGGGAAGTCCTCCGGTTGTTTAGCTAAAAACTGTCTTGCTTTTAAACTGTATTTACTTTTTTCCCATTTTACAGGCATCAAAACACTTCCTTCTTATAAACTAAATTTTTATAAATCATTGTTAACTACCTCAATATTTTTAATCGCAAAATACGGAATCTCTGAAGCTGACATATTCAAATGAGAATAATACTTATCAGAACCTTTTCGTTTTAATTTGATATCCAATACAGCTTCAACACCCTCCGTGTTAAGTATTGGTAATACTAATTCTGACGAATAAACAGTAGATTTTAATCCGTACTTTTTACCGCTCAAAAATTCTAATACAGAAGTCTTTACTCTGTTTTTTACACCGTTTTCATAATAACCGGATTTGATTTTTAAAAGAATTTGTATGCACACCGACACATTTTTTGCCTTTAAAAATTTCACCTCATAACTTGAACCGTTATCAAGAGTTATTTCAACGGCAGTATCTCCTACAAAAGAAACACCTCCCATTAAATTTTCAAAAACAGCATTTGCAAATTCTTCATCTGATACAACAGGTCTTGCAATTACACAGACTGCACCGGACGGGATACCGGCAGAAGAATTTGCATCTTCTACGGATAAGAAATCTAAACCTCCGGTGTAGCCTGAAAGATTATTCAATACCGAATTTCTTGTACATTTCATATCTGAATCGTTTTTTAAATTTTTAAACCTCTTTCTAAATGACAAATCATTTTCGGCATCTTGACCAATTTCAATATTTTTTATAGAACCTTTTACAACTCCGGATACATATTTTGGGCAATTAACTATTTCAAATAAAGAATCATCTTTCAGCTGGACCTCTGCCTCAAGAAACGAACGCATTTTCACTACAGCCAAACCGTCATTGTTAAATACAAAATCTGACACATTATAAAAGATATCACTATAATCTTCTGATAAAAGGACTAATTCTTCTGAATCAACCTGTTTGTCTTTAACACCTGAAACCTGAACAGTAAATACTGTCGGTTTTGCTGAATTTCTTGAAACAGCTCTTCTTTCATATAAAGCGTCCTGATAAATACCTTCTGCAGTATCGGGATCAAATTGTTTTAATACAAATGCTATCTGATTTTCAATACTTTGTTCAAGTTCTGATACCGCAACAAATATATTAGACAATATGCTTTCCGGCTTTAAATTTATTTTGGTATCCAAGAGTTCATTAATCATTTTGAACTTATTTTCAATTTTATCCGAGAGTAAATCTACCCTCAACCCGTACTTATTTAACTTCATAAATTCACCTCGCTATACATTGATTTTGCAAAATATTTGCGACATTACACGTTTAAAAATCCCTTTTTATAAGGAATACTAAGCTCTAAACTTATTTCTAAATTATAAGCATCAACTATTCGTGGTCGCACAGACTCAATTAAACATTTTTCATAAACATCTTTACCTATACGAAATGCAACAAGAATACCTGAAGACATACAATATGAGAGCTTTTGCATAATGTAATTAGTCTTGACTAAGTCCCCGTTTTGATTGTAAATATTTCCCTTAAAAGACATCTTTACTACATTTAAAGGGCTTACCACAAAATTACAGGACGAATTAACTAACCCAAGAGGAATTTTAAAACCGCCGGTATTCAAATCAGCATTTATATCAGCAATCGAATGCTCTGCCTTTTTAACACTAAATTCAAACGAACAGGCTTTGACCACATCTATGTTTAAGACATCTCCGTACTTTTTATAAACAACATTAACCTTCTGGGCAGAATTAAATATCGATAAAGAATTATATAACCCTTGCAAAAAAGCAGAAATATCTACATTTATACCGCTTTGAATTGCAGATTTCATCTGATTAAGATTACTAAACCCCATTTGGTAACACTGCATATTTAAAACAGGTGCCAGCAAATCAAAAAACATATCTAACACAATTTTATTACGAACAGCTTTCTTTTCTGTCAATAATGATAAAACTGCCATTATATACTGAACATCAGATACATTTTTACACGTTGCAGCTATATTAACTGCAAAAACAGCAGGATTAAAATTATTCAAATTTAATCCGGACGCCTTGCTTATCGACCGAGAAATTTGTTGCCTTATATTCTTTATTAATGAAGAACCCGGCACACTAAAATTATTAGGTTTTAACGGCAAATAAATGGCCGCCATAGAAGTATTATCCGACATTATATTTCCTTCCTGCACATAAAAGACAGGGTATCCGAATAATCGGTTACCCTGTCAATTACAGCGTATTATTTATTGTTATTTATTATTTCTGCCAAGAGCGTTCCAGGTAACTTTTCTTGTACCTGCATCACTTTCACCCTCAACATTTATTATTACACATTCAGAGAAAACATCGTCTCGTCCGGTATTCAAATCTCTTAATACAAGAGTATCCTCAACGATATTCATATTATCCTCTAACAACATAGGCATTGACTCACTATCAACTTTAAAGCTTCTTGAAATTTGCCACTGTCGATTATTGTTTACGATATTTAAGCCTTCACCCTGAACCCCTTTATAAGGAGTAATGCTGGAATTAACCTGTGTAATACTATATGCATGGCTGTCACCGGCACCTGTGAGAGTAACACCACGCCATACAAATTGAATATTTTTTGCGTCATAAACTGTCATTTTTTCTATCTCCTATATTTGTATTAACCAAAATCATTACTATTCTCCATCACCCCCGAGAATTTGCGAAACTTCTTCATCGGATGGATCAACTGTAAAGGTAAAATCGACTTTTTCACCAACAATTGCATCATAATAGTATCCTGATAATTTATACTGTTTAGCTTGATATGCCTCAATATCAGTATTCATAATACTATTTTTGCCGACACGAATTGGTGTAACTTTTAGTTCAAATCCGATTTGTTCACCTGTAGTAGGAATAACAAGGTTATAAGTTTGAAAACTTCTAAAACGCTTTTCAGCCATAGTTAACAATAAATTATTTCCTGTTTCATCATATAAAGGCTTTTGATTAAAAAATTCTAACGCCATAAGCCCTATAGACTTCTTAATATAATGTTTTATCATTTCACGCTGACGTAATTCACCTCCAAGCATTTTTGAACCAATTACCCAGTTATATCCAAAGTTTTCGGTTTCTCCGCCATCTATTGGACTTACATTTGTATAGAATGCAATATTTTTCGCTTTCATATTAGAAATTTCTTCACCTGTATAAGCTTCGGCTGATACACCTTTTAATTCCGTAAACTGAGCAGAGCCAAATTTTGAGCCAAACTTTCCGCAGGTAGAAGTTGAAGCAACTGCAGATGCTACAGCTTCGTTTGCATTTTTTCTAAAAATCGCATAAGCATAGTTATTTCCGCCATTTACAATAGCTTCGACATCCGCAGCATTTGTTACAACAAAATCACAAAATCTGTCATTCAGCAAGCACCACTCGGCAAGAGCAGCTATATCCGCAGCGGTTCTTGAAGTAGGAACAATTTTGGCGAATTTGCCATCTGCAGCTTTTGCTCTATCTAAAGCAACCTTAACTGATTCTTTTGATTTTTGCTCAGCAACAATTAAATATTTAACCTGTGACGGAGTCTGAGAATTATTTTTCTGGGCAAAAATTGAATAGGCTTCCAGAGCAATCTGAGAAGTCGGCTTAAAGTCAACAATAATTTCATCATAAGATGAATATTTTTTAATTCCTGATGCAGGAAAAGTAATTCCCGTTTGCAAATCCCCTTCTGATATTTTTGTTAGCAGAAGTATATTTTTAAAATATTCTTCTAACGACCTGCCATCAGGCAACTTAAATAATATATTAATTAAATCATTATATACAGTCATATTATTTTCTCCTATTTTAATTAGTTATATTTATACTGACAGGAATATTATGCCGATGCAGGTGCAAGAACGGCAAACGGATAACCTGCCTTACCTTTTCTTCTTGTTACAGGATTTGCAATCTGAACACCCAGACGCATGACAACACGCAATGCAATCATATCCTGTTGTGCAAGATTGTAGACAATATTGCCTTCTGTATCTTGAATAACTGCCTGATCAAGCACTTTATAAGTTACATCCTGTCTGATAGAATAAACTGCCTTTGAAAAATCACCGCATATCATAAGTGCTTTGTTAGCATCAAATACTCCGTTATTGTCATATTCAACAGGTCTTCCAACAAGACTTGACGGGGTAGAACTTAATAAAGAATTTGAATATAATAAATTATGATTTGCATCTCTTAAATTTCTTAAATGAGCTTCAAAAGTCGCATCTGCCAAGAAACCGTTTACGATAAAACCGGAATTTTCAACTTTAGACATCACACCGTCAACACCAATAATATCATCAGCAATATCATCTCCCGAACCCATTGTAACAACCTGATGTTTTGCTAAAGCTCCATCATAAATTGACGTAGGCCAACTATCAGGTTTGTTGGTACCGAATAATATCGCACCATCAATTGCAATACCAAGTGCTTCAACAATTTGCGGTTTGAGTTCTTCCCATATATTAAAAGAAGAATCATCCAAAACAGCTTCTGGAATAGGAATAATAACAGCCAATTCTTCTGCTGTGAGTGTTAATTTTTCCCACTCCGCTTTTGTCGTTTGTTTCTGTGCCATATCACCTGACAGGAAATATGCTTCAGGCAAAGCATTCTGAACAGGTAATGTTTTTTGCTTTGATGACATATTTGGAAGTTTTCTCATCAAAGGCAGTAATTTTGAAGAAGTCGGAACTTCTTTAATAATCTCATTTGAAATTTCAACAGGAATTAAAGCCTCACTGTTGGCTCTTGTAATAACATTTGTAGTCATGTTTGATTTTCTCCTATACTTAACAGTATTACTATGAGCGGACAAAAAAGTTATCCTGAAAAATAATCCGCCAGATTTTTCATAAAAACATAAGTACCGAATTTACGGTAAGAAAATACCGCCATAAAATATGGCGGCAGAGTAGATAAATAATAGAAAGGAGTAAGATTTAAATTCCTCTGATAAAATTATTCATAATTTCAACAGGACTCAAATTTGTTCCCTGAGTAGGTTTGAAACTGCTTCCATGATTTTGCAACGGTTTTTTAAACAGAATATCATTTTCAGCTTTAAACCCTTCAACCCATTCCTGAATATTCTCACAATCATCAGGGATAGCTTTTGCAGCCAATTCAGGTTTTAGACAACCTGATTTTTCAAGTGCAGCAAGCGTTTTAATATTGAAATTTTCTTTCTTTAACTTCAATATTTCATCTTTGAGTTTGACAATTTCATCTTCCGTAGTATTAGATTTACCTGCATCAGACAAATTTTCCTGACCTGATTTAAAAATGGTTTTTGCAGCATTTTCAAGATATTTAGTCCTGTCATTTTTAACGTCCGGCTTTTCAGCATTTTTCATGTTAACCTCCTTTACTTAAATTTACGCACTGAAAAAACTGCCATTAAGGCAGCCAAAATATTTTATTTTCTGAAAAGAAATCTATATACACCTAAAAAAATCACATAATATTCTAATCACATTGTATTCCTAAGTTTTTCATTGCTTCCAGGTAAGCTGTTCTGACATCTTCAAAATCATTTTTTACAGTATCCTGCTTATCTCTCATATCTGTTATATTTTTTGCCACAAATATCGTATAAGTAGGGTTATAAAATCCACGCATTGCAAGATCATTAAGCATATCTTTCTGCAATTCTCGGCATTGCCTGCAAGCTAACTCAAATTCTTTATATTTTATACACCACTCCTCTAAAATATCCGTACAAACCCCGATTTTAACGGCAAATTTTTCGAATGTAGGAAGCGGATTAGGCTTTTCAACACTTTTCACCTTTTCGCCATTTTTGTCGGTAGTAACTTCATATTTTTCAATAGTGTGCGGAATATTAAAAAAATCAACTATCATTTTTGAGTATTCTTTTTTATATTTTGAATCTTTCGTCATACTATTCCTTTACTCATTACAAATTTTATAAACCACCGTATCAACTTCACCAAGGACTTGGATTTCATTGTTAAAATTGCGTTTTAACTGAATAAAAATCGGGTTTCCGTCAGCATCTTTTTTGCGTGAAATTTTAAAATCGCCAAAATAAAAATTCTGATTTGATAATGTACCCTGTTTTTCATTCCTTAGCTTTTTAATAACCTTTTCAAACGCCTGCTCCGCAGCTTTTCCCGAAAGATATTTTTCTCTCAATTTTCCTTCAAGAATTCTTAAATCAAGAAATCTGTAATTTCCACATTCCGGACAAATCCCAAACTCAATACGCCTGTAAAAATTCTGTCTGTTTGACAGCACACGATAATAGCCGCCTCTAAAACGGCGGTTACAACATAACAACATAACACCTCCTACCCCGTATTGTAAAACTTCAAAACAGAACACTGCTATGGACTTACATCTGTTCTACCGTTTTACCGGGCTATTCTTATTATAACTCTGTGCCAAAATTTTTCAGCAATTTTCAGGCAAATCATAACACTTCGTAGTGTTATTATTTGTTAAGATTGCGATTGGACAGATGTAGTAGGCTTTTTCAGAATTTTTTTTATTCAAAGATGCAAGCTTTTTTGCCCATTTTTTTGGCAGAATTATATATCATCCAACAAAATAAGCTGTTATACATCCCTTATAATTACGTTTTATAATTTCAGTAAATATTGTATATAAACAATTATTGGAATTAAGAGTAGGATTTTATGATTAGAAATTTTAACATTTTGTTTTCTGACACAAAAAACTTTATGATGAATGAAGTAAACAGACTGTTCGTAGTAATAGTCATATTATTTCTCATTTTTGGAACTGTTGTTCACTGTGAAATTCAATCTCTGAAAACATATACAGCAGAGAATACAAGAGAAATACAAGAGCTTATAAATAAGACAAATAAAAAAATTGACTACAGATATTTTAATACTACTAAAAGTCTGGAAGAAATTCATAATGTAAAAATAAACTCAAAAACCGGAGAAATTAAATAGTAAATTATTCTCCGTACAATAAGTAGTCAATTGAAACCTTGAAATTTTGTTTTATTTTGTTCAGTACAGCTATATCCGGTATTTTTGAGCCTGCAACCAATGATACATACTGTCTTTCAGAAACTTGAAGCAGAATTGCCATCTCTCTGTCAAGAAAATTGTGCTGTTCCTGTAATTGAGACAAACGACGCCCAAATCCGGACAACTTTTCTTCAACACTTGTATCATTTTGACGGTTACCTGAATTTAATTCAGCATCATAAAACATTGCACCCAAACCTGTATATAACCAGTAGGCATTTATACCGCACTCAAGCACTAACGCTTTGATTAAACGTCCTGAGGGCTTTTGTTCCCCTGTTTCATACCTCAAATACGTTGGCTGAGGTATATTCAGCTTTTTGGCAAAAGAATAACCACTTAAACCAAAATATTTTCTTACTTCTTTTAAACGATTTAAAAAATTATTATCCATTTTGGTATTGCATTTTTATTCGTTTTAGTATATATATAAAAATATACATTGCGGATAAAAAGCCTAAATTATCTACTCACATTGGTATTGTATTCTAAAATGAAGAAACTGGCAAGTACCTAATCTTTATCGAAATAACAATATCACTATTCAAATTTGCATATACATCCGCAAACACAGATTTTACGGAGGAAGTCATGAAAACCATTAAATTTACTCAACGGGAAAGTATTATTATTAAATTAAAAAAAGAAGGGTTAAGTGACAGAATGGTAGCAACACAACTTGGTATAAGCTACTGGACAGTCAGAAGTTACTTATCCAGAGCAAAAATAAAACTGGAATGTCAAACTACATTAGAACTTATATCAAAATGCTGTAACAGGAGCGGATATAAATGGTAAAAGAATTTAAGCGTTTTATGACAGTCAAAGAACTTGCTGAAATTATAGAAGTTCACTACAAGACACTTGCATCTTGGATGTGTAATTTTAATCTTTCGACATTTGTATATACAAAACCTTTAAAATATGGCAAATCTGAACAGTATTACAAACTTAATGAAAATTCGGTAAACGCACTAAAGGAATACCTCAAAAAAAAGAACCCAAAATATTACACAGCCATACGAAAAAAATCCAGAAGATTTTATAAACAGGTTATTTAATGTGGAATTATCTGCCGATTTCAACAGCCTTTTGAGCCATAGATTTACTTATATTAACCAAAGCCAGATTTGCTTCATAAGCTCTTTGTGCCAGAATTGCATCGGCAATTTCTACGGTAGGATTAACATTAGAAGCTCTTATGTATCCGTTAGCATCAGCATCAGGATGTCCCGGCTTATAAATTTTATCACCTAAAGTAGGATCCTCAACGCTGCCAGTGAATACGACTCCACCTTGTAAATAAGGCAATGTACCTACACCAAAAACATCTTCCTTCATCTCATTCATCAAACCATGGAATGAGATATCTTCAGTTGCATTAAGGATAGGAATTTTTCTCACATAATTAGGAGTATCAACGTTTGCGATATTCTTAGTATGAACATCCAACCTGTAACCGTGAGCCCTTAACGCTCTGCCGCCAATATTCATTGATTCAAGTATACCCATAATTATTACCTTATTTAACCTTACTTACCAACATTTATCACAGTTTTCATTTCAGTTATAATATTTGACATTCTTCTTGTCGCCATACTATAAAGAAGTGCATTATTTTGGATTTCCAACAATTCCTTATCCGGTCTTATCTGCTCTTGGAAATGCTCTTCAATAATTGCAGAAGGTCCCAGCTTTTGAGATAACTTTGTTTCAAGAGGACTATTCATTGAACTCAGATATTCCCCAAAATTAATATCTCTCCTTACATAACCCGGAGTATGAACGTTTGCTAAATTTGAACCCAAAGCAACTTGTCTTTGTGAAATCAAATCTAACATTAATTCTGTTCTGCCCATACTGTTTAACGGTGTATACATATCATTATCCTCTTATTATTATGATTCTCTTATGTTAATAGATTTGTTATACATATCATCAACGACTTTCATCATCTTTGTACTTGCCAGCATTGAAGCATTCAATCTCAACATATCAGTAACAGAACCGAATACGCTGACATTTGAATTTTCCAGTTGATTTTGGCAAAATCTCTCGTGTTTTTTTATAAGCACCGGTTCACCCGATTCATCGGTAGGTTTTAGCTTATTGTTGTCACATAAATCTAAACCCTCAGGATTTGCAAAGACAACAAGCGGAATAGTACCCAATTTTTTACCCTTTGCATCACCCTTTTCATAAGAAAAGACTTCTCCGTTAGGTTTAATTTCAAATCTATAAGAATTTGACGGAATTTGTATGCCGTTACCTACAATCCAACCGTCAGAAGTTACAAGATAGCCGTCTTTACCTTGTTTAAAAGCACCATCTCTTGTATATGCCACCTGTCCTTTTTCAGAAAAAACAGGTATATAACCTTGTCCATCAATAGCCAAATCATAAGGGTTACTCGTCACCTGTAAAGAACCTTGATGGTAATCCGTTCTGACAGCACCGGTCAAATATCCGTCTTCAGTCAACAACTGTTCAAATCTGACATTTTTGTAACCTTTTGTATTCATATTGGAAAAATTATTTGCAACATAACCTAAACGCTCCCACTGATTAAGTGCGTTTGATGTGCTTCTTCTAATTATTCCCTGTAAATTATGCATACATTAAAACCTCTCTATTGTTGTCCTAACTGACTTATCAACTTTTGCAGATTTTGATTTTGAATTAAAAACATCTGTCTGTTAGCTTCGAAATTTCTTATAATAGGCATCATTTCCATGAATTCATTAGCCATCGCAACGTTTGAAAATTCACAATACCCCTGCTTTATAATCGGTTCTTCAACAAGCAGTCCATGAGAATCAACTATTCCTAAAGTTGCGACACCTTCAAGCTTTCGGGTTTTATCATTAAAGACGCTAATCTTACCGTCATCAGAAATTTTTATTTTGGCAATATCATCCGGCACAATATGTAACTTTATAGGTACACCCGCTTCTGATAAAACCTTATGATCTTCCAAACTGAGAAGATTACCCTCTTTGTCAATTTTAAATCTGCCATCTCTGGTTAATTTTATTCCGTTATCAGTCTGAATTTGAAAGTAACCCTTCACTGCAATTGCCAAATCCAGAGGATTCTTGGTCATAGTAATACGACCAACCTTATCATCAGTAGATGTGGATATACCATGGACACCTATAAATTCTTTAAATGAAGAAATTACAGCTTCCTGTCTCTGATAACCGACTTTATCAAATCCAACGATATTTCCGTTATGAATACTAAGCAACTGCTGCTGAACCTGCATAGCATATAACGGGGTTCTGATACCGTCTTGGAAATATTCAATTCCGCCGTTTAATCTCATTTATACTACCTCTACTTACTCATATATTTTAACGGACTATATACATGATGATTTAATAATTTAGAATAAAATCATCCGTTTATATGAGATTTACAGTTTTATTAATGATATTTTTCTTAAAGTCAACATTTTCACCTTTACAGAATTGCACAAGTTTATTTTTTCTGTTAAAATCAATGACGAAGAAGAATTTACAAGGAGAGTTATAAATGACAGATAAAAAATTAGCAACAATTGGTGTATTTGGCGGATCAGGATTTTACAAATTTTTAGACGATATTGAAGAAGTAAAAATAGAAACTCCATACGGTATGCCTAGTGACAATCTTTTTATCGGTCAAATAGGAGAACACAAAGTAGCATTTATGCCAAGGCACGGCAGAAATCATACCATTTTGCCTCATTTGATTAATTACAGAGCAAATGTATGGGCTATGAAATCAGTAGGTGTAGAACGAGTAATTTCACCTTGTGCATCTGGAAGTTTACAAAAAAATATAAAACCCGGAGATTTTGTTATATGCGATCAGTTTATAGATTGGACAGACGGTAGAAAATCAACTTTCTTCGAAGGTCCTATAGTTACACATCCGTCATCTGCAGAGACTTACTGTCCGGAATTAAGAAAACTTGCAATTGATACAGCAAAAGATTTAGGTATTACTGTTCATGAAGAAGGAACTATTGTTGTAATCAACGGTCCAAGATTTTCAACAAAAGCCGAATCTAAATTCTTTACAAATCAGGGTTGGTCAGTAATTAACATGTCAGCATTTCCTGAGAATTACCTTGTTAAGGAATTGGATATGTGTCCTTTGAACATTACACTTGTTACAGACTATGATGCAGGACTCGTGGGAGATGTACCTCCGGTATCACACCACGAAGTAATTGAAGTGTTCAATTCAAATGTAGAAAACCTCAAAAAATTATTATTTAAGATGATTGAGAAAATTCCTGCAGAACGCAATCACTGTGAGTGTAAAAATACCAAATCCAATTCACAATTATAGATAAGGAAAAGGACATAATTAATCATGAAATTTGCAATAATAAACGGTATAAACGCAGTATTTTCGTTATTTTGGCTAATAATAATTATAAGATGTGCACTTACATTCATTCCAAGCATTGATTATAGAAAGCAGCCATATAAAACCATACAGCAGACTGCGGATTTATATTTGGATTTGTTCAGAAAATTTATACCGCCGATGGGAATGATAGACATATCACCAATAATAGCACTAATTGCACTGGGTATAATACAAAACATTATAGTTGTACTTATTTCAAGTATCAACTTTTAATATGAAGGAAAACTTATGAAAATAGTAATATTTGGGGCAACGGAAGTAGGATGCTTACTGGCAACAGAATTTTTTGAAGACCACGATATAACGATTATAGATAAAGAAGAAAACCGAAAAGACGAGTTTTCTAAGTTGGACATAAGTTTTATACAGGGTAATGCTTGTGATATGAAGGCTTTAAAGCAGGCAGATATTTTGAATTCCGACATATTTATAGCCTGCACGGGTATTGATGAAGCCAATATTGTAGCTTGTCTTGCCGCAAAAAAAATAAGCGGAATTAGGACAATATGCTTTGTTTCAAGGGAAGAATACAAAAACACTCTATACTATGAAAAAAGCAGCGGACTGTACGGTGATTTCTTTATTGATTATATTATATGGCCTGAAGAACTACTTACGCAGGAAATATTCCGAATAGTAACAGTTGCTCAGGCACTGGATGTAGAAAATTTTGCTGACGGCAGGGCGAGATTACTTGAATATAAAGTAAACCCTAATCTGACAATAGTTAATAAAAAAGTTAAAGAATGCGGTTTTACAAATGACACATTGATAGTTGGAATTACAAGAAATGGTAATTTGTTTATCCCGAATGGTGAAACTGAATTGAGAGCAGAGGATAAGCTTATATTTATGGGAACATCCCATTCACTGGATATACTTGCAGGTACATTCTTTCACGAGAAAGAATATGTTAAAAGCGTTGCAATAATTGGCGGAGGTAAAGTTGGCTTAATGCTTGCTCAAAATTTGGAAAAACTAAAAATTAAAACAAAAATTATTGAAGCGAATTACACCAGATGCGAAGAACTATCGGACGAGTTGTCCCATACATTAATAATTCACGGTGACGGAACTGATTTAAAATTATTGGATAATGAATCTATTAATGAATGTGACGTTGCAATAAGCGTAACAAACAATGATGAAAGGAATTTGTTATGCTCGTTAATTGCGAAACAGCTTGGCGTAAAAAGAGTAATCGCAAGAGTTTCTCAGGTACTTAATATTCCTCTGTTTGAAAAAGTAGGTATAGATATAGCCATATCACCAAAGAATTCGGCATTAAATGAAGTTAAGAACGATTTAGCGGAAAATGATGCGGATATACTTGCGACAGTCGAACAGGGACAAGGTGAAGTATTAGAAATACCTGTCAGACAGGAATTTAGCGGCAAAAAAATTATGGATTTACATCTGCCTGCAGCTGCAATAATAGGGGTTGTGCAAAGAAATAATAAAGTTATAATTCCAAAAGGGGACACTGACATAAGATATGAAGACATCCTTATAATATTTACAAAGTCAGAAGATGCAAATACTATAAAAGAATTCTTCAAGGTGAATTAATATGAGAATAAGTTATATTGTAAATGCAATAAGTTTAATAATGATGTACATAGGTTTGGTTTTGGTTGCACCTGCTATAGTAGCTTTGTATTATCATGATTTAAACTCTGTATTTCCGTTTATCAGTGCAGCAGTAATTTCCGCAGGGACAGGATACCTGATGAGGAAAATTGTTCCCTCATCAGCACAACTTGAAAACCTTAATGACATAAAAAAATCGGAAGGTTTATTTATCGTTGCATTTTCATGGATAATATTTGCATTAATATCAGCAATACCGTATCCGTTTTTTAATCTTTCAATCATAAACAGTATATTTGAAGCAACATCCGGAATTACAACAACGGGAGCAACAATATTAACGCATTTCGATTATCCTAAAGCCTTTTTTTTCTGGCGAAGTCTTACCCAATGGATTGGGGGTATGGGAATTATAATCATGTTTATAGCAGTATTACCTCAATTTGCAGTAGCAGGACGCCAAATGTTTTTTGCCGAGGCTCCGGGGCCAACAGAGGACAAATTTACTCCCAGAGTAAGAAATACCGCATCAACATTATGGAAATTATATTTGGGAATGACTATAGTTTTGATAATACTGTTAAAAATAACGGGGATGCCGTTATTCGACTCGGTATGCAACGCATTTTCAACAATGTCAGCAGGCGGATTTTCTCCGCATGCTCACAGTATAATGGGGTACCAAATACCTGCAGCAACTATAATTATAACGATATTTATGCTGTTGGCAGGAACAAGCTTCAATCTGCAATATAAAGCTTTTCAACAAAAAAATCCGTTAGTATTATTTAAAGATGAGGAATTTCGGGTTTATTTTTTCGCAATAATTATATTAACATTGTTAGTAGCATTTCCGCTATTATTTGTTAACTATTATGAGTTTGGCGATGCGATCAGACACGCTGTATTTCAGGTAGTAAGTCTTATGACGTCATCGGGTTTTGCAAGCAGTGATTACACGAACTGGGCGTATTCCGCTCAAATAATGCTCGTTTTAGCTATGATAATAAGTTCATGTTCAAGCTCTGCCGGAGGTGGTATTAAGATTGCGAGATTACTGTTGATATTCAAAATCCTAAAAAATGAAATCTCAAAAGTACTTCATCCAAATGCAGTTATCCCCGTAAAACATAACGATAAAGCTATATCCACGGAAGTACTAAGACAAGTTATAATTTTTGCATTCCAATATTTAATCATTTTTGGAGTTTCGGCTATTGCAGTAACTCTGATTGAACATAACCATACGATTGGTTTCACCTCAACATTTGCAGCAATTGGGAACATAGGTCCGGCATTTGGACAAATTGGACCAATGGGTTCATTTGACAGCTTACAAATTTCTACAAAAGTAATTCTTACAATAAACATGTTAGTCGGACGTCTTGAATTGATACCGTTTATTGTAATGTTAAATCCTGAATTTTGGAATTTCAAAAATGATTAATTGAATAAAATAAAAACCTTGAATATGATTAAATATATTCAAGGTTTTTAGATAATAAAATTATATTTGGATAAATATTAATCAATACGTTTAAGCATAAGTTTTCCGTTTTCTTTAACGAAATTAATATCCTGATTATATGTATTTACCTGATTTTGTTGTTGACGTTGAACTTCCTGATAATTTTGTTCTAAGTTCAGTCTTTTATTACGAGCTTCTTTAACCTGCTTCATATCTTTAAATTCATTATATTCATCTTTTCTGAATATATCCTGTTCAAGAAGCTTTAACTGAGAATCAGTATTTTGCATATAGCCAACATCATTAATCAAACCACCGACAGAAGGCGGGATATCCATTGCAGGCACGCTAAGCCCAACACCTAAAACTAAAGCTAATAAAACAATCTTTTTCATATAACCTCCTTTTTATTATTTTACACTGAAAGTAACATTTGCAACTGACGTAATTTTCTTTTCAATACTTGAAGTATCACTAATACCCATATCAGAAACATCATTTGAATTTACAGGTGTAATTTGGAACACACCCATTTTAACAGATTGAATTTTTCCTACACGATTATGAGTGGATTTCAACATGGCTGATGCTCTGTTTTTTGCATCTTTAGTAGCTTCTTCAAGCATTTTAACCTTCATATCAGACAATTTAGAGTAAAAATATGAAGGTTCATAGGCATTAATATCAACACCTTTAGATATTAAATTAGGAATATCATTAGCAACTTCTTTAATTTTGTTCACATCATTAGACTTAACTTCAAATCTTTGAGACGCATTGAAATAAGCGACTTCATTAGACGTATTGCCATTAGGCAAGTATTTATACGAATTATAACCATTGGTTGTTTTAACATCAATTTCGTCTTTTGAGAAACCTTTTTCTTCGAGATATTTGATAACAACAGGTCTTTGTTTATTGATAACTTCATAGGCTTTGGCTTTATTTACTTCACGGGAATTTAGTTCAAACTCAAACTTGCCGTTATCGGAAACTACATTTTCCGAATAAGAACCGGTTACAGTAACACTATCTTTAGATATAGCACCTGTAATTATGTTTGAAGCTGCAACAATTGCAAGAGCAATAACGAGTGATAGTATTGTGATTTGAAACTTCTCTAATTTTTCTAACATGCCGGAACCTTCCTTCCTAATATACAATATAGATTATAAATAAAAAATTTAAAATTGTACATATTAAAAATAACAAAACTAAATATAAATTTGAAATAGGGGATTATTTGTGGTAGCATGGGGAGGAAGAAATGCCGATGTGGCTCAGGTGGTAGAGCAACTGATTCGTAATCAGTAGGTCGGGAGTTCGAGTCTCCCCATCGGCATTTTGTTTTGCAAAATGATAGTGGAATTTACAAAATAGAGATGGGAGTGACGAGAACTCCTTTTGGAGTTCGAACGCAAACGAGCTGAGGGCGTAGGCTTATTTTCGAAATAAATGGAAAAAATAGAGATGGGAGTGACGAGAACTCCTTTTGGAGTTCGAACGCAAACGAGCTGAAGGCGTAGGCTTATTTTCGAAATAAATGGAATTTATGTAGAAAATAACCGCAGTCCCGTTAATAGCGAGTGCAGCAAGACAGTCTCCCCATCGGCATTTTGTTTTGCAAAATGATGGTGGAATTTACAAAATAGAGATGGGAGTGACGAGAACTCCTTTTGGAGTTCGAACGCAAACGAGCTGAGGGCGTAGGCTTATTTTCGAAATAAATGGAATGCAAAAATTCTTTCATCATCCAGTTTATTCATAGCAGTCATAATACCGATTTTGCCGGCTTTCTTCTGTATACTTGTCAGCCAAGCATTAAACATATACGGTATAGCAAAAATTACACCTAATACAGGTACTCCAGTAATCAAACCGGTACCGATTAAAGTTTTATAATTTTTCCATGAACCAAGCGGTAAATCTGCTTTGTTCCGTCCATACAATTCAACACCCTCTAACAACAAGCCTCTTACCCATTTTGCAAATATCCCCTGTTTTAAATGTCTATCCAGTGAGCTGTTTTTCAGATTTTCTAAATTGCTTCCGTTGTTATTAGAGAAAACACCGTAAAATTCACGTTTCAGCTTATTAAACGCCGATAATAATTCTTTTGAATGTCTGCTTTTTAAGAAAGAACCCAACTCATTATCAAGAATTGCTAAATGAAATTTTTTCATTAGTCTGCTGTTTGACTTTAAAGTATTATAAAAATTATTTACGGCAATTCTCAATGAAGAATTATCTTTAAACCCAATATTCACAACAGTATTAGCAATTTTTGAAATCGGGAAAGAACCCTTTGCAAGAGCCAACGCAGAGAATGCCATTACAGCAGTACTACCCAGCCCCCAAACCTGTCCCATTATATTTTTTGCAATATCTGTAGAAGCTTCAATGTCTTCAGAATAACGCTGCGACATTTCATCTATTTCATCAAATGCTGTATAGACTTTTCTTTGTAATTTTTCTGCATCATCACGCTGTTTATCCGAAATTGTTATATCTTTGTAGGCAGCCTGCATTTTTTCTTGTTCGCTATAAGCAGTTTTTTTATATTTTTTATATTCAGAAGAATCTTTCATATAATCGGATAAAAATTTAAAACTCTGAGATACCTTTTCCAAAACACTCTTTTTTTGAACAGGTGCTTTGATGTGGGCAGCCTTTTTCATATCTTCATCCGAATATGCAAGTAACGTTGCAGGCTTTGCACTTAATTCCTTTCTGGCCTTGTAGCGACCGACTCTGGCAGCCTCTTTTTGTGCAAAAGTTCCCATTGTAGAAAGCGTAACAGATGTAATAGCAGGTATAACAAGAGATACTGCTGCTCTTATCCCTGCATTTACCCTGCACAATTTTAACAAAGAGTTAATCAAGAAGCCTGCAGGGACAGCTAATAGCCAAGAAATTGTACCTAAAGTATCGTAAGCATTTTCAACATTTTCTGAGTATTCTTCAGCCTTAATATTTATGTCTTTTACTATATTAATAATCAACTCTTTGTCATCACGGGCATTTGCAAGCTCTTCTTCAGTATATGAGCCTTTTTTTAAAGTTTCTAAAATATTATCATCTCTTGTTTTTAACCAGTTTTTGTAAGCTTTTGAATCTTTATACACACCTTTAAGATTATTAAAAGTTCTTGCCAATCCTTTTTTTTCTTTAACGTCAGTAAGATTTTCTGCTGCTTTTTTTGCCTGTGCTTCTTGCTCATCAGTGTATACAACGAAATTTTTTACATCCTTCAAATCTTTTTGTTTTGCCTGAAATCTGCCAATTCTTGACGCATCTTTTTGTTTTGTATTACCCCATAGAATTAATGACGATGCCAGAGCAAGTCCAACAACCATATTCACACCTGCACCGTATAACGGATATTTTGTGCCAATATTACTTAACCTTTTTTGAAGCATTTTTATCTCGGCACGCATAGTGTCGGCATCGGCGACATCAGAACCAAGCGGAGTTTTAAGTCCGGCTTTTAGTTTATTAATTTTTGCTTCTAACTTGGAAGAATTTGCACTAACTACAGCTCTTGTCACAATATTACCCACACCCTGAGCCAAAAACAGCGGAAATATTGATGCTATACCCGTAGCTAACTCCATATCCTCACAATTATCTTCGGAATATCTGTCCATTATTTCAGTAGCTCTGATAACAGCCTGAGCCTTTTTTGACACTAAATCGAGTTTATCCTGAGGGATATTAACCGTTTCTGCCAGATAAAGTTTTTTGGCACGCTGATCTGCCTGCCGCTGTTCCCATTGGTCATATCTTGAATAATTCTGTTTTACCGCTTTTACGGAATCTGTAAATTGGCTCATAAACAAACACTAATTCTACACTACTAATAATTTTAACTGAAGACCTTAATTTTAATTGCTAAAAGGATATACTAAATTAATTAATCTTTACAAAAAAATAGAAAAAAGGGTAATAGCCAGAGCAAAAACGACATGAGATAATCCGTATAATGAAAAAATTACTAATTCTTGTTACGGTTTTATTGATAAATTTGGAAGTATATGCAGGAACGATATACTATGAAAAGGAATACCAAAAAGTTTGGTGTCAAAATCATAACGGGCAAACGGAAGTAATACTTCCGGATAAAGCACGAGTAGACTGTGTTACGGAAAACTATGCAATAGAATTTGACTTTGCAAAGAAATGGGGAGAAAGCATAGGGCAGGCATTATACTATGCACTAACTCTCAACAAAAAAGCAGGAATTGTACTTATTATGGAAAACGGAAATAATGATACAGGTTATCTTGCAAGAGTAAATAAAGTAGCCAAAAGCCACAATATCACAGTATGGACAATGACACCGGAGGATATGAAATATTCAGGAATTAAACCACATAAAAGGTATTAAATACTTTTCATGATATTATGAAAGTATGAAAAGTTTACGGGATTATGCAGACGAAATAAATAAGTGTTCAAAATGCGGATTATGTCAGTCCGTATGTCCTCTTTATAAACTGACCGGCAACGACTGTGCGGTATCAAAGGGTAAATTTATAATGCTGGACGGCGTTATTAAAGGAGACTTAACACTAAACAAAAATATAGACAAGTATCTGGAAATGTGTCTAAAATGCGGTAAATGTACAGATTTCTGTCCGAGCGGAATTGATGTATGCAAAATTTTCACAGCAGCGAAACACGATTTTCTGAAAGACACAACCTGTGGCAAATTAATAGAATTTGCTCAGTCTGAAAAAATATTTGACAGGATTATTAATACTATTGGCGAAATCAACAAAACAGAAAAGATTTCAAAGAATTCAGACGGTACACAAAAAAATTTAATATTTTTCAGAGGATGTGCAAATAAAATTAATCCAAGCAGTGAAAATAATATAAGGAAAATTCTTACAAATCTCTCATACACTTTAGAGAACGATGATTTCAAATGCTGTGGAGTACCTTTTGCGTCTTCCGGAAATATAAAACGCTATGAAGAAGTTGAAAAATACAATACCGAAATTATAAATAATTCGCAATCAGATATTGTCATAACAGATTGTGCAAGCTGTGCTTCCTCGATTAAAAGCTATAAAAACACAGACAAACAGATAAAAAACTTTGTCGAATTTCTGGCAGACGAAAATATAAAATTCCGATTTAAGAAAAAGTATAAAATAACATTTCATAAACCTTGTCATTTAAAAAACTATGAAGCTGTAAAAAAAGTTTTTAAAAACTGTGAAAACATAGAATATATGGAAATGCCGAATTATGATGACTGTTGCGGTTTTGCGGGACAATTTGCAATAACTAACAGAAAATACTCAATAGAATTATCAAAGCAAAAAATTAAGAATGCGTTATCAACAAAACCGGATATAATTCTTACAGCCTGTCCTGCATGCCTGCTGGGATTAACGCAGGGCTTATTTTATACAAGGGGTATAAAATTACAACCCAAAATAATGAATATAACAGAATTCCTCAGTAACGCAGAAGCTTATTTATGATATGTTTCACCACGCATTATTTTGAATGCTCTGTACACTTGTTCGACAAGGATTAATCTTGCAAACTGGTGCAGAAATGTCATTTTTGACATGCTCATTTTAAAATCAGCACGGGCAGAAACATTTTTTGATATACCGCAGGAAGAACCGATAACAAAAACGAGTTCGCTGCATCCGTCATTTATAAGAGATTTGATTTTTGACGAAAATTCTTCTGATGACAATTGCTTACCAATGATTTCCAAGGTAATAACATAAGATTGCGGCTTTATGTGAGATAAGATTTTTTCACCCTCTTCGTCAAGGATTTTCTCGGTAAGGTTTTCGTCCTTAATTTCTATCGGAGAAAGTTCAAGAATTTCAGTGGGACAATATGGAGTAAGACGTTTTAGAAATTCATCAATGCCGTCTTTAAGGAACTTTTCTTTAATTTTTCCAAGAGCAATAATCTTAATCTTCATTATTATCCTTTGCCATATAAATAGTCTGAGAAGGGAATGCAAAGTCTATACCTTCTTCTCTGTACTGTTTAATAGCTTTGAAAAGGAATTTTTCACGTTCTTTTAAAAATTTAGCGTAATTTTTAGTTTTTACATAAGCATTTACTTTAATATCAATGGAACTTGCAGCAAGTGTTTCAAGATAAACAACATAATCTTTAGAAATTTCAGGAGTTTTTTCCAATATTTCTTCAAGAATTTTAACTGCACGCTGTAACTTTTCATCACTCGTATCATAGGTTACAGAAAAAGTTTCAAAAATACGTCTTTTATGACCGGCAGAAACATTGATGATTTCTGAACTTGCAATGACACTATTAGGAATTATAGTAAGGAAGTTGTCAAGCGTTCTGACTTTGGTAGAACGCATATTAATTGATTCAACTACACCTTCATAGCCTGCGACTTTAATATAATCGCCTATTTTAAAAGACTTGTCAGAAATTATTGAAATAGTACCAAACACGCTTGATAAAGCGGAATTAGCCGCAAGACCGACAGCCAAACCTGTAATTCCGAAACCTGCAATAAGAGAAGATACAGAGTAACCATGTGTTTGCAGGAATGAGGCAAACATAATAAAGAACAAAACAAATTTTAAAATTTTATTTAGGATTTGAATTAGCTTAACTACTTGGCTTGTTTTATCTTTAGATAATATTTTTTCACAAATAGATTTTTCAAAAATATTAAACCCTTTACATATAGCGTAGAAAATAGCTATATTGATAATGACTTCCATAATAAGTCCAAAATGTAACTCATTAAGGAGTTTTAAAATTCTATTCCAGTGATGATATAAAGTAGATAGCATAATAATCCTCAAAATAATTAACTGCAAGAGGATTATAACACAAAAATAAAACGGACTTGCAAAATAAAAAAGTTTATAATAAGATGAACATGTAATGCGGACGTAGCTCAGTTGGTAGAGTATCTGCCTTCCAAGCAGACTGTCGCGAGTTCGAGTCTCGTCGTCCGCTCCATAAAGAAGCCTCACAGTTGTGGGGCTTTTTTATTAGGATGACTCAGACGAGAACTCGCCGTTTCGAGTTCGACGCAAACGAGCTGAGGGCGTAGGCTTTGGTTTGAAATAAACAGAGTTTATTGAAAAACCAAACCGAAGACCCGTTAAAAGCGAGTGCAGCAAGACAGTCTCGTCGTCCGCTCCATAAAGAAGCCTCACAGTTGTGGGGCTTTTTTATTAGGATGACTCAGACGAGAACTCGCCGTTTCGAGTTCGACTGTATTAAATGGTGTTGTTTGCAATTGTTAGGATTTTTGAGGTTTTGTTTTTGGGTTTTATTTCCTTTTCAGCTGGGTTTTTGGCATTTTTGTGAATTAACCAATATTGTCGTATTTAAAAACTCTTTCAATGCTGCTTTCAACACAGTATATCTGTACTCGACTTGGCAAAATTTTCCAATCAATTTTATGACAAGCTATTATCGCACCTATTTTTGATTCATGCGTTTTACTTTATTAATTTGCTCATGAGAGAACATCATATAGCCGGATTCTGTGTATAATGTTGCTTTTAACTTACCAACCTTTACCCAATATCTGATAGTCGATACAGGCAATTCTACGGCTTTAGCGAATTTTGCAATAGTCATCAGTTTTTCTTGCGGTACTTCATTTTTGTTATCAAATATATCAAATATGGTATCAAAGGAAGCTGATAATCTTGAGAGCATAAATTTTATATAAGCTTCCTCATTGCCTGTCAGTTGTGCTTTTTCAATAGAATTTATATAACGCCCTCTGTCTCTCGGGCGAATAATAATCGGGCAAAAATCATTAACCATCAATAAACAATTCATCAATAACCTTGCACATCTGCCGTTACCGTCAGCGAAAGGATGTATAGTTACGAAATCGAGGTGTAACTTTATAATATTCTCAAGGAGATTATATTGTTTAAATTTTTCAAAAAACTCTTTCATTAAATCCGGAACTTTCATCGGATTAGGTAAAATTACACGACTTCCCGAAATTCTAACAGGACAATTTCTGTAAAATCCTGCATTGTAATCATCGATACCAGATAAAAGTCTTTTGTGAATTGCAAGTACAATATTTTCATTTAGCTCAATATCAGACTTCAAAAGGTCAATGATATAATCAAACGCTTTAGCGTGATTTACTGCTTCCTGATAATGTACAAAGGGTTTTGAAGATGATGTTATATCTTCTTCAATAACAAGCCTTGTTTCCTTTCTTGTTAAAGTGTTCCCCTCAATATTGTTTGAAGTGTATGCAAGTTCTGATTTCAGCCATTTATACAACTGCTCTTTGCTTTTATCATCATTAAAAAGTTTTTTAAATTTATTTCTTTTGCTCGCAATCTTTGATAATAGTGAATTTATAGAGTCATCCATTTGCAACCTCATAGTTTATAGTTTGCATTTTTTATAAGTATAAACTATAAACAAGGATTTTTCAACAGATAACTACTCAATAGTTTACAGTTATTAATATTTAAAACTATGAAGTGTATCTGCATCAAAAAATGTAAGCCGTCTGTTTCTAATAATCAAACTGTTTATTCTTTTACATTCGCTCCTTAAAGAGGTTTCACGTTGAGTAAGACTACTCTATGATTATATTCTGTTATGCCAAACTCCGCCTTGTCTGTCCACAACAGCATCATAACAGGACCAAATTCTAAAAATTCCTGTTAACCCCAATAATGCGTGAGTTAAATTTTTTTCGTAAGTTTGATCATTGACTGCCTGACCGATTCCGGGCCATATCAGTAATGATAATGCACCTGCACCGACTGAACGCCCGGATACTTTTCCGTTAGTTCCGTGTGTTCCTGCAAACGCAGGGATTCCCATACCAATTATGGCTAACAAAAGTAATGATACAATACCTTTTTTCATAAAATTCTCCTAACTCTTATTTATGATTACATTATAACCGTAACTATGGATTTGGGCAATAGTTTGTATATTTTATGTTAGTTTTGTGTTAAAATTTTCTTTTAAATGTCATCATAAACACCTGAACAGGTTTTTCAGAGCCGTAAAGGCTTTCAATGGCCCCTTTCATCTGTTCATTTTTACGGATAAAAATATCCGGTTTTTCAGCACACAGCTAATAAATCGGAAAAACTTACTTACAAACTACCAATTTCTGAGTACATATTCGTATTGTTCTCTCAATACAGCATTTATGTCATCCGGAAGAATATCATTCAAAGCACTTGTACTGTCAATATTTTTACCCGACTTGAGGGCTTTTTGCAAAGCTTCAATATTAGCAATAGCCCAGTTATTACATGTATATTCGTTCAGATTTTGCTGAGGTTTATTTGAAAAAATAATTCTTCTAATCTCGCCGTTAGGAGAATTGAAAACCATGTTTTTTAAAATATTCTGGTACTTCTGAACCTGCTTATGCGAATTTGACAAAGAATCGAGGCAATACAGAATTTTGGAATGCGGTTCATATAACACCCCAATCGTATGAGAACTTGCGTCGCCATTTTCTCCGAAAAAGTTCCCATCAAAAGTCAAGCGGGCAGGATTTGTATATAATTCATCAAATTTTTTTCCCTTACACGCTGTCCACAAATTATTCCACGCATTGTACATTGTATAAGGTTTATCAACAGAAAAATAAGTTCTTTTCGGGAAAGAAGGCAGTATGCCTGAATCTTTACTCTTGAGTAAAGCCAATTTGACATGGTTATCCAACTTCAGCATTACATTTTGTCTGCTATCAACACCAAAAAAGCGACAAGCCATACTATTTCTATCCAAAACTTTACATGCCTGAACGGTAGCCGGGACAAATCGTTTTAAGGATAAATTTTGGCTAAAAGAACCAATTACAGAAGGATTATATGTTATGAGATTTAATGTAATCATAGGAATGCAATATACATAAAATACATAAAATTATTTTTTTGCTACTAAATTTGTAAAAGTGAGGTAAAATATCATTACATTATTTAATTCTTGAAATAATACTTATTTATGATAATATTTAGTTATGGAAAATGAAGAGATAGTGCAGGTAAATTGTCCGTATTGCGACACAATGATAGATAATACAGCGGAACGTTGTCCTAACTGTAAGGAGTGGTTTGTCATTCCGTCATTAAAAAATTTTAAATGCGTTTCTGTTCCTGTGTACCTTATTGCAGCTGCATTATGCGAAGCTTTCGGCCTTAGATTTGTATATGGCTTGTTATGGGGAGCAATTAATTTTAACGGATTTTTAAAAATATCAAATGAAAAAGATATTAAAAAATTCAAAGTTTTATTTTGCTTGTTTACAATCTCAATATGCTTGAGTTTTGCATTTAAAATTTGTCTTATTTCAGATATAGTACTGGAAATTCTGCTGAGTTACAGAATGCTCAGGATAATAGAAAAATATACTTTAAAAAAATATAATTCACCTGTTACTCACCATGAAGTCGGAATGATATTTTTCAGAACACTGTATGTAATATATTATATTGATACATACGCACAGAGGGTTAAAGATCCTAATATGAGATATTGCTGGAATGCAGAAAAATGGATAAAATATTTTGTAATACTGTTTATTATACTTACTGTTCTCTATATGATTGGTTTCATAAGCATTCCTTTTATTAATTTTCCGGTATTTGAACTACAATAACTCAAATATTACTACTGATACATTTAAATATAATTTAAACTAACAAGAGCATTGATGTCTAAATCTATAAGTAAACCATTTATAAGCGTAATTATTCCGGCATATAACTCGGCAAAATTCATAAGGAAATGCTTAAATTCAGCCATATCACAAACATTCAAAGACATAGAAATAATATGTATTGACGACTGTTCAGAAGACAACACGGCAGAAATACTACAAGAATACGCCAACAGAGATGCCAGAATAAAAATAATTACCAATCAAACCAAACAATATGCAGGGATATCCAGAAATATTGGCGTCGAGGCAGCCGTAGGAGAATATATATTCTATCTGGATTCTGATGATTATTTACAAGAGAATGCTCTGGAAACTGTATACAAAGCATCACAGAAAAATCCCGGAATAGATGTAATAATAACTCAACTCAACTTCATAAACTACTATACAGGACTACAGTTAAAAATCCCTCCTATACCAAATTCATACACAAACAGAATTATGAATATACAAACAGATCCTGACTGCATAAAATTTATGAATTATGCAGTAATTGCAATATTAATACGCAGAAAAATGCTGATAGATAATTCTATTTTATTTAAAAACTACAAATCACTTGAAGACGTTGAATATGCTCATAATTTGTACATATACGCAAAAAACATAATATTTTTACCGGATAAAGTATATAATTATCGCTATAACAGAAGGGGCTCAGTGGCTTCTAAGAAATACACTAATCTGAATGTTCTTATTGATGCTCTGGAAAATATAGAACGGCACAAGGAAGAAATACCTGAGGAAGTATATAAGAGATTTAGAATCATATTATTCAGATCGATTGGAGAATGCACTAATGACGGCTATTCTTTATCAAAAATTTCTTATAATGAATTTAAATACATATATGAAGATATAATAGATCACTCACTCTTTTCAGAGCCTGAAATGAAATACTGTAAAGCTAAATATGAACGTTTCAAGAGATGTACCCCTCTAAAGTTTAAAATCATATCAATTATCATATATCTTATAAAAAACCAATTCCCTACATATTACACAACAATATTAAAAATACAACAAAAACTCAGATTAAAAAGAAATGCTATCTGATAAATATTAATAAAAAGAGGTTTATTTTATTATGAAGTTTGAAAATAAATTTATATCATATACATTTGAAAATAACAAAATTTATAAAATAATTAATATATTTGGATTTAAAATCAAACATGAATATTCCGACTATCTGTATAATGAAAAATTGTGTTCAAAATTGGGGATAAAAACACTTTTATTTTTAAGAAATGATGGTATCGGTGATTTTATAATGGATATTCCTTATATAAAACATATAAGGCATTCAAGAAAATTTAATAACTATAAAATAATTCTTGCCGGAAACCAAAATATTATAGAAATTGCAAAAAAGTATCTTAATGAGTACATAGACGCATATTATCACATAGACAATAAAGAACCTCAAAAAAATTTAATAAAAAAATATAAGAAAATGAGTTTTACAACAATAATAAATCCAACTGATGCAAAAATAAATTATGACATGGAAATAATCGTAAAGTATGCAACTGCAAAAGAAAAAATATGCCATAATGGTTATTTTTCCCGAATACAGCTTAAATCGAAAGACCCTCTTATCCCAGAAGTTTTTAATAACTACACAAAAGTCATAGATACAGGCGAAGATATAATGCCTGTAAAAGACAGATGTAAAATATTTTTTGAAAAACTATTGGAAGAAAATATACCACATACAGAAACTTTAAAAGAGCTGGATATACCAGATAATTATATTGTGATATCACCTTTCACAAGAGAACCTAAAAGGACATACTCAAAACAAAATTTCACAAAGATTATAGACTACATAAATACAGAATTAAAACTTCCTGTTATTATAATCGGGGGAAAGAACGAAATTGAAGCCGGCAAAAGCATAAGAGATAACTGCAAAGTTCCTGAGATGGTATTTAATTTGGTTGGGAAAACGTCTTTATCAGAATCTATATTATATATAAAAAATGCTAAACTGTTAGTTGCAAATGAAACAGGTACGGTACATATCGCACAAAATTATGGTGTAAAGACTATAGCAATAACTAATGGTTCATATATAGGCACTTTTTGGCCTTATAAAGAAGAAGAATCTTATGTATCATATATTTATCCTGAAAATTTTGAAGATTGTTTTGATGAAAAAAATATAAAAGGTGCCCTAATAGATTATGATATAAACAAGATTGATTATACAAAAGTAACCTCTAAGATATCAGAAATTATTGATAATTGTAATTTATTAAAATAGAATTGCCCACGGCGAATTACCCGTTTTAAGCACCTATGCAATCATAGATTGCTGCACTCACTTCACTATGTTTCGTTCGTAACGGTGCTATCGTAGTGTTGTTCTGCTTGGCTTTGCCTATACAAAGCCAACACCGACAAGACCGGTTCACGCATAAAAAAATAGCAAGGGAAAGATTGTCTTGAATTTTTTGCGTTAAACGTGACTTCGGATTTTCCTTTCTGAAACAAAGTTTCTTTCAAAGAAAAGTCCTACGCACTCTGCAAAATGGGGTTTATTTGGGACATTTGAATTGTAATTAATTAGCCTGTGTCAACCGATATGTTGGAGTAATAGCGATTTTATACGAATTGACTGTAATGTAACGAAACTGCTCTTTTTGTCCACTTTCTGTTACGAAAAAATCCGGTATAATTCCGAATAAATCTTTAAAACTCAAACGTACTCTATGTTATAGCGATGATACATTTAGGGCAAAAAAGTCCTCTTTAAAATGCCTATTTCGCAACTCGGAAGTAAGCCGGAAGTGTTTATTATGTTTGAATAGCAGTAAAATCGGCACTTAAAACACATTACAAAACAACAAAATCTACCTCTAAATCTATCGCTTTCAGTCAAGTTTTATTTATTTTTGTATTAAAATTATTGAAAAGGAACTTACTATGTATACAGATAAAGATTTATATCAAATAGGAATAAGGGCTTTAATGTCAAATAACATTAAAGAAATTTATAATGCTTTACAGATTCTAACAAATTATATGAATCCTGATGATAAAAAATCAGCAGAATCCATTACACAATTAAAATATCCAAATCCTGTATATGTAAAAGTTGAAAATTTGAGTATCGAAGAAGCTATTACAGATTTAAAGGATTATTGTAAGTGTCTTCAAGATAAAATATATGGAATTTCAAATGATGTAATTTATGAATTACAAAAACATGAAAATAAATTTCATAATGAGTTAATTTTAAAAAATAAAAAGCAGGAAATTAAAGTATCTGATTTATTAAAAGCTATTAGTTATTCATTAGATTTTTTGCATAAAGTAGCTGGAATTGATGTAGAAACGCAAAAACAACAAATTTTAGTATTAAAATGTTTAGATAGATTCTTTAACAACCAACATGAAGATGTTGATATTTATACAAACATAGGTCTTGTTGTAGAAGTGTTTTCAGAAATTCTTAAGTTTCTGCATCCGGAACAGAAAGAACAAATCTCAAATGAAACTACTTGTATTAGTCTTGCGATAGATTTTTTAACGCACAAAGAAAATAATTAATTATTGGCGATAAATTTAGATAGTTTGTTAAGACTTGCCATAGCCTTTTCAAAAGTTATGACTTCAGAATCTTTTGCATAACTCATTGAACTTACAAAATCGGAATATTCTTTTTTATAAATTTTGTCTTCTGTCAATTTATCAAGAGTAATTTTTACAAATTCCGCCAAAGTGTAGTTATTATCAAAACCACCACGACCTTTGTCAGTATCAAATGATTTTTGCAAAAGTTCAACAAATTCTTTCGTATAAAGCAA
>CACYTP010000025.1 GCA_902777385.1 uncultured bacterium
GCAATCCAGTTATTTCATCATTATCGACAAATTAAACGGCTGGATTGCCACGCCCTAACGGGCTCGCAATGACATGCTACTGTAAAATAGTATATAATTGCCTTTTTTTATATATAATATATTATAGCATATCTTTTATATTTATTCAATATATATTAATGAATGTCTAAACTAAAAGAATTATATTATTATGCAGTATAATGTTTAATGTATAATAATATTATGCAGCGTGTGTCAGAAATAAATTTTAGCGGAAATTTTAATTACGGAAAATTAAAATTAAAGCAATCTCAGAAATTAAATGAAATTTTAAAAACACAATATTACGGTGAGTCAAATGAAGAATTACTCAAAAAATTACCATACGACATTGACGTTTATTGTGTAAACCCTACAAAACGTGCGATAAATCCCAGATTTAAATTTTGGTTATCAAGTACAAAAAGGCAGGCAACTTTAAGAGGTATGATTTTATTAACAAGTAAAGATGCGGTTGAGCAAAATGTTTTAAAACTGAGAAATTTTATTCTGAATTTTGATAAAAAGTTTAAGTCTCTAAAAGGTGATGAAAAATTAACCAGAGCCGAAGAAACTCAACGTCAGGTCGATTTTCTTTTGTTTGGACGGTGGTCTTAATCTTGAACTAGCCGCAAATATCACGCAATGTCTTGAATATATCGTCAGTAATTTCCTGAATATATTTCTGCGAAACCATACCATTTATAACGGCATCTGATATTTGGTATGTAGGACGAATATATTTTTGAGCGGTTTCGTTTACATCTTTAAATTGTAAATCAGCTGCAGTACCGGTTTTACCTCGGCTTGCCGCACGTTTATACCAGCGTTCTTTAATAACTTCCAGTGGAGTGTAGACGTAAACCTTAACATCCATAATATCTCTTACACCTTCGTTTAATACATATAAACCTTCGTTTAAAATGACTTTTGCAGGTGTCTTTATATCCCCGTCAGGATGAGATTCGCATGTAACAAAATCGTATCTCGGAGAAACAACTTGTTCGCCGGCTTTTAATTTTATCAAATGTTCTTTCATTAGCTCAAGATTAATTACATCAGGGGTATCAAAACTAAATCCTGTTTTAAAAAGAGCCTCATAACTGCCTGCTTCTTTTAATTCTCTGGATGTGTCTTTATAATAATCATCACATCTAATAACGGTATAAATACCTTCTTTTTTATCTTTAACACAGGCATGAATAGTGTTATCTACAAATACGGTTTTTCCGGATGCACTTTCTCCCGTAATACCTATAAGAAAAGTTTTCTGTTTATCCTGAACAACTTTCCTTGCAATATTCATAATCAGATTGTCTGATATACGCAAAAATAAAGGCTGTTCCTGTTTTTTATCTTCCTGCAAAATCTTTTTCAGTGCATCAACTACAGTCGATACCAATTCCATATCACTTCTGTTTGAATAAAAATTGTAGCTTGTTAAATCGTAACTTGTCATCATATAAACCTAATTCCCAAAATGTCTTTTTATTATTGTACTTTAAAGTAATTAAAATATCTCATAATTATAAATTTTGTAACAAATTTGTAAAATAATTAAAGTTTTAGATTTCAGTAACCGATATACTGACTGTTGATAGAAACGGGAGTTGATTATGAACTATTTACACATTGAAGAAAGAGCTGAAATGGAGCAAAGTATGGATTTAGCATTAGAACAATTTTTTAACAGTATTTTAGATTGCATCGTAATGGATGAAAAGTAACATCCTGACTGATATTAGAATTAAAATATCTGTATTTATACGTTCCCCACTTGAAATATATTATTGTTTGTTGTAAAATGTCTACACAAACACTAATACAAGCAATAAAGGTGGTGAAAATATAAATGGCAGAAGTTAAAGTTGGCGAAAACGAAAGTATCGAAGTAGCTTTAAGACGTTTCAAAAAGAAAATCCAAAAAGCAGGTATTCTTTCTGAAGTAAAAAAACGTGAAAGATATGAAAAGCCAAGCGTAAAAAGAAAACGTAAATCTGAAGCTGCTCGTAAGAGAAAAGTATAGATTTACAACTGATATATTTACAAAAAGACGAAGCTGAGTAAGTTTCGTCTTTTTGTGTTAGTATGATTTATAAAGGATCGAGCTGTGAAAGAGTTTATACTGAAATATAAATCGGATATATATTGTATTTTAGGATTGTTAGCCGTTTTTCTTGTATGTTCAATTGTTTCGTGGGGAACTTTTGGTGCATTGTATTACGATTGCGGACGCGAACTGATTTTACCGCAGTGGATTCTTGAAGGGAAACTGATTTTTAAAGATATTTTTGGAATGTATTTGCCCTTGCCGTATTATTTTAATGCAGTTTTTGTAAAAATTTTTGGCAGCAGTATTACATTATTTCAGATTTTGGGGGTTATTAATACTATCGTCATTATAATCGCTATATACAGTATAATGCGGAACTTTACAAGCAAATATTTTTCATTCGCTATGTCGTTGTTTATAATCTTCTTTTATATTTTGCGTTCGACAACATGTATTAATTATATTTTTCCGTATGCATATCCAATGATATATGCATTATCTGCTATGTTAATATCCCTCTTATTTGGTCTGAAATATATTGAAACCGACAAAAACTTATATATTAATTTGGCATTTTTAATGCTCGGAATATCAGTTGCGAATAAGCCGGAATTTTTATTTTGTATTATTCCCCTGATATTAGTGACCGTATTAAGCCGAAATAACAGCCTTAAATTATGTGTATTAAATACCATACTATTTATGCTTCCAACAGTTTTAAGTTTTGGGATACTAATATTACAGGGCTTTAATGTTGATGATTTCAAGAACTATTATGCGTTTTTGCAAAAGTTTTTTAATACGGATGAGCAAAAATATTATACTGCACATTTTGTAAAGCTCCCTATTACAAAAACCTGTATTCTGGCAATTGTAAAATCCTTTCTTACATGTGTCGCAACAATAATTTTATCTGTTATGACTTTTAAATTTATTGCACTGAAAAAATTTAGATTGTTTGGAATATTTTTGTTACCTTGCCTCATCTTACTGCTTTTGTATTTGAACAAGGTGTTGACTGTCGGTATTTATGAACCCCTGAATTGGCTTGGTATTGCAACAAGTATAATTACCGTTATCTCTTTCATAAGCAAAAACAAAAAATTATCTTTTTTAAGTTTGTTTGCGTTGCTGTCGTGCGTCAGAATAAATTTTATGCCGATATTACAAAACGGATATTGTTTATATTTAATATTGCTCCCGTTAATTACAACGTGGGTATTTATTATTCAAAAATATAATAGTATTATTTGTGAAAAGTTAAATATTAAACATCAGCTTGTTATATCACTTGTGTTAATTTCATTTATGGTATTTGTTTTTAATGTTTCCCTGAAAAATGTTCATTATATTCCTGTGAATACTAATAATAAAGGAATTCTAAAAGCTCCAAGAGAACTTACTGTACCGTTTAATAATGTAATTGAATGGATAAGCATTAATACAAAAGAAACCGATCGAGTAGCCGTTTTACCCGAAGGTCCTATGATTAATTATATAACAAATAGGCCTGCATTACAGAAGTATTATCACCTTATTCCTAATCATATATCTGCACTGGGCGAGGATTTAGTCGTTGAAAATTTATCAAAAGAAATGCCTGAATATTTTATTATAAATAATACAGAGTACAGTACATACAATAAACCTCATATCTGTGAAGATTTTGGGTTTGAAATATGCAAATTTGTTGAAAAAAATTATAGTTTGCAGGTCGTCTATACCGCATACAGTCCAAAAGGCAAGCCGCATACTTCAAAAATCTATAAACTGAACAACTAAAAATTTACTTAGTTTCAATGTATTCCATATTAGGAGCATAATCAACATCACTGTTGATATTAATTTTGTTTAATATGTTAGCACGTTTTTTGCGGAATAACATATCAACAAAAGCTTCCAGTCTGGTAACAAAACCTGCTTCTCCGGTTTGTTCATCTATGGTTAAATTGATGATAGGTTTGTTAAATTGTTTTGCTTTTCTTACAATTTTTTCAACCATGAGGGAATCCGGCCCGCAGCCAAATGCGTTAAGGGCAATTATACCGTCAATTCTGTTATCTTTCAAATAATGTCCGGCAGTACCAGTCATTTCAAACTCGTTTGCCCAATATAGTTTTTCACACAAGGTATTTATACCTTCACTCATTTGTTCACGAGATAGTTGAAGTGAAGTATATACCTTGACATCCATAGCTTCAAGCTTATCAATAATCTTCATACATGCTCTGTCATCATATATATTGTATCCATGAGAAACTAATGCAATTGATATAGGATATTCTTTTGTATTATTTTCTATCAAAACTTTGCCCTGTAGTGCATAATTTAAAGCTTTTTTATAGCTCATACCGGATTTAGCCATAATGTGGAAATTATTAAAAGTCCTCCAGCCTGCTTTAGATGCCGTTTTAATCTTATCCATATCAGTAATGCCGAAAGGTTTGACAGCCTGAGCCAAAAATTCATATAAACCTTGTTTCTTTTCGGATTTGTCAATAGTTGCTTCAATCATTGTGAATGGTTGTTTTACGACATTTCTGATTAAATCGGGAAGTCCTCTTATTTTAGAGCAGTTGTAAATCTTTGGAGCTATAGACTGAATAGATGGAACAAAGATTTTATCAACTCCTTTGTTTAAAAGGTTTAGGATATGTCCTACATAAATTTTAATAGGCAGGCATGTCTCGGTAACTACAAGTGCTGAACCATCAGACATGGTCTGTTTGGTAGTAACATCAGATAAAATAATCTTAATTCCGAGAGCATTAAAAAATCCAAAATAGAACGGATAGTTATGGTAAAAATTCATAGCTCTTGGTATCCCTATAACCATTTCTTTTGTTTCAGCCTGCATATTCTAAGATATCTCCCTATAAGGTAAAAGTACTACTACCAGTATAATACTTCAAATTAAAAAAAAATGCCAGTTCTTATATCAAAATATTAATATTTGTGACTTTTTATTTGTAAATTTAAATTGAGTCCTGATTTCCAAAGATAATTTCAAGATATTTTTTAAGGCGAAGTCCAAACTTTCTAATCTCGACTTCATTAAAATTAGCATCAAAAATTCTTCGGTTTTTTGTAGTAAGTGGTTTGCCGCTGACACTTGAACGTAAAATTTCATTAGTAGTGAGGTCAATGTTTGTATAGTCAGAGAGTCTGTTTTTTTGAGCATCCTCAAAGGATAGATATGGAAGAGCATTAACATCCAGTGTTGCCAGTGATTTTTTGCGTACAATCAGTTTCCCGTTTTCTGATGTATTAACTGTAAATTCAATGATTTGTCCTCTATCGCTGGTTTTTGGAATTATATGTGAAGGAAGTTCATTTATTGGAAGTCTAAATAATTCTGATACTTTTTTGATAGCGGTTTGCAAAATATTATTAAAATTATCAAAATGTTCCTGTGTAGTCATAAAACCTTTTGTAAGAGTATCTGATTTTGGTGCAGTTTTTGAGGTTGTTTTATTGTCTGTTTTCTTAGATTCTGTAGTAACAGTTTGTTTTATCGGATTGGAAGATACCTTTTCTGTTTTGTTTTTAGCAGCTTTAGGAAGTTTAGTTTTTTTAGATGTATTTGTTTGTTTTATTTTATCTGATTTAATTCTGACAGGTTTGACTTTAATTGCTTTAACTTTTTTAACCTTCGGAGATGTTGTTTTAGGTTGTTTAACCTGTTTAACCTGTTTAATATTATCTTTGGTGGTTTTAAGTTTTTTAATTTTTTCAGCTTTAACTTTAATTGGTTTAATTTTCTTTTCTTTTAATTTTTTAGGTTTTGCAATTTTAATTTTTTTGATACGTTCCTTTTTAGGAATGGTAATTTCCCCGTTTTGGAATTTTCTAATAAAATCAGCGTAAGCATTCATTTTTTCATAGGCAAGGTTAATAAATTTTTCGGGCTGTATTTCAGAAATTTTTTCAGCACTCATGTGTTTAAGAATTCTTGGCAGCATGTGGGGGTGGTTTTCGCTATAGTTTGCAACCAATTTATCGGTGCCGTCAAGGATAATTCCGTTAAATTTACTGCCATCTTCAATGTTTATCCACATTAAATTTTGTTGCTTGCCTTTAATAATAACCAGAGTATCATCTGTATCAGGCAGATGAAAGGTAATGCCGGCGTGTCGTTTTTGGACTACATCGGGGTATAACTTTTTGATTTTAGAGCCAAGCAGAGGCTTGTTTTTATTATATGGAGCAAAAAAGCTTTTAATAAAATCCATATTTTCATGAATAGCTGTAACTTTAGGGCGTAGCTCTTTAGCAATAGTAGACGGAATACCGTAATCAATAACACGCCCAAATGAAACAGTATCTTTTACCGGAGAAGGATACTGTATAGTGGCGAACTTATTGTGATGTTTAATTCTATTATTGTTATTGTTCAGGGAAAAATTATATTTATCAGATAAAATGCTGCTTATTTTCATATATACTCCTTGACAGAGCAATTATAAAACTGAGATAAGTATATATCAACTAAATGATTAAAAAATTTTACAAATCAGAGATTTTGGAGTAGAATGTAGAGGAACGAGCGGAAGTAATTCAGTGGTAGAATGCAACCTTCCCAAGGTTGACGTCGCGGGTTCGAGTCCCGTCTTCCGCTTTTTTGAATGGAGTTTAGATAAAATTAAAAAACAGGGACGAGAACCCACCAAGCGAAGCTTGGTCAGTGGTTCGAGCGTGAGCGAGCTGAGTGCGAAGGCTTTGGCACGAGATAAACAAAGTTAATTAGTGCCAAACCGCAGACACGTTAAAAGCGAGCGAATAAGAAGTCCCGTCTTCCGCTTTTTTGAATGGAGTTTGGATAAAATAAAAAATAGGGACGAAAACCCACCAAGCGAAGCTTGGTCAGTGGTTCGAGCGTGAGCGAGCTGAGTGCGAAGGCTTTGGCACGAGATAAACAAAGTTAAAGTAGTGCCAAACCGCAGACACGTTAAAAGCGAGCGAATAAGTCAGTCCCGTAAGTTGCTTTTATGCCGAAGTTTGGTTATAATTTGCTAATTTGCATATCGCCGATTCTCGGCAGATTATTGCCTAGTATGGTATTCTATAAGCAACCTTTAGTCCGAGCTCGTAATTATTATCTGAAGATTCGTTATCTTTTATATTTGTTATTCCGGCATGTAAACCTATATTAAAATCTTTGATGTCATATCCTGCATTAAGTTCTGCATATCTCATTTTCATATTACCGGTGTCAATTGCACCTGCTTCTAAACTTGCAAATATATTCTTTCCAGGATTTATATAACTGCCTTCAAATGATATGTATTTGGTATCACTTGGTGCAGCTCCGTTTTGTGCAACTCTGTTTATGGCACCGATTATACTGGCATTAACTCTTTGCCCGTCATTCCAGCCTTTTGAAATTTCTGTAATTAACCCTGCAGTACCCTTTACGGCTTCAGCATTATTATCTGTTGGCGATGTGTAGTCATATATTCCGGCAACTGGAGCAATCGTCAGATTAAATTGTTTCTGAGGCTTATTAACAAGATTAATACCATATTGTGCTGCAATACCGCATTTTGAATTATCGTATTCAAAGTCTATGTCCCAGCCCTTACCGATATTCAAAAGAGGATTATCCTCGGTAGCTGTTGTATCATCAGCAAGCGATACTTCGCTTTCCTGTTGAGATTGCTTATCTGTCCTATTATTAGATAGCAGGTTGTCTTTTTTACGATTTACCAAGTCTATTTTAAATTTCATTTGACTTTTTTGTATTGTTTCGCCTGTTTTCTCATCTTTAGTAACGACGGTACGTCTTGTCAAATCTGCACCTATATTGGTGTCTTTGTGCAGTATTGTGATATGTTGATCATGAATTTGGTTACTGTTGGGGTAAAAATTCGAATCAATACCTGCACCAAGTGTTATTTTATTACTGTCAAATCTGGTATTTATACTAATACTGCCCATTTTTGAGGTTTCGGAGGAAAGCTGTTCAGAATTATCAGCTGCAGGGACATCGCTTTCATCTTTTTTCGGTGCTGAAGTTGGATCCGTTGTCTTGGTTGATGCAGTATCCAAGTCTTTTGGTTCTGTAGTATCTGAATCTGATTCAAAATCGAACTCAAATGAATTCCCTGTATATTTATTATGTTCATATCCATAAGAAGCACTTGCTGTAATTCCGAATGTTTTATTTTTATTTTGCCACTGATTATTTACTATTGCGTGAAACGTGTTGGTTTGTGTACCTTTAGCTCGTTCTACTGATGTATAAATGTTTCCTTGAATTAATCCTGATTCGGGCATTTCTTCTGTTAAATTATCAATATGACTTTGCCCGATGTTATCTATATCGTCAACTGTATTGACCAAATCGTTGACATCTTCCAACCCTTCGGTTTCTGATTCCGATAAATTTGCTTTTTGAGTAAGCTTGTTTTGTGTGGAAACTAATTTATTGTATGTATTATTAACAACTCTCGTCAGATTAGTTGCACCTTTTTCCCTTGTCTTATGAGTAGTACCATGGGTATTACTTTTTTTCGTATCATCTGTTTTTTCTACAGAAAGTCCTTTAATAGGTTCATCTTGTTGTTCAGGAGATTTGCCGATTGGTATGGTTATCCCTGCTTTTTTTAGTATTTGTTCTGATTCTTTACAAACTTTTTCCCCATAGAGTTTGTAGCTTTCAGCGTAATTTTGAGCTATACCGTTTTCAATTTTTTCAATCCCCATGTAATGTATTTCCCTTAAATTTATTTCCCCGTACTTTATAAAAAAAATTTTTTAATAGTTTAATTGCTTTTAGAAAGTTAAATATTACATATTGTAAATAAATTGCAGAGAAATTTTACAGAATTTTATGCTAAAATCAGAGTATGTTATCGAATATTTTACAGGCAAAAAAATGTTTTAAACTTGTATGCGGTGCAGGAAATGAAGATATTGATGAGGTAGAAAAGCTTGTCTATCTTTATTCAAAAGCCGGATGTAATTTTTTTGATTTATCTGCAAATATTGATGTTGTGAGGGCTGCAAAAAGAGGGCTTGAACTTTCAGGTGTAACAGAAAACAGATATTTGTGTGTAAGTGTCGGTATTGCAGGTGACCCACACATAAATAAAGCAGAAATAAATGATAAATTGTGTACAAAATGTGACAAGTGCAGAAAAATGTGTCCTCAAAATGCCATATTTGAGGATATCCGTTCTAATTATGTGAAAAGTAAACGTTGTATAGGCTGCGGCAGATGTGAAAAATTTTGTACTAATAATGCTATAAGTATGTATTCAAAAGAAATAGATTTGGAAGAAGTTTTACCGCCTATTATTTCTGAAGGGATTGACTGTTTAGAGTTTCATGCATTAGTTGAAGACGATTATGAAGTGATGAATAAGTGGCAGGTGTTGAATAGTTTGTATAGCGGTATGCTCAGTATCTGCATAGACAGATCAATTTTGGGAAATATGAAAATTCTGAACCGTGTTAAAGAAATGATTAAAAACAGAAATCCATATACAACAATAGTTCAAGCGGACGGAGCTCCTATGTCAGGTGGAGAAGATAATTATAAGACTACTTTGCAGGCTGTAGCAATGGCAGAAATAATAGAAAATGCTGATTTGCCGGTTTATGTACTCATATCAGGCGGTACAAATTCTAAAACTTTAGAACTTGCTAAGATGTGTGATTTGCATCCGTCAGGTGTTGCAATCGGTTCTTATGCAAGAAAAATTGTAAGAAATTATATCCAAAGAGCTGATTTCTATAAAAATCAGCAAATACTTGATGAAGCATTAAGTGTTGCAAAAAATCTTGTTAATTCCTGTATGTAAATTAAATTTTTGATATATTAAATTTGCGTAAAGATATAGCAAATTTAAGTATGTACATGATAAAATTTAGGTATAGGCATGGATTATACATGTCTTGTTTAACAAAATATAAGAAAAGGATGGAATAGTTTGGATATATATTCTATATTGACTCTAATCGGAGGTTTGGCATTTTTCCTTTACGGGATTTCTATTATGTCATCCGGTTTGGAAAAGGTAGCAGGCGGAAAACTGGAAAAATTGCTGAAGAAAATGACATCAAATCCGTTGAAGAGTTTTGCTCTTGGTGCCGGAATTACTGCGATAATTCAGTCATCATCTGCCGTGACTGTAATGCTAATAGGTCTTGTAAACTCCGGAATTATGCAATTATCTCAGACCGTAAGTGTAATTATAGGTGCTAATGTCGGCACAACTATAACGGCTTGGTTGTTGAGTTTGACAGGCATACAGGAAAGTGCGGGATTTATTTTCAAACTGCTGAAACCTGAATCGTTTTCTCCTGTTCTCGCTATGATTGGCGTTATATTTTTTATGGTAGCAAAAAGTAATCGTAGAAAAAGTATTGGTTCAATATTGCTGGGATTTGCAATATTGATGACAGGTATGGGCTTTATGGCAGGTGCAATGACACCTCTTGGTGATATGCCAAGTTTCCAAAAAGCAATGGTAGCATTTACAAATCCATTTTTAGGCTTTATGGTCGGTATGATTTTGACAATGATAATTCAAAGCTCATCTGCATCTATAGGTATCTTGCAGGCTCTGACTCTTGTAGGTGGGGTGTCTTGGGGTGTTGCAATCCCTGTAATATTAGGTCAAAATTTGGGTACATGTATTTCTGCAGTTTTGGCAAGTATTGGAGTAAATACAAATGCAAAGCGTGTAGCCGGAGTTCATGTAATTTATAATATTCTTAGTGTCGGATTTTGCTTCCCGCTATTTATTATAGGAAGTTTCTTTATAAAAGATACTCTGTTGGCTAATAATATTACCCCGTTTGGAGTTGCTGCATTCCATACGGTATATAACTTATTTACAGCATTTACTTTGTTCCCTTTTGCTAAGTTTATAGAAAAGCTTGCAGTTAAATATATTCCTGAAAGTAAAAATGAAAGCGCGCAAAAGGTTCTGTTAGATGACAGATTATTATTGGTTCCGACATTGGCTATTTCCGAATGCTATAAGAAAACTTATGAAATGGCAGAGCTTGCTCAGGAAAATTTTATTTTCGCATCAAGAATGCTGAAAAGTTTTCATCACAAAAAGGCTGAACAAATTACTGAAAATGAAACAATTATTGATTCTTATGAATTTAAACTCGGTAATTATTTACTAAAACTTTCAGGTAAAGAATTAACCGAAGAAGATAATAATAAAATCTCTCAGATACTTCTTATAATAAGTGATTATGAGCGAATTGGCGATCATGCCAGCAATATTTTGAAAGTTGCTGAAAAATTTAACGAGATGGAAAAGAAATTGTCAGATGAAGCAATCGTAGAACTTAAAACAATTGTAAATGCGGTGTCTGAAATTTTGAGTATGTCTCTTGAAGCGTATAAAAATGAAGACAGAGAGTTAGCTATGAAGGTTGAACCTCTGGAAGCAGTTATTAAAAAAGGTGTCAGAAGGGCAAAAAACAACCACATCCAACGATTGCAGGAAGGTCAATGCTCTGCGGAAGTCAGCTTCCTGTTCTCGGATTTACTGAACGATTTAAGAAGAATTGCTGCACATAGCGGAAATGTTGCAACCAGTATAATTCAGCTTTATGACTCAACATTTGACAAACATGAGTTCCGTCACAGAAATAAAGCGGAAGATGAAGAATTTACCAACAGATATAAAGATTACAAATCAAGATATCGTGTTGTTAAGAAAACTGAAAATGTGTAGATATTATAAAGTATAAAAAGGCGGAACTTGTAAAAGTTCCGCCTTTTTAGTCAAATTGATTATATTATTTTTTAAGGATTTTATTAATCAAATCATTCACAGCTTCTTCCGGAGTTAGTTTTAAGACTTCCTCTGTTTCTCTGATTTTATATTCAACAAAACCTTCGGTTAATGTTTTCCCTGCAGTTACTCTGAATGGGAAGCCAATTAAATCCGCATCTTTAAATTTGACTCCGGCACGTTCATCTCTGTCATCAAGAACAACCTCAACACCTGCAGCAAGAAGTTTATCATACATTTCTTGAGCAACTTTCATTTGAAGTTCATCTTTAATGTTAACAGGAACGATTACAACATGGTATGGAGCAATGGCTAGAGGCCATTTAATTCCGTGTTCATCATAGTGTGCTTCCACTGCAGCAGCAGCTGTTCTTGTAACACCGATACCATAGCAACCCATAATATATGGTTGAGCTTTCCCGTTTTCATCCAGATAAACGGCATTCATAGGTTTTGAATATTTCGTTCCGAGCTGGAAGATATTACCAACTTCAATACCTTTTGTAACTTTTAACGGTTTACCGCATTCAGGACAAAAATCACCTGCTTCAACCAATCTTATGTCAACATAATTTTCAATTGCAGGAATGTCAGATAAGTTTGCTCCAACAATGTGTTTATCTGTTTGATTTATTCCTACAACAAAATTCTTCATATCTTTAACGGTCTCATCTGCTATAATAGGAATATCAGTCATCCCTTTTGGCCCGATAAATCCGGGAACAGCATCAAAACCTTTTTCTGCCATAAGTTCTGCAATTTCAGCGGATGATGCAATTCTGATATCAACTCCGCCAACTGCATTCATTAGTTTGGTTTCTTCAACATTTTTATCAGCCCTGATTAAAGCAATAACAGGTTTCTTATCTACAATGTATACAAGTGATTTAAGAATAATTGTTGCCGGAATATTAAGGAATTTGCACAATTCATCAATAGAATGAGTGTTTGGCGTGTCTATAACTTTTGTTTCTGCAAAATATTTTGAACCATCGGTTAAAGCTTCCGGCAATTTTGATATGGCGTGATTAGAGTTTGCAGAGTAATCACAATCACAGTAGAATACGTCGTTTTCTCCTGCATCACCATCTGTGATAACCATAAATTCGTGGCTTACACTGCCGCCAATAGCACCGGAATCCGATTGAACCATTTTAGTTTCCAAACCGCAGCGGTCAAAAATTCTTTTATATGCTTGAGCCATATTTTCATATTCTTTATTTAAGCCTTCTTGAGTTTTATCAAAACTGTAGGCATCTTTCATAATAAATTCACGACCTCTTAAAAGACCGTATCTCGGGCGAACCTCGTCACGAAATTTTGATTGAATTTGATACAGATTAACCGGCATTTGTTTGTAAGATTTAATAACATCTCTGGCAAGTGCTGTGATAATTTCTTCATGAGTAGGTCCAAGGCACATTACTCTGTCGTGGCGATCTTTTAATCGCATTAATTCTTTGCCGTAGGCTTCCCATCTGCCTGATTCTTCCCATAATTCTTTTGGTTGAACAAACGGCATTAATAACTCTTGAGCCCCTGCTCTATCCATTTCTTCTCTGATAATATTTTCAATCTTCTTTAATACTCTCCACATAAGCGGCATATAATTATAAACACCACTGGTAAGTTTTTTGATGTAACCTGCACGGGCAAGCATTTTGTGAGAAATAACTTCAGCATCCGAAGGAAATTCTCTCAAAGTTTGCACAAACATTTTTGACATTTTCATAATTAATCTTCCTTTAAATACAATATTGTTTCTGAATAAATTTTACCACGCACAAAAATAAAAGTTAATAAAAGCACAAAATAAAGAAGCCGATATCTTGTAAAAGACATCGGCTTCTTGGGTTAAATGACCATTAGCACTAACTATTCATGACAGCCAAAAGCAATGGTAAGATGCTCTCTCGGATTTACGGCAGAAATTTTATAACCCTTAGGATCTACAAGGTAAGCAAACTCGTCACCTGTAGTCTGGAATAAGCCCATTGTACCCGATAATGCAGTTCTTGTTACATCAACAGGGGCTTTGACAGTTTCCCAGATGCCATCGCCGAAGCTTCTTGCAGCAGCACCAAATTTTCCTTGAGCGATATGACCAAGAGTGTAGCCTGCATCGTTCGATACGTTTTCAACAGCATTACCAAGGTTAGTGATAACACCACCTACAGTTCTGCCGGTTACACCAACAAGTGAACCTGCCAATGTGAACGGCATTTCAAGTAATCTTGCAACAGGGTTAACCTGATTTGATTTATTAACTTGTGCTTGCAAGATTTGTTTAGGTAAGTTTGCATTATGGCAGCCATCAGTGATACTTGTGAAGGATAGTTTTAATGCACCCTTATTGCATCCTGAAGGTCTGATAACTTCAACGACCTGACCTGTTACAGTTGAACCTATAGGGTATGTTACACCGTTAAGAGTAATTTCTTCCAATGTGTTTGCCCTGAAGTATTGACCGACGTGAGAAGATTTTGCCGTAAGCTGATCTATCATCTTAATTTTTAGTGTCGGAATGTCAACTACTTCGGAATTCTCAACAAAAGCCTGTTTGTCGAATTGAGTAGATATAGGACAAGCTGCGTTTGCTGTTTGCGGATTTGTATCATAACCTAACGCTACACGAACGGTCTGAAGCATAGATGCAATATCTGCACGGGTGGCTTCTCTGTTCGGATAAATCATGTTTGGATTAGGAGTGTCTTTTAAAGCACCATTTTGAAGTGATTTTGCAATAGGAATTCTTGCCCAGCCCGGAACGGATTTTCCGTCAGCGTAATGCGAAAGAATTTCATCCGCTTTACACTTATCCATATCGCAATCCATACCTTTAGCAATAGAAGTTAAAGCTTCGGCACGGGTAACACGTTTATTAGGTTCAAATTTGCCGTTAGGATATCCTGCTAACAAATCTTTATCAACGGCTTTTGCAATCGCTGCATTTGCCCAATTGTTGGTAGGTACGTCAGAGAAAATTCTTTTTGTAGGCATACCGCAATCGTCAAGGTTAAAGCCTTTAACGAGCATTGTAGCAAATTCTGCACGGGTGATATCTCTGCCCGGTCTGAACATGCCGTCAGGGTATCCGACAACAACATTGTTTACAGCAAGTTTATCTATGTTACAGGATGCCCAATAGCTGTTCGGAACATCAGGAAACATTCCTCCTGAAGTTGGTGCAGCAGCTCCTATCGGCAGCCCTTCAAGTGCCGTTTTTAAATCAAACGGTACCATAGATTTTTTGATGGCTTTCATTGAGTGATTAGTTTGTACATCAACTGGAGTTCCGTTGCCGTCCATCAATCTGTCATTTCTTCCGACATTAACCCCGTTAAATCTAGTAGGATCATCTCCAATGCATGGAAGTTGAGCGGCAGCACCGGTAATTTGACCTTGTGAAGAAATAGTTGTGCCGCTAATTGCTGCATTCATATTAGGGGCTGAACCATAGAAGCCATTGTTAATGCCAATAGCGGCATTTTCGGTAGAGAGGATAGAATTAGCCTGTTCCCCTACATAGTTGTTAGTCCCGTAGATTGCATTCGGGTATCCATATACCTGTTTCATGTCAGCACGGGACGGTTTCCCTGAGCCGGGGCAAACTGCACATGCCTGATTGTCAGATAAAATATCATCATTTTGGCAATCACAGTCATCGAATGCTTTTTGGCAATCGTTGCATTTAGGTGTTTGCGTACATGGACATGCCGGACCTGTAATAACAGGTAACGGTTCTGCACACGGAGCTTGTGAAACCGGCTGTTGTGTGCACGGACAAGCTGCCATAGCCTGATTCAAGGAACAGGTTGCAATTCCGACGGCAATCGCAGCTGCCACAGTAAGTTTTTTAATTGTCATTTTTACCTCCTTGTAATATGGCGGGTTTTGCAGAGAAAACCCGAAAAAATTTAAAAAACAAACTTATACCTGATTATGTACCTTTTTAAAGGTTATAAACATTACCGCAAGGTACTATTCAGGCAGGCTATTCTAAAAAATTACAGATAATGAGTTGACAAAAAAAATTGATAATGTAGAATAGTAATACATCCGGACAATCGTATGGAGGAGTGCCAGAGCGGTTGATTGGAGCAGTCTTGAAAACTGTCGAACGTTCACGCGTTCCGTGGGTTCGAATCCCACCTCCTCCTAATTTTAAAAAGCCACCTTTCAAGGTGGCTTTTTTGTTGCAATGAGTATAATTGAGTATAGTTTAACAGGACATTTTATTTGAACGATTAAAATGATTATTCGGCAAGGTTTAGTGTGTACCTTTTATCAGGACATTTGGTCGGAAGAGTTTCATGTCTTTGCAAGGGCGAAAGCCCGAAGCAATCCAGTTTTTGCCAATTTATAAAGGTCGGAAGTTACTTGATTAAAAATGTCCTAAATGTCCGATTTCAGTAGCAGAAATGTCCTCTTTTTGCACCCTTTTGTCCCCAAAATTGCACTAAAAAGTAGGGTTGACTTTAGTCAACCATTTCAAGATATTTGGTAGACTGAAGTCTACCCTACCAACTTTTAGAACAAATTTGCAATATGGCGTAAATTCAATTATACTTAGAAAGCAACAGTATAATATCTAAATACTTTTGCGTAAAAATGACAAGTGTTATTTTTACAAATGATATTTATAGCCATTTGGGGTATAGACAACAAGATTATTTATAATATTTTAGAAGAAATGGCTAGAAAATGAAAAAATTTATTTTTACTATTTTATCTTTATTATTTGTACTTGGGACATGCCTATATGCAGTTATATTGTTTTTAGATAAATTTATATTATTTGACCAATATAAGATTTCTTATCCTATTAAAAATATTACTTTATTAATGGGAATATTATTTGGAATATTTTTAATTTTAATTTCATATTTAAGTATATTAAGCATAAAAAGATTTCTTATTTTAACAATTAATAAAAAATATCCTGATGAAAATATAATAAAAATATTACTTCCGGCATTACCCTTAATGTTATTGGGTGAATTTTTAATTGGTGTATTTATTGGTGGAGATATATTACCATTTTTCATTTTTTCAAATATTTCTCAGGTAAGAATGGTAACAATTAATACCTTATATATATATTTGAATTATGGTATTTTATGTTGGGTTTTGTGTGTTTTATTGGGCAGTAAAAGTGTAATAATTTTAAATTCTAAAATTATACAATATACACCATTGTTGACTAAGCCATCGACATATCTGATTAAGGATATTGCTAGTATTGAAAGTTATCAAGAAAGTTTTTATAAACATGGCATTAAAATCAAGTTTAATAATAATGAAAGTATAAAAATAGTAAGAAAAAATATTGCATCAGAGGTAATAAATATTTTAAATAAATTAAGGAGGTAATTAATGAGTTCGTAGTGTGCACGTTAGTGCACAAAATTGTCATTTTGTTAAAAGTTTTATTATGTGATAAAAGATAATCCTGATTTTTGTGAGAATCGAATAAAAGTAAGGGTTTTAAGTGGTGGACATGATATTCCACACGATGATATAGTACGCAGATTTTATCGCAGTAAAGAAAATTTTTGGAATATATATAAAGATTGGGTTGACGAATGGAATTTGTTTTACAACGGCACTTCTGAATATATTTTGGTCGCACAATTTGCTAATAATGATATTGAAGTTTTTAGTGAAAACTTGTATAATGAGTTTATAAAGAATTTTGATTAATGACAAAATTATCTGAAAAATTATTAAAACTTGGTAATAGAGCAGTAAAAAAGGCTCATGAAAACAACCGTAAAAACGGTATTCCTAATGTTTACTGTATAAATGGAAAGATAATTTTTGAACTGCCTAATGGTGAATTAACGACACAATATAGTTTTTCTTAGGATAGTCAAACTGTCTGTTTAAAAATTTCAAACCGACTGTTATTTTGCACCTTTTAAGATTTTTATAAAAGGTCGGTAATTTTTTCTTGAAGGTAGGAAATAAATTCAAAGACACAAAACAACATAAAGCTCGGAAATGGTGTTCCAATACTGCGTAAAACGAGTTAATGTGTGTGTACGATGAATGAAACATATATTGATATAAGCAAAGCTTCTAGCTCCTCACTCGTTGAAAGAGTCGGTGCAAGCACCACTCTTAACTCGTTCGTCCCTATCAAACGCATAGCAGAAATAAAGGGGCTTAAAAGCACCCGCTCAATCAGGATTGCTATTCAAAAGGGTAAATATATTGCTCGGGAAATTAAAGTTAATGGCGGAACTTCTTATGAAATATTATATTCATCATTAGAACCTGAAATACAGGAGCGGATTTTCGGTATGGCGATGTCGAGCGATAGCGAGCAAGCCCGTAAGGTGCCGGTCGGACGTTTCACCTCTCACAAAACATTCACTGGATGTTTTTGTTCGGCAGAGTGCCGGCACCCCGAATAATCCAAGACGGATGCATTTGAAAGTTGCCGCAAAACCCAACTAAATAAATATTCTTACAATTTCAGAGATGATAATTCTTTGGAGTTTAATTTTTATTTTGAACTCCATTGGAATTTGCGGCTTGGCGGCAGAGGGCTGAAGTGCGAGCGTGCCCGTTTAACGCCGACAACCAAGCAGTAATCCACAATGACAGCGATATTATAAACATCCTCTGCCCACTTACAGACTTTCTTGAATTCCTGCTCGCTAATGTTGTATCCGCTAACTTCTTTCATAAAAACCTCCTAACGCACACAACACATTAGCGTGAAAGCACATAAAAAGCATTCAAATTTTTACATAGCAACACAAAGCATTATTCATTGACTTGCCAATGACCATTTTTATTAGCACCAATTCTATTTATTAATCCGCTATTTTGTAGTTTTTTCATGTTAGCTGTTGTTGATTTATAGTAACCTTTATAGTAACCTTTTTGGTAACCTTTTCTTCGGCTTTAATAATTTCTTCAATTGTATTTAAAATTAATGTAAGCATAAATTCTATAAATTTAGTGCTATTGGCGGCACTATCGCTCACACAAAGGACAGAATAATACTCTTTTTGATTTTCTTTTACTAAAGTTTCAACAGGAAGCCAAGCGAAAACTTCTTTCCATTCTTTTAAAATGACGGTTTGCCACAGACGGCCCATTCTGCCATTTCCGTCTTGGAAAGGATGAATAAACTCAAATTCATAATGAAAAACACAACTTTTTATAAGCGGATGCACATCGCTTGTTTTTAGCCATTCAAATAAATCCCCCATAAGTTCAGGAACTCTATCTGCCGGTGGTGCCATATGAACAACTTTTTCTCCGTCAAATATTCCGACTCCGTCAGTTCTATATTTGCCGTTTCTTTCCACCAAATCCTGCATCATAAGTTTATGAGCTTTGAGCAAATCTTTTTCATTGTACGGATCAAGTGATAAAAGCAAGTCATACGCCTGAATTGAGTTTTTTACTTCTTTAATTTCGTTCGGATTGCCTAAAATTCGCTTTCCGTCAATTATTGCCGTAATTTGTTTTAAACTTAAACTATTATTTTCAATAGCCAAAGATGAATGTATCGTTTTTATACGATTTTCTTTTCGCAATTTAACATGATATGGGCTATCCTGAAGCGAATTTATTTCTCCGATTTTTTCTGAAATGTTGGAGATAAGTTCAATTATTTTTGATGTAATTTCAAATGGTGGTGTGTACAATTTTATACATCCTTGTGTTATGAGTACCACTTAATACCTTTATTTTACCACACGGGTTCTTTTTGCGGAATTAAAAGCCCTTGTTCTTGATCATGTTGATATATGAATCTGACTTTTTCCATAACTTCTTCTTCACCTATTATCTCTGTTATGTTGTTTATTAATTTTTAGTGCCGTAAAATTTTGATTATAACTCTGTTTTCTTTGTACTTGTATTTTATCATTCCCTTATACTCTTACATGTCTCATTTTATTATAAACCTTGTAAATTTAAAATTTGCTATCAGATAATCAAAAACTTTGTTAAAATTTCTCAAACAAAGCGGTTTATGTGTATTCACCCAAGCTGTCAACTGCAAAATATTTTAATCTATACCTGTTATTTTTTGTGTCTGTTCAAAATTTTAAGTTCAATGTAAATCCGCAATGTTTGATAATTACAGGTCTAATATTTTTGTTACGGGAATATTTAATGCGTTTGATAAATCAACAATCTTTTTTACAGTTAAATTTTGTTCTCCACGCTCAACTTTACCAATGTAGTTTGTATGCACATTTGCTCGTTCTGCAAATCTTTCCTGAGAAAGCATTTGTTTTGTGCGTTCGACACGAAAATTTAGCCCTATTTTTTTCAAAATCTCTTCGTAATTTTCCATTTACGACATTGTAGACTATTAAATATGTTTATTCTATACTATTATAATAGTGTGTAAGGAGATGAATTCCATGCCAAATTTTGATATTATCAGAGCAGTTAATTTAAAAGATATACTTCACAAAAACATATATACTGTTTTGTTTTGCTCGTTCTTTTTCTTGTATCTCTCATTAGGATTGTTTATTGTTTATTATTCCGGTGTTATTACAGATTTAAATTTCGATTTGGTTCACTCAATTGATTCAGGAGCCGCATACTGGCAATTATATTTGAATGACCATATTGCTGCGAGGAAACATCCGCTTATTCATGTTTTTTTAAATCCGATTATATTCATGTTAAAGGAATTTTTCCGAGATCCGAAATTGCTGGAAATCGTATTACAGTCGTTATTGCAGAGTACTGTCATTTGCTTTGTATATAAAATTCTTTTTAAATTAACAAACAGAATGAGTTTGTCTTTGTTATTTTCACTTGTGTATGGCTTTAGTTACACTGCAATTTTATTCGCAATTTTCCCTGACGTATATGCTTTTGCTGCAACAGGTCAAATATTATTTTTCAGTTATTTTATCTATTGTTATTTCAATGCCAAAAACAAATTAGATTTTAAAAATTTTTTAGTATTAGTTTTTCTGTCCGTAATGGGGTATGGTATAAACCTGATTAATATTGCAAGTTGTGGTATTTTTATAATATTTTTGTTGTTTAAATATTATAACAGGCAGTATAAAAAAATATTTATAGAGGTCTTGAAGTTTGCAAGTATAATTGCGGTATTGATATTGATTTTATTTCAATTGCAAAATTTTACATTTAGTATTCAGGGCAGAACAAGCGGTGTAGGTCATGTAAGATTGGGTTATACCGAAGGAAAAATATCTGAAGTTATAAAGGGGACTTATATAGAACCTTTATATGCACTAAAATCAGGGCAATCTCAGGAATTGAACGAATATGAAAAACATGATGGAAGTGTTGTTTATTTACCACGCTATATAACTTTAGAAAATCAAAGCTTTGCAAGATGCTTTCCTGCCTTGATATTTTTCTTGTTCCCTTTGGTATTTTATTTGAAAAATTATAAAAAGTATAAAAACAGGGCAATAATTAATTTGTTATTATCAATAGTTGCTCTATATACATTATTTAATTACTCTTTTTATAGTGAAGAGTGTGCCCTTTTTGCACTTAACTTCTTCCCGTTTTTCGTAATTCTTTTGGGGCTTATTTATGAACATATAAAACCGTTGGTAGTAAATTGTTTAGTCGGGATATTCCTGATATATGCCGTATTTTTAAATGTGTTTAATTTATTTGATATACATAAATTCTTATTAAATTACGATGCTGCCGGTCATTCATTCTTATTTTGCGTTTTGATTGCTGCAATATTTGTTTGTGCTTGTTGTTTCGTATTTGTTCTATTGAAAAAAATATATGACAAAAATCAATTTTTCAAATCGGTAAAAGATCCCTATTTGCATTGGGTATTAATGTATGCGTCAATTATAACGATATTTATTGCTTCAAGGTGTTTGTATCGCATTGTTTCTTAACAGTGATGTAGTTTACAGAGGAAGATTATGCTGAAAGATATTATAAAAACTTTAAAAATAAACCACTATATAAAGAATATTATTGTTATACTTCCGTTATTCTTTTCCATGAACTATGCGAACATAAATCTTTGTATTGAGTGCTTAATTGTGTTTATGTCATTTTGTTGGATATCTTCCTCGGTGTATATTTTAAATGACATAATAGATATAGAGAAAGATAAAATCCACCCTATAAAATGTAATCGTCCGATTGCAAGCGGAAGATTATCAAAGCCTTTAGCCGTAGCGATTTTAGTTATATTATTTTGTGCAAGTGTTTTTATGGCAAAACTTGTAAATTTGCTTTGTGTATTAATGGTGATTCTTTATTTTATATTAAATGTATTCTATTCATTGTATTTTAAAAAGATTGTAATTGTTGATGTTGCGTGTATTGCTTTTGGTTTTATATTCAGAATAATAGCCGGATGTTTTGCAATTAATGTTATACCTTCTGCGTTTGTAATTTTGATGACCTTTTTTGCATCAATGTTTTTTTCTTTTACAAAAAGAAAAATGGAACTTAAACTTGTCGGGGAAAGCGGATGCAGAGAGTCTATAAAAGGATTTAATATCCCTGCTATAAATCAATTCATTTTGGTAAATGCAATTTTATCCATAGCCTTTTATTTTACTTATACTATGGATGAGGTTACAATACATAGGGCGGGAACGGAATTTTTATACATTACAACCATACCGTTTACTTTATTAGTATTTAGATTTTTATATCTGATTAATTTTTCTGATGGTGAAGATGATCCTATTATTTTTATGAAGGATACTACATTAAAAATTTTTGCTGTATTTTATATTATTATTTTTGTTGTCGCATATTTGTTGTAATTATATATGTAGTTAGGTCGTCAGATATAAACTTTGGTAATTATATCCAAAGTTACACAATCCGAGTGAATAAGTGATTAAATGATTAAGTTTTTTAGTTAATAATAGATTATTACTTCACTCGAACAAGTAATTACTTCGTAATCACTGTCGCTCATATTGTCCTCATTACTTCGTGTCGTCGCTATGCTTTGTCCTACGCAAAATCCGCTGTGCCGATAAAACGTAACAACCTATTCACTTTTTTACTTAATAACTTTTAAAATAATTGTTTATTTTTGAAAAAATGTATGGATAAATTGCAGTTATAATGAGTCCGCATAAAAACGGTACTATAAAAGCAGTCTTAAAGCGGTATCCTGCTCCTGTCAGAAATACCATTGAGTATCTGAGTAATAATATAAGTCCGGTTCCGCCGATAATAGCTTTTATTAACCTTGCTTTTATGCTTTCACTACTTAAATCAAACGGGAAAAATCTTCTGCATAAAAATGCTCCGTTTAAAATCCCTCCAATGTAACCATAACACCATATTGTTGATTTGATTGAAGAATGCGGATTAACAAGTAATTCCCCGTTTACATAATCTAACGGATAGGAATTGAAGTAACAAAGATATATTAATATTGCAATTATCACAATGTTTGTAATTGCAATAAGATATAAATATCTGTTTTTATTATTTTCTACCCAATTAATTACAAAATTCAGGATAAACACAAGCGTAAATCCTGTGATAAGCCCTACAATTACGTCCTGAGGAGTGTGAACACCGAGCCATAATCTTGAAAATCCTACTAAAAATACGGCTAATACAAGAAGCAGAATTGAAAGAATAATTTTCTTTCTTGCAAGAAATGCTATACCTCCTAATAGGGAAGATGCCTGTGCTGAATGCCCGCTCGGGAATGAATAACCTATAGCTAGTGCCAGAGCTTTTTTTACGGGCTGAATTTTATCAGATAATATCCACGGTCGATATACGCAAGCACACATCTTGAATAACTGAGTAAATAAAACGTTATATCCACTTAATGCAGTCAGGTAAAGTCCGGCTTTTACATCAATACACCAGTACACTAATGCACAAATAAGTGTAGGCAGCCAAAATTCTCCGATAATTGTTACGGATAGAAATAAATCATCAAGCATGCTAAAATGATTTATTCTGAGATTTTGCAAAGTTAATAAAAAGTCTATTTGCGGATCAATCCAGCTGCTATCTGATAAACATTCAATCATATACTAATTCTAACACAAAAATAAAAAGGAGGCTTATTTAAAAACCTCCTTTTATAATTTGTGCTTGTTATTAATTAAACACTTGCAACAGATTTTGATTTTTCAATGCAATCAATCAAAGTGCTTGCAACTGTTCTCTGTTCTTCTTCTGTCAGTTCAGGGAACATTGGTAAAGATATTACCAACTCAGTATTCTTTTCTGAAACAGGAAGAGAACCTTTACCAACACCGAGATATTCATGAACTTTTTGTAAATGTAACGGAATCGGGTAATATAACATTGCTCCGATGCCGCGTTCCTGCAACATTTTGTGTACTTCGTCACGGTTTGGTACTTTTACTGTGTATTGGTGATATACGCAATATGTGTCAGCCAATTCTTTTGGCGTTTGAATATCTGCACAGTCTTTGAATAATTCATTGTAATAGTATGCATGTTTCCTTCTCAATTCGTTCCATGTTTTAACGTGCGGTAGTTTTACTCTTAAAATTGCGGATTGAATTTCGTCAAGTCTGCTGTTAACACCAATTTCATCGTGATGGTATCTGATAGCCCCACCGTGGTTGCGAAGTGCAACTACTCTGTCACGGAGTTTTTCGTCACTTGTCATTATTAAGCCGCCATCACCCATACCGCCAAGGTTTTTGGTCGGGTAGAAGCTTAAACAACCGAAGTCTCCAAATGTACCTACCATTTTACCTTTATATAATGCACCAACTGCCTGACAACAGTCTTCAATAACGTGCAAATTATGCTTTTTGGCAACAGCCATGATTGTATCCATATCGCAAGGCTGACCGTATAAGTGTACAGGTATAATAGCCTTAGTTCTTGGTGTAATAGCTGCTTCTAATTTTGATGCATCCATATTAAATGTATCTTCATCAATATCAACAAATACAGGTTTTGCTCCTACAATGCCGATAGCTTCAGTTGTTGCAACAAATGTAAATGCAACAGTTATAACTTCATCTCCGGCTCCGATATCTAACGCTCTTAATGCAAGATGTAGAGCATCTGTTCCTGAATTCAAGCCTACCGTATATTTGCATCCGAAAAAGTCTGCCATTTCCTGTTCAAAAGCTTTTGTGTTTGGTCCTAAAATATAAGAACCTGAACGTAAAACTTCGCATACAGCTTTTTCTACTTCTGTGCCAATAGTTGCATACTGACGTTTTGAATCAATAATAGGTATCATATATATTTCTCCTTTTCTATTCTGCCCCCTTTCCTTTAGTATACCACAGGATAAAGTATCTTTATATAAATTTAATAAAAAAGGACTTACTCTACAGTAAGTCCTTTTCTGTTTATAATCAGTATTTAAATTTAATCAACGCCAAAATCGCCATCCGTAGGTTCATTAGAATAATAATTGTCGGATCTGCCGCCGTCTATTTCATCAATTTTAGCTTCTCGTTTGTCTATTTTTGCTTCAAGTTTCGCAATCTTCTTTTCTAATTTTGCAGCTTTTTTATCGTCATCGGTTTCTGCAAGTTTTTCTTTTAAATCTGATATTTTATTTTCATATTTTTCAATCTTATCGTATTGTTTAGCCATTTTATCTACGGAGTCAAGGTCTATTCCGGCTGTCTTATATGCATCTTCCCAAACATCATGCACATCATAATTCTTTGCCAAATCCTTCAGGCTGTGTGCAAACGGGTCAAATGCAGCTCCGGTAGCTTTGCCGTCTGCTCCTGTTACAGCTTTTGGGGCATCATAATGTACTGCACCCTGCGGATCTCTCCATCCGTTTGCTCTGATATGGTCATTTTTGTTCATAATGTAAATGCCGTTTAGAAATGTCATAGTAAAATCTCCTCAGTTACTAAATTGTTATATATTATATATATAAAAACTATATAATATATAAAATTGCGTTACAGATTGTTTTTTTTTTATTATTAATATATATGCCCGGTAGAAAACGCAGTCTAATAGTCGGATACGAACATTGTTACAATATGTTATTAATCTTAATAAATTGTAATAAATTAACATTTCTTCAAATATATTGTTTTAAAAGTGAATTCAAAGTACCATGGGCATGTTGGTTAGCAGATTACAGGAGAGTTTATTATGAAATATTGGGCAAAGGGATTAATGTCAGCGGTTGTGTTGATGCTTGGAATAGTTCCTGCAATGGCATTTCAGTTTCCTGATGTTGATGAAAATCACTGGGCAGCAAAACAAATTGACATATTATCAGATCAGGGTGTAATTGTCGGTTATCCTGACGGTACATTTAAGCCTGACGAAAATGTTACAAGAGCTGAGTTTGCTTCAATGGCTATTAAGGCTTTAGGACAGGAACATACAAAGGTTATTCAGCCTGTTGAATTTACGGATATTACATCTGCATTCTGGGCTTATGATGCTATACAGAAAGCTTTGTATTTTGACTTGATTTCAAGTGACAAAACATTATTCAGACCTGATGATAATGTTTCAAGAGAGGAAGCAACGACGGTAGCGGTTAATGCTCTTACTACCGAGCAGATTAGTCCGGCAAAAGCTCTGGAAGTTTTGGCAAAATATTCTGATTTAGAGTCTATTCCGAATGATTTTTTGATTCCTGCAGGAAAATCTGAAATATTGAATATGATTGTTGTAGCTCCCGGTAGTGAGAAACCGGCTTTAGAACCGTTAAGACCGGCAACCAGAGCTGAGGTAGCTGCTATTTTATTCAATATGAGAGAGCAGGCAAAACTAAATCCTAATGCGAAATTAGCTGAGGCTATGCGTAAAAAAACAGGTAACGGGTATGTGATTGAAGATGCTACAATACAAGGTAGTATAGGTACTATTCCTGCAGGTGCAATTTTCCCTGTAAAAATTACGAAGTATGTTTCAACTCAAACTTCGACTGCAGGAGATGTATATGTAGGTGCGGCTCCGCAAAACTATACGACAAAGGATCACTACATTCTTGTTTACGAAAATTCGAACTTCAAAGGGCAGCTTCTTGATGTAAGAAGCGGTAAATGGTTTGTTAGAAACGGCGTTTTGGTATTTGAAAATTCACTAATTACAACGTATAATGATCAGACTATCGAGTTTAAAGCGACAGGCGAATTGCACAAGGACAGAAACTGGTTTATGAAGTTTGTAAGAGCTACATTGAAAGGCGAAAAATTGGAAGCTTCTCCTAGTGACGTTGTCTATATGAGATTATTAAAACCGGTTAAAATTGATTTAACAAACGGTTGGATATACGAAGAATAGAATAGTAAAATGTCAAAAATTGAACAGATACAAGACTTACAAGAAATATTAAGAGAAGACAGTGAGAACTACAGAGCAAGACGAGAGCTTGCTCTGCTTCTCATTGATTCGGGTTTTGCGGAAGAGGCTGCTCAACATATAAGCTATTTACTTCAAAAGATGCCTGATGATTGCGAATTATATTATAATCTCGGAATTGCGTATGAAAAAATGAAAATGCCAGTACAAGCCGAGCAGGCATATCAAAAAGCTATTGACCTAAATCCTGAATACAATGATGCTGTTTATAATCTGGGCTTAGTATATACTGATTTAAAGGATTATAATAGCGGTATCGAGTGTTTTAAGAGAGTTTTAAGCAAGGATGAAAATGATTCAAATTCTTATTTTAATTTGGGAATTTGTTACTTCAAACTCGGAGATTACGTCAATGCTATTATAAACTTTCAAAATACTTTAGATTTGAATGATAACGATATATATGCACATTTTTATATCGGAAATATATTATTTGAGATAAAAGAATATGACGCTGCAAAGGAAGAATTTTTAAAGGTAATAGATTTGTCGCCTGATTACAGTTGGGCATATTATAATATCGCATGTATTTCATACGAAGAAGGCGATTATGAAGCAGTAATTAACTGCTTAAATAAAACAATTGAACTTAATCCGAAGGATGAAGGTGCTTATTTGAACTATGCGAAATTGCTTGCGAAAATGAATATGTATGAGGAAGCAAAGTCTGTGATGAATTCTGCAGCGGAGAATTGTCCGGATGTAGGTCAAATTTGCTATTATATGGCTCAATTGGCAAAAGCTGTCGGTAATAATGAAGATTACTCCGCATTTTTAAATCTTGCACTTGAAAACAGAAATACCTTGAATATTGATGTTGATAAAATTATGGCTGAAATTGAGAATATAAATTAATGCTATTTATTGCGACTTTGTAACGTATTTGTTTTAAAGTCAAAAATAAATTATTATTATGTTATGAAAGATTCAAGGATTATTTTAGTTGATGATGAAAAAATGGTTACTTCAGCTTTTAAAACACTGTTGAAAGTTGAAGGGTATGCTAATATAGAATGTTTTAATGTGCCGGCTGAAGCTTTGGAATATTTGAAAAATAATACTCCCGATATAATTGTGTCAGACTTCTTAATGCCGGAGATGAACGGTTTGGAATTTTTGACGGAAGCAAAAAAAATGTATCCGGAAGTCAGTATGATTATGCTTACCGGATATGCAGACAAAGAAAATGCGATTAGAGCGATTAATGAAATAGGTCTGTATAAATATATAGAAAAGCCGTGGGACAATGATGACTTATTGATAAATATACGAAACGGTATTGAAAGAAGTCATTTGTTGGCAGGATTAAGAGAAAAAATAGCTGAGCTTGAAGAAGCAAAGAAACAGCTTGAAATATATTCAAATGATTTGGAAAAGCTTGTTGCGGAAAGAACAAAAGATCTTACAATTGCAAACAGCAAGTTGTCAGGAATAATCAGTTATTGTGCTGATGGAATAATTATTCTTGATGATTCGGGAAATATTCTTCAGGCAAATCCTGCTTGTGAAAATATGACCGGTTTAAGTGAAGCCTCATTAAAAGAAATGAAGTTTCAGGAAGTAGCTTATGTTGCAAACAGAAGAGGAAATAATGCCTCACAAAATACTAACGGGGGTATATTCGGTTTAAATAAAGACACAAATGACGTGCTTGTTAAGGATTGTGTTATAATTAACAAACTGGGTGGTGCGGAAATTCCTGTAGAAATTAACTTTGCTGCAATATATTCTGAAGGTGCCGATAACAGATATGTTGGTGTAATTCGTGATGTAAGTAAACAAAAAGAAAATGAACGATTGCGTGATGATTTTATTGCAACCCTTACACATGATTTAAGAACTCCACTGCTGGCTGCAATTCAGACTTTAAAATTCTTTTTGGACGGTTCGCTTGGTGAGGTTGAAGAAAAACAAGCTGTATTGCTTTCTACAATGCTTCAGAGTAACGAAGATTTGCTTGGGCTTGTAAATGCCTTGTTAGAAGTTTACAGGTTTGAAAGCGGGAAACTCTCTCTGTGCAAAACAGTATTTCCTGTGAAAGATTTAGTAATACAATGCTATGATGAATTAAAACCACTTGCGGATAAGAAAAATATAGACTTCAAACTTGTTTGCGAAATGGATGATACTACAGAAATAGAGGCAGATAAATCCGAAATAAAAAGAGTAATGATTAATCTGTGCGGTAATGCTGTTAATTACACAAATAAGGGTGGTGTTATTGAAATCATAGCAAAAGCTCAGTCCGGAGATTTTATATTTTCTGTTTCCGATAACGGTAATGGTATTCCTCAGGAAGATATTCCTAAATTGTTTAACAGATTTTCTCAGGGAACTACAAGAAAACGCTCTACAGGTACCGGATTAGGTTTATATTTGTCAAGACAAATTGTTGAAGCTCACGGGGGTAAAATCTGGTTGAACAGTAAGCTTAACAAGGGTAGTGAATTTACATTTTTACTTACAAATGTTGTAAAAGAAGAAAGACAGGTCGTAAATGGTTAGGGTGCTTATAATTGAAGATCAGGATATGGCAAGGGTTGCTCTCTCTGTAGTATTAAGTAAAAACGATAATATTGAAATCGCTGACATGGCTGTTGACGGTTTGGAGGGAGTTGAAAAGGCTTTAAGACTCAGACCTGATCTTGTGATTATGGATATAGGGTTACCTTCTATTGACGGTATTGAAGCTACCAGACGTATAAAAGAGGCTGATTCTAAAGTAAAAGTATTGATGTACACTTCCAGAGAAGATGAGAATGACATATTTGATGCTTTCAAGGCCGGTGCAGACGGATATATAACCAAGGGGGCTACTGTTGAGCAAACAATATCTGCAGTATTGGCTGTAAGTGAAGGTACAGGATGGCTTGATCCGGCTATTGCAAAAGTTGTGTTGACGAATATCAGAAAAAGTACATCAACTGAAGGCAGACGTGGTGAAATTAATTATAAACTCGGTAAAAATCTGTATGGTTTGACCGAGAGAGAAATGGATGTTTTGGCTCTAATTGTTGATGGGCTTACTAATCCCCAAATTTCAGATAAACTTTGTATTACAATTTCTACTACTAAAACACATGTTCACAGTATTCTTCAAAAGTTGTATGTAAGAACAAGGGCTAAAGCTACTGCAATTGCAATGAATGAAGGTTTGGTATAGAGTTATGAAAAGGCTTTTGTGTTTTTTCGCAATTTTGGCAGCTGTCACACAAGTTTTAACCGTGGTTGATGCTGTAGCCGCAAAGGATATGGCTACTAAAGAAGCCGAGTATCTTAAACGAATTGAAAAAGACCGAATAAAAGAAGAATACGGCAGAAAAATTATGGACAGAAAGCCTTCCGGCTATATGACGATTGAAGAATATGAAGAATTGTCAAAGCCGAAGGATAAGATGTCTATTGATTATGGTACTCCTCAGGTAGAAAAGCCTTATGATATGCAGTATGTTCCGCATCCTATTTATAAGCTTGCAAGATATAATGATCCTCCGGGTTCTCCTGATTTAGCCGTAAATTTAGATTTATTCAAAAACGGTCAGATGAATTTGCCGGGCATTACATCCCCTGATTTCACATTTATGGTTTATCCTGCGGTATATTATTATCCTGAAAGAAAAGCTGTATCTTGTGATTTGTTCATGGTTGCATTGAGGGATAATGACAGTTCCGTAAATAAGATTTTGAAAGCTAATATTGCACACAGATTTCCTGATCCGATTTTATCAACAGATAAAGAGCTGACAAACAGCAGTACATACAGAACATTAACTCCGATAGATTTTTCTGCTGACAGCCGTAAGCTTTTGGTGAAGGAAAAAATAGGCAGTTCTGCGGATGGTATTTGGCAGACTAATATTATTGTTTATGATTTTAGTACGAGAGCTTCTTATAATTTGTCGGAATTGCGTGATGCTGTCAGCTATTATTGGAAAGAATACAAGGGAATAGATTTAATAGATAAACGTTGGGATATTTATCCGTTAGGATTTAGTAAAGGTAATCCTAACCGTGTAATGGCAACGGCTTATGCGTATACAGGTGATACCCCTGTATTTCTCGGTGTGTGGTCAATTGATTATAAAGGGGAACAATCGAGGTTGATTTCGCTTAATAACGGTAGCATAGAAGTTGCATCAAACGGTTTTAAAATAGTTAAAGACGGAGCTGTTAACAAAACTCTTGTTGAGAAGCAGGAAAAGTTTGAAAGAGATCTTGTCAAACGACATGCAGCCGCAGAAAGAAAACAGGATAGGGCTGAAGTAAAAGAGATGAAAACCGAAATGAAAGAAAAACTCAAAGAGGTTAATAAACAATTTAAGTTGGAAAAAGAAGACTATAGACTAATGGATAAACTTAAAGGTACTACTGAAGAAAATGATAATATTGAAAAATATAAAGAGCTTCAGGAAGCCTTAGATAAAAAACGTGAACTAAAAGCAGAAAAAGCAGAACAAAAGCAAAAGCAAAAAGAACTAAACAAACAAGGCAAAGAGCAAAGAAAATTAGAAAAAGCTCAACGAAAAGCCGAAAAGGAAGCAGAAAAAGCAAAAGAAAAAGAGAATAAACCTCCTAAAGGTGGTACTCCAATCCAATAATAGTGTGTTATTGAAGGTTTAGCTTAAAAAAATAGCCGCAATTGCGGCTATTGAATTGAATGTTAGATGTTTTTGTGATTATGCTGCATTTCTGGTTGAACGATTTAAAAATCCAATGCACAATGTTGTGATTGAACCTATAATTAACGCACCGGTTGCCGCAGATTTTGTTCTTGCTCTAGGCAGAAATTCTTTTACTATTTCGTAACTTTTTTTAAGCTGTTTGCTGTTTGAAAGCTCAAACAACTTGTTTGAAGCTACAGTTCTTCTTTTTGCTAATGCGGCAAGAAAATCATGATAAGCTTCTCTCACTCCGGCATATCGTGCAGGATTATTTTTTACTTGTGCCAGTCGTTCTTCTGATATGTTTCTAACGTTTGTTTTATATATATCAAGTTTTGCGGAAATTACCGCTTTGGCTTTTGCTAAAGCCGAATTAGCTTCATTCAGAGCTGTTTTTAGTCCTCCGTTTTCCGGATTGTTTTTTAGTGCATTTTTAGCAGCACGATAGTTTTTGTTTAATTGAATATAATCAGTTTCTTTAATTGCCTGTTGGAGATTAGTACGACTTTCTTTGTAATTTTTTTCCATCTTATCGGGAACTGCTACATTTTCAAATTTCTGCCGCCATTCTCCGGCTGCTTTTTTTACCTGATTAATTACCGTACTTTTGGATGTTCTGTAATCTGCTCTCGCTTTTTTTATTGCCATTAGGGCTTTAGATTCTCTAGGGGACATGTTTTCAGCTAAATCTTTAGTGTAAATTTGTTGAAACTTGTCTTCCTTTAAAATTAGCAGGCGTTTTAGTGAATACTTCCTTGGTGCTAACGTATAACCAATGCCCAATCCTATAACTCCGCCTGCAACCGGTTCAATCATAGGACTGACTGATAAGGACCTCTCGCTCATAAGAACCCCCTTTTACATATTCTCTTTTAACTCCTAAACCTGTAATTATTATAACTCAAAATTTAAAATTTTGTTATATTTCTTTATAAAACTTTACATATTGTAACATTCGATTATTTGTGGTATAAATAATATATTAGGAGGAATTATGCCAGAAGAGTTGCCATTAGTGACGGTTGTTACGCCTGTATCAAATATAATTGATAACGAAAAAATAGATGAATTTAATTTATTAACAACTTTGTTAAATCTACAGATGTATCCGAGGGTTGAACATTTAGTCATTGATAAAGCATCTAAGGATGGGACTGTCCAGTTGCTGATGGATTATAAAAGTAAAGGGTATATTCAAATGTATACTGAGCCTGACAGCGGCAGGTACGAGGCTCTAACAAAAGGTATAATGCATGCAAGAGGGAAATATGTAACATTTCTGAACTGTGATGATTTTATGCATGACATTACTGCGTTGATGGAGATTGTCCGGATGATGGAAGAATATGATGCTGCATATACGTTTTCCACAGCTTATGCGATACATCCTGAAGGATATGTATTTTCCTTTGCACCGACAATGTATAATGTATTTCAGGTTATGCCTTGTGCTTTACAGGGCATGGTGTTTAAAAAGTCAGTGCTTGCTCAGGAAGGGTATTTTGATACTAAATTTAAATTGCTTGCGGACTATGATTTAATTTTAAGATTATTCTTAAAAGAGTATCCGGGATTATATTACGATAAGAATTATGTGACTTACAGAATATCTGAAACAGTCCTGAATTCTCCGCAAGTTGTTGAATCTGAAACAAGACAAATCTTTATTAAAAATTACAGGAATATGTTTGGATTAACCAATGAGATTGTTGACAAAATATCGGCTACATCGGAATTCCCGCCTGAATTCCTTGATAAGTTGGCAAAATATTTTCCTGAAGAATCAAAATCCGAATTTTTGGAAGCCTGTGAAAATATGCACCAAATGAGATTGGGAAATGATATAATTGAGGATGAAAATGAAGAGCAGGCTGAAAATGCTGATGAGCAGCTACAATCTCAAAATAATAGTCAGCAAGTTCCGCAAGCACCGCAACAGCAATCAGGTATGGGGCAAACTCCAAGCAGAGGTTTACCTCCGCAGCAGTCCGGCATGGGACAAGCTCCAAGACCGGGTATGTCTCCTCAACAAAGATTTTCTACTCAACCATTCCCACAGCGTCAGACTCCGCCTCCGGGATTTTCAAGATAGTTCATATTCCCTTGCATTGTGATTTTATTTCAAGTAAAATTATAATACATGATTAAGGGGAATATATGAAGATAGAGGCTCAAAATCTTATAAAAATTTACGGCGACCGTAGTGTAGTAAATGACGTTTCCTTTTACGTTGACAAGGGGGAAGTTGTTTGTTTACTTGGTCCTAACGGTGCAGGAAAAACTACTACTTTTTATATGATAGTAGGTTTAATAAAACCAAATAAAGGAAAAGTTTTGCTGAATGGTGAAGATATTTCGTCTATGCCTATGAATGTCAGGGCAAAAATGGGTATAGGTTATCTTCCTCAGGAGGCGTCAATATTCAGAAAATTGTCTGTTGAAGATAATTTAAAGCTTGTTCTTGAGATGAATGAAAAGTTAACAGTATCTGAGAAGAAGAAAAAGCTTGAAGAGTTGTTGACAGAATTTGGTATTGAAAGATTGCGTTCTTATGCGGCTATTTCGCTGTCAGGTGGTGAAAGACGTCGTGTTGAAATTGCAAGAGCACTTGCCGCAAGTCCGGATTTTATTCTTTTGGACGAGCCTTTTGCAGGTATTGACCCTATCGCTATTGGAGAAATCAAGGATAATATAAGAAAAATATCTGAAGAAAAAGGAATTGGAATTCTGATAACAGACCATAATCCTAAGGCGACATTGTCTATTACTGATAGAGCTTATGTAATATTTGACGGTAAGATTAAAATTCAGGGAAAAAGTCAGGATGTTGCGGTTGATCCTGTTGCGAAAGAGTTTTATTTAGGAAAGGATTTTGAACTTTAATGAAATTATTTCCTAAGATTACGATTTATGACAGATATATATTTAAGCAGGTTATGCTTGCAACTTTTGTTGCAATATTGTTGTTTACCGTAGTATGGATTGCTCCGGAAATGCTTTTAAATACTATAAAAAAGGCTCTGTCAGGTGAGTACACACTAAAAATGGCGTTTGTTGTGCTATTGTGTGAAACACCGTTAATTTTGGGTAAAGCGTTCCCTGTAGGATTGTTACTTGGTTCATTGTTTACCTTTGATAAATTGTCAAAAGATTCAGAGTTGACTATATTTAGGGCTGTAGGGTTATCTTTCAAGAGAATTCTTGCTCCGGTTCTTGTTCTAAGCTTTTTGGTAACAGGTTTATGTTTTTGGACTTGTGATAAGTTAATTCCAAAAGCGGAAAATATGCAAAAAACTATCAGAGGCATACATCCTTCAACGCAATACATTTATACGCAAAAATATGACAGTGGTGCCCCAAAAATGGCTGTTGTTGTTTCTGAATTTAGCGATAGTACGATGCACAATGTTATTGTTTTGGATTTTTCAGATAAGATATATTCGGATGTTCATCAATTGTCAAATATATATTCTGCAGTAATAGGGGAATACAAAGGTGATTATTGGAGTCTATCTGATATAAAGCAGTATAAAATAAACAGGGACGGTATATTTACAGCAATCGGGCATCTTGATAATCTGGATATATTAAAGGGTGAATCTGCTAAAAATGCTTATACTTTGATGACTTATTCTACTAAAAGAGAAAGAGAAATCACAAATTCAGAATTGAAAAATTATATATCTTTGCTCAAAAAAGAAGGAATGGATGAAGAGTATCAGTATATGCTAAACAAGTATTTTCAGCGATTTTTACATCCGTTTGTCTGTGTGTTATTGGCTATAATGGGTACATTATTAGGTTTCAGCAAGCCTAGAGAACAAAGGATGATAGGATTTGCAATTGCGATTGCCAGTATTTTTGTATACTATATTACGCTTCCGTTTTTCGATTTGCTCGCAGAAAAAGGTGTATTACATCCGTTTATTACTGCGGCATTTCCTCCTGTAGCTTTTACAGCTTGTATTATTGCATTTTATAAGTCAAAGGATTTGTAGAAAAGTGAAAAAGTTTTTTTTATGTTTAATATCTTGTATATTATTATGTGGTTGTACTGTAGAGAGTGCACCTATTGATATAGATTATAATGATGGAATTTATCATATTACTGTAGATAAAAGTAAGGCAAAGAAAAAGATAAAAATGTATGCGGCTCAGGATTTGATGACAAATTACGAGGTGCATAAACATAGCGGAGCAGAATTGACGATAAATTCAGGCTTTTTTGATCCGTCCAACGGAAAGACTATTTCTTATGTTGTGATGGATAGACAAACTGCAGAAGATCCGATGTTTAATTCAAATCTTTTTGCAAATCCCGTATTAAGACATAATATGTCAAAAATATTGAATCGCACAGAATTCAGAATTGTAGAATGTGATAATAAATATGAATTTCAGATGGTTCCTCATAATACTCCTGTTGAGTTTTCCTGCTCAATTGTTGAATCTGTGCAGGGCGGACCTTTGATATTGCCTGAACTAAGATTAGAAGAAGAGTATTTTATAGAAAAAGACGGAGATACTGTTGTAAGAGAGTCATGTTCTGTTTTACACAAAGTAGCTCGTACTGTATTAGGCTTGAAAGACGGCAATTTGCATATTTTAATTATTACGGATGAACATCCTATGGATATGTACGAGGTTCAGGAACTGTGTAAAAAACTCGGTTTTGAAAGAGCTATGGGCTTAGACGGAGGCAGTTCGACATCTATGGATTATAAAGACAAATATCATGTAATCTCGATAAAAGGCGATGGTGCCGGACGAAAATTAAAATCTTTTATAACAGTTTATAAGTAAATTTTAATTTTATGCAGGGTTGCAAAAATTCTAAAATAGTTTATAATGAAAATGTACAAAACCCACGGAGGATGTTATCATGATTGGAATTAAGCATAGGGGGGGGGGTAAAATCCTCTCGTAGTAAGGGTTTACAGGATTTTATTATACATCATCCTGAAGATAACATGTCATTGCGAGGAGCCGAAAGCTCGGCTACGAAGCGAATTTCTGTACGGCACTTGTGCCGGATAGCGACGAAATTGAGCGATTCGCACAACGTGCAGATAGCGAAACTCTCGGAGCGTGGAAGAAATCCAAGACAGCAATCCAGCTTATTAAGCAATGTTGAAAATTTTGATGATAAAACAGTTAGTTCTGTATCTAAAAAGTTTGAACAAGTTTCAAATAATGCAACTTTAA
>CACYTP010000026.1 GCA_902777385.1 uncultured bacterium
TGAAGTATCGTTTTCCGGCTGATAAGATATGATTCGATGATTTATACAATCTATATTTTCTTTTTCTTTCTTTTCTCTCTCTTTCTTTATTTGCGTTTCGTTATCGTATGTAGGATTTTCCAACGTACGATTATCCAACGTACGGTTTTCGTATGATACATTTTTGTGTCCTAATATTTCTGACAGGGATTTTATATCAAAATCCGAAATTTCTATTGCTCTAATTGCAAATGTATGACGAAGTTCATGAAATTTTACCGGTGTTAGTTCATGTTTTTTCACAAATCTTGCAAAAAATTGTCTATAAACTCTTGGTTCTGTCGGGGTTGATTTCCCTGTTAAAAAATAGTGATTAGGATTATTTGTATAAAACTTTTTTATAATATTCATTAATAATGATGGTACGGGAATAGTTCTTTGCGAACTTTTTGTTTTGGGTGCGCCGATATGAATATAAGATGTTTTCTTTAATTTATCATAAATTCTTTGTACAGTTTTGTTGACAGTTATAGTATTATCGCTCAATGATATGTCTGACATTTGCAAGCCGCAAAGTTCTCCTATCCTCAATCCGGTAAATAATGTCAGTAATATTCCAACTGATTTTCTTGTTAAATTCAAATAAATTGCTTGTATCAGCATTTGTTCTTCGTCCTTGGATAATGCTATAACTTTTTTAATTGCCGAATCTTTTGGGTAGTCTATTAAATCCCAATTTAATGCGGCAATTACTCTTGATTTATATGCAAAATTTAATGTTAGCCTTAAGACAAGAATGATATCCCTTATAGTTTTTACTGTAAGACCGCCGGAATTATCAAGTCGTCCATTATTAAAAAGATAAAAAATAAATTCCTGAATTTTTGGTTCTGTTATATCGCATATTTTTTGTGTCCCAAAATACGGTATCAGATGATTTTCAACAATAAGTAAAAATCCGGCATAAGTTGATTGGGTAACCATAGCCTGTTTTTCTTTTAACCATAAATGTGTCAATGTTTTAAAAGTAGTGTTTTTTGTTAGTTTTGTCATAATAAATACCTCCTTATATCTATTTATTAAGGTATTTATAAGATTTCTTGACCTCAAGTTATCATCTTGAAGACAGGGGTAAATGTAATAAAAATACATGTGCCAACGCACGCAATGTCCCAAAACTCCGCTTTAAAGGGTATACCTATAATTATGATAAAATACCATTAAAAAATATATCTACTCGAATAAAAAGGGTTAATTCTGATTCTACAGCACCTATCATGATGATTTCTGCTAATTGTGGCTTTATAATGCAATCAGAAAAATATTCGCGAGATAATGCAGGTAAAAGTTTGACAAAATATACCATTATACATAAAGGTGAGCTTGCATATAATCATGGTGCTTCAAAAGCAAAACCGTACGGTTGTTGTTTTCAAATAGACGTTGATGAGGCACGTATTCCCTATGTCTATCATTGCTTTAAAATAGATAAAAATAATTATGCTCCATATATTGCCTTATATTTAAATAATAAATTACTTGAACGAGAATTGAGAAAATTAGTGTCTTCAAGCGTTCGTATGGATGGTTTATTAAATATTTCATATGAAGATTATACAAATATAAAACTAAATTTACCAAGATATGAAGAACAGAAAAAGATAGCATCATTTTTAACATTAATTGATAAGAAAATCGAAAAACAAAAAGAGCTTGTTGAACTCCTCAAGAAGTATAAAAGAGGATTGCTTTCAGCAATATTCAGCCAAAAATTGAAATTCAAAGACGATAACGGAAACGATTATCCGGCATGGGAAGAAAAATCTCTCGGAGAAGTAACAGGCAATATATCTTATGGCTTAAATGCTGCATCAAAAGATTATGACGGAGAAAATAAATATATCAGAATTACTGATATTGATGAAACTACAGGTAAATTTAATAATTTGTATATCGTTTCCCCAGATTGTGTTTTATCAGATGATTACAAGTTAAAAATTAATGACTTATTATTTGCCAGAACAGGGGCAAGTACAGGAAAGACATATTTATATAATGAAAATGACGGAAAGATGTATTTTGCAGGATTCTTAATAAAATTTTCTATAAAAAACGAATATTGTAGTAATTTTATTTTTTATATAACCCAAACTTTTAATTATAAAAAATGGGTTTCAATCATGTCAGCTCGATCTGGACAACCGGGAATAAATGCAAAAGAATATTCAAACTATAAATTTTCTTGCCCTGTATATGATGAACAAGTAAAAATTTCAAATATAATATCAAAGTTAGATAATATTATAGAAAAAGAGAATATTTTATTAGATTCTTATAATGATTATAAAAAAGGTCTTTTACAAAAACTGTTTATATAAACATCTGCTGTAACAACCCCTTTTTGTAAGTTTTTAAATTACTTAATATACATTCTTCTTGTTGGATTTTATTATCAAATTTTGATAAAAAATCTGATATTTTATTTTGTTCATCTTTATTTGGTATCATTAATTTTAATTTTGCTAAAGTCTGCTTGCTTATTTCTAAAAATGTTGAACCGTTGGCATATTTATAGCAAAAATGTTTTATAATTGGTTGGCAATAATATATAAATTCACTTGATACCTCATCTTTAACAGGTATCAGTGATTGAAAACCTTGATTAGTTGTAGCTTCAATGCTCAAAATTGACATTTCTCCTAAGGTCGCACGAGTAGTCAATAATACAGTACCTATTGGTAATATTTTGGCAGAACTTTTTAATAAACCTAGTCTAGAAATCTTTCTATTACTGCTATCTGCATATTTTTTTATTATTTCTGTTGGTGTAAACCAATTGATATCATCACCCCAATATTTAACATTATTAGTATCTGGAGTTCCACCTCCTACAATTTTACAAATATCCCCCAATCTTTTTTCTTCCCATGCCGGATAATTGTTTCCGTTATCGTCTTTGAATCTCATTTTTTGGCTGAATATTGCTGAAAGCAATCCTCTTTTATACTTCTTGAGGAGTTCAACAAGTTCTTTTTGTTTTTCAATTTTCTTATCAATTAATGTCAAAAAAGATGCTATTTTTTCTTGCTCTCGAAGATTGTTAGATATTTTAATTTTTATTCTCTCAATAGTTTTAGCACTTAAACTTGGTACCCCTGTTGACTCATCATATTTTTTCCAATTTATTGTATTAAATAAATAATATAAATATTTTGCATTATTGTTTTGAAAAACATCCGAATAGAATAATGTATCAACAGTCCAAAACGGAGTATCCATATACTGTGGTTTATTAATTGTTCCTTTTCTTCCTATTAAAACGCAAGGTTTATCCCATAAAAAAGTATTTGAGCGTCCTATTTCCCCGCTTGTTGCCAAAATCGGATATATTCCATCATTGTTCTCAATTGCCTTTTGATCTTTTCCGTGCTTAATTTTTAAAACCTTTTCTATTCTTTTTTCAACCCACTCGTCATTATACCCTTTAAAGCGGAGTTTTGGGACATTGCGTGCGTTGGCACATGTATTTTTATTACATTTACCCCTGTCTTCAAGATGATAACTTGAGGATACATTTTGTGAAAAATTTTTTGTTTCAGAATTAGTCACAAACTCCTCCTTGATTTAGAACACTTATAACAATTTGCTTCATTGTTTCCATTTCTTTTGGATTGCTTTCGGCAATTAATATGGTTAATGCAAATAAAGTTCCGTTATCAATGATAGGCAAATTATTTTTATACAAAATTCCATTTTTTTCTAAAAAGTACAAGAAGCAACTTGCCGCAATACGTTTATTCCCATCAGAGAAAGAGTGATTTTTAGTTATCAAATATAACAGCATTGCAGCTTTTTCTTCTAATGTCGGATAACAATCATTTCCGCCAAAAGTTTGATAAATTTGATTTACAGAACTTTCAAAACTATCATCTTTCGGATTTGCAAAAACATCAGATGCAAATTCCGATTTCATTTCGTTTATTACTGATAAAAATTCTTTAACAGGAATTATAACAGCTTCTTTTTGTGTAGAGCCTTTTACATCTAATGTTTTATGATCAAAGTTGTCAAGCAAATCAAGCCCTTTTGCAAAATTATCCAAAATTTTTGCGACTTGCTGTGCATCATCAAGTGATTCAATTTGATTTGTTAAACTTCTTGTTAGTAAACTTACTGTTGTTTGTAGAGTTTGTATTTTTTCCTGTTTATCACTTAATAATTTTTCATTAATTGCATAACCCTGTGTTAAATAATTTTTTAAAACATTTGTTGCCCATTTTCTAAAATTTGTAGCAATTTTTGAATTAATTCTATAACCGACAGAAATTATCATATCCAAATTGTAATAAGCTACATTATAGGTTTTTCCGTCGTTGGCAGTTGTTGCAAAAAATGCAACAACTGAATCTTTATCCAATTCTTCCGTTTCAAAAATATTTTTTATATGTCGTGATATTGTAGATTTATTTTTCTGAAAAACTGTTGCTATTTGGTCTAAAGAAAGCCATAGTGTATTGTCTCGTAGATTTACACTACATTCAATATTTCCATCGTTATTTTTATATATTACAATTTGGTTTTCCATTATTAATTTTCTCCAAACGGGAAATCTAATCCCAATTCATCAAAAAACGGCTTCAACTCCTTATCAATATCTTTTATCTCCGCCTGAACTTTACGAATATCACTTGCAACTTCTTGTAAATCTACTTCCGGTTCAGGTTCAAAAGTATCAACATATCTTGGAATATTTAAATTATAGTCATTTTCTTCAATTTCTTCCATTGTAGCTATATGACAGAATTTTTCGATATCTTTTCTTTCCGTATAGGCATTAACTATTCTGTCAATATCTTCTTGAGAAATAGAGTTTTGCGCTTTACCTTGTGTGTAATATTTAGATGCATCTATAAAGCAAATATTATCGCTGTTACCGTTACGTTCTCTTTTTAACACTAAACAACAGACAGGGATCGACGTTCCTTGGAAACAATTTGCAGGTAAACCAATAACGGCATCTAAATAGTTTAAATCTTTAACTATATACTTTCTTATAGTTTCTTCAGCATTACCTCTGAATAATACTCCATGTGGTAATAAAACTGCAATTCTGCCATCAGAATCCATGTGATAAATCATGTGCTGAACAAACGCAAAATCCGCAGTAGATTTCGGTGCAAGTTTACCATAAGCTGAAAATCTTTCATCATCTAAAAATTTTGAATTCGCACTCCAATTGGTAGAATATGGTGGGTTTGCTACTTGTACAGTATATTTTCTATCCTCATATCTTTCATCTTCAAGGGTATCACAATTTGTTATTTCAAAATTGTTATAAGGAATTCCATGAAGTAACATATTCATTCTTGCAAGGTTATATGTTGTACTTGTTAATTCCTGACCATAATATTGACCCACTTTTATATATTTACCTACTTGCAACAATAAACCGCCTGAACCGCAGGCGCAGTCAGAAACTGTTCTTGCTTCACTCAAACCGACAGTTGCAAGTTTGGCAACAAGTTTTGACATATTAACAGGAGTATAAAATTCTCCACCTTTCTTGCCGGCAGTTTGTGCAAACATACCGATTAAATATTCATATGCATCACCCAATACATCAAGTTCCATATTTTCTAAATGGAAATCTATTGTGTTAATTGTATTTAAGATTTTTGCAATTAATTTTGAACGATGAGAAACTTCTTTCCCCAATTTGGAAGATCTTAAATCCATATCTTCCCATAATCCTTCAAAATCTTCTTGGGAATCGTGTCCTTGCGTACTTTCAGATATTGAGTTTATAATCTTTTCCATATACTCAACATCAAATTCTCCTGTTTCTATTAATTTTATAACATGAGAAAAAAGATATTTTGGTTCTATAACATAACCCAAATAATCGATAGATTCTTCTTTTAATCCTTCTCTATATTCTTCATCTTCCCAGGCTTCTGCATAAGATATGCCATCATCCTTTAAAAGCTCTTTCATATAATTTTCGGTACGTTCAGATAAATAACGATAGAATATTAAACCAAGAATATAATTTTTAAATTCATAAGCTTCCATATTCCCGCGCAAATTATTTGCCATTTCCCATAATTTGCTATGTAGTTCAGCTTTTTGCTCTTTTTGTATCGCAATATCTACCATTCTCAACTCCTATTGATATTTAAATACATTTTCCTTAATAAATTGAATTATTTTTGCAACAAGTTCATGTTTTTCTTTAAATTTTATAGGTCTATCAATACCTGTTATTATATCTTTTTTATTTATTGTATTTGAAAATTCATAGTCTGAAATTGTCTGTTTCAAAAACTCTGCATTAATTTCTTGTTTATTTGCAAAATCTTCAATTTCTTTATTTCTTTGTTCTGATTCAAAATTAGCAAATGCTTCATCGATTGAATCATTTTGTTTTATTGTAGGCATTACTCTATCGATAAATGCTCTAATTAAATCAACTTTTCTTCTTAATTCTGGATTATCGGTTCTATCTAACTCTTGCTTAATATGTTCCAAATCTTTTGCTTGCTGTTTTTTGTTGGCGATATCGACATTTCTTAATAAATTCATGATATATGTAACATTTATCTTATCTGTTTGAATAACTTCAATAGCAAAATCAATATCATCAAGAATTGAAACTTTTTCTGCATTACGTTCCTTTTTAACAAAATCATATAATGTTAAATATCTGCTCTTATAATCTTCATACCCCTGACAAGTTAAAGCATCTTCAACATCCGCCCATGAAAATTCCGAAAATGTCGTAAGAATTGATTTTATTTTTGACAATTCTCTAAAAGCAATAACAAATTCTCTTTGCGCATCTTCGCTCATTAAATCATCTACACTTTGAACTGTTGGCGCAATAGACAGTAACTTGAATGCCAACTCCTTAAATTTGTCTCTAAAATATCCATAACCCGGAATTATCCATATTGGCGGATTGTTTTCTGTATCTGCTTCTAATTCATTACTGAATAATCTTAAGGCTTTATCTGTATTAGATTTAAGATTTCTGTAACAAATAATATTACCAAAAGGTTTTGAAGCCATTTCAACCCTGTTTGTCCTTGAAAATGCTTGTACTAAGTTGTGCCATTCAAGATTTTTATCAACATACAAAGTATTAAGTGGTCTTGAATCAAAACCTGTTAAATACATATTTACTACAAGTAAAATATCAATTTTCGGCGATTTTTTGATTTTTAATCTGTTAGCAATATCTTTGTTGTATGCAGCAAAGGTTTCTAATGAAAAATTAGTATCAAATTCTTTATTATAATCATCAATTATTCTTGCTAAAATATCTTTGCTATGTTCATCTTTACCTTCTAAATCTTCATTTTCACCATATGAAAAAACTGCAGCAATTTTTAAATCAGAATTTAAACTTTTGATTTTATCGTAATATTTAGCAAGTGCAGGGATTGAAGATGTGGCGAAAATAGCTGTATATTTACCGTTTACAGTTTTGCACTTATGGTTATTTATTATATGATTTGCAACCAAGTCAATTCTCTCATCTGCCATATAAACTTCGTCAGTATCAATACCTTCAACCATGGTTTTATCATTTTCATCATATTGACCTTTGAATGTTTGAATATATTCAATTGAAAATCCTAAAACATTGTGGTCATATATTGCATTCTTGATTAAATATGTATGTAAACATTTTTCAAATAAATCAGATGTTCTGAGTCCATTTTGAGATTTATTCTCATCAAAACGAGGTGTACCTGTGAAACCGAAATATTGCGCATGTTTAAAATGATGTTTTATAGTAGTATGCATTTCTCCAAATTGGGACCTATGGCATTCATCTATTATAAATATAACTTTTTCATCTTTATAATTATCCAATATTTTTGAATATCTCGGATTTTTTATAGCATTTGCCATTTTTTGAATGGTTGTAACTATTAATTTTCTATCAATATCTTTTATCTGTTTTACTAATGTTTCAGTTTTATCAGTTTCATCAACACAATCTTTTTCAAATTTATTAAATTCTTCTTTTGTCTGCGTATCAAGATCTTTCCTATCGATCAAGAAAAATACTTTTTTAATGCTTTGTTCTTTTGATAGTAAATTTGCACATTTCCAACTTGTTAATGTTTTACCTGACCCTGTTGTATGCCAAATATATCCGTTTTTACCGGTGTCTAATGCATGTCTGATTAACGCTTCTGTGGCATATATTTGATAAGGGCGCATAACAATGAGATTTTTATCTGTTTCATTAATTACCATATAACGGGTAATATTCTTCAATAAACGGGTTTTGTTAAAGAAAGAAGATGAAAAATCTTCCAGTTTATTTATTCTCTCGTTTGTTTCAGTTGTCCAATAAAATGTTAGAGATTTTAATAATCTTTGGGCATCAGTATTTGCAAAATATCTTGTTTCTACACTATTTGAAACAACATAAATTTGTATGTAATGAAATAATCCACGATATGAATGGATACGGTATCTATCAATCTGATTAATAGCTTCATTGATATCAATACCGCTACGCTTTAGTTCTATTTGAACTAATGGTAAACCATTAATTAAAATGGTAACATCATATCTGTTTTTATACTTACCTTGAACAGTAATTTGATTTGAAACTTGATAAATATTGTCTTCGGCATTTTCTGATAATAATTTTAAATATATTTTTGTACCGTCTTCTCTGTCAAAATCTATTTTTTCTCTTAATTTTATTGCAGATTGCAGAACACTTTTGCCATTAAGAATATTTAATACTCTCTCAAATTCTTTATCAGTTAAAGGTTTCTCATCTAATGATTTTTTATTAAATTTATTAAGTTGTTCTCGGAAATTATTTTCAAGTTCTGAATAATCATTAATTAAAACTCTCTCATAACCTTGTGTTTTAAGTTTTTCAATCAATTTATTTTCTAATTCTGCTTCACTTTGATAGCCCATTCAAAACCCTCAACTACATAAAATTCATATGCCAATACTACCATGAACATGGCAATATGTCTTTTATGTTTATATTACTTTATTACTGTGCCAAATATGGACATATAAAATCAGTACGCACTGAGTAGCGAATTTGCAAAACCTAATTTTTTGATATTAATTCATACGCTAAACTTGCCAGAGAAATATAATGTATTGCTAAATTTCTATCTAATTGTTTTGCCGGAGTGTGTGCTTTTTCGTTTCTAAACATTTGTATTGCCATATTTATAAATTTTACCCCATCAAAAAAATCTTTTTCGGTATCATCTTTAGCTTTGTGTCCAAATATTTTTTCAATATTTGTTTCGCTAAATGCCTGACTTGCTTTTTCTTCTCCCGTTAACTCCCTTAATTTTTGCCTAACAATTTTGTATGCTTCTTCTACTGCGTGATAATAATCTTGAGTCGCAAAATATCTTTTTATATGTTCATATATTTCAGGTCTTATATTGATTGTAACTTCAGCGTCTTCAATATTATTTATCATATTGTTATTTACCTCTACTTTTTTAGAAGGGTACATCTGTAATTTATTAGCAATTTTTTCAATTTCAACCGAAAATTTAACATACATTGGGATTGCTAATTCTCTATTGCGAAATAATGACGCAAGTTCTAATAATGTCATAGCAACAAGTTTGTTGTCTTCTAAATTCCAAAATGTGTGTAAAATATTAGTCATAGATGTTCCATTTGCAGTATATTTTTCATCATAAATATTAATATTAAAATGTTGAAAAAATTCAGCAAAGGATTCTTTTGTAAATCTTACAATAAATCCCGTTTCAAGCCTTAAAGCATTATCTAAATATTTAATATCTGCAGGTGATAAGTTGCTCATATTATTACTATAGCCTAAAAATAAGTGGCATGTAAAACATTAACTTGATTTAATTCTGGCTTTGAGTGATGTATACGACACGTTAAAGGAGGTCGTAAATGGAAAAGGTCGGATTGAATATTACTCCAAAAGAATTCAAACAGTTAAGCAAGTGGTCGGAGAATATTTATAACACAGCAGTTGTTATTGATTATTTTGTGGCAAACCAACCTGATATTGAAGAATGCTACAATCTTGCGCCGGTAATTAAGCACCTGCGAAATGATGCAGATGTGCTAAACGCATTCTTTATTGACCACGAAAAAGAAGTTGAAATTTAAATGCCGTTTAAAAGGTGTTTAAAAGCCGTTTAAATCGTGTTCAAAAATTATTATGTCAGAATGATACGTTTTAGACACATATGGTTGATGTTTCTTATGAAAAGAGTGATGAATGGTGTAGCTTGAAAGGAGCACACTATGATTGAAATCGGTAAAAAATACAGATTAAAAAAGCTAAAAGGTTGGTTTGAAAAAGATAGCGAAGAGTTTAAAGTTGTTTGTTTTGGCGAACACAACATTGTCGGCTGCGTTGCACCGGATGGTGAAAGATATGTATTTGATAAAGATTTTTTGATTGATCCCGACAAACCGGATGAGATATACGCAGATATTACAATAACGAAAGGATAAATTATGGTTGAAAAAAATTATAAGTTATACGGAACAAAGATTTTGAACTTAAAATCGCAAGAAATCGGTTTGTTAATTTGCTTGTGGGAGAACAAATTTGCCGATAAAACCGTCGATTTCGCAACTTGTGTTGATAAGACCGGCAAACGGTACAATATTGAGCTCGATAATATAAGAGGGTTTGAAGATGATTTTTACAAAGCGAACAGTTAAGGCGAAGCCGAAACTTGTGAGCCTGTATCTGTAATGGAGCAAAGCGAAATGAAAGTGAAAAATAAATTGACTAAAGAAACACTTGATATTCCGTATTCTGAATTTAGGAAAAAGTTTGCAAAAGAAATTCAGGATGCATTTGAAAGTTACCGCAAAACACAATTAAATAAATATTCCTGGAACTTCAAAGACGACAACTCTTTGGAGTTTAATTTTTATTTTGAATTACATTGGAATTTTAATCATTTTGGAATGTCGAACTGGTACATTGAAAGACTTTAAATATTATAACTTGTAGTAAGTATTTTTTGAATTTATTTATATCTTCGTTTTGCTCTATATTTGTGATACTCTTAGTAAAAAGGAGCTAAAATGAGATTACAAAAATACATTATTATATCTTGCATAATTATATTAATTTTGTCTTTAATTGGAATTTTTGCTACAGAACAAAATAATAAGTTTTATGATCTTTCTACAGGAGTATTTACCGGAGTTGTGTTAACAGGCATGACTTCAATAATTTTGTTCCTTTATGAAAAAAATAAGATTATAAACAAACTATATAACAATTTCGCGGAAATTTATTTTACACTCTGTGTAATTGATAAAAATTTAGGTAATTTTCTTATAAAAAAAGAAATTACGGATATGAATTTTAGGATAAATTATAAACTGACAATGGAAATTATAAATACAATAAAAGAATTTGATTTTGATGAATATACGAGCTTCTTTGACAGCAAATTTAATAATTTATTAGAACAATTTTTAAGTTTTAACCTGAAGTTATACAATCTACACAATATTGTAGGTGAAAGAAACCAAGGAGTTTTGTATCACGAATTAACATTAAAGGATTTAGAATTAAAACGATTACAAGGAATTGCAGAACAAATGCTTTTACCTTATGAACAACAAGTAATAAATGATAGAGAAGCTCTTCTTATTTTAATAGGCAAATTGCATGAATATGTTGTTTCATTAAAACTAGAATTAACATCAAACCTAACAAAATTAGACAATTATCATAAATTCAAAATAAGTTGGGATGGTAGAAAAAGTTTGCTGGAAAAGCAAGTTCAAGAACTTTCTTAGTTTTATTAGAATAAAGAATATTTATACATTATCAATGCAAACATTTAATATATAGATAAACAAAATAAAAATAATATTTTATAAACTAGTATGGTGCTATGTTTACATGCCTAAAATATCTTTTTCAACTATTTTTATAATATCTTCCGGCAAATATTCTTCCTTTTTAGATTTATGTTTAGTTTGCGAAATTTCGATATTTGATTTTATTTGTGGCAGATTTTTAATGATATTCATAAGGGAATACATTTCTGCCTGTGGGGTTTGTTGATTATTATCAATATCATTTGAAATTTTATCCATTATTTTTTGAGCAAAATTTAAGAGTTCGCGATTAAAAAGTTCCTGTTCTCTGCCTTTTTCAAACCTCTTTTTGTCCCATTCATATTCTTTCTTCCAATAAAATAAAGTCCTGCGTGAAAGGTCAAGTTTTGCACTAATCACGTCAAGTGGCTCTTTTTCACAAACATACAAATGCTCTGCTTGTTTTAATTTATCTAATTTAGTCATAGTTTCTCCTTATTTACACATTGAATTTCTAACACCAAAATACGGATTATTTTTGATATAACCATCCATAAATGCATATTTTAAAATACTGCCAAGCAATGTTACTCCGTTACTTGCGGTCTTTGGTTTAAATTTTTTCTTCATAAAGTCCACAAATTTTAAAATCATTTCATAAGTAATTTCATCAGTATATAAACCCTCAAAAAACGGAATAATATTATATTTCAGCTGCGAGCGGTAGCCTTTTAATGTATCTTTTGTAAGTCTACGATTATTCAAATATATAATTGCCATATTCTTAAACAAAATTCGCTCCCCGCTTTTATAAATTGGCTTTTCAAAAATATCAAAAGTCTTAAGTTGCTTCGGCTCTTTATATTTGTACAATCCTTGTTCAAATACCAATTTACCCTCGTTCAAAAGCCGTTCAAGTTCTGTTTTACAATCACACTCTGCAATCATTTCGATTTCATCTAGAGCAAACTCTTTTAAATGTCGTGCCAATTTTTCTATGTTCATATTATTTGACTTATGACCTCCATATTTATTTCGGTTAAATTATTGTCTTTGGCAAATGTTTCCATTTGATTTATTAATTGAACAATTTGCCTGAATCTATTGTATTTCGTGTGGATATATTCAATTGAATCAGAAGTAAATGAGATTTCAGACAATTGGTTTATAATTTGGCTTAAATCATTTACGCCAAAGGTTTCAAATTTTAAAATTTCTGAAAACCTGTCATACAAATGTTTATATCTTTCAAGTTTTCTGTGAGCCAATCCCATTCCGATAAAAACTATCGGGCAGCCGGTTTCGTCGTAAATATCCCTTAGAGTTTCAATGGTTTTGTAGTTATTCATAAGGTAATCAATCTCATCGATAAAAATCAACTGTGGATTTTGTTTCAGCTTTTTAACCACGATATTGAAATTATCCAAAGTCAAAAATCTCGGAATTTCATCAAGTTCTTTAACCATTTCCTCAAGCAACCATCTGCCCGTCATAAGGTTTGATGCCCTTAAATATATTCCGTCATACTTGCACGCAAGCCACAATGCTGTTTGCGATTTTCCAAGTCCGGGCTCACCATAAACAAGTCCCATTTTCGGAATATTTTTGGGTTTGTTAATCAGATTCTCAACAAGTCCGATAAAGTTTTTGACGTTTTGCGTTTTTACAAAAATCTTATTCATACAATAATCGATACTCCTTTGTTTGCTTAAATTGCTCTATCCACTCATCTTGCGGATTATGAGTTATTAAATACTCATATTTATCAGCATTATTTTTAAAACTCTTGTAAACACCATTTGAACTAGTTTTAAACGCACATTGAACAATTGGTTTTTTATTTTGTGTTTCAAGTAACTTTATATCCTCACATTGAAGATATTTTTTGACAGATTCAACTGTTTTCTTTTTTAATTGCCGTTGTTTAACAATTTTTTGTTTGTAATCTTCATAATCTTTGACATTACCGAGTAATTTTGCCATCGGATGAGTTTCTGTTACTCTTTCTGCGGTGCAAAGATATTCGCCTTTTGGGGTGTAAACTTTAATACTTGTCAGATCAAAAATATTGTATTTAATCAGGACTTTACTCTTGAATCCGTACAACCTTTCATCAAAATAGTCACAATTCAAAAATCTTATACCGTTTCGCTGAATTGTTTTGACTTCAGTTGCAAGCATCAAATCGTCAAGCGTATTTATATCAATATTTTGTCGTTTCCTTTCAGATAAAACTTCCGTAACTGTTTTATCCGGAGCATTCGGACAAGGTTGAGAATTCTTGAAACTCAGCCACATATTAATCATTTTTATTGTTTCTTCAATAGTTGGAATAAATTCATTATGTAGATTTTTATGAAACTTCTCATTTCTCATCATATAAGCAGGTTTATTCTGAATACTGCTTCCGATATAACTCGGCAAAAGTTTTTCAAAACCTTCCTGAAATTCTTTAAAGAATCTTTCAATAACTTTTGCTCTCGCATTATACGGTCTTGCAAAAACTGTTTCTATACCCAGTTTTGAATACAATCCCTGAAAACCGAGTTCGCTGAATCCTTTATCATCTGTAAAATACTTAGCCCGAAAAGCTCTGCCATTATCTTGATAAACAACTTTGGGTATCATATCAAGATTAATTATTGAATTACGCAAAGCACTTGCAATACACTGCGTATTTTCTTCAAGCATTATTTCATATCCAACGAGTGCTGTAGATTTCCAATCCAAAAATCCCACTAATGTTGCTCTGCAGGGTTTTCCTGTAAACGGATTTATTACCTGAAATGCTAATTTATGTCCGTCCGCGACAAGAATGTCCCCGACTTCAAGCAAGCTTGCATCACGTTTCATGTATGGTTCAACTTTATCCGATAGTGCTTTTTCTCCGTCACGAGCAAGAATCCATTTATCGTAATTATTATCCTTGAACCATTTTGCGTACCTTCTA
>CACYTP010000027.1 GCA_902777385.1 uncultured bacterium
CTCTAAAAATGCTTCTATCTCCCGTCTGTCAAATACGGAATTCCCGTCACGCCCTGCATAACTCGCCATTCTGCCAAATAAATCGTCTATCTCCCCGTCGTCTGCCTGACCATTCCCGTTTACGTCAAACGCACTTAATATCTTTTTGAAACGTGCGTCCTTACTCAGACTCCCCTCCTTTATCTCTCGGCGGAAGTCTTCTCTGCTTAGTTTCTTACCGTTTCCAAAACTTAATTCGTCTGACATTTATCTAACCTTTTGTGTTAAATTACGGAATATTTATAAAAAACTTTAAGTCTAATTTATCAATGTTTACATTTTTTAATCCACTTGCAAAAATATTTTTGTAAAGTATCATGAATATTGTAGACTTACGTCAAAGTAAATAAAATTTTGGATGACAGATTAATTTAAGGGATATAAAATGACTGAGCAAAGAATTGCCGTAATAGGCTGCGGTGTATGGGGAAGAAATATTGTAAGAAACTTTTACAATCTTGGAGTACTTGACACAGTGTGTGATATCGATGAAGAAAACCGTAAAAAAGTTTTGGATCAATATCCGGGAGTAAAAGTTACCAGTGATTTTAACGACATAATCAATAATCCTGAAATAACAGGGGTTGCAGTTGTTACACCTAGTCATACGCATTACAAAATGGTTCATGCAATGCTTGATGCAGGTAAGAATGTTTATGTTGAAAAACCTATTTCCACAGTTGCTCAGGAAGCAAAAGATTTAACAGAAGTAGCAAACTCTAAAGGTCTTGTGCTAATGGTAGGACATTTACTTTTATATCATCCTGCAGTTAACAGACTAAAAATGCTTATTGAAGAAGGCGAACTTGGTGATATCGTTTACGCACAAAGCGACAGATTAAATGTTAACTTTTTCAAGAATGACAGGAGTGTTATGTGGGATTTGGCACCTCATGACGTATCAATGATGAGTTATGTTACAGGTAAAGACCCTATAAGAGTAATCTCAGCAGTTGGCTGCTCCTCTGACAGAAACGATATCATGGATATTACTCATTTAAGTATTGAATTTGAAGGCGGTATGATTGGTCAAATTTCTGACAGCTGGATTACTCCGAGAAAACATGTTCAACTTCTTGTAAGAGGAACTAAAGCAACAGCAATTCTGGATGACACAAAACCGGAAGATAAATTAGTAATATTTGATAACTTTAATAAAGATATTACGCAAAATATAAAATCTGATTATCTCGAAATTGAACCGCTAAAGCTTGAATGTCAGCATTTTATTAATTGCTGTGAAACAGGTAAGAAAGCTCGTTCTGACGGCGATAACGGTTTTATGGTAACAGCTATTTTAGAGCAGGCTGAAAAAGTTATGCTCGGAGACAGACGAAAAAAACTTGACGAAGTGAACTTTGCACTTTCCAGAACTAAGAAATAAGAAATTAAGGAAGCATATATGGACATCAAAAAAAATTCCGCTAATATAGTATCTATAGTAAGAGTTTTTGTAGCTTTTGGAGCAATAGCACTATTATTCAGACATACTCAAAAAGCTTATATATTGTCATTCGTTTTGACGGCAATAGCCTTTTCAATGGATGCCGTTGACGGATATTTGGCAAGAAAATACGGTCAAGCCTCTCAGCTTGGGGCAGTACTTGATATTATGGGGGATAGAATTATTGAATGTATCTACTGGATCATGTTTGCGGTTTTGGGTTGGCTGCCTGTAATATTTCCTATAATATGTGTTTCCCGAGCATTTATTACGGACGGAATCAGAAGTGTAGCACTCACAAAAGGGATGACTCCTTTTGGTATGCAAACAACAGCTTGGGGAAAATATATTTGTGCTTCTAAATTTATGAAAACAAGCTATGCTGTAGCTAAAGTTGCGGCATTTATGCTTTTAATTTTGGCATATACTCCGTGTGATAAATTTAATATGATGACTATTGAACCTGTTGCAGTTGTTCTTGCGTGGATTGCAATTATTTTCTGTATAGTAAGGGCTATTCCTGTAGTTGCAGAAAGCGGAAAGTTGTTTGAGTAATGGCTAAGATAAATATAGTTTTATATGAGCCTGAAATTCCTCAAAACACAGGTAATATTGCAAGATTATGTGCTTGTACGGGTGCAAGTCTTTACCTTGTCGGGAAACTTGGATTTTCTTTATCGAGCAAGTACACAAAACGTGCAGGACTTGATTATTGGGACAGCGTAGATTTACATAAAATTGATAATATGGATGAATTATATGCACAATTTCCAAATTCAAATTTCTATTATTTAACTACCAAATCTAAAAAAGTTTATACAGATATTAAATTTAAAGATGGTGATTTTATCGTTTTTGGACCTGAGACAAGAGGTTTACCTGAAAAATATGTTACGGATAAAAATGCAGTTACAATACCTATGAAAGAAGGACAGAGAAGTTTGAATTTATCGAATTCTGTGGCAATTGTAGCGTATGAGGTTATCAGACAAAATGGACTCTAATTTTAAAATGCCTTATAGGGCAGAAAATTCTCACAAAGGTACTTTTGGGAAACTGCTTAATTTTTCCGGTTCGGAATATATGACGGGTGCAGCCTATTTATCATCTATAGCAGCATTAAAAATCGGCTGCGGATATGTTACGTTATGTTCGGGACAAAAAGTCATAAACGCTGTTTCTGCACAAACTCCGGACATAGTATTTGCTCCGCACTCCGATATGAATAACCGTTTGCGAAATTCGGATGTGCTATTATTCGGCTGCGGAATGCCGAATGATACAGCATCATCCCTGCTTTTTCGAAAAGTTTTTGAAAATACCCCTGACATACCAACCGTAATTGATGCCGGTGGAATTACGATTCTAGCGGGACTTGATGATATTAAGCTTCCAACAGAACTAATACTTACACCGCATCCGAAAGAAGCTTCCGTACTACTCGGGGTAGATTTGGCAGATATTCTGAACGATTTAGAATTTTACGCAAAAGTCATATCGAAAAAATACAATTGCGTTACGGTTTTGAAATCACATAATACAGTAGTCTGTTCTAAAGAATTGGGGATATACATTAATAAAACAGGGTGTAGTGCATTAGCCAAAGCCGGAAGCGGAGATGTTTTAGCCGGAATTATAGCAGGATTATTGGCTCAAAGATGTTCGGCTTTTGATGCGGCAAAACTTGGGGTATATTTACACGGATTATGCGGAGATATTGCAAAAAATGACCTGACTTCATACGGAGTTCTAGCATCCGATTTAGTCAGGTACATTCCTAAAGCAGTTAAAACTTTAATTTAAGTAACTATACTACTGCAAGGGTTTTTCCGGCAATGTTTTGTCCACCGTGGGATAAAACATAAGATTCTATACTTTTTGTATCAGGGACTTGGCTTGGAATAAGTGCATCAGGACGAGTATAATTATTAACTTTTTTAGCATCATCTATTAATTTGCTTGCCCATTCAAGTTCACGCGAATTTTTTATAGCCTTTGCAACCTGTTCAGCTTCTTTTTTTGTAAACACAGTTCCTTCAGAAACATAACCGTTATTAACGGGGAATGTAATTTTAGTCATTTTTGCTCCTTTATATAAATATTATATTTCGACTTTACAACCAGCCTAAACCTTCTAAATTTTATTTTTTGTCATTTATAAAATATTGGAGTAATATAAGTTTACATTTGCACATAATTTACAATTACACAATTCTCCTGAAGGATATATTTTTAAATTTTAAACACCAGCGGATATTTTACCCATAACAACACGCCGTTTTGCCCCCGTACATTCCGGCAAATTATTTGGTATTCCATAATATGTACAGTATCCTAACAGTGCAAAAGCCATGACCTCTTTATAATTATTTGAAATTCCATAATCCTCATGAGTTTTGAGTATAATTCCTTCAGGAAGGTAATTTCTTATCAAATCAAGCATAATCGGATTATATGCACCGCCTCCGCCGATAACAACTTCTTCTATATCAATATCAGGCAAAATAAACCTTTCATAAGCCTGAACAATTGTTTTAGCCGTTAATGCAGTAACCGTAGCAATAATATCTTTAGGTTCTGCGGGAGCAAATTTTAGTGCATTTTCTATATATCTTGTACTAAAATACTCTCTGCCTGTAGTCTTTGGAGGGGTTTTAAAATAATATTCATCCTGCAATAAACAATCTAACCAACTCTCACAAATAACTCCCGAACGAGCAATTTCACCATCTTTATCATAAGGCTTTGAGAAGAATTTATTTACACAATAATCCAGCATTATATTCCCCAAACCTGTATCAAATCCGAACGTAGGATGTGAATGGGAAATCATAGTCACATTTGATATACCGCCTATATTCTGTACGGCAATATTCTTACCTGTCGGCTTAAACCATTTTTCATCAGCAAAACAAACTAACGGGGCACCTTCACCACCGGCTGCAATATCGGCTTCTCGAAAATTTGAAACGGTTAAACAGCCCGTATTTTGAGCAATTACAGAACCGTCTCCGATTTGCAGAGTACTGCTAAGTATTATATCATCTAACTTTTCTTTTTGCGGTGAATGATATATAGTCTGCCCATGACTGGATATTAAATCAGGCTTACCGAATTCTGATATCAAAATGTCACATGCTTTTGAAAAGCACTGACCTATTGCAAAATTCATCTGACAAATATCTTTTACGGAACATTCACCTCGAAATATCTGAAAAATTTTACTCCTGATATGTTCAGGATATTTGTAATTTATACCATGTATCAGCTTACAATTTAAATCAGGAGTTACTTCGCACAAACCGGCATCAATACTGTCACACGAAGTCCCTGACATTAGCCCGATAATCCTTTTTGTTTCCAACTCTTCCCTCATAATATTACAACTATTTTAACCCCAAATCTCCACTCAGACTAATTACTAAATTGATTTTTTATTCATTATCCCTATAAAAATAGAGAACACATACCCCTAATCTTCTTCTTATGCTTTGTAAAGCTAAACCTCAAAATCTTTTCTAACCTTAACCTTTATCCTTAACCTTTTCCCTTAATAACCTAAGGACTACTTTGCCATCACCTCTTTTTCTTCTGTCCTTCCTTAATCTGCCACCCGGTTCAAATTCCCCATATCCGGTATCCGTTTATTGAATTTTTTGTTATTCCTTTCAACAGTATTAAATGTAAAACTAAGTTAATTGCTTGACAAGTAAAAAAAAATTAATTAATTTTTACAATTGACCATGCCCCGTGTGTAGCTAAAGAAAAATTCGTGTTATTAAATCTTAATGAAGAAAACTTAATTAAATTTAGTAAAAATTAGCCTAAAATTTTGTTGACAATAAAAGATGTTCGTAAATTTATTTGGCATGCCAAATTTTAATTTTGGAAAGCATTGTAGATTTTTAATAATTTTTATAGTATGCTGAAAATGAAGTATGAAAGAATTTTTAAAATCTAATACAGTTACATATAATTTAATGTCTTTTACAGGCTTTAAATCTCTTATATTGTTTTCATTGTTGTTAGAATCACCTAAAACTTATGAAGATATATGTGAGTATTTTCGTAATCATGAATACATAAAAGAAGACATATCAATGGACACATTGAGAGTGTATATAACCTCATTAAAACGTGTAGGATGCGAAGTTACTCGAACCAAATCTCCCAGAGGCGGTTTGTACCGCATTGTATCACATCCTTATGAATTCAAAGTTTCGGCTGAAGAAGCAAAAGCTTTAGTCAAAATATACAGAGTCATTCTTGGGACATCAAATGTTGAGGACCTGCTCAAATATGAAAACTTCTTGAGAAAACTTGCAAATCATATTAATTCTGCAAATTTATTAGATGCACTTGACAACATATCAATATTTAAAAATATTAATACAGACCTTTTGAGTGATATCATAAAATATTCAAACCAAAAACATACCCTCACATTGTCATATAATTCACCTAAAAGCGGATTAAAGGAAATTAAAATAATTCCTAATAAAGTAGGATTAGAGCAAAACAAACTGTATTTGTACGGTATTAGTATGGAGTATAACCAAGAAACATCCCTTCAAATACAAAGAATTAAAGAAATAATTGATGTTGATATAGAGCATTCTACTGAAATTAAATTAAATAAAATTACCGTAGGATATGAATTAAATTCGCTTAGTCCTAATATTAAACTGGATAGTGAAGATAAGATAGTTGAAATAAAAGATGAGTCAGTAATTGTTGAAACTCAGACTACTAATTTATTTATGATGAAACGCAAAATTCTGGAATATGGTCCGCTTTGCACGGTATTATATCCTGAAGACTTCCGTAACGACATAATAAGAACTCTAAAAAATATGCGGGAGGGCTACAAAGATGAATAAGCGTAAAATCAGCGAAAAATATAATGACTCCTGTATTAGAATATTTGCGTTAATTGACCTGTTTATAGAAGGTACCGCAAACTTTTCGGATGTAATTAAATTATTTGCAAATAATGATGGTTCAATATCCCAAAAATCTAATGTAATCCTTAATAAATACATGAATACATTAGAAATTTTCGGAATAAAAGTTAAGAAAATAAAAAATAAATACTACCTACAAAGTACACCTTTTTCAATTTCTCTAAACGAAGAAGATTTGTATGCAGTTTCATTAATTAAATCTGTATTAAGCATACTTCCTGCCGGGAAAAATAGAACCGCAACAGAGAAATTTATTAAAGAATTGGAAAAACATTATGACATTAATACCAAAAATCTTAGTAAAGTAGTAGATAGTACAAGAAATTTTGATTTATCATTCTATTTCCAAAAGTTCAAGTCTCAGATTAAAGAATGTGAAACTTTATGTGAAGCAGGCAAGAAAATAGAACTATGCTACACAGATATTGATAAGTTTAGCCAAAACATAATATGCGTACCTCAAGAAGTTATATACATGAATGACAGCGTATGCTTTAATGTTTATAATACACTAACCCGTCAAAATATTAATGTACCAATAGCAGACATTAAATATGTCAGAAAACTTAATATAGAAGCGGAGAAATCAAAAAACTGTACTACCGTTATATTTAAACTTAAAGGGGATCTGATCAAACGGTATAAACTGAGAGAATGGGAACATTCCGAAGGCATAGATGAAAATGGCTGGATGACTGTCGTTAATTCGGGAGAAGACTTCAATTCTCTTGCAACAAGACTCTTTAAATATGATGAAAATTGTGTTGTAGTTTCACCAAAATACTTAAAAGTAAGACTGCAAAAGATGATTGATAAAACTTTAAAAAATTATGAATAATTTAAGAAAAACCGCCCATTAAAAAAGGCGGTTTTTCTTATCTCTGATTTATATAAGCAAAATACTATTATCTGCGAGACATAACCTTTGCCAGAAGCCTTAGCACTTCCATATATAACCATACTAATGAAAACATAAGACTTGTTGCACCAATCCACTCATATAGTTTTGGTAACATCATAGCAGAACCTCTTTCAATAAAATCAAAATCAACAATAAAATTGAAAGCTGCAATCAAAGTAACAATTATACTAAATCCAATACCCATTGGACTTGCTGTAAAAATTTGAGGTATCCCTCTGCCAAATATAGATGCTACAATTTGAATTACATATATCAAAAGTACTGATAAAGTTGCCGTAAATATAACAGCTCTAAACTTTTCAGTACACTTTATTGCACCAATTCTGTATAACAAAAGCATTGCAAACATGGCAACAAATGTACAAACTACGGCACACATAACAATTCCCGGATAATATTTTTCGAAATATGCCGATATAATTCCCAGAAAGAAACCTTCACCCACAGAATAAAGGACTGATAACACCGGTGTAATTTTAGGTTTTGCAAATATAATTACTAGTCCTGCAATAAAAGCTACAAACAATCCTCCCATACCTAACAATACAGCCTTATCTGTAAAACCGCCAAACAACAGGCTCCAGGTATAAAATGCAGATACAATAATCAATGAAACCATGATTACGGATTTTGTAATAGTTCCGTTAATCGACATTGGTTCCCCATCCAGTACCTGTTCCTGTTCAAAGTTCTTTCTAAAAATAGGGTTAGCCATTTCAAACCACCTTTCTTTATATATTAGTTCCAATATTTTATGGTATAATAACCGTATTGTAGCACAATTTTATAAATAAAGCTATTATCAGGGGTAATAATGTATATAACATATTTAAATAAATTTTTGGAATATTTTGGGGCAAAAAGAAAAATTAAATTACTTATATTTGCAATAATGGGACTTATCGCAGGATTACTGGAATTTGTCGGAATAGCGATGATATACCCATTTGTTATGATTATTGTAAACCCAACGGCTGTAAATACATACACAAAATATGTTCCTGATTTCGTTATGGCATTACCACCGTTGTCAATAGCAATGGTCTTTGGTGCTACTGCTCTTGGATTATTTATTTTAAAAAATTTATATATGATTTTGTTTATGTTCGTACAGTGCAAATTCCTGCAGAAATGGACACAATCCATAAATAATTACTTCATGGACTTCTTTTTATATGCTCCACACAATGTTGTACAAAAAATACCGAACTCTGAAAAACTTTACATATTGAATACATTATCCAACCAAGCAACAACAGGTTTTATCACGAGAATAGTTACCCTAATAACAAATATAATTATTGTAGCAAGCGTTATTATGCTAATTTTGTGTAAGTTTTTTGTTGCAGGCAGTATTTCTTTTATATTTGTAGTCTTAACAATTTTAATTCAAAATAAACTTCTTAAACGAGGTGTATCAGAAATAAATAATAGAATTGTAAAAGTTGCAAAGGGAATAAATAATATAACATATTCAAATATCAACAACATTAAGGAAATAAAAATTCAGGGAGTAGAACGTATTGCAGATAACCTTTATGAAAAATTTGGCAAAGAAATTACGGATTTATACGCAAAACTAAATTTCTTTTCAGCAATGAGCCCATATTTAGTTGAGACCATAATAGTTATGTCGCTTATTGTATTGGGGTTAATGATATTACTCCAGACAGGGGGACAACAATACACACTTATTGCATCTTATGCAATGCTGGTTGCCGCAATTTTCAGAATTGCACCTGCCCTGAACCGAATACAATCAAGTCTTATAAACCTTCCTCCTACTTTAAAATTTGTTATTGAATTAACGGATATATGCGAAAAGTATGAATTACAAACCTTCAATTATTCTGACAGCAATGACACACAGAAATCCGAATTTAATAATACGATTGAACTCAAAAATATTAACTTTTCATATAATAAAGAAACACCGGTACTAAAAGATATTTCATTTAAACTAAATAAGGGTGATTTTGTTGGAATTATAGGATTATCAGGTGCAGGGAAAAGCACCCTTGCTGATGTTTTAACCGGGCTATTACCACCGGAAAGCGGACAAATTCTTGTTGATGGAAAGGAAATAACAACGGAATTATACCACGGATTTCGAAAACTTATCGGGTATGTATCTCAGGATATAAGAATAATGGATTGCAGTTTTAGAGAAAACGTGGCATGGATGCAACCGGCGAATGCAATAGATGACCAAAAAGTTGAACTACTACTAAAATCTGTAAAATTATGGGATGTGGTAGAGACATATAAAAATGGGATATATTCAACACCAATAGTAGGGGAAAGCGGGTTATCAAAAGGTCAAATGCAACGTCTGGCAATTGCGAGAGCATTATACAGGGATCCTGAATTAATTTTGTTGGACGAAGCCACATCAGCCTTGGATGTAAAAACCGAACACGAAATTATCAATACGTTAAAAGACTACAGTAAAGACAAGACGATTATATCAATAGCCCATAGACTATCGGTATTACAAGCATGCAACAAACTTATATACATGGAAGCGGGAAGAATAAAAGATGTAGGGAACTTCACAGAATTGGCTGACAAATATCCTGATTTTGCAGAATTAGTAAAGCTTTCAGGACTTGAGACAGAAAATAAATAAAAAGACTTTACAATAATTTTTTTTTATTTTATAATAAGAAAGTACCTCGCAGGTTTCGTTATGGAAAGAGCGTGGAAAAATTAAATAGATAGAAACGTTAATTGATAACGGAAATTATAATCCTCAGTAGCTCAATGGCGGAGCATTCGACTGTTAATCGAAGGGTTGTTGGTTCGAGTCCAACCTGGGGAGTTTTTTCTATATTTAGGGGTTGAATCAGTTTGAACCTCTTTTTTAATGCCATTTTCCAGTGTAGAAAATGGTGCAGATTGCAATTTTCAGACAGTTTGCAATTTTTTGTGAAACCAGCTCATATCAAAGGTTTTGACGGTCGGAAGTAGTTTGACTATGAATGTAGATTATCAGAGAGATTGAGAAAAGTACCTCCGGAAGTTTGAGAGTATTCTCAAACTTTTTAACTTTCGGAGGAAGAATTTCAAAATTGTCTGATACAAATTCTTAAACATTCTGATAGTTCACTCTCAAAGTTACTGATACTTTTTTGATAAGTTTTGTGTTTAATTATTAAAACAGCATAAAACAAAGTTTAAAAGCATTTTACACTTTAATTAAACATAGAATAATATATTATTTATTTCTAAAACGTATTTTCCCAAAAGTCTTTCCGATAAAAATTTTGTTTATCAATTCTTTTAAGTTATCAGAAAAGCCTCTGATTTCGGTATCTCGCATTATATCATTATACAAATCATAGGACCACTGAAGCATTTGTGTTATTATTTCATGTTTGTTTTCTATATCAGATTCTTCTATGATTTTTGTATTTAACAATAAAATTTTAGAAGGTTCTTTTCTATTTTCCCCCAGTAGCATATCTGTTATTAATGTTCTTTTGGTCAATAGTTGATTTATATTATTATTTCTGCTATTTTCATCAATTATTTCATTTAATTCAGAATATTTACTGGTTATCTTGTAATTTACATCTATAACAACTTTAAAGAGTTCTGCAAAACCATCATTAAATAACAATTTTGAAAGAATATATTTACGTTCTTCCAAAGTATATAAATCAAGGAATCTCTCATTTAACTTTCGTATAGCGTCATAGTCTTGAGTTTCAGCATTTTTATTTGCAATAAGTATTATAAATTCATCCGTGGTATATATTTTTTCTTTCGGGAGTTGCTCTAGCCATCTTTGTTTTTCTTTTAATTCAATATTTTCTGATTTTAATATCAATTGATATAAATTATTCAGATTTTCAGGTGTTTGTATTCTTGCAATAGTTTTATACAAGTTAATAGCACAATCTAATTGTTTATCATTTACATCATCAGTAGTGATTCTATTATAACTTTCATCAATTCTATTATCGTTGTTCCAAATATTTCCTCCGCGAGACAACACTAATTGTCCAATTTTATCAGAATAATCATAAGCAAAATCAACATTATCAAGTATTAAAATAATAAAATCTTTAACTTTTTCTATATTTCCAAAAGATAAAATTGGTAATAAACAAAGCAATTGTTCAAAATATTCTTTTTCATTATTTGGTATTAAATAACCACTTGTAAAGTCAAAATATTTGTCTATTAATACAGTAGTAACTTGTTCATTTTTCTCTGTTAAAATCATATCAATATATTGCTTTAAATCATTTAGCGTAGAATCTTCTAATGAACTTATGTCAGTATTCATTATGAAATCTGCATAATTATTTGCAAAAGAAATTTTATTCTCGATTGATAAATGATTATAATTATTGAATAAATAATTTAAAAATAATTTTAAATTCTCAGATTCAGGTTCAAATTGGAAAAGTTGATTAATAATAAGTATATCTATTTTTGAAATATTGTCATAATTATTATTTCTTAGAATATTTATTATTTCAATAATTTGGGCTGTATAATTTTTATTTGGCACAATTGCTTCGCACAACTCGTCTATATACTGGTAATTGTCTATTTCTATTTTTTGGTAATAAACATTTAATAAATCCCTAAAATTTTCTAATTGTTCTTTTACGTCGAATTCTGTTTTAATGTCATTATTTAATTTATTTTCAATCGCAATATCAAGCTGAATTACATAATTATTTATATTGCTATCAGTAAAGTTACTAATATTTTTCTTTGTATAGTCTATTATGTAAGAATATAATTTAGTGTTTTCTTCTCCTATAATATTATCAAATACATCATTAAATTTTTCATTTTGATTTATTAGTATATAATCAAGTGCTTTTTCAAATGTTTGTATTACTTTAGTTTCATTTTCTTCTGTTATAAAACTTTTATCTTTTTGAAATTCTTTAATAATTGTATCAATATACTCTTTACTTTTATATTGATATATAAATTCATAATTTTGAAATGCACTAAATATAAAACTAAATCCAAAGTTTAAAGGCTCATGCGGTGCTTCTGCAGTATTAGCATATATTGGATTTAACAACCAATTAATAATATCCACGTCCAAGTAATTGTTTTTATTACAATATTCCAATATAATATTTGCTGCATTTTTAAATTGAATTAATTTGTTATTATCATCTTTAGATTCTTGCGAATAATAGAATTTTTGCATGTATTTTTGTTTTAAAGCAAAAATAATTTTGGCTGTATCGGATACGTGGACTTTATATAACAAAGATTTAAAATTATCCATCTTTATCAAATTTCTGTAGGTCGCATCTTCGCTTAGAATATTAGGGAAAGAATCTATTAGAAATCTTGTATTTTCACCAATATATGGTACGAGTTTATTTAATAATTTAAATGCATTTTTCTTATACATTTCATATGGAATGCTTTCATATGCACTTTTTAAGAGTGTAGCTGTTTCTACAGAAAGTTTGTCCTCTTTGATATTTAATATAGACATTAATTTTTCATAATCATTTTGAATCAATGCATTTTCTAGTTCAAAAGCATCTTCACCATATTCACGACTTAATTTGTTTTGATTTAATAATAAAAATGGTTTTAATGAAACGGGTAATTCAAATTTATTTTTGATTAAATTTAAATACTTCTTTAAATCATAAAATTCTGGTCTGATTATAAATTCTTCTATATTTTTAGAATCCTTTTCTATGATTCGTTTTTCTACAAATTGTTCCTTTATTCTTAAATCTACATAAAATTGTGGTTCTTGTTTTGTTCTTAAAACTTCTAGTACATATTCCAGTAACTTTGGTTCATTTAATAACTCTTTATAAAAATAGGGAAAATCTACTTTTAACACTGATAAAATTGCTAAAACTAGTGGATGTCCTGTTACTATTTTAGGTGCCAAGCCACCCACTTTGTTTGTCATCTCACTAGATTCTCTTCTTAAAGCAATATTCCAAGATTGAAAAAATGTATTTAAAATTTGAATTGCTTGTCTGGGGCTCTGCACATCAGGATGCATTAACCTGCACAATAAATTTTCTAAATTAGTACCAGATTGGATTAATGAATATTCAAACTCATTAAAATCGGCTATTTGTGATTCAATAATTTTTTTAGAATATTCAATCATATCCCTATATGGGAATGGGGGTATATCTAATCTAAAATGGAAAATCTTATCCAAAAACCTTTTAGCTTCTGTTTGTTTAGAACAATCTTTATTAGACTCTAAATTATTTATTGTCATTAAAGCATCAGAAATTTTATATTCACAACAAGAAACAACAAATATAAAACCAATCTCTTCATTAATTTTAATATCCATAAAGGTTCTAATTGCATTTATTCCATCAACCATTTCTTCTGCTGTAGGTAATCTATCTAAATCATCTATAAACACAACTATTTTATTGATATTGCTATGTTCTTTTTTATATTCTTCTATTTGTTTTTTTAAAAAAGATTCATATACTTCAGTTGTTGCGGATGGAATATCTACTTTTGTTATATTCTGAAATATAGGAATAAGCATATTATTTTTGTCCAATAACGATTTTGTAATTATTGCTGATACTGTAGCAAAAGACACTGTAGATACAATATCTCCCCAGATTTCTAAATTAGGTAAAATTTTATAATAGGCAAAGAATAACAACAAATTAAATAATATTATTTGTGACCAATTCCAAATAAAATTTTTTATATTGTCACATAATTCCCTATTATTACATAATTCTTGAACTTGTCTTGTTATTTGTCTGCTGAATTCATCTTTAATCTTTTCATCAGATCCACCAATCTCTAAATATATATCTCTGAGTAAAGCCCTTTTTATACTATCCCCACTGTATTTCCAAGCATTAAAATCTATACAATGAATGTTATCCATGGATTTTAATTTATTTTTACAAAGTTCTTTTATTGAACTTTTACCGACACCCCATTGCCCAAGCAATCCTATATTATATGGCATGCGTAAATTTTGATTTGTTATCTAACAATAATGGTATCTTTTTCAACACATTCCCCTTTTTTGAGATTATTTTATCATAAAAATACTAGTTCTATTATAATGTCCATTTTTGACATAGATGTATGGTTTAATAAAATATATCAAAAATGTTACACTAAATCGTGTTAAACATTTTTATGATAAAATATTATCAAAGAAAAGGAGTAGTCAATTTGTCTGTCCAAACGTTAGAAAGACAAAATAAAAAAGTTAGGATAAGTTCTGAAAATAGAGGTTTAGAACTTGTTGTTAATAATGAAATTTCTTCTATCGGTTATTTTTCAATAAACAACCGTCGTTATCTTGGAAATAAGTATAAGTTAAATAACTTTATTCAATCTACAATAGCTGATGTTTGTGGCGATTTTGAGTCTTTTGCGGATTTGTTTGCAGGCACAGGTTCAGTTGCTTCTATTTATCAGGATAAACACCTTATTGTTAATGATATTTTATACAGCAATTATGTATGTCACCAAACTTGGTTTGGAGCAGAAAAATACTCAAGAACAAAAATTGCTGGTTTTATCAAGAGATACAATACAATCTCAGTATCATCAGATAATTATATGTCTAAAAATTATAGTGATACTTATTTTAGCAAGAAAAATTGTCGTAAAATTGGCTATATCAGAGAAGATATTGAGACAAATTATAAAAATGGATCATTGAATAACAGAGAGAAGTGCATTTTAATTACATCTCTTTTGTATGCAATGGATAAAATAGCAAATACATGCGGACACTATGATGCATATAGAAAAAATGGTGAATTAGATAGAAATCTTGTATTACAAATGCCAAAAATTGAGAAATCAAACATTAAAAACGAAATTTACAACGAAGATATAAATAATTTAGTAAAGGTCATTTCAGCAGATATCGTGTATCTTGATCCGCCTTATAATTCAAGACAATACTGTGATGCATACCATTTATTAGAAAATGTTGCACGTTGGGAAAAGCCAAAAGTAATTGGGGTTGCAAAAAAGATGGATAGAACAGCTTTAAAAAGCGATTATTGTACGATTAGTGCAACAAGAGCATTTGAGGACTTAATTAAAAATATAAAAGCAAAATACATCGTTCTTTCTTATAATAATATGGCAAATAAGGGTAATGACCGTTCAAATGCAAAATTATCAGACAAAGATATTTTAAGAATTTTAAGTGCAAAAGGTAAAGTTCAGCAATTTTCGCAGGATTACAAAGCATTTTCAACAGGAAAGTCTAATATTGAAGAAAATGCAGAAAGACTTTTTGTATGCCAATGCTTTTAGATAAAGATACAAACTTAGAAATTATACAATCTCCCTTGAATTATACAGGGGGGAAGTTTAAGTTACTTCCGCAGATATTACCATTATTTCCCAAAAATATCGATATATTCGTTGATTTGTTCTGTGGTGGAGCCAACGTGGGAGTAAATGTAAAAAGCAATAGGACAATACTAAATGATACGGATGATAACCTAACATATCTGTTTAATATGTTTAAAAATTTGGGTTCAGATTGCTTACCTTTACTTGATGAAATAATAGAAAAATACGGTTTATCTCAAAGTGCGAAACATGGGTATGAATATTATGGTTGTGATAGTGGAACAGGATTAGCACCTTATAATAAGGACAAGTTTTTAAAATTAAGAGAAGATTTTAACAATAGTCCGGATCCCGGTTACTACCATTATGCAATGTTATATGTGCTTATAATTTATTCATTCAATAATCAAATTCGCTTTAACCGACAAGGTCAATTTAATTTACCGGTTGGGAAAAGAGATTTTAATGAAAAAATGAAAGATAAATTGAATAAATTTATAACAAGACTGGCTTCAAAAAGATACGAATTTTCAAATTGCGATTTTAGAGATTTTGATATATCACAACTCAATTCAGAGAGTTTTGTTTATGCAGATCCGCCTTACTTAATAACTTGTGCAACATATAATGAACAGGGTGGTTGGAATGAACAAGATGAGAAAGATTTATTGCAATTTCTTGATAAATTGCACTCAAATAATATTAAATTTGCATTATCAAATGTTTTACGAAGTAAAGGAAAAGAAAATTCAATACTTATAAATTGGACTAATAAAAATAGTAATAAATATCGTGTTATCAACTTGAACTTTGATTATAATAATTCAAATTATCAAGTTAAAGATAAAAATTCGGTTACAGAAGAAGTTTTAATTATAAATTATTAAGGAGTATGAAATTGGATACATTGTGGAGTATGACAACAACAATAAGAGAAGCCGAGAGAATTCCTGCTTTTCTAAAGACTGCAAAAGAAATTGAAAATGAAGAATGGAATACTGATACACAAATAAAATTTCAAATACTCCTTATTAAAAATAGAGAGTATTTAAATACTGATTCCACGCAAACTTTTAATGGGCTAAGTGAAAACCAAATAAACTTATTGAAAGACAAAACTATAAATATGTCATATGAACAAGCAGAGGATATATTTAATACAAAAAATTATAGTGATCCTCCAATGCGTGGCAGACAGTCTATGTCTCCATTAGAAAAATTAGGATTGGTAGATAGAAGCAATAGAAAAATTGTCATAACTGATGTCGGAAATAAATTACTTAATAACGAAATTACATTTGATGAATTTATGTTTGAACAATTACTAAAATTACAATACCCAAACGCTGTTGAGACCGAGCGCAGAACATGGAACTCAAAACCATTTGTAAATACATTGAGGCTTATTAAAAAAGTTAATGAATTATGCATACAAAGAGGGATGAAAGTAAAAGGTCTTACAAAGATTGAGTTCGGTATATTTGCATTGTCATTAAAAAACTATACTGAGGTTGACAATGTTGCTCAAAAAGTAATTGATTTCAGAATAAATTATGAATCAAAACCAGATAATGAAACTAAAGAAATATACAGAACGAGCTATATCAGTCAATATTTATCTTCTTTTCAAAATCCAGAAAATAATACAAAAGAGTATACCGATAATATTATAAGATATATGCGCATTACTAAATATATTTATATAAGAGGCAAATATGGAAATACCTGTATTGATATAGAGCCCCGAAGAATGGTTGAAATTAATTCTATTCTTGAAAATGATAATGGACAAGCTATTGATATGGAACATGCTGAATGGATTAGATATTTTGGGACATATGGAGCTTATGATTTACCATTTGATACAGTAGAGAAGTTAAAAGAAATACTACAAAATATCATAATTGATATAAATATTTTAGAAAACAAGTTGAATATTGATAGAACGGCAATTACTATACCGGTTACAAAACCTGAACTAAAATCCAAAATTGCTGAATTAAGAGCATATCGTACTAAATTACAAAATTTAGAAATTAAGTATGACTATAATAATGACTTATCAAAAATCGATGAAGCGATAGAGGCGTTATCAAATATTAGAAATTTAGATTTAAAACCCTCAATAGCATTGGAAAAATGGACAAATGTTGCTTTAAATATAATTAATGATTCATTATTAATTAAACCCAATAGCATTGTTGGGGATGATAATGAGCCAACATTTACTGCCCCTGCTGGTGTTCCAGACATAGAGTGTTATTATGACGAATTTAATGCAACCTGCGAAGTAACAATGCTTTCAAGTAGGGATCAATGGTATAATGAAGGGCAACCTGTAATGAGACACTTAAGAGATTTTGAAACTGCCAATACAGATAAAGATTGTTACTGTTTATTTATTGCTCCATCATTACATAGGGATACAATTAATACCTATTATCAAAGTATTAAATACGAATATGAAGGGGCAAAACAAAAAATTATACCACTTACAATAGCACAGTTAATAGAAATATTAAAAATTGTGGCTAAAGTAAAATCCGCAAATAAAGATTTTAAACATATATACATTAAAGAATTATATGATAATATCTTAAATTCTATAACAAGTTCGGATTCTAACACATGGGTATCGGAAAAAATTCCTGCAATTTTAAATACTTGGAAAAATAATCTTGAAAGGTCAGTCGCCGCATAATGGATTTTTTATACATGCCAAATGCTGATAATATGAATGAATTTCTCTTTAAAATGAGCCAAATGCCAAAAAAATGGTTTTATAAATCAACAAGATTATACAGAGATTCATTAATTTTATATAAAAATTACCAGCAAACAATTGATTTTTTTATAAAAGAATTAGATAAATTAAACTTTTTCAAAAATCCTGACTCAAGAAGATTGAAAGAACTAATATATGATATTTTAGCAGAACATCCTAAAAGATCTTTGCCAGATTTCTGTAGTTACTATCTTTTGTCGGCATTTTGCTTAGAAAATTTGATAAAAGGTTATATAGTAATGCACAATATTGATTTTATAGGAGAATCTAAATTAAACAAAAAATTAAAAGAACATAATTTATATAAATTATGTTACAATTATACGGATATAAAATTATCTGAAAGTGAACAAACATTATTGCAAAAATTAAGCGAATACTCAATAGCATATGGGCGATATCCTGTTAGAGCTACTGTTAACAATAATACTCCATTTTATCTTCAACCAGATTACGATGTAAATTACACTGATTTATGTGTTAAATGTGTTGAAAACCCTTACATTGAAGATCATAAAATATACAGAAATATTTATAAAAAAATAAATTTACGTATAAAAAAGTATTATACCGAACAAAAGCAATTAGAAAATTCTAAAAAAACATTTTCAGAAGAATTAAAATTCGCTTATTCGGAAACTAATTAAAATAATATTTAAAATTAATAAATATTGATTTTAATAAGATACGTACGACGTTTGTTAAATATTATGTTTGTTTGTAAAATTTTTTTGCTTTTATTTTTCTTTCACGCTAATGTTGTGTGTCAATGGAGGTTTTAAGTATGGGAAAAGTCGGATTAAACATTACTCCAAAAGAGTTTAAGCAGTTAAGTAAATGGTCGGAGAATATTTATAATACAGCAGTCGTTATAGATTTTTTTGTGGCTAATCAACCGGAGATTGAAGAATGCTACAATCTTGCACCGGTAGTTAAGCATTTGCGCAACGATGCGGATGTCTTAAATGCATTCTTTATTGATCACGAAAAAGATGTTGAAATTTAAATGCTGTTTAAAAGGTGTTTAATCGGTGTTCAAATCGGGTTCACAAATTCCCTCGTGTGTTATGCCGAGAATCTGTTCTTCGATTTCTCGTATAACATCCGGCGTTAAGCCTTTCGGCTTTTCCTCTTGGAGCTTTCGTTTTTCACATATTACTTCATCCTCATAAGATTTAATCGGTCCAATCAATTTCAGCATTTTAGTAACGGCATAATATCTTGCAGGCTCAACTTTACCGTTATTCTCCATATCCTTCTCGATAGAATTTATCAAACTGCGGGTAAAATCATATAAATCCGAATGCAACGTTGTTTTGGTCCGAAGGTATTCAGTTCTTTTGGTTTCCCAATCATCAGCCTTTTTCCATCGGCGGAGCGTCCTCTCGTTCAAATGAAGCTGCTTCGCGATATCTTCTAATGACATAAATTTTTCAGCATAAAGTTTGAAGGCATCTTGTGCCAATGTTTGTTTTTTCATAGTTAACCTCGGGGTAAAAAATTTTGGCGTAAACACAGGATAACTCTGTTTCGCAGAAACATCAAGTCCCAAATGTGTCCAAATGATACAATTTCAGGAATCCAAGTTGATATTTTATTTAAAAAGAGTGATGTATTGTGTAGCTTGAAAGGAGCATACTATGATTGAAATCGGTAAAAAATACAGATTGAAAAAACTTAAAGGATGGTTTGAAAAAGATAGCGAAGAGTTTACGGTTTTATGTTTTGGTGAGCCCAATATTGTCGGCTGCGTTGCACCGGATGGTGAAAGATATGTATTTGATAAAAATTTTTTGATTGACCCAGATAAGCCGGACGAGATCTACGCTGATATAAAAATAACGAGAGGTTAAACTATGGTTGAAAAAGATTACAAACTATATGGGACAAAGATTTTAAACTTAAAAACACAAGAAATCGGCTTGCTAATTTGTCTATGGGAAAACAAATTTGCTGACAAAACTGTAGATTTTGCAACTTGTGTTGATAAAACCGGCAAGAGATACAACATTGAACTTGATAACATAAGAGGGTTTGAAGATGATTTTGAAAAATAAATTAACCAAAGAAACGTTGGATATTCCGTATTCTGCATTTAGAAAAAAGTTTGCCAAAGAAGTTCAGGATGCGTTTGAAAGTTATCGTAAAACACAATTAAATAAATATTCTTGGAACTTCAAGGATGACAATTCTTTGGAGTTTAATTTTTATTTTGAACTCCATTGGAATTTTAATCATTTTGGAAATAGTAACTGGTATATTGAAAACATTTAAATTTTCTGATTCTTGTTGTAGAATCCTTATATGGAACAAGATTTAACGAAAAAATATGAAGAATTAGATTTTAACGAAGATGTTTTTATTTTTGGTGCAGGTTTTTCTAAAGCATTAAATCCTAAATATCCTACATTAAAAGAATTAAGCGAGCAAATAGAGAAAATTTATAAAATGATAGCTTTTGCGGAGCATGACGGATTTGATAAGCCCACATCAATGGTCGCAAAATATTATTTTACATTACCACCAAAAATAAGAAATAATATAGAACACCTACTTACATATTTATATGCAGAGTTTCCATGGAAAACAAATACAGAGAGAAATATTGATAAAGCACTATATTACGATATTCTATATAGAATTTCATATTGTTTTACATACCAAACAAATGAAATCAAAGAAGAATATTTAAAACTAGGGGAATACATAAATAGAACAGGATCAACATGCATAACCTTTAATTATGATTTATTATTGGAAAATTTATTACAAAAAACACCTTCAGATTTTGTTGCTCTTAGCTCAGAAAGAAATGTTAATCCCATAAATAAACAATACTATCAAATTCCTATGGAAACATTCGATGCTAAAGATTATCTAAAATTGGAAAGCAATAATTTCCCAAAAATTTTAAAACTACATGGTTCTATCAATTGGATATACAAAGCAAACTGCGATACAAATCGTATATTATTTAATCCTTCCGCAAGTAATTATGCATTGCCTTCAGGGTATTCTCCATTTATAATTCCTCCTGTAACTGATAAAACATTGTTTTATAAAAATTCATATATTTCGCAAATCTGGCAGATCGCCAAAAATAGTCTTCAGAATGCAAATAATATTTATGTTATTGGATATTCTTTCCCTGAAACAGATTTATCAGCTAATTTTTTAATGAATTTTGGGTTACAAGAAGAAGATTTAAACAAAACATTAAGTAAAAAAATATATAATATTAACTTGAAACCTAATAATCAATTAAGTAAATTTTGCAAATCTACAAATGTTAGTATTGAAGAAATTAGCTGTAAAGAATGTAAAATATTCAAGCCTAACAAGAATCTTCCTTGTATGGAATGCGAGAATTGCAAAAATATGCCAATGGATAAATTTATTAAAAATATTATTACACCAAAACTAAAAAAATAGGTTGAAACCTGTTTGAACGGTTATAAAACTGGGTTTGAATTAATTTGGCGATTTATCCATTCCATAATTACTGAAACAAGATATGCTTGTTCGGTTTGGGTTAGTTCTCTGTGTTGGGGAAATTTGTGCCATTTTTCAATGCAGCCGCGGCAGCAGGTTGCGGTTGCGTGTTGGGCGATGAACACAGGATGTCCGCGCATCGGGGTTTGTTTACCGTCGTTTGCAGGTTCTGCCGGAGCAACTCTATCTCTGATAAAATCACAGGCATGAGAATAAATTGTATCAAGTCCTTTGTCCTTGATATATTCAAGCTCTTTTGCTCGGAGTTTAAATCTGCTCCTGAATTTTGATTTTGCTAATTTATCCAAAATATCCATTATTATTTATACCTAATTTAAAAGCGTCTTGAAAATCGTCTTCTTGTATATCTTGGTCTTAATTGATACTGTACAAGTCTTTGAGTTTGCATATTTTTCAGTTTCCTATACAGTTCAGGAATTTCGCGGGTTAAATTATTTAAATAATTTAAAATTGCATCATTTTGTACATTATATATAAATGTACTACGCGTCATTCTCACAATAATTGCTTTATTATCAACAATAACGGGTAACACACAAAATAAAAACTGTCTAATATCATTTTGTGGTATATTTTCTTCAATTCATAAAAAGTCAAACAAAATTGGAACTTTTGAATTGCGCCACATTTTCGGTATTGCTCTTTGTGGATTATGACACAAAAATAGAGCAGGTTCTGCGGGTTTGCCTATAAGTTCAAAAGTTCCATTTTGAAATTTTGGATAATCATTTTTTAATCTAGTTCCGTCAACAACCCAGAACATGTTTTTATAAAAATTTTCTCTAGAAATTTTTTCGTCAGGTTTTATTGCAGAATGTTGAAATTCTATAACTAGATTGCTATCTGTACATATATCCGCAATATGTTTTTCCCCAGTTGCATCATCAGTAAATATTTTTTCTTGCCATTCTACCGCAAAATAATTTTTCCAATTCCGATGCCAAATAGTCTCATTTTCCCACCAAGCATCACAATTTTGTTTTGTTTTATGTGCCCAATGATTAATTTTATAGTTTCCACATTTTGCTATAACAGTACTTCCGCACACCGGACAAATACCAACTTGTCCTTTTGCAGCTTCGACTTTTTCGTTATTTACCAATGCATATTTCATTATTAGTTCCTTATAATATTTACATTATTATAATAACCAATGTTTATGTCAAATACGGACACAGCACATTTTAAGATATAAATTCATCTTTACTTTCTTCTACTTTTGATACATCAATTGTGTTAAAGGTGGATTTTATGAAGTTAAGAATCATATCTGACATACATTGCGATATTAATTCAGGGCAAAATACAAATTTCGATTATGCACCGGACGATTTTGTAATTTGTTGCGGAGATATTTCAGGAGATAGAATTACAACCGAAAAATGGATACAAAATAATATTAAGCAAGGAATTGTTGTAGGTGGAAACCATTTAGGATACACTCACTTAACTTATGACAAAGACGAATCCTTGAATTTATCCATAAAATATCTTCAAATCAAATTTTCAGGACCAATACATTTTTTAGAAAATCAGAACATTGTTATTGACAACATTTGTTTTATAGGCTGTATTTTATTTACTGATTTTAATTTATATAGGAATCCTGACGGTTGCAGATTTATAGCACAAAAATATTTGAACGATTTTAGAAATGTGAAATTGTACGAAAAAGGAAAATTAAGGACGATTTCCACAGAAGATCAATTGGCGCTTCATAAGAAAAGCATTAATTTTATTGAAAAAACTTGTCAAAAATATAAAGATAAGAAAATAGTTATAGTAACTCACCATGCACCAAGTTTAAAAAGCATTTCTGAAGAATATAAAAACGATTTATTAAGTGCCGCGTTTGCAAGCAATCTAGAATACTTGTTTGAAAGATATCCAAACATAAAATTGTGGTGTCACGGCCACGTTCACAATTCAGTTGATTACAAGCTCGGGAATGCAAGAGTTATTGCTAATCCTTTGGGTTACGGAAATGAAAACAAAAACTTTGATAGCAAAGGCATTCTGATAGATACAGATGATTTATAATATTTATATATGAATAATTGAATATATAGAATTAAGTAACCATTCTGCGTGCTTCTTTTACTTCTTCAGGTCGTTGCTGTCTTATGTGTTTACTGGTATTAATCGGTTTTCGCGTAACATAAACTTTATCATTATAACAATAAATATAAATAGACACGTCATCCATAAAGCTTCTAACTTGAGGACATTGGGGATCAGTTTCAAAATAATTTATCAATCCTTGATAATATTTATCATAAATTTTTGCCCGAATATACTGATAAAAAGTCTCGGTTGTTGTGTTTCCCAGATTTGCTATTTTTGCTGTTTGAGAAGCCGGAATCCCAAAGCAGAAACATTTATAAACTATTTCGATTTGCTCTGTCGTTGCTAAATTATAGACTTTTGGCAGGCGGTTTAAATTCCTACGGACTTTTGGTTCTTCTTCTCTGTAGTCCGGCATAAAATATTTAGGGAATATACCCATCATACCTTCTGTTTGGTACTTTTTTCTTTTCGAATGAAACGCAGAATATGAAACCTTTAACTTTGGATTCTTTAACGGAATTATTTCTAAAAAACTCCGCAGTTCTCTGCAATTCATACCTTCTGTGAGTTTAAAAAGTTTTAGGTATCTATATATAAACTCTTTGCCTCTGTCTGATGCCACAACATACAAGCGTTCTTCCTCTTTGTTATGGAAAAGTTTTTTGACCTCTTTATCCATTGCTCGCCGTTCGGAATCTTCTAAAAAATCGTAGAGTTTTAGGGACGAGCGTTTAATCAAATACTTTCCCTCTAAATCAGCGGTTTTGTTAGGTTTTACGACATAATTTCCTTTAAGACAATTTCTTTTTACCGTTTCTTCCTGAATATTCAGCAGTCGAGCAACCTCAGGTATCGTAAGCCAAATATCTGAATCGCTGCTTTGGCTTGTGGGGAGAGGTTTATTCACACGCTTTTTAAAATTCGTGTATAAATATTCTGTATTTGATATCTTTTTAATTTGGCTTAAAGACTCTAAATCATTAAGTGCTTTTTGAATTGTTTTTTCATTTTCTTCAAGCATTGGCAGAATGTCAGGCAGAGTAAACTTGTTAAGCCCCTTTGCTATTTTAAGAATTTTCATTTGTAAGTTCAATTTCTTCTGCGTCAGCATCGTCATTTTTTAGCACCTCCTTCAATGTTATTTCGTCAATTTCTTTTATTCCGTTTGATTTTGCGACCTGTTCCGCTTTACTGATAGTTTTTACCAATTGCCTGAATCGATTTGTGCGAGTGTATAAAAGCTTTTTGGCACAATCTGTAAACGAAACTTCTGATAATTGTTCGATTATTGAAGTTATATCTTGTTTAGAAAATGGCTCAAATTTTATAATTTCCAATAACCTGTCATATAAGTGTTTATGCCGTTGAAGTCTTTTATTTGCCGTACCCATACCAACCAAAACAATAGGGACATTCGTTTTATCGTGAATGTCCCTTAATGTTTCAACTGCCCGAGAATCAATAGTCAAATAGTCCGTTTCATCTACAATAATGGTTCTTGGGGTTTTGATTAATTGTGCTACCACTTGATTGAAGATATCGGAAAATTTATTGTAAGGAATCTCGCCTAACTCTTCAACCATCTCCTCTAATAGCCATCTCGCAGACATAAGATTGGCACTCCTTATTAATATGGCATCATTTTGTGCTGCCCACCAAGTGATTGCATAAGTCTTGCCAAGTCCCGGCTCACCATAAACAAGTCCCATCCCTGGGACTCCGTCTTCTCTTTCTCGCAGGCGATTCATCATCGAGATTAGTTGTTTTACATTCTTTGTTTTTACGAAAACTTTTTTCATTACTGCTCCTTTCCGTATATTTCTTTGTATTCGTCTGATTTTATGTAATTTGCAAGCCAAGTTCTATCTTCAGGGCAAATACACCCGTTTTGCATATGCCATTCGTAGCGTTCATAGGCACTCTTAAATATCGGCCTCGCTACAATTGAGGTTTTAACTTTTGGCTCAAAATCTTGCTTTGGCTTTGGTTCAGGTTGAACCGTTATTTCTTTAATCGGCTTGGGTTCAGGCAAGCGAATATTTTGCATCAATTCTTTTTCGAGATAATCCATATCCTCTAAGTTGAAATGCTCACGAACCGCCTTAATCGTTTTCCTGCGAAGTGCCTGTTGCTTTTCAATTTTTTGTTTATAATCCTCTATGTCCTTAATATCGCCCATTTGGTAAGCAAGCGGGTGAGTTTCTGTTATGCGTTTTGCCTTACAAATAAATTCGCCTTTCATCGAATAGACTTTGATATACGATAAATCAAACAGACTATACTTTATAACCGTTTTTTCTTTGATACCATAAAGTGCTTCGTCAAAATAATCCGCTTTCAAAAACCTTATTCCGTTCCTGCCGATTGATTTAATCTCTTGCGCCATCATCAAATCATCAAGCGAGTTTTCGTCAATATTTTGTTTTTCGATTTCGTTAAGAACTTCTTGAATTGTTTTATCTTTTGCGTTCGGGCAAGGCTGCGAGTGCTTAAAATCAAGCCATTTTTCTATCATTTTAAGAGCTTGTTCAATGGTTGGGGTGAATGAATATTTTTCGTGAATATTTTTGTGTAGCTTTTCATTTCGCATTAAATATGCCGGCTTATTTTCTATACTTGTACCAATGTAACTTGGAATCAGTTTTTCAAAGCTTTCCTGAAAGTCTAAAAAGAAACGCTCGATGACTTTTGCTCGAGCGTTGTAAGGAGTGGCATAGACTGGCGTTATTCCGAGTTTGTTGTAAACTCCTGTAAAACCAAGTTCCTCAAACTTTTTATCACCGTTAAAGAACTTGCTTTTGAATGCTCTGCCGTTATCTTGGTAAACATATTCAGGAATATGGTCCATTTTTAAAATGGCATTACGCAGAGCTGATGCGATATTTTGTGTACATTCTTCAAGCATAATGTCGTAGCCGACAAGTCCGCCTGATTTCCAATCTAAAAAGCCAAGCAAAGTTGCTCTGCAGGGTTTTCCTGTAAATGGGTTTATCACTTGGAAGTTAAGTGTATGCCCGTCTGCGACAAGAACTTGCCCTGGCTTTAAAAGTGCTGCGTTTCTGACTATAAAGGGGCTTACTTTATCCTTTAATGCTTTTTCTCCGTCACGTGCAAGCGTCCATTTATCAAAATTGTTATCCCGAAACCATTCTGCGTATCTTCTAAAAGTAATATCTTTAGGCAAAATCTCTTGCCCGCGTTCTTTTAAAATGTGCTTGGTAAGTGATATTGCTTTACCTATTGAAAATGCACTTGGCGATAACAAAATCTGTATAAATATTTTTACTTGTTCTTCATTTAGAGTGGTTCTGTATTCTTTTCTTGTTGAATATTTATATTGCCCTACCAACGCAGTCCAATCCTTGTTATAATCTAATAACGCGCGCCAGCGATAAAGTGAGCCGATTGAAACTTTGCCCAAGATTTTAAAAATCTCTTCCTGAAACATTCCTGTATTATATAGTTGCAAGAATTCTTTATCGGGGATGTTACCATTGGCTTTAAGCTTGTCCCTTTTGTATTCTTTTCTAAAATCAAGCCATGCATAAATTAAATCATACTTTGCAAGTGCAATTTTTCTCTGGTTTTCGGATATCAGTTTTTCTTGTTTAATATTGAGATTTGATAGTTCAATAACCTCATTATCACAAGTTTTATAATCGTCATAATATTCTTGAAAATATTTAAGCTGATGCTCTTCTTCCAAAGTTGATAACTTAATTTTGTATGTTTTTCCGCCACGAATATTTTCAACTTTATATTCGTATTTGTTTTGGTTCAACGCAAGCCGAACTGCTCTTCGAGTAATGTTTTTCAATTTCGCGAGTGTTTCAACACCAATCCAAATATCATTATTATTAATGTCTGCCATACAGTATCCTTATTTATTATTGAAGCTACTGTATGTTAGACTGGTTTCTCTCAAAATGGAAGTGTTTGAGGGGGAAATGTGTTGTTTTGTGTCTGATTATATCTGAATTTTAAGCAGAAAATTTTATAAAACACCTATAAAACTATTTTAAAACTCAATTTGAATATAGTTTGAATTTTGGATTTTGCAAAAATCTGTAAATTTCTCTCAATTCTGCTTCCTGCTTTGAGGGGTAAAATTAATCCGATATTTTTTACACATAGTTTTAGAAAAGTCCTGAATAAGTTTTGGAATTTATTTCTATAAAATCTTTATAAAATAAAGTCAGGGAAGTGATTTCCCACTAAAAAAATTACTTCCGACTTAGGGGTGAATATCATAGAATTATGCGAAATAATTATAATTCTAAAAGGCACAATTTGCGGGGTTCTTCCAAGTTGGGTATAAATTCTAATTAGCAAATTACACAAAATGTCCGCTTTTGTACTTGGCTGTAATTCAAATATAATAAGAAAACTCGGCGATTTTATAAAATTTTATGGAAAAATACCGGACATTTTCGTCCTAATAACCGGACATTTCGGACTTTTCAAAACCCCGACTCTCAGACTTGGGGAAGCGGGTACAACTCAAACACAAAGCCAATTATAGCGATTAAGAAAAGCAAAAACCAATTTTAAAAGTGTCCGAAAAACCATAATTGTGAAAACTTTGAATTTCATTTTTTCAATTACTTCAGTTTTAAGGAAGTCTTGTAGAGGGAATTTTGGCGGAAAACCGTATTAAATATGAGCAAGAACCGGTTCCGAGTATAAGGGGAAATTTATTTTTCAGGTAATCGAAATGTCCATTTTGCATCAAATCCTGTATCTCGTACGCTGTCTAAATTACAGCCATTTTGGGTAGGGTTTGAAGCGGACTTTTGGGTAATTGAAACCGGACAAAACGGACTTCAATTACTTTTGTGAAACACATTGGCGGAAGGGGTATTATTTAGTAAAATTAAGGGTTTCGGGGTTAATGCTTCAATTACCTGAGTTTGAATTTGTCCTGTCAGCTTATAGTGTCAGAAACGGACATATTAGAAATTGATTTTGAACACCATTTGAACGGGGATAAAACGGGGGTAAATTTATAAATTTCAAAACTCAATGCTGATACGGTTTTCAAGGCATTATACATCATAATAAAACTTTGATGTTGTTTTATGATTAGATAATATATTATCTATATATTGACATTTTTAATAAAATCGGTTAATATATTATCTATGAATAATCAATTTTTAAAACAAAAAACTCCTAATGAAATAGCCAAAAGTTTAGCAGATAAAATTAAAGAACACAGAAAAAAGTTAAAGATTTCGCAAGAGGTTTTAGTGCAAAAATCCGGAGTTAGTCTTGGCAGCATTAAAAGATTTGAAACTAAGTATGAAATTGCTTTGCAATCTTTTATTAAAATTGCCATTGCTCTTAATTTAGATAGTGACATTGAAAATCTATTCACAACAAAAACTTACACATCTATTGATGAGGTAATTAATGGATAATTATAAATATCTGAAAGTTTTTTATAATGATAAATTAGTCGGAACTTTGGCTAAAACTCCTGATAGGCTTGTTGCTTTTGAATATGATAGCGAATGGCTTGCCACAGGTTTTAGTATTTCCCCGTTTAGCCTGCCTTTACAGAAAAAGGTTTTTATACCAAAATTTGAACCGTTTGAAGGATTATTTGGGGTGTTTAATGATAGTTTACCTGACGGTTGGGGAAGGTTATTAGTTGACCGCCTTCTACTCAAAAACAAGATTAACCCAAGTGAAATTGATAATTTAAACCGCCTTGCAGTTGTTCAAGAAAGTGGTATGGGGGCTTTAACGTATAAGCCTGAGCATAAGTTTGAAACACAAGAACAAGAATCCGATTTTGATAAATTAGCACAAGAATGTTCAAAAATATTAGAATCCAAAAGCTCTGATAACTTGGATGAACTTTTTAAACTCGGCGGTTCATCAGGCGGTGCAAGACCAAAAATTTTGACAAAAATAAATGGAGAAGATTGGATAATTAAATTCCCATCCTCGCAGGATCCGAAAAATATAGGCGAACAGGAATATAAATATTCACTTGTCGCAAAAAACTGCGGAATAAAGATGAGCGAAACTCGGCTTTTTGAATCCAAAAATTGCTCAGGATATTTTGGAATTAAACGATTCGATAGGGAAAACGGCAAAAAAGTACACATGGTTTCTGTTAGCGGATTATTAGAAACAAGTCATCGTCTGCCG
>CACYTP010000028.1 GCA_902777385.1 uncultured bacterium
GTGAAAATACTTGGCGGGCCACCGCCTGGGAAGATAACCCGATGCCAGCACCTAATTTAGAAAAAAGAGAATCAAGACAAAAGTCTGATTCTCTTTTTTTATAGGTGAGTCAACGTGTTATAAGAGTTTAAAAAACTCTTGATAACCCTTACGCCCTCGCATTAAACGGCACCGCTCCAAATCAAATCGAAAAGCGTGGTTTCCGATTATGATTTGTCGACTCTCACTGCGTTCGTGCCTTTGCTCGGGCTAGCCAGCACCTAATTTCAAAGCCCATTAGAGAAATCTAATGGGCTTTTCAAATAGTGCCGGTCTTGCTACGCTCGCAAAATAACTGTATTTACGGTAAACTAAATTCTATCTATAATTTTTTAGCGACAAATAATTCGTTCATATCAAAATGCAATAGCAAAAATTAATATTTACATATTTTATTTAAATATGCGCATTAAATCTTACATGATAAATCAACCAACATTTATGGCTCACACTTATAAAGTTGAACCGAGAAATAAGAATATCGATATCCGAACGGATAACGAGGATAACCTCGGGGAAAAGCCGTATCTTATTTATGATATAAAGGGTGAACGTCAGGAAGAAGAAATGAAAAAAGAGGGTAATCTGTATTACTTTCATGACAGCCTCGGGAAAGAGCCGTTTAAGTATCATATAGAATATAAAGATACGGGCAAAATCGATTTAAAAGACGGACATGAATACTGTTTTAACCCCATTCCAATGATGCAAAAAGCAACAGTTGTTACAAGATTACAACACAGACAACCGTTAGTTCATACTATAAAAGAGGGTAAGGCTGTCGGCAGGATAAAATATCAGGATTCAAACGTTTTCAAAGAAAATGATGATATAACAGAACCAACTATTCTTGTTGTAAGAACTTTTGCTTCAAATCTTGATAACCCTAATATTGTGGGATTAATATACACAACTGATGATATAGCAGCGTTTTCTCATTTAGGAACAAGATTGAGACAGGAAACCGATGTCTGCGGTGCCGTGTTAGAACCTGATAAAATTGAACGGCTGAAATCACTTGACGGCGAAAATGTAGAACTTGAACTGAAAGATAACTGGATTTGGTTTGATAAAACAGATAAACCATCAAAACCGATAGAATTTAAAACGGTTGATGTACCAAAACTCAAACCGTGTAATAAGATTTTGACCTCAAAAGAGTATTCACCAGATATCATTGGAGCAAAAGCAGTTAATTTGAGAAGATTAGAAGAACTAAAGGAGCAGGGAAAGATTGATGTAATTATACCTAAATCCATGGCACTACCTTCGGGATATCTTGAACCAATGACGGATAACTCAGAGGATATTGATGATTATGCAAGACTTTATGATGAGTACATGTCAAACGGAGAAATAGAAAAATTGATGGATACCCTGAAAGAAAACGGTATAAACACTCCTGCAATTATGGTAAGGTCGTCGTTTAACGGGGAAGATTTGCCGCATTATTCTGCGGCAGGAGTTTACCAAACCTGTGTAGCACAACCTGATGATAAAGAAGATTTATTCGATACTATAAGATCTGTAGTCCGTTCTAAATATCATCATAATGCTAAATATTCAAGAAAAATGTACAATATCCCCGAAGAAAATATCCAACCGGGGATAGTTCTACAGAACAGAGTAAAACCCGATTATAAGTTCACACTTTATACAGATGACAAAAAAGGGAACCTGAAAATAGAATTATATTCTGATAAACAGTGGCAGCTTAAAGGTGCAACCCAGCCACATATTTTCACCTATAACAAAAATAATGGAAAATTAACATATGATTCTATCCAAATGAATTGTCCGAAAGTAACCTTTAATGAAGATGAGGAAATAATCGAGCTTGAGCCGTTAAAATATGATTTATCGGGGAATAAAAAACTCTTTGACCAACTCAAAAAAGTTGCACAAAACGCACTTGTTGTAGAACAAGAGTTTTGCACACCACAAGATATAGAGGGCGGGATAAAAGATGATGATATCTACTTTTGGCAAACACGAAATATTGTTGATAAAGTGGAATAAAAAATTAAAAATTATCTCAAATATTCTGTTCTTTCCGCCTAAACCGATAGTTAGTAGGGTAGGCTGAAGTCTACCCTACTTTTGACAACTATCAAATTATTTGTTTTTTCTTCTTAAATCGACTGCTATTTTACACCTACGGTTATTTACTCCATAAATTTCATTTATTCTGTAAATAAGCCTCCGCACTCTGCTCGCTAGCGCTGCCAGCACCTAATTTAGAAAAAAGAGAATTAAGACGGAAAGTCTGATTCTCTTTTTTTTGTATTTTTTGTTAATTTTTGTAAATTTATAATTTTAATACCTAAAATTTACGTATAGTGTTTAATTTAGCAGAGCATAGTGAAAATAGTATAAACAATTTTTTTAATTTGAATGTTTTTATACAAGTACAAGGGTATTATCAATTATTTTAAAGGGGATATTGTTATGGTAAAAGTTGAGAACAAATTTAATGTTCAACCTAATTCTGATATAAAGGGCGTTTATTCAAAGTTAAATACTGCACAAAAAGCTGCAATTGTTTTATTTGATGCCAATAGAAATAATAAGTTAGATTCTAATGAAGCAAAAGCTTTTAATACGGCACAATTCTCATTGCAATCAAATGGCGATTTGAATATATGGTTAAATTTTAAAAATGGGAAAAAAGAACTTACTACTGTGAAAAAAGATGAATTAGGTAGTACTACAATTTCTCTAACTCAGGATAGAATGTTTGTACGTTCAGAACGGAAAGGAAATAAAAAATCAAATTATTATAACGTGAAAGACAGTTTTGAAAAAACTGAGGGTATAGACAGATATTCTGCCAGGGATGATTACCAATTGAGCAGTATTGATTCCAAAACCGGTAATCGTCGTTATGAATCTGAAACTTGGGTTAATCGTGATGGTAAAATTCAGTACATGAAAAATTATCGAATATTGGATGTAAACGGTAATTTTGTTGAAAGTAAAGATATTTTAAATGAGGGTGAATCTCAGTATTATGCCGGTTATGAAATTAATAAAAATGGTTTAATATATTCTTATGATTCAGATAACAAATTTGTAGGTTTAAGAGGTCGTGGGGATAATGACTTTCATACAATTATTAAAGATTCACGTGGGAATATATTATATTCTGTGCAAAAATTAGATAGCGGCAATACCGAAACATTTATGGATGCAAGTGGAAAACAGCTGTATACTGTATATTATAATAATCTTGACCCAAGTCGTTGTGATGTAAGAATTTACAATGATGATGATAAAGAAAAATACATAGAAAATGTTTTTATTCCTTCTGAAGCAACTAGTACTCCATTAGATATGTATCATAAATTACCTCCGAGGGATAAAATTGTACAAGATGGTTGTTTAAATTTGAGATAATAATTCGCAAGTTAATTGCAATATATAAACTATTTTTAGAATCTCATGATTTGGACTTGCCAGTGTTTGGATAGAATATCGTATATTGTATTGACATTATTTACGACTTCAAGCAGGATAATTCCATTATTAATACATTTGTATTCCCCAATAGGATGTAAGCCTATTCTTGTTCTTATATTACAACCGCATTCGGTTAAAATCTCCTGAAATTTTAAGGATTCTTCAATTCTGTTTTCAAGCATTATTCCCATAATTGCTGTCATAAATATTCTCCTTTTGCCAGCATAATAATATGTAATTTTGATTAATTCATTATGCGAAAGGATAATAAATATTATTTATAAATTTTTTTTAAAACATATAAATCGTTTTCATCGGGAACGGGTATATTTTTTTTATGCGGAACAAACATAATATCATCAATTTCTACCCCGTGACCTAAACCTAAAGCGTGCCCAAATTCATGCATAATTGCACAATATATGCTTAAATCCGTTGTATCTTTTCCTGAAAATTCATTTGGAAGTCCAATTTCTATTGAAATTTTTTTTATAGAGTTTCCTATGACACTAAGATATTTACACATCCCTTCATATACTCGTCCGACCTTTATCCAGTGTACGGTTATATCTGCCTGTTGCGGATTATTTACTTCATAAAACCTTACGAAAAATCCGTTGCGTTGCAAAGTATCATTCCAAGACTGAATTGCTTTTTGAACTTGTGAAAACATGAAATCTTTGTTGTTAATATTTGCGGTAATGGGAGTGATATATACATTTATGTTTTGTTTGTCCCATCTGCATAATTGCCCTCTGATTTTAGAATTATCTATGTATTGTTGAATATTGTTTGATATAGCCATGCCCTAATTATAACATAATTTACATAAGAAAAAGAGCCTTCTAAAGGCTCATTGGAATTAAGAATAGTTGGAAGTATGAAAAAGATTTTTTGTATATTTTTATTAAATAAAATACACATTCCCAAAACAATTACCCTAATGGATAAATTTTATATTTTTATCGGCTTAAATATTACTCTTTTTTCGCTTGACATAGGAGTATTTTATTTATAGTATAATATCTGCTGCATTTGTTATGGGGTATCCGGCAGCAGTGTTACTCGTATTAAAGGAGAAAGTTATGGAAAAATATGTTTGCACAGTTTGTAACTATGAATATGATCCTGCTGAAAACGGCGGCGTAAAATTTGAAGATTTACCTGATGATTATGTATGTCCGCTTTGTGGCGTAGGCAAGGATATGTTTGAAAAAGCATAGTTAATAGTTTATAAAAAATGGAAGTTCGTAAAAATAATTTTGCGACTTCTTTTTTTGTCTTAAACCTCTTTACACATTCGATTTATCGGGTATAATTATAAAGAGGAATGGATGGGGAGAATTATGAAATTTCAAGAATTAAAAAACAATGTGTATTACTGTGGTTTGAATGATGCTGAACGTGAAGTTTTTGATGAACTTATCCCGTTAGAGCATGGTACAAGTTATAATTCATACCTTGTTAAGGGTAGTGAAAAGGTCGCTATTATTGATACTATGTATCCTCCAAAAACAGATGAATATATAAAGAATTTGGAAGAAAATGGTATTGATAAAGTGGATTACATTATTGCAAATCACGGTGAACAGGACCATTCCGGATCTATTCCGGCATTGTTGAAAAAATATCCGGAGGCAGTTGTTGTTACAAATGCAAAGGTGAAAGAGAATATTAAAGAAATGCTCCTTGTCGATGAATCAAAAATTCAGGTTATTAACAACAATGAAGAGTTATCTCTGGGTGATAAAACATTAAGATTTATTATTGCACCGGGGGTTCATTGGCCTGATACAATGTTTACTTATATTGTTGAAGACAATGCAATTTGCACATGTGATTTTTTGGGTGCTCATTATACTTTTGAAGATGCAATTGCAGTTGAATCAAAAGAGCTTGAACATAGTGCAAAGCGTTATTATGCTGAAATAATGATGCCTTTCAGAACTATGTGTAAAAAATATACTCAGCTCGTAAAAGATTTGAAACCTGAATTAATAATGCCAAGTCATGGACCTGTATATAGAAATTCTAATTTTATTTTGGATTTATACACTGACTGGTCTGCTGATGAGGGTAAAAATCTTGTTGCACTGCCTTATGTTTCTATGTACGGAAGTACGGAAGAAATGATTGACTATGTTATAAAAGGATTGAATGCAAAAGGTATTGAAACCATAAAGTACGATATCGTTCGTGGCGATTTGGGTGATTTAGCCATGGCATTAGTAGATGCAACAACAATTGTTCTTGGAAGCTCCATGGTTCTTGCCGGACCCCATCCTGCTGCGTTCAATATTGCATATCTTGCCGGGGTTTTAAGACCAAAAGCAAAAGTTGCAGCAATGGTAGGTTCGTACGGTTGGGGCGGTAATCTGTTTGGCAAATTAGGCGAACAGTTGTCCGCATTAAAATTGGATTTAATCGAACCATTATTGGTTAAGGGAAAAGCTAAAGAAGAAGATTACAAAAAACTGGATGAGATAATTGAACAAATTTATACAAAGCATAAAGCATTAAACTTGGTATAAATATCTAATTGGGGGTAAATAATGATAGGTAAAATTCTACTGACACGAGTCGAACCGTGTTTCCGAGGCGGAAAGCCGGAGTGTGGTGAAGTCTCAAGAGTTAAAAAGGACAAAAGTTCCGAACAACAATGTAAACCGCCAAAAATGGAGGGCGTTGATACCTTTACTTCATCAAAAGATGTTGATACACAAAAGAAACCAAATGCAAAATCAGAAAAAAAGTAAATATCTAAAAAAATACCACTCATTATGAGTGGTATTTTTTTTACATTAAAACTGCCCAACGTTTGCATTGTTGAGTGTAATCTTTCCACGCAGGAGATGAATGCAGCCTTCGAGTGAGTTTTTCTATCTGTTCTCTTTCTTCTTTAGATAGTTTTGGCATGTATATTGGTGTAGTGCCAAGCGGATTGTTATTGCAGTTTTCGTATGCTCTTGAATAGACTGATTCCCAAAAATTCTGATATTCGTTAACAAGACCTTCTATCGCTTTTGGCGGCTCAGGCATGTTTGCCGTAATACAGTTTGCTTTTTCTACATTCATTTTTCCCATAACAACTACCCTTTATTTATCAAAACTACACTAATCTTATTTATAATAAACAAATTTGGTATACACTTTTTTCAATGTGAATAAAAATAGAAATATTTTGTAACAATTATTATTTTTTCATTAAGATACTGAAAAAAGCGTATGTCTATGGTAGAATATCGCTATAGATTACCAAATTTGGAGAGGACAACTTTATAATGATAGGCTTATTAATGAAATTATTGGGAGATCCCAATGATAGAAAGATAAAAAGCATTATGGGAATAATTGACCATATTAATGCTCTTGAACCACAGTTTGCAGCAATGACTGATGAAGAATTGAAGGCTAAAACAACTGAATTTAAAGAAATTTTGGCTCAACGTCCGACATCTGAGGATTTTAAGACTGACAGAAAATTAGAGAAAGAGGCATTGGATAAAATTTTACCTGAAGCCTTTGCTACAGTCCGTGAGGCAGGTAAACGTGTACTTAATATGCGTCACTTTGATGTTCAGTTGATAGGCGGATATTTCCTGCATAACGGTCATATTGCAGAAATGAGAACAGGTGAAGGTAAAACTCTTGTTGCTACTTTACCTGCATATTTGAACGCTTTAACAGGAAAAGGTGTTCACGTTATTACGGTTAACGATTATCTTGCAAAACGTGACAGCGAGTGGATGGGTAAGATTTATAAGTTCCTTGGCTTGTCAGTCGGCGTAATTTTGTCAGGCGGACGTACCATGGAAGATTTTGAAGCTAAGAAAGCCGCTTATGACTGCGATATTACCTACGGTACAAACAATGAATTTGGTTTCGATTATTTGAGAGATAATATGGCTCAAAGCAAAGAATCCCTTGTACAAAGACCATATAACTATGCAATCATAGATGAAGTTGACAGTATTTTGATTGATGAAGCCAGAACCCCTCTTATTATAAGCGGACGTCTTGAAAAATCTGCGGAAACATATCAGATGATGGCTAAGGTAGCTCCTCAGTTAAAGAAAGATATTGACTATGAAGTAGATGAAAAGAATAAAAATATTATTCTGACTGAAGAAGGTATTGACAGAGCTCAGGAAATTATCGGAGTTAAAGACTTATTTGACTTGAATACTCAATATGCACATCATCTTTTGCAGGCTTTAAAAGCAAAAGAGTTGTTTGTAAAAGATACTGATTATGTTGTTAAAAATAACGAAGTAATGATTGTAGATGAGTTTACAGGACGTTTGATGGAGGGGCGTCGTTGGTCTGACGGGTTACATCAGGCAATTGAAGCTAAAGAAGGTGTAAAAATTCAGGATGAAACTCAGACTTTGGCAAGTATAACTTTCCAAAACCTGTTCAGATTGTACCCGAAATTATCAGGTATGACAGGTACTGCTATGACAGAAGAAGCTGAATTCGGTAAAATATATAATCTTGAAGTTACTGCTATTCCAACCAACAAACCGGATATAAGAATTAATTATCCTGATGTAATTTACAAAAACGAAAAAGGAAAATTTGATGCGGTAGTTCAGGATATTATTGCACAACATAAATTGGGCAGACCTGTATTGGTCGGTACAATCAGTATTGAAAAGTCGGAGTATGTTTCATTCTTGCTTAGTAAACTGGGTATTAAACATAATGTGTTAAATGCAAAACATCATGAAAAAGAAGCTTATATTATTGCTCAGGCAGGTCGTGTAGGTGCGGTTACTATTGCAACTAATATGGCAGGTCGTGGTACTGATATTCTTTTAGGCGGTAATGCCGAATATCTTGCTAAAGAAAAGTTGGACGAACTCGGTATAACTCCTGATTCTCCTGATTACGAAGAGCAAAAAGCAAAATTGATGGAAGAAGCCGCTGCTGTGACAAAAGCTGAACATCAAAAGGTTGTTGATGCAGGAGGATTGCATGTAATAGGTACGGAACGTCACGAGTCACGCCGTATTGATAACCAGTTAAGAGGTCGTGCAGCTCGTCAGGGCGATCCGGGTTCTACAAGATTTTTCTTATCATTAGAAGATAATTTAATGAGAATTTTTGGCGGAGATAAGATTACTTCACTAATGGATGCTTTGAATGTTGATGAAACTATGGCTATTGAACATCCGTTAATAACACGTCAAATTCAGTCTGCTCAAAAGAAAGTGGAAACTTATCATTTTGATATAAGAAAAAGTGTACTTGAATACGATGATGTTATGAATATTCAGCGTGAAAAATTTTATGCTCAGAGAAGAAAAGTTCTGTTTGGCAAAGATTTGACCTCAGACATATATTATATGATAGAAAAAGAAGTAGACAGATTACTCAGAAGCTATATTGCTCCTGAGCAAAATCCTGATGAATATGTATTTGAAGACTTAAACACCATGCTCAAAGAAATTCACTCTGTATTCCCGCAGTTGAGCAGTTTCGGAATTTCGGATGTTCAGGGTGTAAGATTTGACAAAATATATGATACACTTAAAAATCTGGCTTTACAAACTTATAAAGAGCATGAAAGTGAAATCGTTGCTTTTTATAATGAAGTCTTATCACAATATGATCCGAATTTTGTGCCTCAAACTCCGTTCAGTCCCGATAATGTTGTAAGAAATCTTGAGCGTGATGTACTGTTAAGAGTTGTAGATAATAAGTGGATTGATCATTTGCATAATGTTGATATGCTGAGAGAAGGTATAGGATTAAGGGCGTACGGTCAGAAAGATCCGCTTCTTGAATACAAACGAGAGGCTTATGATTTATTTAATAAAATGATGTTTGAAATTCAGGGTGATACCGTTAAACATCTGTTCCGAACGAAATTTGGTGTTCAAGTTGTTAACGAACCTCCTGAAAATATGGTGTAGAATTTAAAAAAATGGAAGACTAAAAAGTTTTCCATTTTTTTTGTAATAAAAAATGAACAATTTTACATTTAATTTCGTTATGGTAGTATAGAGGTTAAAAATTATGGAAAATAAAAAATGTACACAATATGAAGGACTGATGACATTCGGTGACGAAGCAAGGCTTATGGAACACATAGCGACTTGTGAAGATTGCCGACGTGAGCATGAACGTATGCAGAAGGTTTCCGAACTTATTGCAGAAGTTGCTCCGGAAATCAGAAAATCAAGACGTAATAATGCAAAATTGAAAATGGCTTGTGCGTCATTCGCATTGTTTTGTTTTGTTTCTACCATAGGGTTAGTGAATTTTAATACGGATATACATGATACTATCATGTACGGACAAACACTTACGTTGGAAGATTACGGACTGCCCGTTGATTCCTACGGCTTAATAATGGTGAATTAATGGATTTGAAAGAGATAATAAAAGCAAATAAAGAAAATGTTAAAAATATAATACGGATGATTTCCGGCAATGATAACGAAGACCTTGAGCAGGAAGTATATTTAAGAGTTTGGAAGAACTCCAATAAATACGAAGAAAAAGGCAGTATCAAAGGTTGGATATCAACGATAACAAAGAATATAACAAAAGATTATCTGAAATCAGCAGTAGTAAAACGAGAAAAACTGTTGGAAGAAGATGACAACACATTTGATGTTGTTAGTGACAAAAAAGAAACTCCGGAGCTTAGATTAATCACTAATGACAGACAAAAAAGAATTACAAAAGCCATAAACGGCTTAAAACCAAAGTTTAAAGATGTCATACTGTATTGCGAAGTCTACGGATATACTTATGAGGATTGTGCAAAAAAACTAAAATGTCCTGTAGGTACTATTAAATCAAGGCTATACAACGCAAAAAAACAATTGGCAGATGAACTGGAAGATTTACTTTAAAATTAAAATGAAAGGATACTAAAATGAAGAAAATTTTATTAATTGCAAGTATATTTGCACTAACATTATCAACAGCACAGTGCTTTGCAGCAGAAAATGCACCGTCAGATTTACCGACAAAAACTGCGGAAAAACAGTGTCAAAAGCCTTGTCATAAATTCCAAAGACCTCCTGTTAAGCCAAACAAAATCGATTTTGACAAACGCTTAAAATTGACTGATGAACAAAAAGCAAAGGCAAAAGAAATTCACCAGAAAGGTTTTGAAGAAATTAAGCCTATAATGGAAAAATTAGATTTAAAACGAGAAGAAATCAGTGCCGTAAAACGCTCAAATCTTTCACCGGAGGTTCAGGCAGAGAAAATTGTTAAATTAAGAAAAGAATGCCGTGAAATAAAACATCAGGCAAGAGAAATTCAAATGAAAAACATGAAAGAATTTGAAGCTATCTTAACTGACAAACAAAAAAATGAACTAAAGAAAATCAAAGAAGAAGGCAGAAAGAAATTTGAAAAGGCACACAAAAAATCATTATTAAAAATGCCTCCTATGCCTCCTCAATTCGGTCATGAACCAAAACCTGAAGAAAAATAGTTCAAACTAAAAAATTTGCGAAGTCCAAAATTCTTATCAATGAATTTTGGACTTCTTATATTTTTAAAAGACTTTTCAAGGTTATAATATTAAATAATCTGTGAAGAAATTAGTCATACAAGTGATTTTATTTAAACAAATCACCCTGTACCCACTCTTCTTTTTTAGGTGGCTTGGAGGCTTCAATTTTTGCCTGTTCTATTTGTTTTTGAAATTCAATTTTCTCTTTAATTAAATCAATCGCTTTTTTATATTCTTCTTCGTATCGTAATTTTCTTTCACCCGAATTATAATTTGCCATAAAGTTTCCGTTAAATACATTTTCGAGATGTTTAATGGAACGTGCTATTGCAGAACGGTCAAAATATCTGACGAAATCGGCAAAACCTTTTTTATCAACTCTATCAATATTTCTTTCGTTTCTGTAAAGAGGCATATAAAGGTTATCAATTATCCTAATCATATCCATTGACAGTTTGCCTATGTAATCAAATCCTGACAGCGGATTGTGGGAATATGCCCCATGACCTTGCAGATACAACCCTGCAAGATACTGATCTATAAGTTTATCCATAGAATAAGCAGAATTAGGACAATCTTTTCTGTTTCTGATAAATCTTATCGGCATCCAGATTTCGTTATCCGTCATTTGTTTGTAGTCTGCCCAGTATTTACTTTTGCTTATTGCTTCTTTACTTGCAAAATCTTTCATTGTTTTTTCATCAAATGCAGGTATTGAACTGTATTTATCAATTATTTTTTGGCACTTGTCAAAAACTTTTATTAAATCGTTTGATGGTGCTGAAATTCCAAATCCTGAGATTTTTAGGGACATAAGTGTTTTTGGCTGTCCGTTAGGCAGTTTTACCTTTATAAGGTTTTCCGGTACAAGTTCAAGATGACCTTGTTTTAGTACATTTAATACTAAGGTTTCATAAGCATAATTGCTTACGGAAAGCATATTACTTACAGAGTTTTGAGCAGATTTTTTATCATAATCCGGCTTTTTTCTTTGGAATTTTAATTCGGGATACAGCTTTTCTACTTCCGATAAACTTTTACATTCCGCTAATTTAGAATAATGATTTTTATAGATACTTTTTAAATCAAAATTATTATTACTTATTGCATCAATCATCTTGAAGTAAAGTTCATCAGGTAATTCTCCATTTTCCATGTGCGTTTTGTATAAATCAGGAATAACAGAATTCCTTAACTCTTCGAGCGGTACAAAAAAATCTCCGTTTTCAAAGCCATATCGTTTTGTTTCTTTTTCTAAGGCTCTGATAATTGTATCTCTTTTGTCATTTTCAATATATCTGAACTCTGCAACTTTGCTTTCAGAATTGTGTACAACAGAGGCTCTTTTTCTTATATCAAAGTAGTCTTTGAATTTTTGTGCATCAAATTTTTTCTTTTTGTTGTCTATTGAACTTTTTATACCTGTTATAATGTCAGGCATGTTTTGAATTTCGAATAATTTTCTCTTTAATGTCAACAGTGCTTTTTTATTAATGGTTACTTCGTGTTTGTTTCCTTTATAGGTACAAGCTAAGATATATTCCGCTTTTGCTTCTTTTGGCATACTGAATATCGCAAATTCGCTTACGGCATCTTCAATAGAGCAAACTGCATCATCTGCGGTATTTTGAATATCCCTCAGTAATTTGTTGTATTTTATTATATCAATACTCTTGCTGCCGAAAGATACTGTATCAGCTTTCAATGGGGCAGTCATTGCAGGACGATAGTATGCCCTTTGAGGTATATTATTTTTGTAGTTATTGTCAAAAATTCTTATTGCACTAATTCCGACCATAAAAGCTATAAGAAATGAACAAAAATTTTTTTGTCATTATGTAAAGTTATATTAATTAGTGCTATATTTATCAGCTATAAATTTTTTTGAAAATATTTGTAGTCTGCCATAATTCTGTTAACGAAAGCACGAGAGTTTGGCGGAACTGATTTATATTTTTTTACTGCATCAGGTCCTGAATTATATGCTGCAACGGCTAATTCCATAGAACCAAAAGTTTTGTACATGTTTTTATAGTATGTAATTCCGGCTTTTATATTTTCATCAAGATTGTATGCGTTGTATCCCATACGCTTTGCTGTAGCCGGAAATAACTGAAATACTCCGACATTACCTGATGAAGCTTTCACATTCTGGCAAAATCCTGATTCTGTTTTTGCAATGCTCAGCATAATAGCAGGTTCTACACCCATAGCTTTGGATTCTTTTATAATGACCTGTTTTATTTCAGCTGTAGTTGCAGCAAATGTTTGCGTGAATATTGTTACCATGACTGCAATAATAAACACGATTATTTTTTTTGAATTCAAACTAATATCCCCTTTCTATATGCAGATATGTAGTAATCTACCATAAACATATTTATTATTCAAGTAAGGCATTATGATTGCTTTTTACTATTGTATAATGTGTTGCAAAGAACAAAAAACAGGCTAGCCTGCCTTAATAGATGCTTCGCTCGTTGGATGCAAATGTTAGTCGTGATAAATAATTTTAATTAAAGGATTGAAATAATCCAAAAAAATGTTATAATGATAATGTATAAAAACCACGGAGGATATTATCATGATTGGATTTAAGCATAGGGGGGGGGGTAAAATCCTCTCGTAGTAAGGGTTTACAGAACTTTATAGCTGAGAAGTTCAGCTACTTTGGAATAGGAAATTTTCCCTCTACCGTCGGGAGAGGGCAGAAAATCAACTTGAGCAAAGCGAAAGTCAGATTTTCGGGTGAGGGGTCAGACCTTTCAGATAGTGTTAAATCTTTA
>CACYTP010000029.1 GCA_902777385.1 uncultured bacterium
TATGAGATTTAAGTTTTCTAATATATTTATATGCATTATCTTTGTTAATATTTTTAAACTCATCCGGCAGATAGTCGTGGTCTTTAACATATTGAATAACAGCCGGCGGAATTTTAGGCGGCAAGTCTATAGCCATTTTTTCATTACTCCTTTTTATTAAAAATATATCAATTTTTAGAAACCGTGTCAAATTGTTTTATTTTAAAGAAAATAGAGGTTAAATGAGGTTATGAAAAAGGGTGAAATATACGGATTGATATGCAAAATTTCACTGACAAAAGACGGGCAGGATTTATATGATCACATACTAATAGTTTACAAAACTGGAGATAGTAGAGACAGCATAAGGTTTTATGATCCTCAAAACAATGACGACGTCAAACATTTTAAGAGAATTAGGTTTAATCATGGTAAGAAGATAAAATTTTATCCTACAATATTCAGATTGGATAATGTTGACTTGAATATGGAATATTTAAATAAAATATCAAGGCATGCGAATTAAGATAATTACACCTTTTAATTATTTGCTTGGCTTATATTTTTTTAGATAAAAAGATTTAATTTCAAAAATCTCAGATTTTGTAGCATCTCGGATTTCTTTATCGTTTTGCAAAATTATTGCACAGTTGTCTTTTTTTACGTTTTCTTCTTCTTGGTCTCCGTAACAAACAAAGTAGTAATAGTATCCGTGATATTTGTTTTTACTTCTATTCGTAAGATATATGCCATGTACGGGGTTATCGTCATACGTTTTTTTTAGTTTGCTCTCGTTTTCATAATAATTATTTTTGGCATATTTATATATAGCACCCGGTTTCTTTTGTGGGTGAAGTCCTATGGTAAAATGTTCAAGATGTTCATCTTCTGTTGCACAGCGAAATTTGGGAGTTTTTTCGAAAAGGATTTTGCATCTGTCTTTATCATATCTATCTACATATTCCATATCAAGGTAATAGATTCTATATCCATCTTTTGTGTATACAATTTTTTGTGTAAAATAGTTCCTATCAGGTCCGATAATGTAGTCATTTGCGTTGTAGATATTTATGTCCTTGTATTTATCGGGGATATTTCCATATTTTTTCACATACTCAATGACAGATGGTTTGATGTGTGAGGGCGATAGGTTGAAATCTTTTTCAGCAAGTTCATAAGCTTCTTCATTATTGACACATCTGGTTTCTTTCTTGTTGTGTAAAATAATATGGCAATTTTTATAATTTAAATATACACAATCACCATATCGTCGTGTATCAAGTCTGTAAACTTGGTATCCTTTATAGTTACGGTAACGTTTAATGTATTTGTATACATTATCACTATATATATTTTTAAATTCATCGGGTATATAGTCGTGGTCTTTAACATATTGAATAACAGCCGGCGGAATTTTAGGCGGCAAGTCTATAGCCATTCTTTCATTACTCCTTTTTATTAAAAATATATCAATTTTTTGAAACCGTGTCAAATTGTTTTATTTTAAAGAAAATAGAGCAGAATTTTTATTTAATTTAGGATAGCATATAATCATTTTTAACAATTTGTACTGAAAAATTCTTTTGCCAGAGATTTTTCTTGAATAATTGTCAGATTTGGATTATATAATTTGGTTTTCAAAATATAATCAAAACATTCCTGATATTTTGTTGATGGCGGAATATTCATTTCCATTAAATCTTTACCGGTAATTTGTATTTTAATATCTTTTAAATCAGACAAGTAATGTTCTGCAACTTTTTGATTTTTTATAACGGCATATAAAAGTATAGTTTCTGCTTTCATGTTTTCAAAAGTTTTGTATATTTCATAATCGTTATTTAAATTTTTTTCTGTTGCAGTGTACGCATCACTAATAATTTTTTGTTCTTCCTTAGTGAGGGTAGGTTTTAAGTTATCCAAATCTCTGATTGTTCCAACATATACAAGCCAGATGTTATCAGGATTAATTAAATGTATATATTTATTGATAAGTTGTTCAATATTCAACTGAGATTTAGTGATTTCACTTGGCGTAATAAGCTTATATATTTTTGATGAAATAAATTCATCATAAGCTGCCTGAGAATTCAGGTTAAATGTTTCAATAAGCTCTTTTTTTACTCTTTTAAAACTCATATCGTAGTTTACATTTTCCAAATATTTATCACGAAGTTCTTTTGAATGTTCATCAAGTGAAAAATCAAATCGGACAGCGAATTTTAATGCTCTTAAAATTCTTGTCGGATCATCAATGAAACTATTGTCGTGTAAAATTCTAATTTTTTTATTCTTAATATCTTCTAATCCGCCTGTATAGTCTATAATTTTATTGTCTTTTACGCTTTTAGCCATTGCATTAATCGTAAAATCACGTCTGAGTACATCTTCTTTTAGTGAACATCCAATTTGAGTAACGGTTGGCAGATGACCGGCTTGTTCATATATTTCTGCTCTTGTTGATGCTATATCAATTTCCTTATTTTCGGCTTTTATACGAACTGTTCCAAACGGTTCATTGATTTTTAAAATTTTAACATCATCAATATTTTGTGCAAATTCTATGGCATTTCCTACATAAGTTAAATCAATGTCAAAGCTTGGTTTACCGAGAATTTCATCTCTTACAATTCCGCCTATATAGTATAAATTGTCTGCATCTTTCAATTTCATAATGCTAATTTTATCATTATATTTTTTTATATGCAATAATATCGTATTTCATAATTAAGTCATATAAACTGATGATGTCATTATAGACGGTTTGAGCATAAAATGGTATAATCAGATTTATAATAAGGGGAAACACAGATGTTACAGGAAGCAACAAAAGCAATTAATTCGGCATTTAATAACAGCTTTATAAAAAAATTGAGTTTATATCTTCATGATTGTGTCAGAGAAGAAGTGCAAAGTTCAACTTTCCGAAATCTTAAAGGTGATAAAGATAACAAATGGATTTTTCTGAAGGGTGAAGAAAGTCTGTTAAGAAGTGATGAAGAGTTCTTACGTCTTGATGGCAGTGATTCAAAATTGACTGAGTTAATGACACTTTCAAACAATTCTGTTAAAGATAAGTACCTTATATACGGATATTTATTTCTGGTCGGTAAGAATTCCAAAAATAAACGTGCAAGCGAATTCTTAACCCCATTATTATATATGCCGTGCCATCTTGAACGTAACGGTGTAAATATAAATTGCATTCCTCAGGAAGAAGTATTATCACTTAATACGGGAGCTTTAACCGCATTAATGAAAAAAAGTGATGATGATGATGAAGTTGATTCCCTTTTGGAGGGTTTGCTGGAAGTTGTGCCTGCTTTACCTATTACGCAGGAAAGTTTGGATATATTTCTTACTACATTAAAATCAATTATTCCTGAAATTGATATAAATCTTGATGACAGCAATAACGTGGATGAAGACAATTTGTCAAAAGATGACGAAAATGATTTTTATAACGAAAAAATAGACGGGGATAATTTTGATGAAGTAGTTTCTGTTGAGGAGAACAAACAGAAGCAGGTCAAAAAATTAGAAAAAATTAATTTAACAAGTCAGGCTGCAATAATTCTCACAAAACGTCCGAGTGTTACGGCAGGAGTTTTGCATGAATTGACTCAAATTGCAGAAAAGCCAAGCGGAATATACAGAGAAACTGCTCTGAGTGTGATTAATGAAGAATATTCACTTTCAAAAGAAAAATCTGTACCTATTAAAGATATGAAAAGCGTATCAGATTTTTATCCGATAACTCCGCTTGCATTAAGTGATTCACAGGAGCAGGTTATAAAAAATATTGAAAATAATAAATTTATTGCGGTACAAGGACCTCCCGGAACAGGTAAATCCCAGACAATAGTTAATCTTGTCGCTCACCTTGTTGCAAACGGCAAAACCGTTCTTGTCGCTTCCCGTATGGATAAGGCTGTAGATGTTGTTGCGGATAGATTAAATTCTCTGGGTGCCCCGTTTTTAGCATTAAGAGCAGGTCGTTTAAATTACCAAAAACAGTTGAGTGATAAGCTTAAAGATTTAATTAATGAAAAAATTGATATTGACAGTGACTTTGAAGATAGTTTGTTTGTCGGTGTTGATGATATGAAAAAGCATATAGATGCGATTCGTGATTGTGAACACAAAAGTGAACAGATTATAAAACTTGAAAAAGACTGGACTGAAATGTCAAAAGAAGTTGAAGAACATGATAAGTCTATCGGCAGCAGAGTATTTATAAAGTCAAATCTGAAAAAAACTGAAATTGAGGATATATTAGCGATAATTGCAACATTGGAAAAGAATATTGAGAAAACCGGTTTCTTTGCTAATATTGCTAATTTCAGCAGCTTGAGTAAATTAAAGAAAATTTTAAAACTCAAGGATTTTGATGTAAATTATGAAAATCTTGGCAGACTTAAATCTGAATTGGAAGTTACTGCTATGATTTGGAAATTAAGAAAAATTGAGGCAGATATTCAAAAGACAGGTAATCTGCATGTTTTGTCAGAGCAGATTCGTCAGATGAAGAAAAAGCAAAAACCGTTGGCAATAAATATTCTAAAGGGCAGACGCCGTGATAGTCTGAAAAATCTTTTACAGGATATGGTTAAGAAAAATCGTTTGAAAATTCATGCCCAGTCAATTTGTCAAAGAAGCCAGAATAAACAGAATAAAATTCTTGAAACAGAAGACTTTAAACCTCTGTTGGAGGCATTTCCGTGCTGGTGTGTTACAACTTATGCTGTATCAGGTTCAATGCCTTTAAGACCGGGGATGTTTGATGTCGCTATTATTGATGAAGCTTCTCAATGTGATATCGCAAGTTGTTTCCCTATACTGTTTAGAGCAAAGCGGGCTGTTATTGTTGGTGATGATAAACAATTACCTCACTTGTCTTTTTTAGAAAAAGCAAAAGAACAATCGTTCCTCGCTCAATACGGTATTCCTGATAAGTATCAGTTGATGTGGAGATTTAGGACAAATTCCATGTTTGATTTGGCTGATTATTATTCATTGAATTCTGTTATGTTGGATGAACATTTCAGAAGCCTTCCGCCGATTATAGATTTTTCAAATAAGGAATTTTATGGCGGCAGAATTCGTATTATGAAAAAAGATACAGGCAGCGATAGAGTGCTGGAAACAGTTGTAGTTTCTGATGGTAAAGTTGACTGTGATGCTACCAGAAACCTTCCGGAAATTGAGGCTCTTGTTAAAAGATTATATGATATTGTTGTAGAGGATGAAAGGAAAAATCCGGATAAACCTGTATCTATTGGTGTAATTTCTCCGTTCAGAGCTCAGGTTGAACAGCTGAAGGTATCAATATCAAAAGTGCTTTCAGATCACATGCAAAAGAAGCATGAAATTGAAGTCGGTACTGCACATACATTTCAGGGTGATGAGCGTGACATAATTTTAATGTCGTGGGCATTTGCACCAAACAGTTTCCCTCAAAGCCTGACTTTCCTGCAAAAACCGAATTTATTTAACGTAGCTATTACTCGTGCAAGATATAAGGTCATTAACTTTGTTTCCCGTAATCCAAAGGATATTCAGGAAGGTTTGTTTAGAGATTATATGTCGTATATTGACGAATACAACGAGCATAAAACTATGCTTGAAAATCCTGATATAGATGAAAATATATATAAAAACAAACTTGAACGTGAAATTGCAGGACAAATTCGTGAACTCGGCCATGATGTTAAAGCAGGAGTTGATATTGCTGGTTTGAGTGCTGATTTGCTGGTGGATGAAAAATTTGTAATAGAGGTTGACGGTGTTGAAGATAACGTTAATCAGCGAATTCCAAATATGAAAAAGCAAGCTATACTTGAACGTTGCGGTTTTAAAGTTAACCGTATAACATTCAGAGAATGGCAATATTCTAATAAAGCTTGCATTGACAGAGTATTGCTGAATTAATAAAGGATATAAAAAATGGATAATCAAGAGGATAAAAGTTTTGTAAGATGTTCATATTGCGGTTGTGAGTACGACTCAAACTATGAAAGATGTCCTCAATGCGGACACAAAGTGGTCGGAAATTCCAAATTTGCGTGGATATTGATTATAATACTTGCAGCAATTAACGTTCTTGGTTTTATATATTTGAGTTATCGTGACAATGTGTTCGGGGTGGATAATTCTTCTGCTGTTACGGAAGAACAGTCCGATATAAAAAATAAAACACCTGATACTGAAAATAATATTGAGGACGGTGTTGATTTTGGAAAATATATGCGTAATATGCAAAAGAAGATTAAATCAAACTGGAATCCGCCTAAAGGTAATCAGAGTAAAAGAGTTGTATTGAACTTTTCTTTGGGAAGAAAAGGCGAAGTATTAAGATATTCTATTATTCAGTCGTCGGGGATTAAAGATGTTGATGATGCCGCTGTTAAAGCTTTGAAAGAGGCTGAACCTTTTGGAAATTTACCTAAAAAATTTACGAAAGATGCAGTAGATGTGCAATTTACTTTTGATTATAATGTATTTAAGAATAATTAGTTAAAATAGTTCGTGTTGGTGATAAAAATTTTGCAAAACATCTTTACAATAAAAAGTGTTAGAGATACAATTATTATAAGGCTTTAGTACAGACGATGGGAGATATACATTTATGCCTATGAAAATATACAGAGTTGGGAGAACTGTCTCTACAAGAAAGCTTCTCCAATCCGGATTATTGAAAAGTAATATTGTTCACGAATCCAAAGCAAACAATGCAAATACTATGATTAATGATTCTCATTTTGGGTTTTGGAATAAATTTATTTTTAAAACACTCGATGTGTTGAATCCTATACTTGTTCGACATCCGAAGTTTGCCGATAAAATTATACAGTATAGCGAAAAATTTATAAAATCTGATAATATAGTTACAATGTAATTTAGGCAATTCTTGCACGAATAATGTTTTAATTATAATATAACGTGTAAGAAAGGTTGTTTATGTCAGAAATTGTTATATCAAATCGTGACGGCAGGCTTGTAAAGACAGATATTATTGAAAACGGCAGGCAAAAATACGAAGTAATTGATAATAAAGCAAAAACTGTTACTCCTGTGAGTGTTGCCCAAAAGGATACTTTTGAATACGAAAAGAACTTTAAAACGTTAATTGATGTTGTGGGAAATGTCAATCCTGACGAGATAAAACAGCGTGAAAAAAGTTTTGATAAAGAGTCAATGAATAGAAAAATGAGATTTATCAGTATATCGAGTGCTGTTTTAGGCGGTGCTTTGCCTGCAATTGGTATTTCTCTGACAAAAATGTCCAAAGCCTTGAAATGGGGGCTTTCTATTCCGATAGCATTTTTTGGTGCAATAGGAGGGTTTATCGGCGGAACTTATGCAGCTACAAAACACTATACATATCAGCTTATGCCCGAACTAAAATCTATTTCGGAAGCCTCTGCCAAATTGAAAAAACTTGATATAGTTGAAGGTCAGTCTGAACCTCTAAAGGATAATGCTACATAATGTTTTCAAGACCGTAGACAAAATCATTATTATTTACTGTATGGCGTACAGCAAGCATAACTCCGTCCATATAGCATTTTCTGTCCGTTGAGTCGTGGCGTATTTTTAAAATCTGTCCGTTTGAGCCGAACAGAACTTCTTGTGATGCCATAAATCCCGGCATTCTGACGGAGTGTATATGTATATTATTGTATGATATCCCGCCTCTTGCTCCTTTTATTGTTTCCGTTTCCGGGCAGTTGTCGGTTGTGAAATCTTCATTTTCTTCAGACATCATTAATGCTGTTTTAATAGCGGTACCTGACGGGGCATCTTTTTTCTGGTTATGGTGAAGTTCAATAATTTCAGCATTGTCAAAATATTTTGCCGCCTGTTTTGCAAACATCATCATTAAAACAGCACCTGTAGAAAAATTCGGGGCAATTAAACAGCCTGTATTTTTTTCTTTTGAAAGATTTTTCAGATATTCAATTTCGTTATCTTTAAGCCCTGTTGTGCCTATAACAATTTTTATCCCGTTATTAAGGCAAAATTTAGCATTTTCAAAAATAGATTTCGGTTGTGTAAAATCTATAAGCACATCTATTTTAACAGCATTTGATGCGTCCTGAATTGATTTATAAGTATCTTCTCCTGCTATATCAATTTTAGCAACAAGTTCCATATCGTTGTTTGCTAAAACCGTGTTGCAAACCTCTTTTCCCATTCTGCCTAATGCACCGCATACTGCTACTTTTATCATAATTTTCTCCTTTTTCTTTATGATACCACATAAATATGAAACAATTTTATTTGTACTCTTGCAAAAACAAAAGCAGGGTTGCAAAAATGAGAAAATAGTTTATAATGATAATGTATGAAAACCACGGAGGATATTATCATGATTGGATTTAAGCACGGGGGGGGGGGGCAAACTCTCTCATAGCAAGGATTTACAGGATTTTATAGCTGAGAAGTTCAGCTACTTTGGAATAGGAAATATGCCCTCTACCGTCGGGAGAGGGTTGAAAATCAACTTGAGCAAAGCGAAAGTTAGATTTTCGGGTGAGGGGTCAGATCTTTCAGATAGTGTTAAATCTTTAGTATCAACAGTCGAAAAAACGGCTGGATTGCCGCGGTCGCAAGACTCCTTGCTCCCTCGCAATGACATGGGAAAGAAAGTCGCATTTACTCTCGCTGAAGTTCTAATCACCCTCGGTATAATCGGGGTAGTTGCGGCGTTGACGCTACCGGCTTTAATTCAGAATTATCAAAAGCATATAGCTCTTAATAAACTAAAACAGACGTATGCTCAAATATCAACAGGTATTGAGGCTGTAGCCGCTGAATTTGATACATTACCGATGCATAATTGGTCTTGTAATGAGGGTTGGGCAGAAGGTCAATATAATCAGGAAAACTGTTTTTATTTAGTTTTTGAAAAAATTGGTGCTAAAATGTACCCCCAGGCTACGGAAACTGATAAAACGATGTGCTATGAAGGTAAACCGTACAATAAGTATAAATATGCGACTAACTTTGGAACTGAATATGCAACAACTGATGGTTTTAATACATACAGTTGGTCCGCTCAGATGCCAAACGGAGCATGTGTATTATGGTTGGCTTATGCATGGACCGGTAGTAATGCCGGAAAGTTTTTTATTGATATAGACGGTCCTTACAAAGGATATAATACTTTTGGTAAGGATTTATTTGTATTTAGTTATGCCGCAGGTCATAATGGGAAAGGATTAGGTGCAAACGGACATTCAATATATCCTACAGGTTTTAGTTATGAAAACGGTGATCCGTCAAGAATAAAGATGCCGACCTCTTCTCAGGCAGCTTACGGGGTAGAGGCTTGCGTTAATGGTAACAGAATGAACTGTGCAGCATATATTATGGTAAACGGTTGGACTATGCCGAAAAATTATCCGTGGAATTAATTTGATTTGTATATAGCAAAAACCCTCTCAAATATTTGAGAGGGTTTTTTAGTCTTGTATATCCGCAAAGATTATTTTGCAGATTTAGCAGCTTCAAATACTACATCGAAAGCTTCTTTGTCATTTACTGCCAATTCAGCAAGCATCTTTCTGTTAACCAAGATGTTAGCTTTTTTGCAAGCATTAACAAATCTTGAATAGCTCATACCACGTTCTCTGACTGCAGCGTTAATTCTTACAATCCAGAGTCTTCTCATGTTTCTCTTTGTAGTACGTCTGTCCCTGTAAGCATATTTTAATGCTTTCATAACAGCTGTATTAGCTACTTTAAATATTCTGCTTCTTGCTCCGATAAAACCTTTAGCAAGTTTTAAGATTTTTTTATGTCTGTTGCGACTTACGTTTCCACGTTTAATTCTCATAATTCACTGCTCCTATCTTGCATACTTCTTGTATGGTAACTCTTTAGATACCAGTTTTACATGTGTTTCAGATACATCAACCATCTTGAAAATTCTGCGTTTTCTAGATCCTGATTTGTGTTGGAGCAAGTGTCCTATACCTGCTTGTCTTTTTTGAATTTTACCTGATGCTGTTACTTTGTAACGTTTTGCAGCAGATTTGTGTGTTTTAAGTTTTGGCATTTTCTTCTCCTTTTTAATTAAGTAAAGTGTTATTGAATAATTTTAGGCATACCAAAGCCGTAAAATCTTCGTCCTTTTATAATATTACGCACAAATTTATTTTTCAAGCCGGTATTTACCAAAAATTTATCATGTTAACAAAATGTAACAATCTCTGTAATTCAGTCAATTTCATGGAAAATCATGACTTTATATAAATAGGTAGGTAATAAAAGGTTAGGTAAAATTATGGATGACATGTTTACATCACCAATGTACAGAGATATGATAGGTGCTTCAAATTCTCCTATGGGTATGGCATTGGGTTTAGGAATGCCAAATCCTTATTATAATACCAGTTTCTTGGGCGGTGCAACAATGTACACAGGTGTTCCAAGAGATGTTTATCAGAGCATAAAGGGTGAAGAAGCCCGTAATATAAGTTATTTGAAAAAATCGTTAATGGCATTGGGAACTCTGGTTGGCGGTGCTTTGGTGCTGGGCAGATTTCAAAAGCTTGGTAAAGCAATAAAAGGCACAAATACTTATAAAAGATTTTTCAAGTAATATAATCATTCGCTTTTAAAATATTTAATGTTGTGTTAAGATACTATCATCATGTGTTATTTAGCGTTTAGGAGGTTATTATGGCTAAAGATTGCAGTTTTGATGTAGTATCGGAATTTGACAGACAAGAATTGGTTAATGCGGTTGATCAGGTAAAAAGAGATGTTTCATCAAGATTTGATTTAAAGGATTCTAATTCCGAAATTGACTTAGAGGGCGATAAATCTATCACGATTACTACAAGTGATGAAATGAAATTGCGTAATATATATGATATTCTGCAATCAAAAATCGTAAAAAGAGGATTAAATATCAGAATTCTTGACCCTCAACCATTGGAAAATGCTCTTGGCGGTCGTGTCAGAAGAGTTTATAATCTTAAAAAAGGCTTAACACAAGAGTTGGCAAAGAAAATTGTCGCTGATATTAAAGATTCAAAAATTAAAGTTCAGGCATCTATTCAGGGTGATCAGATAAGAGTTTCCGGCAAAGATAAAGATAATCTGCAAGAAGTTATTAAAATGCTTCGTTCAAATGAGGAAAAATATGATTATCCGCTTCAGTTTACAAATTACAGGTAATATGTCATAATAATAGTGTATGGAAACCACGGAGGATATTGTCATGATTGAATTTAAGCATGGAAATGGGCAAAATCCTCTTGTAGTAATGGTTTAACGATTTAGGAAGTTTGGCAGCTAAGCAGCTTTGCAGCTTGGAAGGAACTGCTTTCCCCTCTACCGTCGGGAGAGGGCAGAAAATCGACTTTAGCAAAGCGAAAGTCAGATTTTCGGGTGAGGGGTCAGACCTTTCAGATAGTGTTAAATCGTCGAAAAAACGGCTGGATTGCCACGGTCGCAAGGTTACTTGCTCCCTCGCAATGACATGGGAAAGAAAGTCGCCTTTACTCTCGCCGAAGGTGCTACACCCATTAAATGTCATGCTGAACTCGTTTCAGCATCTGGCCACCATTATATCTGATGACAATCCCTTTTTGGGTTATACCTAAAGTTTTACCGATTGCTAGATCCCGAAATAAATTCAGGATGACGTAAAATTTGGAAAAAGCGTGAAGTCTTGCAGAAATGCTGGTGGCGAAGTTAAAAAAGCAGGCTAGCCTGCCGGATTGTTTATTTTATGTTAAAATATAGCTATGATTTCTTTCAAGAATATTGATAATGAGGCGTTTGATTTATTCAGGCACAACGTAAAAAGCTTTATTCCGTTTGAAGTTACGGGATTGGTTTCTGTTTTGCGTTTATATCTTGCCGTAAAGGCAGGTGAATATTCTAAAAAAAACGTACTGTTTATTACTTCATCCGAACAGAGTGCGTTGAAGTATAAAAACGATTTTTCAAGATTATTTGACGCAGACGCTGAAATTCTGCCGTTTCAGGATATTTCTTTGTATGAAGTTGTCGGTTCAAATAAGTACAACTACGCTGAACAGGTTGAGGTTTTGCTAAACAAACCCAAAATTGTCATAGCACCCGTAAAATCATTGTTAGAAAAATTCCCTGAAGAAGATTTCTATCACAAAAATTCAATATCTGTTAATATTGGGGATGAGCTTGATACAAAGGATTTTGCCCAAAAACTTGTAAATCTCGGTTACAAAAGGGCAACTATGGTAACTGATATTCAGGAATTCAGTATCAGGGGGGATATTATAGATGTATTTTCGCTTGATAAATTCCCTGTGCGTATAGAATTGTGGGGTGATGAGGTAGTTGATATAAGGTATTTCAACAACGAAACCCAAAAATCCGTCGAAAAAATTAAAACCGTAAAAATAATGCCGATGTATAAATTTATTGCCCCTGAAAAGACTGAATTTTCTGATGAAGAGGGGTACTTTGAGGGTATAGAAGTTTATCAAAGTTATTTTAATCCTGCATTGGTGTCTGTTTTTGATTATTTCAAAGATTATATTATTGTTAATGATGAAACTTCGGAAATTTATGCTAAATACGAATATCTGGATAAAAATGCCGATGAACAGCTTGAAGAAAATTTGAAATTAGAGCTGATTAAAGAATTAAAAGCAAAAAACCACCTGACTTATGATGAATTTGAAAAATCTATGGCACGATTTATGCGTATAGGGTTGGATAATTTTATAGAGGCAGGTTCAATGGAGTTGATTGAGTTTAGCACTCAGCCTGTAAGGAATTTTTCCATAAATCCTGATGATGCGGCACAATTTATACTCGATAATTCCGACTATAATATTATTATTTCTACTGATTATCCGGATAGAGTTAATGAGATTTTAACCGAACGCGGTGTTTATAAAAATATTGAGTACATTCAGTCAATAACTTCTCACGGCTGTGTTTTAGAGGATTTTAAAACAATTATTATAACGGACAGAGAATTGTTCAATAAGCGTAATAAAGAAGTAACTTCCTCCAAGAAATCTTATTACAAAGAGAAAGCAGAATACATTGAGAGTATCAATGATATTCAGGAGGGTGAATACGTTGTTCATAATATTCACGGTGTCGGAATTTACAAAGGATTAACGCAGCAGGAAATTGACGGGCAATTAAAGGATTATCTGACAATCGAATATGCAAGTAATGATAAACTTCATATTCCTGCCGAACAAATTAATCTGCTTTGCAGGTACAGAGGTTCAGGCTCAATAAAACCAAAACTTTCCAGAATGGGTGGTAAGGACTGGGATAACACAAAGGCAAAGGTTAAAAAAGAGGTTGAACAGGTCGCTTATGATTTGTTAAGACTTTATGCAAGGCGAAAAATGCAAAAAGGCATTCAGTTTCTTCCGGATACTAATTGGCAAGTCGAGATGGAGGAAGCGTTTGAGTACACAGAAACCCCTGATCAAATGCGTGCTATCGGGGAAGTAAAAACCGATATGGAAAGTGAAAATCCTATGGACAGACTTGTATGCGGAGATGTAGGATTTGGTAAAACAGAAGTTGCAATGAGGGCAATTTTTAAAGCTGTTACTTCAGGCAAGCAAGCGGCAGTAATTGTTCCGACTACTATCCTTGCGTTGCAGCATTTTCAAACTATGTCAGAACGTTTCAGTCCGTTTGGGGTTAAGGTGGAACTCTTATCAAGATTTCGTTCCGCAAAAGAACAGAAAGAAACGGTAAAACACTTGGCAACAGGGGAATGTGATGTTGTGATAGGGACACACAGGCTTTTGCAAAACGGGATTGTTTTTAAAGACTTGGGACTTTTGGTTATAGACGAAGAGCATAGATTTGGCGTACGGCATAAGGAAAAACTAAAACAGTTACGGGAAAATATTGATATTATTACAATGTCAGCTACTCCAATTCCAAGAACACTTTATATGTCGTTGTCCGGAATAAAGGATATGTCTGTAATTAATACTCCTCCGAAAAACAGGTTACCTATAAAAACTTATGTAGGGGCTTGGAATGAAAATATGGTGCGTAACGCAATAATTCACGAGTTGGATAGAGAAGGTCAAGTATTTTACCTGTATAACAGAGTAGAAACTATTGAAGAATTTAAATTTCGTCTGCAGCAATTGGTTCCAAATGCCCGTATAGCAGTAGGGCATGGTCAGATGGATGAAAAACAGCTTGAACAGGTAATTATAGATTTTTCAAACCATGAATACGATATTCTTCTTGCAACAACGATTATTGAAAACGGTATTGATATTCCTAATGCCAATACTATGATTGTGCATGATGCAGACAGATTTGGGCTGGCACAACTTTATCAGTTAAGAGGCCGTGTCGGCAGAAGTCGCCGTCAGGCTTATTGTTATTGTTTCTACAATCACACAAAGAACATGACCAAAGAGGCTGTACAAAGATTAAAGGCTATAAAAGAATTTACGACTTTAGGAAGCGGCTACCAAATTGCGTTGAGAGATGTAGAAATAAGAGGTATCGGAAATATTCTCGGTACAAAACAGCATGGACACATGATAAATGTAGGTTTTGATACATACTGTCAATTATTGGAAGAAACCGTGCATGAGCTTCAGGGTGAACATATAGAAAATAAAGTTGATACAATAGTTGATATAAATGTTACGGCATTCATTCCTGATGAATGGGTTGGTTCTAAAGATCAGAAAATGATTGAATATAAACGTCTGGCGGATGTAAAAAATGACGTAGAACTTGATTATATTACTGAGGAGTGGAAAGATCGTTTTTCCAAACCTCCTGAAAGTGTTGAAAATCTTATAAAACTAATAAAAATAAGATTAGCAGCAAGCGATGTACGAATTTCTGTAATAAGAGAAACGCCTGAAAATATAAGGATTTATACTCCATATACTCACATGGAATGGAAAATGGTACAGTCACAATTACCTTCCGAAATATTAAAACGTATAAAGTTTATGCAAGCTCCTTCATCTTGTCAGGAGGGAATTTCAATACTATTGCTTAACAATTCTTATATGAATTTTGATGAATTATTTAACATTTTAACAGATTTGTTTTATTATATACATAAAGTAAGTCACGAATACTCAAAATAAAGAAAGAGAGAGATTGATGAAGGGAAAAAATTTACTTATCACATTAGCAGCATCTGCTATTTTATTTTCCGGTTGCGGATTAAAGTCAACAGAAACTATTATTAAGGTTAATGATACCAATATTTCACAGGCTCAGTTTGATGATGAACTGGATAAAGAAGCAAAAGCAATTCAGGCAAGCCCGTTGAAAGTTAATATTAAAGATGCAAACAATGCTTTCATGTTTAATCTTGTAAAGAGCAGAATAGTAAATGAACTTATTATTAAGGCACTTTTAGAAGATGAAATCGTAAAAAGAGGTATCAAAGTTACAAATGATGATTTGAATGATGCAATAAAAGAAATTGTGGATAAAGTAGGTTCTAAAGAAAATTTAGACAAACTGTTGAAACAAAACGGTGTTACAGCATCACAGTTCAAGAAAGATTTGAAAGAGCAGGTTAAATTAAGAAAGCTTGCTGAAAGTATCGGAAGTACTGATGTTTCTGATGCAGAAGCAAAAGACTTTTATAACAAAAATATCGAAAAATTTAAATTCCCGGATAAGGTTAGAGCATCTCATATTCTGATTGCAGTAAATCCTGAGGAAATTACAGAGATTATAAAATCAGATTCTAAAAATTCAAACTTATCTGATGCAGACGTAAAGGCAAAAGTTCAGGAAGAGATTAATGCCAGAGAAGCAAAGGCAAAAGAATTATTTAATAAAGTAAAACAAGATCCGTCAACTTTTGCAAAAGTAGCAAAAGACAATTCTGATGATACAGCTTCTGCACAAAAAGGCGGAGATTTAGGGTTCTTTGCAAAACAGGAAATGGTACCTGAATTTGCTAACGCTGCATTCGGGGCAAGACCTGAAACAGTTGTCGGGCCTGTAAAAACTCAATTCGGTTATCATATAATTTATGTAAAAGACAGAATGGCTGCAGGTCAAAAACCTTTTGAAAAAGAAAAAAATAATATCAAAGAACATTTGAAAAATCAAAAACAGCTTGAAAGTGTAGATAAATTAGTTGAATCTTTGAAGAAAAATGCAAAGATTGAATATGTAAACAAGGATTACGATCCTGAAGAAATGCAGAAAGCTGTTCAAAAGGCAATAATGGACAGTTCTGAAGCTGCTCAAAAGGCGGCTAAAGATAACGCTAAAGAATAGAATTAAACAAAGAGAGTAAGATATTATATAGCGGATAATGAGTATTCATTATCCGCTTTTAATTAATCAGAACATAATATATGTTATAGGAATAAATAAAAAATAAATACCATGTCATTACGAGCAAATCAAAAGCTTGATTTGCGAAGTAATCCAGCTTATCATAACGATATGTCAGAAGAAAAACAATATTATGTTTATATATTATTCAATAAAAAGAATGGGACTTTATA
>CACYTP010000030.1 GCA_902777385.1 uncultured bacterium
ACTTTACAAATTCACACAAGTGATTTATGTAAGATGCAAACCTGTTCATCTGTGTCACAATAAATTCTTCATTCGCTTCTCTAAAATTCATTCCTTTTTCCCCTTCTTTTTTAACTGATACACACTTTTTATTATGTAAAGCCCTGTTTATTACATTATTTCAATTATTACATCCTCCAAATGCCTTGTAAAGTCGCTATTAATAGCTAACTATTTATAGCTACAAAAGAATATTTATTAAAAATTGTTTAGGTTTCATCTCACAATATATATTTATTAATTCTTCCAAAAAATTATTATTATTTACATTTTGTGTATTTCACATTTGGTAGTATAATCTTTGTTATCAATATAAGGGAATATGTGTTATGAAAAGAAAAATATTAAAAAATTTTGGCTTTGGAATTATATACTTTATTTTAGGATTATATATTTTGTTTCTAATCCTGCCGATTATTGCAAATCCGTTTTTATCTAAATACAGCTCGGAAATATCAAAAATGGCAGAAGAATCCTGCGGTTTGAAAATTAAAATTGAAAAACTTGGCATTGTAACGACCCCTAAACTCACAATAGGAATTAAAATAGAAAACCTGTCTGCCGCAATTCCTACAGGGGAAGAATTTTTATCCGTAGACAATCTGAAAGCTAAATTATCACTTATACCTATAATTTACGGCAAAATTGAAGCTGATGTTTTCAGTGCCGACAATATTGATGCAATATTAAAAGTAAAACCTGACGGCAACCTTGAAATTACCGACTATCTTCCTAAAGAAGATACAGATGAAAACAAAGAACAATTTACAGCTCTTCCTTTAGGCTTAAAACTGTCAAACAGACTACCTAATGTCTACATAAACGAATATACACTAACAATGGTTGATATGCGAGACAAAAAAGAATATTCTTTACAGGGCGGTAAATTAAAAGTTACAGACTTTATCATAAACAAAGGCATAAAAGTTTCCACAGTCGGAATAGCAAAACTGGACGGGGCTGAGCAATTTACTTATAATTTAAAAATCCATAACCGTATCATGCCTGATATTGATTTAAACGACCTGATTTTTGCAAATAATAATACAACATCAGAAGAAACACAGACGGCAACAAAATCTGAGCAGCCTGTTTCCTTTAATATCATTGATATATTCAAGGGTATTAAACGAAACGGGCTGACAGCTGATACAAATTTAAATATTAATATATCAGGAAAACCTGATGACATAAAAATCAACGGACTTATGGATATAGAAAAGCTTTCAATGCTTATTAACGGTTCTATGCTGCCGGAAGGTCATATTAAACTTCAATTTAACGGGAATAAGGCTGGCACTGATATTGCACTCTACACAACAAAAAATGAAGAGACCTCTATCAACGGAACATTAATCCACGGAAAAAAGCCCTCAATAGATTTTACCGTTAAATCTAATGCCGGAATCAATAATATTTTGAATATTGTTAAAACAATCGCAAAATCATTTAACTATAATGACTTGAATACGCTATCCGCAACGGGGAATATTGATGCGAATTTTAATATTAAATCTGATTTAAAGACACTTGCCTCTGACGGATATATCAGAATTCCTGCGGCTACGGTTAAATATGCTCTTTATAACGTTTTAATTGATAAAATTAACGCAGATGTAAATTTAGAAAACAACTCCGTCAACATAAAAAATATCGGTTTCAGTATATTATCGCAACCGCTCAAATTGTACGGAACTGTTACGCACGATGCAATTGCAGATTTACATCTTACTGCAGATAACTTACCTGTCAAGGGCTTGATTACCGCTGCGGGGCAGGTTGCACTGCTAAAAGAAAATGATATTAAGTCCGGAAATCTATCCATGGATGTTTCCGTAAAAGGGAAACTTGCAGAAATTTCGCCGGTAGCAAACATATCGGCTGCAAATCTGAATATATTAAACAAACCTACCAATACCTCCATTAAATTAAATAATGCAAACGTTAAATTCAAAGTAAAAGACAAAAATTATAATGGAGATATTGATATATCAGCATTAAATATAATCAATCCTGCATTAAAATTTTCACTGCCTAAAATAAAAATTTCTATGGACGAAAAGGATATTAACATTGCGGATACATACCTAATGCTAGACAATTCCAGAATTGATATCAGCGGAAAAGTTACGGATTATGCAAATAAAAATATGGATATGAACATTTTGGCAAAAGGTAAAATTTTTGCAAATGATATAAAATCTATGCTTCCGAAAGACATAAAAACAATGGTTACTGCCAAAGGGGCAATGCCTGTACTTGTAAAAATTAACGGCAATGACAAGAAGCAGACTATAAAGGCACAGGTTCTTGCAACTCCCGACGGATATTTTCATATAGCTGATTTACAGGCGGTTACTGGGAAAAGTTTTCTTCTGACCTCAAAAATTAATCTTAACGAAAACAAACTGAATCTTGAAAATACGGCAGCATACGCAACATCATTAAAGTCTTTATCTGATAATACTGATTCTAATGTAGGCGGTAATAAATTACTAACTGTTTCAGGCGGAATATCAGACATTTCTGCTTTAAAATTAGATTCTGTAAACATTTCAACAGTTGGACCACAATCAGTATCTATCCCAACATTTTCAGATTCAAAAGCTGATTTAACGGCTAACATCACTCTGAACGGGAATGCTCCGGACATAAAAGGGAACATTAACGTATCTGCGTTATCACTTCCAACAATTAAAACAAATTTAAAAGATGTTACCGTTAACTTTGGAAAAGATGTAAATGTCAATTTACCGCTTATTATAGTCGATAATTCTACAATGAATATTAAAGCCGTATTAAGTCCAAACTTCTCAAACGGGATTATCGTAAAATCAGCTGACTTTAATTCTAATATGTTTGATTCTGACACATTGATTGCAACAATTTCAAAACTTCCTAAGCAGTCAGGTTCAAATTCTTCAAATTCCGGTTTGGGTATAATTATTCAGACAGGTAAAGGCTCAATTACTAAATTCAAATCAGGTAAAATTATTGCAACTTCGCTTACCTCAGATTTTAACATGAAGAACGACATCTTTACCCTAAAAAACTTGAAAGGAAATGCTTTTAACGGAACAATAGAGGGGATTATATCATGTAATATTTTGAACGGGCATACAAAAGTTAAACTGACAGGTACAAAAATGAAAGCCGTTGATGCAATTAATGATGCTGCAGGGATACAAAATGCATTATCAGGAACTTTGGGATTTGATGCAAACTTAACACTAAACGCATACGCTCCAAGCTATAACGACATACTAAAATCTACCAAAGGCAGTATTACATTTAACATAAAAGACGGGCATTACATGAATATAGGAACTCTTGACCAGTTTGTACTTGCCGGAAATATCGTATCTAATACAATACTAAAAGCAGCACTATTACCAATTAAAAATATGCCTGTAGTAAAGAATTCTTCGGAATTTACGCTTATTGACGGGGCGTTAGATATGTCTGATGGTATAGCAACGCTAAAACCTGTAAAATCAACAGGAAAAACTGTTGCATACTACGTTACGGGAAAATACAATTTATTAACAGGGTACACAAATGTTATTATTCTTGGACGCATGGGGGCTGAAATAGTTGCTGTTTTGGGACCTCTTGGACAATTATCAGCATCTAAACTTACAAGTTATTTACCTAAGTTCGGAACACAAACTTTAAATATTTTAAATGCACTCACTTCTGATCCTGCAAACGAAAAAGTATCCCTGATACCAAAATTAACTAATACAACAACAGGCTATAAAGATTTTAAAGTTTTATTCATCGGGAATATAACGAGTCCGACATCGGTTAAAACTTTTAAATGGTTATCAAATTGTGATACTTCTGCAGTTGAAGCAGGAACAATAAAAGAACAGGTTAAAGCCGGAGTAAATGCAGTAAAACAAACAGGGAAAAATAATATCCAAGACGTTAAAAAAACTGTTGAAGCGACAAAAACTTCTGCCCAAAATACCGCAAACGAAATAAAAAACCAAGTTCAAAAAACTAAAGAAAGCATACAGGAACTAAAGAATTTAAAAAATATGTTCAAACTTCCTACACAATCAACAAATACGACTACTCCTGCTACTGACGCTACTTCAGGGCAATCAAATTAAGCATTTTATTCCACTTATGTAACAAAATGTAACAAAAGAAAACAAAAGCCTAAAGATTTCATTTAATCTTCCGATATATATAGTACGGAAATTAAAATGAAAGGGAACAA
>CACYTP010000031.1 GCA_902777385.1 uncultured bacterium
CACTTTTTGAGGAGTTTTTTCTTGTTTTTGCCCATTTCTGCGAAGTAACAAAACGGTCTATGTTTTAACGATTACTCTGCATAATAAAGTTCTTTATTATATCAATTCCGTTTTCTGTAAGTATTGCTTCCGGATGGAACTGCACACCATATATTTGTTTATTTTTAATTTTTATCGCCATCGGGATATCATCCGTTGTTTTCGCAGTAATTTCTATTTTGTCTGTTGGCTCAGATACAATAAGAGAATGATATCTCGTAGCACTAAACCCCTGTTTCAACCCCTTAAAAAGCTCAAAATTTTCATCAAAATATATATCTGAGTTTTTCCCGTGAAACGGTTCTTTTGTTTTAATAATTTTTGCACCAAAATATTTTGCTATACACTGCATACCCAGACAAATCCCAAATATAGGTTTAAAATCTTGATAAAAATCGATAATTTCCATACAAATCCCGGAATTATCAGGATTTCCCCATCCGGGAGAAAGGATAATCTTTGAAAAATCAAGTTTTTTTATTCCCTCAAGTGTCATTTCGTCGTTATTTATAACAACCGGATTAACCCCAAGCATTTTGACATATTGTACTATGTTATAGGTAAAAGAATCGTAGTTATCTATTACCAGCATAGTTCCACCTCAACAACACCTCTGACTGAATTAAAACAATAGATTTTTTCGGCTGTTTTTAAATCCTCAGGATATAATATTCTTTCTTCAATCCTTCCGCTATTGAGCAGCTTTTGTCTTGTTATACCGTTTAGAAGTCCGCATTGTAAAGGAGGTGTATAGATTTTACCGTTTTTCTTAACTGCGATATTGGTAAATGTCCCTTCAGTAATTTCGCCTTTTTCATTCAAGTTAATCTCTTCAAAAACATCCTGTTGAGCTGTCTTTCGAATGCTTGTTTTATGATACAAAAACGGATTTGAAGAATTTGTTTTATTTGCAATCTTTATTCTTGGATTCTTAGGTAATTCCGGAATGTTCCTTGTAGTGAGTTCAAAGTTGCCGTCCTTGGATAATTCTATTCTATTTACAACCTTTTCATTAAAACAGAGTTTTTCTATATCGTCATTCCAAACAAACCCTAACTCTTTTGCAGACTGTTTTAATCTCTTAATATGCATCTCAAAATCCGTAATCCCTGTTTCAATGAGCGAAAATTCCGTATTCAAAAATTTTGCTTTAATCAAGGTTTCTTCCCACTCATCTTCAGCATTTGAATCCCAGACAATTGCACCACCCGCATAGTATGTATAAACCTCATCCTTATTTTTCTTTTGTAAAATCCTTATCGGAACAGAAAAAACTGCTTCATCTTTGTGCAAATACCCAATTGCACCACAATAAACCCCTCTTGGAAATTTCTCCGTTTCTGAAATAACCTTCATTGTTGATAGTTTTGGAGCACCTGTAATTGAACCACAAGGGTAAATTGCATTAATAATATCGTAGAGCGTAATATCATCTTCCAACTCTGACGATATTTCTGATGTCATTTGAAACAGGGTTTTGTGCTGTTCAATATCAAAAAGTTTATTAACATTAACAGTTCCTGTTTTAGATATTCTGCCCAAATCATTTCGCAACAGGTCAACAATCATAATATTTTCAGCACGATTTTTAATATCGTTATACAAAAAGTTTTTCAACTCCCAATCTTCCTGTGCATTCTTCCCTCTTTTTACGGTCCCTTTCATTGGTTTTGTCAATATCATTCTGCCTTTTAAAGCAAAAAACAACTCCGGAGAAAATGACAGTATTGTTTCGTACTTATTTTGCAAAAATGCGTTATATGGTGTTTTTTGATTTTGCAAAAGATAGTTATATAAATCAATCTCGTTTGCATTGGTTTTTAATACAGAGGGATATGTATAATTAACCTCATAGGTAACACCCTCTTTTATCTGCTCTTTTATATATTCTATCTGCTTTATGTATTCTTTTTTAGATATTAAAGGTTTAACAATAGTACCGATTTTATAATTAGGATTCTTTTGTTTAAAAGTCTCAAATGATTCAAATGCTTCAAAATAAACAAGAGGAGCTTCTTTTGACACGTTTTTTATGTCATACCGTATATACCCAATCAAATACAAACCTTCATTTTTCAGTGTTTCAATTCTATCTAATGCGGATTCTACGTTTTCAGGCTCAAAAATTTCGATAGTTTCAACAGGTTTTTTAAATACTTTATCTGCATATATTTGCATAATCATCTCCATTTATATCTTGAATAAATTATAACAAGAAATAATTCATTAATAAAATCTTTACCTATGATAAATCAAATAAACTGTAGCGAATGTTTACTTTATTCAGGATTCCTAAAATTGCCTTTGAAATTAAAGACAAATGTTTACCATTGCTCGATTAAAATTTATCAAAATTGAAGTTACACAAAAATTATCAGTATTTTAAATGTTTCGAGTCCAATTATTTTGAATACTTAGAGTAAAAATATTAAGTCGAAAGTTTGAATTTAAAAACTCTCGGCTTTTTAATATAATTCACTCAAACAAACTGCTTATTCTAATGTCAATAATAATGCCATTTTGAATTTTCCGTCTGCTTTGACATAGTGTTTTCCGTTTTTAGCAAATTTAAAGTTTTCGCCTGCTTTAATTGTATGTTCTTTGCCCTCATAGCCGATTATACCCTGACCGTCAAGAGCAAATATTAATGCTTCCCCTGGAGCAGAATGTTCAGAAAGCCCAGTTCGTTCATCAAAACTCATAATAACAAATTTTAATTTAGGGTCATTGATTAAATCCATATTAACAATTCTGCCTTCTTGATATGGAAGCAAATCTGCTAATTTTAATACTTTCCCTGCTTCTAAAACTTCGTTCATATTTGACTCCTTTCTTATGGCTATTTCGGTATAAATACAACCTGTCTTAGTTCTCATTCCAATAGGTTCATTTTGAGGACAAACAATAATTTCAAAAGATTTGGCATTCCAGACAATATCCCCTTTTACATTTACCCCTTCCATTTCGCCTGAATTAACTATACAGATTTTCGGATATTCATAAGTTTCGGCACTGATATCAGTATTTTCTGCAAGTGAAAAATAGTTTATATCATAACCATTTTCACTATATATCGTTTTTGAAACCGTACAGCCTTTAACTGTAGGATTATCATTACTTATTGAAAATATTTCACCTGTTTTTTCTTTCATTATATTTACCCCTACACTTCGTTTTGACTTAATGTATTTTTTAAAGTTTGAGCCGATTTTTGAAGTTTAGATATTTCTTCTTCATTTAATTGAATCGGAACTAAACATTCGACTCCATCTTTACCTACTATTGCAGGCATACTTAATGAAATTCCATTGATACCAAAATCACCTTTCATCATAGATGAAATCGGCAATATTGATTTTTCATCTCTCACAATGGTTTCACATATCCTTTTTACAGCCATTGCTTACGTTTTCTGCAATACGTTTCATATTTCCTTCGTGGTCACAATATCCTCTCATTTCGCAGAATTTATGCAATGGGATACCTGAAACATTGGCACTAGACCAAGCGGCAATTTCAGAATCACCGTGTTCACCGATAATAAATGCGTGAACACTTCTTGAATCTACATTCAAATGATTTCCGAGCTCATATTTTAACCTTGCGGTATCTAAAACTGTTCCTGAACCAATGACCTTATTTTCAGGAAGTCCTGAAAGTTTTAGTGCAACTGTTGTTAAAATATCAACAGGATTTGCAACAATTAAAAGAACATTGATTTCCGGAATTATTGATTTGAATATAGAAATATTTTTCTTAACCAAATCAAGTCTTGTTTCGCCCGGTTTTTGATTTGCTCCTGCCGTTATGATTACCAGACTTGCATCTTTAATATCGTCATAATCCCCTGCATAAATTTTTATAGGTTTTGCAAACGGCACTCCATGACTTATATCTAACGCTTCACCCTCAGCCTTTGATTTATCGGCATCTATAAGGACCATTTCAGAAAATAAACCTGATTGCATTATTGCAAATGAACAAGCGGCACCGACAAATCCGCAACCTATCATAACTACTTTTCTGACATTCGTGCAATTTAAACAATTCTTTTCCATAAGCATTACCTCTTGATTTGTTCTTTTCTATATATTTATTTTAAGATGTATTTTATTAAATTTCTGTTGTTTTTACAACAAATAATAAATTTAAATAAAAAGGGCGACACCGCCCTTTACAGAAATTATTTTGTCAATATTTCTTTTAAATCCGCTTCAGGCGTTGTTGTTGGATTTGATATTTTGAATACCTAAATAAAGCAGAGTTAAAAGAACGCAGACTGCTTTTTGTTCATACCACGAAAGAACTATAGATAAAGGCAGGTCATTTACACCGCAATTAAATACTTTAGCAAGTTCAACCGCAATTTTTATACCTGAATAAGCATCGTTGCATTGACCTAAATCCAACAATCTTGGAATACCATTTATATCGCCTAATTCTAAATCATTAAATCTGTATTTCCCGCAAGCACAAGTTAAAACGAGCGTATTTTTTGGCGTTTGTTTTACAAATTCTGTATAATAATTTCTTCCGGGTTTCGCTCCGTCACATCCGCCGACTAAAAAGATATGTTTTAAAGCTCCTGATTTAACAGCTTCAACGACCTTATCGGCAACAGACAAAACTGTATGATGTCCAAAACCGACAGTTAAACTTTCACCACCGTTAATACCGGGCATTTTCTGTACTTCTTTATAACCGCCAAGTTCTAATGCTTTATTTATAACAGGGGTGAAGTCTTTATAGCCGTTATTATCAGCTTTAATATAAGTACATTGAGGATAATGTACGGCAGCTGTTGTAAATACTCTGTCTTTATAACTGTCTTTTACAGGCATCCTTTATCTTTTGTTTGTTCTAATAACATTTTCAAATCGTGCAAGTCGTGTCCCGTTATAACAATAAAAGGTTTTGCTTCAATGTTTTTTGTAACTTTTGTCGGCTCAGGATTACCGTAAGTTTCAGTATTAGCTCTATCAAGCATTTCCATACATTTAAAATTAACTTCTCCGGTTTTTAAAACAAGAGCAATAAGTTCATCTGTTGATAAATCTTTTTCCAAAGCAGATAAACCTTCATAAAAGAAATTATTTACGGTTTCGTCTTTATATCCAAGGACCCAAGCGTGATGAGCATAAGCAGCCATACCTTTAAGCCCGAATAAAATTAAAGATTTTAAACTTCTTACATCTTCATTTCCTTGCCAAATTTTATTCATATCATATTTCATAGTTTTTAATGACTCATTATCAAAATTAGCATTTGTGATTGTTGTAAAGAGTCCTTCTATAATTTTTAAAGTTGTTTCATCATTTGGCTTATTTTTAGATAGTTCAATTAAAGAACTGATAACTTCATCTTGCAAGTTTGCGGTATCTTCTTTTTTGCCACATACACCGCAAACAGTGCAACCCTGCCCTTTAGCAGTCTGCTCACATTGAAAACAAAACATTGACATAATAATTCCTCCTTTTTTACATTTTAAGAGGTTTAACATTTTTTTTATTTCCCCTCTTGTTTACATGTCAAATTTATATTAAATTAGAATAAAAGTATGTTGGAAAAACAACGGATTATAATTATGATTAATGAATTA
>CACYTP010000032.1 GCA_902777385.1 uncultured bacterium
TATACTCCTTTCCTACAACTGCTTTTCAGTTTACCACAAATGAGCCGCAGTCATATATGTATTAGGCGGCAGAAACCACCCTTTACATATTAACTCTTGTTTTTAATTCGTTTTGCAATAGTGAACTGAGGATTTTACAAATCAGGGACGACTTAACAATAAAAAAATACTAATTTAAAACAAAAACTGTTGCAACGATGATGCAACAGTTTTTGTGATTGTTAAAAAACAAATTATTTAATACATTTCACTCAAACATAATATAAAAGGAACTAATATAAACTGCCATTAGCACTGCAGGATAATGATACAGACATAGGTATAACGCGCAACCGCCCTTGCCGTAGCAGTATTTCCGCTTTTACTCACACTTGAGTTAATTATTGACCACAGGGACCCAGGAGCAGTAGTGCTTTTTGATGCGCTGGTACATGTGGATGTCCTGCCATTATAAGAAAATGTACCATATACTGTGACAGACCACATTATCTCGCCATTTCTATTTTTGTAATTTTTAGTTTTAGAACCAGATTTGTATGTTGATGAAGCCCTATTAAATTTATATTTAATTACAGGCGAGGATATAATTGTCTCTATATGATCGCCATTGTCCAAATACTCAATAACACTTGTCTGCACAACATCATTACTCGTATCCGAATAAGCATAAGCCGTTGGATTTAAAACAAATAATGTACAAAAAACAAAAACAAACGATACTATTACACTAATTAACTTCTTCATTTTTTCTCCTTTAATCTTCTTGTATTATTTCTTCTGAAATTACAACTTCTTGATTTTGCATAATTCGGTATACATTGTGCTGATATATGCAATACGTGATAGTTGCAATAAAGGCTAAAATTATTGTGATAGAAATTGCAAGTTTGATATGAGAAGATACCTTTATCTTCTTTACTATGTATTCAATACCTAATGAAGAAAGATAGTTGTGAACCACTTCGCTTGGAATTCCGTAAATGTCGTATAACATTTTCTTGGAAGAAATGTGTTCTTCTTGAATCAAAGCTTCTATATCTGATGATAACTTTTTTAAATAAATTCTCTCACGCTTGCTTTTTATAGGTAGAATAGCTTTAATTTCTGATAAGTACTCTTTTTTGAAATTATTCATTATCACATATATCCTTTGTTATATTAAATGACTTGAAAATGTTTTGAACTCCATTGGTGGTATCAAAATAATTCTTCTTAATAGAATTCAAATAATCTTGTCCGCTTTTTTCAATATGATAATATACACGCATTCTTTTTTTTCCAACTAATTTAGAATATTCGCTTATTTTTCCGTCACCCTCTAATTTATAGGTTGCTGTATATATTGTGTTTTGAGAAATTGAAAGCAATCCATTAGATAGGTCATTAATTTGTTTTACAATCTCATAAACGTAACAATCTTTTTGTTCTAATAATGTCAAAACTAGCAATTCAGCTATTCCGTTAATAAAAATGTTCTTTGATACATTCATAAACACGCCTCTATTATAATAAACAATTAAATTAAAATATTTATTGACAAAAGTATCTGGCTAATGTTATACTTAATTTGTAATATAATCCCATTATAAGGAGGTTGAAGAAATGCATATAAATCCTCAACGGTATAAGAACGGTGATACTTCACTTTGTATTAAAAAATACTTGATATATCGAATTACAACAAAAGGAGTAAAAATATGAAAACCAACCCCAAAATCAACATTTCTAAATTAATAAGTGTTTTAATTATATCTGTTTTCTTGTGCTCTATGTTGAGCATAAGCGTTTCTGCAAATACGAATGGCCCCACTCTATTAAGGCAAGATCAGCTTGACAATACTGCAGGCACTTTTCTTGATAAAAAAGTACGTCTCATGGTGGACTCCAATGTATTAGATGTACAAAAATCAAATGCCCGCAAGCTTAAGTCTGCATCGCTAGATAAAGAGGCGTCCCTAATAGTTGATTTTCGTCGAGAAATGTCATCATTAGGCGAAACATACATTAATCCTAAATCTGAGCTTGAAGTAATATCGCAAAGGGTAGGTGAAGATGGGAATCTATATGTAGTTGCCAACGAAACCACAACGCTTACCATAGCTGAAAATGGTGTAGAAACTGGCTATTCGGCAAATCATGAATTTGTGTACTCAAAAGATGATAATCAATGGGTATTGATAGAAGATAGACAGTTAGAACCGACTGGCTTGCTTCCCTTATATCAAGCGGAAGAATTCGTATATCACGGACAGGGTGACATCAAGTCCAATAAAGAACTCGAAACCAATCCTAGTTCTGAATCAAGCGAAAACTTAACAGAAAAAATCAATTTGATTCCTGAAATCGAAGCATCCATAGATAGAAAAAACAATATTAACAAAGACACAAAAAGCGATAATGCAAAAAGCACTAGTTTAAGAGCACCCGGAGGTTACAACTACTCTGCCATGGCAGCTTACTTGGAAAAATACTGGAATAATTATAATAAATCGTACAGAGATTTTTCTAAGAATGGTGGTGACTGTACTAATTTTGTTAGTCAGGCTCTTAAGGCTGGCGGATGGCAACACAAATCTGGCTACTATAAAAACTCAAACTATTGGTGGTATAACAGTACAAATCAGTCCTATAGTTGGATTAACGTAGATTATCTTGGAAGTTTTGCGCGTTCAAGCGGAAGATGCAAAATGTTAGATAACGTTTGGAAACTAAGAGTAGGAGATTTTCTACAGGTTAAAGGAAAAAACTCATCATCTAAAGATCATTCTATGATGGTATCTTATTTTAAGAACGGAACCCCATACTTCACTTATCATTCAAACAATCGGTATAGAAGGAGTATGAATCAAGTTTTATCAGATTGGCCCGGTGGTACATTCTATGCATACAGAACGTAAATTACCAGTTGCTTTTTTGAGTATAAGCCTCTGTATATTGATAATGTTGCTGACAAGCTGCACGTCTAATACAAACGATAAATCCTACGCAACTCCCAAAGTCGTTAATCATTTCGGAGAAAAAGCTAAAGAGTTAGACCGCAAATGTGAGGATATCAATCAATTAAATATAGCTAATCAATTAATTTCAGCAGCTAAGATGATTTTTGAACTCCGCACAAAAGGAGATAATTACGGAGAATTATCACAATACTATTATGATAATCCAGATATTGTTAAAACTGAAATTGACATACAGCTAATAACAACATCTCAAAAGGATAACACCGGGGTTGTTTGGGTGCAGTATAGCGCGCTTTATTACAACCAACAGAATAATTTAATACAGGGATCTAGTGAAGTTATATCGCGATGGGAAATAGAAAAAGTCAATCAAAAATGGATAGTTACAGATATTGATGACTTGCCCTAATTAAGCATTTATAAAACTTATTTCTATACGCAAACATGAAAGGAGTAATTAATGAAAAGAATCGTGAATTTAAGTGCATTTGCGCTTATTATTTCAATAATCACAGTAATACTGAGTTCAACTGCTGTTTCTGCAGAATCAATCATTCAAACTTCTGATTTAACATTGCCTTATAATGACGAAGTCTTATCCAATCCTACAAAAACGATTAGTAAAGATATTTTGACGGACAGTTTCGAAATCAATGTGAAAGATAAGTTCATAAAGAGGGATGGTGATGAATATTTCAGACAGTCTAATCAAGAATATGATATTGACTTAATTGACAATAAATCGGTAGAGGATTATGTGTCGCCAAATAATCTGATTGATATTAAATACACAACCTCAAACGAAAGTGGATCAAGTCAAAAGAGTAAAACAGATGATAGTATTTCAGTAAAAATTACTCTAACAGTGGATTACAGTATAACAAACGATAAAATCAAAATGTCAAAGGTAACCAGCAAACTCATAGCATGCAACGGAAGCACATCGTCAAATGTTGGCTCAGGCGTGTTTATTGTTTCAAACTCTATTACCTATGGACAAGTTGATTATGGGCATACTGGACAAAAGAAAACTGTGACTCTTCCGAATAAGGCATGTACCAAAACTTTCAACACGACTTCATGGAGTGCAGTTGCTGTTTCCGCAAGCATCGTTGGAGCTACTCAGGATGTTACGCTTCGTAGAGGGAATAGCAAATGGTATTTAGGGTTAACCAATAACATTATTGATACAATGCCAATGTATTAGCAAAGGATTAATAACATGAAGAAAATATTTCCAACTATCCTACGTCTTTGTGTAATTACACTGTCTGTGTTGTTTAGTTTTGTTTCATTCCAGATACATCAACGGTCAATTACTACTTATGATATTACAACAGAACTGTGGGTAAAAATAGCTTTTATAATTATAATTGCATTTTTGCTTGGTATATCAATCAAAAAGTTTTCACTAAATTATAAAATAGAGAAAGTAAGTACAGCGATTATAATTATGATAGCACTATTTACAGTGTTTTTTTTACAAAACAACTCCATAGAATTCTCATATATGACTATTTTGATTTGCACGGTTTATGTCACCGATTTACTTATAAAACGTTAGTTAGATTGTTTACGAACAACAAGTATTATTTGATTTTTTTGGCTTAACCACAATATAATATTATATTATTTAGCGAATTGTAATTTGAAATATAATTACAATTCGCTATTTTTGCATGTAATACTTTTATATCAAATTATATTACACTGCAGATCTCCCACTCTGATTTCGATTAATTAACTATTACAAATCGAAATTGGAGGA
>CACYTP010000033.1 GCA_902777385.1 uncultured bacterium
AGAGTGTACTTATAAGTTCACTTTTGATAAATCCTTGTTAAAAGAACTCTTTAGTTATGCAGGATGGAATTTTATTGGTGCTAGTTCTGTAGTATTGCGAACTCAAGGAGGAAACATACTGATAAACCTTTTTGCGGGGCCAGCAGTGAATGCAGCCCGTGGTGTAGCAAATCAAGTTAATTATGCCGTTGCAGGTTTCTCTAGCAACTTCATGACTGCAGTTAATCCGCAGATTACCAAGTCTTATGCTGCAGGTGAAATTTCATACATGACATCACTGGTAAATCAAAGTGCTCGATTGTCTTTTTACATGCTTTTGTTTGTGTCTTTACCGATTATTGTGAACATTGATTTTATCCTTAGTGTATGGCTAAAAGAAATACCAGATCGCACTACAATTTTTGTTGTTCTCACCATGATATTTACTATGGTGGAGTCATTGTCAAATCCATTGATAACAGCACAGCAAGCTACAGGAAAAATGCGAAACTATCAGTTACTTGTAGGAGGAATTAATTTGCTGAATATTCCTGTTAGTTACATTTTTTTGAGCCACGGTGCTAATCCAGAAGTGTTCTTATATGTTGCAATAATACTTTCATTCGTTTGTCTTGCAGCAAGATTATTTATGCTTCGTCTCAATACGGGGTTTGTAATATTGAAATTTATACAACAGGTAATCCTAAACTGTTTTCTAGTAACGACATTGTCTTTAGTGATCCCTTTGTCGATGTCTTCATTTTTTAAAAATTCATGGCTTTCTTTCATTTTACTTAGCTTCATCTGCCTGTTGTCTACTCTAATAATGATCTATTTTGTGGGCTGCAATAAAGATGAAAAATCTATGATAAAATCAAGAGTTGTTGTTCTCCTAAATAAAATTAAAACAAAATGAATAAGATCTCGGCAAAAAGATTACATTGGGTTGATGTAGTAAAGGGGATTTTGATGCTAATGGTCATTTGGGGCCATTCTGATAATCAAGCACTATCTGCTGGAATCAACGATTATGTAGTCACAAATTTGTGTTGGATAGAGCATACATGGACTCCTTATTTTATGTGCGCATTTTTCGTTATAACAGGCTACTGCTCAAACTTTAACAAACCATTTTATCCATATGTTATTTCAAAAATTAAGTCGTTAATTATCCCAGCTATATCAATAGGAATACTATCGAAATTAATGTTTGAAGGAGGTGGGGTAGAAGTAATAAGAATTATACCACATACATTAATATTTGGACCAGTATGGTTTCTGGCAGCATTATTTATTGCTTGTATTATTTATTATTATGTTAACAAGCATTTAACAAATTATTGGCTGAAGTACATAACTCTTGTTTCGCTAATTATTATTGGATTGTCGCTCTACTTATACGTACCGTGTTCAATAGGAATATGGCATCTCCCCCATGCTTTAATGCTGACCCCTTTCCTAGAGGTAGGTTCTTATTTCAAAACTCATAATAATATATTCAAGAGATCAACAATCTCAATTTCTGTATTAGTATACGTTGCTACATTATTTTTGATTCTTCTATTAACAGACTTTGCCAAAATAGGAATTTTTAGGAAGATTACTATAACATGGATTACTCTTCTGCCATGCTATGCATGTTCTATTGCAGGTACTGTACTTATTATCAATATAGGTAAATTGCTAGATAAGTCATATATACTTGAATATGTAGGTAAGAATTCTATCATATTCTACTTGTTGAACTATCCGCTTCTGAAATTATATTTCGAAGTGTATCATACTATGTTTGGTATAAATGAAATACTATCAATTGCTGGTTTTGTAACAGTTTTTGTCGCGACAAATATTACTATTGCAATCATAGCCAAGATTTTGAATATTAGATACGTTTCTTATTTGTTAGGCAAATTTTGATAATTATGATTAAATCTAAAGAAGAACTAAAGCTCTATTTGGAAGCAGATAGAATCGCATTAGGTAGAAAAGATAAGAAGCCCGGCTTCTTTGATCTTGTGTATAAATTTGAAGTGTCGCTTCGAATAAATGAGTATTATAATAACTGTCGCCATGGTATAATATGGAAACCCATAAAATTCTATAATAGGGTCAAGTTTAGAATACTAGGAATTTTATGTGGTTTCGAAATTCCTCTCAATTGTATTGGTAAAGGATTGAGTATCGCGCACAAGGGAACCATCGTAATAAACAGTGGCACTTCAATAGGTGATAATTGTAGATTGCATGTTGGAGTAAATATTGGTACTGTGCCGGGGTGTGCACACATTGCTCCTAAAATAGGTGACAATGTTTACATAGCTCCTGGTGTTAAACTCTATGGGAACATAGAAGTTGGGGGGGGTATAATTATTGGTGCTAATTCAGTTGTAACTAAGAGTTTTAAAGAAGAGAATATTTGTATTGCAGGTGTTCCTGCTCGTAAGATAAGCGATAAGGGTAGATTTGAAGTGGAAAATTATAATAAGAAGTTATATGGTGGATAAATGAAATATTAATAATTTCCACTTTTAATGATAGAAGGTCAATTTTTTCAAATTTGTTAGGTAAATTTTATAATGAAAATAGGAATACTAACATATCACCGAGCAAATAATTACGGTGCTTTATTACAGGCAATAGCGACACGTACCATTCTGGAAAAAATGGGCCACGACGTTTCTTATATTGATTATTGGCCTGATTATCATAAAAGGAAATATGACATTTTTTCGATAAATAAATTTAGAATAGGTAAATTCAATTATATAAAAACTATACTGCTCTACTATTCAGTGTTAAAGAAACGCATACAAACTTTTAATTCTGATATAGATAAATATATCCAGCCTTATTGTACTGATGATACACAATTTGATGCAATCATATATGGAAGTGACCAGATATGGCGAAAACAAAGCGAGTTGGGTGATTTTAATTATGTTTATTTTGCAGCAAGTCCTTATAAAGCACCGTTACATATTGCATTTGCAGCAAGTATGGGTAATGTGGATTTATCACAATGCGCAAAATTAAAAGACTATTGGAAAAACTTCTCATCTATAGGTGTTCGAGAAGAGGATTTGTTAGATTGTGTTAGAAATAATGGATTCCAATGTGAATTAAATTGTGATCCTACAATGTTGCT
>CACYTP010000034.1 GCA_902777385.1 uncultured bacterium
TAGAAGGTACGCAAAATGGTTCAAGGATAATAATTACGATAAATGGATTCTTGCTCGTGACGGAGAAAAAGCACTATCGGATAAAGTTGAACCATACATAAAACGTGATGCAAGCTTGCTTGAAGTCGGGGACATTCTTGTCGCGGACGGACATAAATTAGCATTTCAGGTAATAAATCCGTTTACAGGCAAACCCTGCAGAGCAACATTAGTGGGATTTTTGGATTGGAAATCTACAGCACTCGTTGGATATGAAATAATGCTTGAAGAAAATACGCAGTGCATTGCAAGTGCTTTGCGTAATTCAATAATTAATCTTGATATGATACCGAAAGTGGTTTATCAGGATAACGGTAGAGCTTTTAGAGCCAAATATTTTACTGACGATAAAGGATTTACGGAATTAGGATTTCAAGGATTATATTCAAAACTAGGTATAGAAACAGTTTTTGCTCGACCATATAATGCCAGAGCCAAAATAATAGAACGATTTTTCAAAGAATTTCAGGAAGGGTTTGAAAAGTTACTTCCCAGTTATATCGGAAGCAGCATAGCTAATAAACCTGCATATATGATGCGAAATGAAAAACTACACAAATCTTGGCACAACGAATATATTCCAACTATAGAAGAAACAATAAAAATGATTGATATGTGGTTGAATTTCAAAAATTCGCAACCATGTCCGAATGCTCCGGATAAAACAATTGTAGAAGTTTTATCGGAAAGAAAACGACAGAATATTGATATTAATACGCTTGACGATTTAATGCTTGCAACAGAAGTAAAAACAATTCAGCGAAACGGTATTAGGTTTTTTAACTGTGATTATTTTGATGAAAGATTATACGGTTTTAAAAGCAAAGTGCTGATTAAATATAATTTGTTTGACCTGACAAATATTAAAGTTTACACCCCGAAAGGTGAGTATCTTTGCACAGCAAAAAGAGTAACAGAAACGCATCCGATGGCAAAGTTACTTGGTGATGTCAAGGATTATGAAGATTACAAGCAGAAAATTGTAAGACAACGGCAACTCAAAAAGAAAACTGTTGAATCGGTAAAAAAGTATCTTCAATGCGAGGATATCAAGTTACTTGAAACACAAATGGAACCTAAGGAAATTCAACCCCCGTTCAAAACGGGTTCAAAAAAGGTTCAAACGCTGTTTAAAAGTAATTCAGAAAAATATGAGTATTTAGTTGCAAACGATCCAAATAATTCTTGGATAACCGAATTTAAGCAAACAAAGGAGTATCAATTGTTATATGAAGAAAATATTTGTTAAAACTCAAAATGTCAAAAACTTTATCGGGCTTGTTGAAAACTTGATTAATAAACCGAAAAATATTCCAAAAATGGGACTAGTATATGGGGAACCCGGACTCGGCAAATCACAAACAGCATTATGGCTTGCGTGCAAATATGACGGAATTTATTTAAGAGCATCGAACCTTATGACCGGTAGATGGCTGCTTGAAGGAATGGTAAAAGAGCTTGATGAAATACCGAGATTTCTGACATCTGATAATTTTAATATCGTGGTTAAAAAGCTGAAAAAGAATCCGCAGGTTATTTTCATTGATGAGATTGATTATTTGATGAATAACTACAAAACTATTGAAACTCTGCGTGATATTCACGATGAAACAGACTGTCCGATAATTTTTATCGGAATGAGTTTGGCTCATAGGAAACTTGAACGGTACAAGCATCTTTATGATAGGTTTTCAGAAATTTTAAAGTTTGAAATCTTTGGTGTAAATGATTTATCTCAAATATTCGGACAACTTTCAGAGATTCCATTTACTCCGGATGCGATTGAATATATCCACTCAAAATACAACAGGTTCAGACAAATTGTTCAGCTGATAAATCAAATGGAAACATTTGCCAAAGACAATAATTTAACCGAAATTACAAAAGAAATTATGGAGCAGATTATATGAACATAGAAAAGCTCGCCAAACACTTAAAAGAATTTACACTGGCTGAAATCGAAATGATTGCAGAGTGTGATTGTAAAACAGCAGTTGAACACCTTTTGAACGAGAATAAATTGGTATTTGAACAGGGTTTGTATAAATATCAGGAAGAAAAACTAAAACAGGAATTTATCATTTGCACAAATCAAACAACAAATTATCAGGTAATAACAATTGATGTTGCGATTGAATATTTTTTAGAAAATTATGTCAAAAACAATTGTAAATTAAATACTTACAGAAGATATCGCAGAATGTTAAAATACTATATTTCTCCATTTTTCAAAAATAAAAATTTAAATGATATTACTTGTAACGATATTCAAGAATTTTACTATTTTTGTAAAGGCAGAAATTTACCGCCAAAAGTGCTTAAAAACACTCTAGCACTTATAAATCAGATGATTAAATATTTTCAAAATTTCGGAATAATAGCTAGGACTTGTAATTTTCAAGTTCGGAGATTATCTGATAAGACAAATTTTACATTAGATAGAATTATTATGGAGGCATAACTATGACAAAATACAACCAACTGGCACAAGCCGAACGCATGTACATATACGATAAAAAATCTCTGGCGGAGATTGGAATGGAACTCGGACTTTCCCGCAGGATACTTTTTTATTGGAAAAAGGAATACAACTGGGATAAAAAGCGGTTTGATGCGGAACACAATAAAGATAAATTTAGTGAAGAACTTTTGGAATTTGCAAGAAAAATGATGAATAAAATTTCTGCGGATATTGATAACAATCAAAAAACACCACCACCGGAAATTTATTCATTGATAAATATTCTGAAAAACATTCCGCTTGTAAAACAATATACGGAATCTCTGCAATCGGAACAAAAAACTGAAAAGAAAGGCTTAACTCCGGATATTGTTAGACAAATTGAAAGAGAAATTTTGGGAAACGTAAAGAAGCTATAAAATTTGCAGAAATTTTATAAATTTTTGTCAAAATTTTTAAAATATATAAAAAAGACTAAAAATTTACCCAAAACAAATTAAATAAATTATATAATTCGAAAATTTTTATTAATTTTATAAAACTTTACAATTCGTGTAATTCCTATGGTTTTTGACTTTTAAAAATATATCAATATATAATTTAACTCATGATAAAGGAGAAAATATTATGAGTACAGCATGTATTATTGATTACAAAAAGACACTGACTAAAGAAGAAATTAAAAGAATTGTTGAAGAAAATAACATTGAATTTATAAAACTTGAATTTTG
>CACYTP010000035.1 GCA_902777385.1 uncultured bacterium
TGCCTCACTTCTATCTCAAATGAACATTCAAATAGCATCTTGACAAATATCGGATTTCGATATATAATAAATATCGAAATCCGATATTTATTATTAGGAGGTCTTTATGGGAAATAAAACTTTAACATACGGAAATGTGGATATGCTTGTACTTAAACTTCTCGAAAATCAAGATATGTATGGCTATCAGATTATTGAACAATTGGAAAAACAATCTCAAAATGTTTTTAGTTTATCAGCCGGCTCACTCTATCCCCTGTTACATAATCTTGAAGTCAAAGATTATGTAGATACTTATGAGGGTGACAATAACAGTAAGACACCTGGGAAAAAAAGAAAATACTATCATATTACTGAAAAAGGTAAAGCATACTTAGCAGAAAAGTCTAAAGAATGGGAACAGTATTCAAGTGCGATTAACTCAATTTTATTCGTTGAGAAAGGAGCTGCAATTTGAAACCTACCCATTCTATAGAAGCTTATATCCAAGCAGTTCAAAATAATATTCGCTGGAAGCGTGCAAGAAAAATTGCTACGCAGGATTTAGAACAACATATACAGGATCAATTTGATGCTTATGTTAATCAAGGTATGGACTCTGATCCAGCACTGGAAGAAGCGATAAAATCCATGGGCGATCCTCAAAAAATAGGTAAAGAATTAGATTGTGCATATAGACCTAAGATTAATATATTGTTAATTGAACTAACGACCGCCTTCCTTGTATTAGGAGTAATTATTCATTATTTGTTAGAGGGTACTTTAAGCAAAAATAATTTTATTGCTATTGGGATTGGTTGTTTTGCAGCAGTTGCTTTATATTTCTTCGATTATACTTTTCTGCTTCGTCATCCTTTAGCAATTTACACAGTACACCTTTTTTTCTCTGCCTGTCTTTTTGCTTTTGAAGCGAGGAATGGTATACACTGTATTGGATATAATTATACATTCTACACCTTGCTATTATTTCCTATTTCACTGTCATTAGTGGCATTATACCTAAAAGAAAGCAACAAGACATATGGTTTGATTCTATTTACAATATTTACGATTCCACCATTTCTATTATCTTTTTTGATTAGCTCTGTTCCCGCAATAGCGATAATATCGACAATCTATGCGTTAATTATTTTTTATGGTATAAAAAATAATTGGTTTTTATTATCGATTCCTTGCGCATTTTTGACTGTTGCTGTGTTTGTTGTAACGCTAATTATCTTATGTTTTCTATTTTTGTTTTTTAATCTGAAAATGCCTAATTTAATCTCATATGATTCATTTTTTCAACAAAAAATTAATGATTCTGTTAGTACTGCTGGCTTTTATGCTACAGAAGATTATAATATTGAATCAGCCACAGAAAGACTGATGTTAGAAAAATATCCGTTTATCATATTGTTGCAAAAATATGGTTATTTGGGAGTAGGATGCATATTTGTTGTTTTTATCAGTTTGCTGTTAGTTATGGCTAATGTTGCACGTAAACAAAAAACTGAGATTGGTAAAATAACAGCGTGGATTACTTTCTTCATTATAACATTTCAGTTGTTAGGATCCATAATTTGTAATTTTAAGTTCTTTGGGGAAATGTATATAAACATTCCTTTCATAGCAAGCGGAGGAGTTTTTACATTAATTGATTTAATCATTATAGGCATTAACCTTTCTGTTAGCAGACATGAGGATATAGTAAAGGAATGGATAAAACAAAAATCAAGGAGAAGCAAACATGATTTATGATTATATTTTAAACTCAATCCCTTATATGGTATGCTCCATACCTTTATACAGCATTATTAGATTTGTTATACTTATATTAAAAAAGCATAGACAAAAGAATTGGCTTCATGAACTGGGACTGTTTCTGTTCGTGATGTATTGTGTTGGTGTAGCTTCTCAAACCTTTATACCCAAAATAGAATTTGGCAATACTTCAAGTTATATTCTCAATCAAAATATTTTTGGGGAAATCAATTTTATTCCGGGCAAAGTGGTTTTTGATACATACAATGAAATCAATACATACAACAATTATATTTATTTTGTTATAAATATAATTGGAAACATATGTATTTTTATCCCAATAGGCTTCTTTATATCAGTTCTCTGGAGAAATATATCAGTCAAAAAAATCGTTTTGATAGCATTATTTATGTCCTTATGTATTGAGTTGCTTCAATTACCTCAAGCTCGTGGAACTGATATTGACGATTTATGGTTAAATATGTTGGGTGCTTTAATAGGTTATCTTATTTATATTTTGCTATCCAAAGCACCAAGCAT
>CACYTP010000036.1 GCA_902777385.1 uncultured bacterium
CGCTTTTTCCATAATTTTCTTACGTATTTTATTCCAACAACCTTAATCGTCTCTGTATGACGACATTATCAATATACATATAGTTTTGTGGTGGGTGGATATTAAACTTTTCATCAAAAACATCATTAATGTCTATAGCTTGTCTAAAATTTACAAAACGCTTTATACAAATTGCATAGCCTTGTTGTTTACCTTCATAATATTTTTGAAAATCTTTCGTATCAACATAACCCACGTCAGCAAATTGATGCCACAAACTCTTGGGATCTGCTTTTACTATTTTTTCAACTTCAAAATATCCCAAAATTTTTCTGACAGGTGAAGACGAATAAACATATACTTTACTATTGGGATTTGAGAAACAAACCTTTCTAAACTCTACCGTCTTTTCACCACTCATTATTCTACGAGCATACTGAGGTCTTATAGAGATCAAAACACATTGGTGCAGATATGGCTTATTGAAATAATACTCATCATGAGCATATCTATATACAGACTTTACCTTACACTTTTCTTTAAAATTAAATTTTGACAAAAAATGTCTAAAACCGTCAATATGTTCGTCAGACACAGTAATGAGAGGATAGTTATCTTTCAAGAGTTCCCTAGACTTTATCATAAGCATAGTTCCTATACCCTGACGCCGAAATCCATCGGCAACACGAATAGTACATATTTTCTTTTCGTAAGGAGTATCCTTAAGTATAGCAACACCAATTATATTTTCCGCATTCTCACAAGCCACTATGATACGCTCACCTGACTTAATAGACGAAAAGACACGCTCTAACCACTCTTCAAAAAATGGATAGTTACAGGTCAAATCATGCAAAAACAATCTTATTTGAGACAAGTGTTTTTGTAAAATTGCATCTTCTAAACTACAATTAATTATCTTGATTTCCACCATCCTGCTAATTTCTGACATCCTTTTTTAATAAATTCAAATATTAAAGCCTGCATTGACAAACAGTAAAAAAAGCAAACTATCATTAGTACAAGAGCGGTCCACCATTCCCAAGGAATATTTGCTAATGACAAAGAAAAGACTTTCCCCTGATTACGCCACGAAGAAAGTGCAAAGAGAAAACTACATAACAAATTTGTAGCTATAGCCAATGTCAATTGCTTGTTTCCTATACGCTCTCTTGAAAAACTTGTAAAGAAAGAATAGCTTCCAGATAGCGTGTCTTTTTGAAACACAATAATATATTCGCCTTCGATATCTCTTAATGAAGTAATATAACGTTCAAAAGCCTCCAACTCTAAAATACGAAGACTTATTAACTTCCGGGCATCTGAATACGAAAGTTCGTAATCACTGGGGACACAATGCAAACAATATACTGAATCAACCTCAGAAACAAACAAATTATTATGATTACGATAGTCAATTATCTCAGTAGGAATATTACGCGATTCATTGACTTTAAAATCATACTTATAAATCTCTTTAGATATTCCTCTGACTCGTTCAGCTAAAGTTTTAAAATGTGTATTTATTAGTACTCGACAATACAAATTAGCATAATCGCCTTGATATGTTGTAAGATGTAATTTTATAAACCCATTACCTAATTCGTAGCTAGGTCTGATTATAGCCATCCTCTTTTCTCCATCATTTGAAAAAAATCTGACTATATGCCCATCTCTACCATCATCACCAATATTCTCGTTTCCAATATGCTTTTCATTGAAGATAAACTTAAAATTTTCTGCATCGCTCAACTCACGATGAAGACTATTAATATCACTATTTTTTTTTATAAATGGAGCGAACAAATATACATCAAAATTATTTGGAATGATATCCGTTTTTGTTATAGACAGTCCTATTTCAAGTGATGCTTTTTGACCTCTCAAATCCCAAGTACAGACGTGCAACTTTTCAATTTTCACATTCTGACTGTCACAAAGAGTATAGATATAGTTATTCATCAATTATAGAGTTAGGTTTTATATAAACAACTCGGGGGCGAGGGCCGTTATTGCCGCCGCCCCCGAATGTTAGGGTTTTGTATTACCTCATTGAGAGGTGTTTAGTCATC
>CACYTP010000037.1 GCA_902777385.1 uncultured bacterium
AGAAAGAATTAAAGCATCATTATCAAATCTTGAAATAAACGGACCAAACACAACTATCGGTGTTCTTCCTGACGGCACAATGTTTAATGTTATAGATTCAAAAAAATTAAGACCCACCGTCATCTGTAAAGACAAAGATATTGTTGTTATGACATCAGAAGTTTGCGGTGCTAATGAAATATTACCAAACAGGGATATAACGAAAGACATTTACACAAACGAAAGAGAACTCGTTGTTGTGGATAATGATTTAAATATTCAAAGGATTGCTCAATGACAGATATAAATATAAACAGCATTTCAAAAGATGATTTGCCTTGGATAGTTGAATATGACAGTGAAAAATGTATGCTTTGCGGACATTGTGTTGCAGCTTGTTCATTTGGTGCAATTAAAGTTGATGTTCAAAAAAGAAAAAAGGTTAGAGCAATTTCCAATGAAGAAGGTTTTCAAATAGATGAAGATCAAAAAGCAATACCTGTAATAAGGCAAGTTATTGATGCTAATAACTTTTGCAGAGGGTGCGGAATTTGTACAAAAGTTTGCCCGAATGGTGCAATAAAAGTAACCCGAAACCAAACCGAAATCTTTGGAACCAGATATAGAGCTAAAACTTCACAGTCAGTTAAAAGAGGCGGAAGAAGCAATTTGCATACTGAAGGGCGAACCTTAGACAAAATTAAAGTCGGCATCTTGATTTTGATTTAGTAAACGGAGAGTTACAGGAAAAGAAGAATGAACATTTACCCATTAATACATCAATTTACCCAATAATGTTTTCCGATATGTCAATCGGCGCGTTATCTCCAAGAATGTGGGAAGCGATAGCAATAGCTACAGCTTATTTAAACGAAGTTAAAGGAATCCCGATAAGAATGGCAACAGGAGAAGGCGGAATTCCTGACAAACTTTTAAGGTCAAAATATTTAAAATATATGATACTTCAAATAGCTTCGGGTCATTTTGGTTGGAACAGAATTATAAATTCTATGCCATATATGCAGGAAGATCCGGCAGGAATATTAATCAAAATTGGTCAGGGAGCAAAACCGGGTGACGGCGGACTTTTGATGGCAGAAAAGAATGTAAAACTTATTCAGGAAATAAGAGGAGTTCCAAAAGCTGATTTGCTTTCGCCTCCTAACCATCAAGGACTTTATTCGATAGAAGAAAGTGTTCAGAAGATGTTTTTATCTATGAATTGTTATTGACGGTCTGCAAGGAGGAACGGGCGCAGCTCACGAGATTTCTTTAAACCACACAGGTCATCCGATTGTTTCAAAACTGAGAGATTGCTATTTGGCTGCTGTTCATCAGGGAAAACAAGGTCAAATTCCTATTTTCGCAGGTGGTGGAATCGGAATGAACGGGAATCTTGCGGCAGATACATTTAAAATGATATGTTTAGGCGCAAGCGGAGTGTTTATAGGTAAATTGATACTTCAAATTGCAGGGTGTGTAGGAAATGATTTTGGCAAGTGTAACGGCTGTAATACAGGCAAATGCCCAATCGGAATCACAACACAAAATCCAAAATTAATGCAAAGACTTGATGTTGATAGAGTAGCTGAAAATATAGTTAATTACATTTGTGCAACAGATATTGAACTCAAAAAACTTCTTGCACCGGTTGGTAATTCAACTCTGCCGATAGGGAGATCTGATGCTCTTGTTTGTGTTGATAAAAATGTTGCGGAAAGACTTCAAATACAATACTCCTGCTAAACTAATTCTTCTCCCTCGCCAATTGAAAATGATAAAAGAACTTCTACGCAGAATTTAATGCAAGAGATTTGGAGCGCAATTGAAGATGGCGCTACTGATTTTGAGATAGATGCTTGCGGACAACATAATATTGGAGGTTCTGTTTGGTCTAAAAATGGTGAAGATTTAAATTTTTATCTGACAAACCCCGGTCAACGTGTCGGTGCTATGGGGGCAAAAGGCACAAATATTTATGTAAACGGCTCAGCTCCTGCTGATACAGGTTGGTTAAACAGCGGTGCTAAAATTGTAGTAAATGGTGATAGTGGTGACACAACAGGACATTGTGCGGCATCAGGGAAAATTTATATAGGCGGAAATGTCGGTACAAGGTCAGGTGCTTTAATGAAAAAAGACCCTAAATTTAATGCTCCTGAACTTTGGGTATTGGGTTCAACAGGCTCTTTTTCTTTTGAATTTATGGGCGGCGGAATTGCCGTTGTTTGCGGTTTAAATTGTGAAAATATGTCATCAGTTTTGGGCGACAGAGCCTGTGTCGGTATGGTTGGCGGAATTATTTACGTCAGAGGAAATATTAAAAATTTATCTGATGATGTATATTTGCTTGATTTAGATGAAAATGACAGGGAATTTTTAAGAACAGGTTTAAAAATATTTTTGTCAGAAATTCACAAAGACGAATTTTGTGACAAACTGTGTAGTTTTGACCAAGAATCCAATACATTTACCCCATGGCATAAGATAGTTGCAAAAACTTATGAAGAAAGACAAAAGCATAACGATATTTCTTTAAAAACATTCAGGGTAAACAAATGGTTTGATGAAATTGGCGGTTCAATATTTTCTGATTTAATTCAAGATGATTTTAAATCGTATGATTTAGTGCAAACAGGTGTTTCAAGATTGCGCAAGCCTCATTGGAAAAATTATGCGTATTCAGCACCTTGTGAATACAATTGCCCCATTAAAATCCCGACACAAAAAAGATTTTCGCTTCTGCGCTCAGGACGTGTTAAAGAAGCACTTGAATTGGTTTTAGATTACAGCCCTTTTCCTGCAAGTGTTTGTGGTCAGGTTTGTCCTAATTTGTGTTTAAACCACTGTTCAAGAGGAAGTTTTGATGAACCTTTAGATGTCAAAATGCTTGGTAGTTTATCTAAAGACATAAAAATAAAGCCTGTAGAAATAACACATAAAGAACGTATTGCAATAATTGGTTCAGGTGTTGCAGGTATTTCAGCAGCTTGGCAGTTACAAAGAAAAGGATATGATGTTGAGATATTTGAAGCTGATAAAAAAGTCGGCGGAAAACTTTCTCAAGTAATACCTGAAGAAAGACTGCATAAAGAAATATTAGAAACAGAACTTGAGCGTTTCAAGGGGGTAAATGGAGAAGGTAAAATTCATACCTCAACAAAAGTCACACCTAAATTGTTTAATAAATTGGAACAAAATTTTGATGCCATCGTATTAGCAATAGGCGGACATAACCCTGTGGTGATACCGTTTGAAGGGTATGAAAGATTAATTAAAGGTCTAAACTTTTTAAAAGATTGCAAAAATGGGAAAAAATGGTGCAGGAAATGCAGCAATGGATGTTATAACAGAGGTTTATAAACAAGATGGTATTGAAAGCGTTACAGCAATAGATATTCAAGAACCGTCTGCATTCGAAAAAGAAATCAAAGCGGCTGAGAAATTAGGCGCAAAAATAATGTACCCCTGTTTTACGCAGAAAATAACTGATAAAGGCGTATTGTTAAAAGACGGAAGATTTTTAGAAGCTGACAGTGTTATTATATCTGTTGGAGATAGACCCATTTTTGATTTTGTGCCAAAAGATTATTTAGATGAAAAATCAAGAATTCAAATAAACGAATTTATGCAAACACCGAACCCTAAAGTTTTCGCTATTGGCGATGCCATAAAGCCCGGATTATTTACAAATGCGATAGCAGACGGAAAACATGCAGCTGAAAATATAGTTAAA